>NZ_JBBCQO010000008.1:0-180745 GCF_037149875.1 Pantoea sp. USHLN256 | reverse complement strand
TGAAAACAGCCATGGTCATATTGGTAACGGTGATAGCACCGATGACGCCACGCCATATATCCGTGGTCATAACGTCGGCAGTTTTGCTGAGGTGGAAATCTGGCTGCATGGCCGACGCATCGATACCGTTCAGGCGGACAATTTCGGCAACTGGTCTTATAACCTTACGCTGCGTGAAGGTCGCAATCAGATCGTGGTGAAATCGCAGGGTGTTTCCAGCGAACCTTACGATATTTACTATGCTTCGCCAGCCCCGCCAGTGCCGGTCATTACCTCTGTCTGGGCTGATGAAAACAGCCATGGTCATATTGGTAACGGTGATAGCACCGATGACGCCACGCCATATATCCGTGGTCATAACGCCGGCAGTTTTGCTGAGGTGGAAATCTGGCAGCATGGTCGACGCATCGATACCGTTCAGGCCGATAATTTCGGCAACTGGTCTTATCACCTCACGCTGCGTGAAGGTCGCAATCAGATCGTGGTGAAATCGCAGGGTGTTTCCAGCGAACCTTACGATATTTACTATGCCCCGCCAGCTGTTCCTGAGCAGCCCGCACTGGCAATCACCCAGATGCAGGATATCCTGACAGGCAACCCCGTAGATCCGCACGGCACCATTACCGGCCGCAATGTGATCCTCAGCGGCACCGGTCCTCGCGGTACCATTGTGCAGATCTGGATCGGCGACCAACTGGTTAACAATGTTTACAGCGGCAGCGACGGTCGTTGGAGTACACCAATCTATCTGCTGGAAGGTGAAAATAGTATTACCGTGAGACACGCTGGCAATCAGAGTGAAGCGGTCATCATCACTACCCAGAACCCGCCACCGCCGGCGCTGGAAATCACCGAGCTGCTCGCCGATGAAAATGGCGCAGGCCCGATCCTGTCAGGCGACACTACGCAAGATGCAACTCCACAGCTGAGTGGGATTGCCGGCGCTAATATGCTGGTACAGATTTGGATCAACGATCAGCTGGTGCGCACCGTTAATGCTAACCGCTACGGCGAATGGCGCTACACCCCAACGCTGGAAGAGGGTCTGAACCAGATCGTAGTGAAGTCGATGGGTGTGACCAGCGAGCCCTTTGAGGTTATCTATGAGCCACTGGTGGTGCCGGTCGAACCGGAAGAACCTGAGCTGGCCATCACCGGGATTCGTGATCTCGCCACTGGCCAGATCCTTGAGCCAAATGCCTCACCAGAAAGCGCTGAGGTGCGCTTGTTCGGTAAAGGGCCAGCAAATCAATGGGTGCAGATCTGGTTGGGTGATACTGAAATAGGTATCGCGCTTACCAATGGACAAGGTGAATGGGATAAAGCTATTGATCTCCAGTTAGGCGACAACATGCTGACCGTGCGCGTTGGCGATCAGCAGAGTGAGCCGGTACTGGTGAACGTGCCAGCATTGAATTTGCCGGCACCTGAGATCTCGTACGTTTATGCCGATGAGTACGATCCCAAAACGTTGCAAACTGGCGAAGCCACCAACGACGACACGGTGCAAATTAGGGGCACGGCCAGCCATCCGTTCGCCTTTATCGAAATCTGGATTAACGGTGACCTGATTGAAACCAAGCAGGCTAACTATTATGGCGCATGGGATCATTGGGCGACGTTAAGTGAGGGGCAAAACAGTATTGTTGTGGTATCTCGTGGCGTATCAAGTGAGCCTTTTGTCGTCGACTATCAGCCCTTTGAAGGTCCAGCAACCACGCCAGCGCCTGAAATCTGGTCAGTATTTGCCGATGACTTTACCCAGGTACAAACTGGTGATATCACGCAGAGCGCTACCCCTCAGCTAAGCGGAATTGCGGAAGCCCACATGCGAGTTCAGCTTTGGGTTAACGACGTCATGATTGATTCCACTTATGCCGACAGAAATGGGCTCTGGTACTTCAACCCAAGGCTGACCGAAGGCGTTAACCGCATCATGGTTAAATCAAATGGCGCAGAGAGCGACGTATTTGAACTGACCTATCAACCTGAAGTTGTCCCTGTCGAACCCGTGGATCCCGTCCTTCCGGTTGATCCGGTCATTCCGGTTGACCCTGCCAACCCTGAGTTGAGCATCGTTTATCACAACGAGCTGAGCGACGGTAATACCACCACCGCTGAACGTCAGTCAGTATTCAGCGGTAAGGCGCCGGCGGGTTCAATGATCACGCTGTATCTCAACGATCAGCTAGTGACCACCATTGAAGTTGCGAGCACGGGAGACTGGATTGTAAGCACCGCGCTGTTTGATGGTGAAAATAGCCTGAGAATCGGTCTTGATGGTCAGTTCAGCGAGGCGGTCGCGGTTACCGTTCAGGGTTCACCGGCACCGCAGATCCTCATTGCACAGGATGACCACGGCGTTGCGTGGCAATTACAAAACAATGCTTTCACCGATGATGCCATCCCGCAATTGCGCGGTGTTTCTGCGCCGAACGCCATTATTCAGGTGTACGTGGGCGGGCAACACCTGGGCAGTGCGCAGGCGGATATGTCGGGCATCTGGCAGGTCGATATCAACCTCAATCCAGGTCGCAACGAGATCTATGTGGTGGAAAACGGCGTGGCCAGCGAGAACTTCTACCTGACGCTGGAAGATGCGCCGGTGATCACCGGGCTATTCGCGGATGGTGAGATGCATGAGAACGGGGGTGCAGCCGGTGATGCGGAACTCGTTCTGCACGGTATCGCACAGCCTGGTGCAACGGTTGAGATTTATGATTCTCACTCAAGCCTGCCCATTGTGATTACCGCGGATGCCAACGGCAACTGGAGCCATACCGTCTCTGCCCTGGTCGGTGAAAATACCTACTTTGCCGTTTCCAGAGGTCAATGGAGCGAGGCATTTTACTTCAACTATATTCCGGATCTGGCAGAGCCAGCGCAGCCGGAACAACCTGAGCAGGCAGCATTCCCGATCGATATGCCAGAAAACATTGAGCAGTACCTCAATGTTCCTTACATCACATCGGCGTACGACAGCGTCGGCACCATGCCATGGCTAATGAACAGCGGCAGCTGGACTGATGACGCACAGCCGGAACTGTACGGTGGCGGAGCTCGCCCGAACGTTATCATCACCATTCTGGATGGCGACAATAATGTGATTGGTAGCACTCGTACCAACAGCAAGGGCGACTGGCGCTTTACGCCGAAGGAACCGCTGTCACCAGGCCAATGGGAATTCTCAGCAGCCAATGAGTACGGGAATTCGGGCAGCACGTTCACCGTCAATATCCGCGATCTCGACCCTGCGCCGAACATGATCGCCTATGACGATGTAGGTGATTATCGTGGTGTTCGTCCTTCTGGCAGCTTCATTGATGATGCTATGCCTTCGTTCCACGGCGGCAGCAATCCTAACAAGCTGATTTCACTGTATGACCAGGACAACCAGCTGATTGCGACCACCACCAGTAACTGGAACGGATCATGGACCATCAACATTGAGACACCATTGCTGCCTGGCACCCACAGCTTCGTTGCGCGCGATGAGGATGGAAAATCCAGCGATAGCTTGGTTCTGAACATCAAAACCTCAGACGATGCGCCTTGGCCTGAAATCTCATCGCTGCTGGCCGATGGCGACGCGATGCTGTTCGCCGCGCAAACGGAGAGCGATGATCAGGATAGCTTCGTGGCATTGACCATCAGCGAAGCGGATATGGCGCACTCTTCACTGCACGATGCGCTCTCCAGCGACATGGTGGCCAACACGCTACTCAGCATCGAACTGTTAGACGAGCATCAGTCACTGACGCAAGGCTAATCATCTTCGTGATACCAGCACGCCCTGCGGGGCGTGCTTTCTCCTGAGCCGACGGCTCGACTTATCTCGAAAGGGAACTTTATGACCACACACTTTGTAAAACCCACCATTACCTCCGTGCTGGATAACAGCGGCGACGTGGAAAAATCCATCTCATTTTTAGGCACTTCCCACGATACCACGCCAAAACTGAACGGCACTGCAGCGCCGAATAGCATGGTGTTTATCTATGCGCATGGGCGTTTTATTGGCGTCGTTGATGCTGATACCTCCGGCAACTGGACCTACACCCCGACCATGCCGCTTAATATGGGCGCGCAAGAGTTCAGCGTGATGTCTCAGGGCCAGACCAGTGACAGCTTTGTCGTCTGGATGAAACCCGCTGAACCGGCCCGACCTGAGCCAACGCCAGAACCGACGCCAGGCCCGGGTCCGATTGTCACGCCTGATCCCGTGACGCCACCTGCCCCTACCCCAACAGGTTTAGCCATTACCGGCATCAATAACCTCAGCGGCGAGCAGGCAGCAGTGCCTGCGGGTGGCGCAACCGATGGCAACAGCGTGCGTATCTCTGGCAATGCTCAGCCTAACGCCACCGTGCAGCTGTTCGCTAATGGTCGCGAGATTGCGATGGTTACCGCAGACGCCGAGGGCAAATGGAGCTATGACGCTAATCTGACCAACGGCAACAATGAACTGAAGGTGGTTTCACGTGGTCAATGGAGCCCAGCCTTTACTGTTGATGTGCAACCTGCCGGTACACCGGTCGCACCTGCGCCAACGCCGGAACCTACACCAGAGCCAACGCCAGCACCGGAACCTACGCCTGCGCCTGCAGTGGCAATCACTGCGGTCAACAATCTGGGCGGCGACAAAGCCAGCATCCCGGCTGATGGCAGCACCGATGGCAACAGCGTACTGATTTCCGGCACCACGCTGGTACCCGGTGCCATCGTGCAGCTGTATGTGAATGGTCGTGAAATTGCCATGATCACCGCTGATGCAGAGGGCAAATGGAGCTACGAGCCAACGCTGGCAACGGGCATTAACGAGCTGAAAATCGCTTCACGCGGCCAGTTCAGTAAGCCATTCACTATCGATGTGCAGCCATCTTCGGTGGTAACGCCGGAGCCTACCCCGGAACCGACCCCTGAGCCAACGCCAGCCCCAACGCCTGAGCCGACGCCAGAACCGACTCCAGCGCCAGCCCCAACGCCAGTGCCTGGCACCGGCCCATCGGCCGATCTCAGCATCGATACGCTCTTCAGCACCAATGGCATCGTTGCCGATGGCGGCGCTACCGCGGCCACCAGCTTTGTGATTAATGGCACTGCGCAGCCTGGCACTACCGTCGAGATCTATCTCAATGGCGAGTTTTACGGCCGCGCCGATACCAACATCTATGGTAAGTGGGGCACGCCTGCCACCTTCCCCGATGGTGTTAACAGCCTGATGATCAAAGTGGGCGATGCCTACAGTGAAAGCTTCACCTTCAGCAAGAATGCCTTCAGCAGTTTGCTGATGCAGGCAGAGCCTGCGCTGCTGCTGGCTGACGCCGATGCGGTGTTGATGGCAGCGCAGGCAGAGGACGCACGCGTTGAACTGACGATTAGCCCGGCGGATATGGCTTATAGCTCGGTGATGGAAGGTGTGAACAGTGAGTTTGCACCGCTCAACGTGCAGTGGGTTGATCAGCTGGAAGAGCAAAACGCGCTGTCTCAGCTGTAAGCAGCAATCGCTCTCGCCATTGCATCAGATGTTTATGATAATTGATGGCTGAGCAGTGAAACACTCTACAAACCCGGCTTATGCCGGGTTTTTCCGCTTATTCAGCGCCATGCCTGAGTGACGTTAATCAAGCCGTCCACTTTGGCGCTGTTAGTTATAGGTCAGGGTGAACGTAGCGACTGCCCGAGCTAACCCCGGCGTAACCGTCGCAGCCGTTTGATAAAAACGCGCCGTAAAGGGAATGTCGTATACGCCGCCTGCCGCTCCGCTGTCACCCACAGCCAGCGCCGAATTAAGCGTAACGGGGACATCATGATAGGCAAGCTGAACGCCCAATCCGGTCGCCACACTATCCGCGCTGAGTGCCAGAACCGTTGGCAATCCCGCTGCTGGCGTGCCAGTGAATTGCACTGTTACGGGCACCTGAGGATCGCAGATTAAAGGGATGTTGAACCCTTCGGATGAAGAGACACTTCCCGGCCCGGTGAACGTTTTTAGCGGTATTTTATTGCCCAAATTGACCGGGATTACGGTTTGCGTCAGCGAACAGGTGGCAACCGGAATCGTCATAGCCGGTAAATTCACCGTTAATAAACGCGTCTGCGCGCCGGCGGTCCCTGTCCGCCAGTTATAATTGAGCACCCACGTAGTCGTAGTGCCTGACGTGACGGGGCCGGTTTTAACCAATTCAAAAAGATCTGACATCTCGCGCGCACCCGTAATGTTTAATCCGCGATAAATGCTTCCGTCCGACATCGAATAGTTAGTCCAGACAAAAGGCGTTCCATTGCTGGTATTGGTCCAGCGGATGCCGATCCCGGCAAGGGAGGTGTTTCTCACGCCAGGCACGGGTGAAGCACCATAATCCGTATTTAAACCAGAGCGCAGCATTGCGGTATTCGCGCCGACTCCGCTGCAGGTCACACGATAGTTGACGGAGCCAGTGCTAATAACCGTGCCAATTGGCGTAAGTGAACTGACTGCTGTCGGTGGCGACATCGCCACATTGAGTGTGGCTGGGGCTGAGGTACAGGCCGCCCAACTGCTGCCGAACATTGATAAACCTGATAATAAAAGCAAGCAGTGAAGAAGTGACTTCATTTTTTCCTCCTTGATGGCGTTAACTACAGACGGCGCTGCCATATTGAAGCGGCTCACCTTCCTTTACCTCTATAGTGAAAGCAGCCTGGCATTGCTGGTGCGGTTGCTCTCCCCACTTCACCATCAGCACCCCTTTATCAGGCATACCGGCTAAATAGGTCTCACCGTGCGTGCCGGCGATGCTGATAACGGGTTTAGCGTTGTCTGCCTGATAGCTCACTTCCGCGCCAAACGGCACTGGCCGCCCCGCTTGAGTTAGGGTGATTAAGGTGCGATGTCCCACGCGTGTCGCAAAATTGGCGACCACCACGGCACCTTGTGTCGGAACGGCTGTCGCTACGGTGGTGTCAATATCAACACCCTGTTTGAACGTTGCCGGATCAAGCGCAATACGATTTTTTCGATAGCTTGTGGCGTAGGGAACCACAGCGTAGCCACGCCGGTCCGTATTGATACCGGTTTGATTTTGGACTGAGACGCCGTCTGCATCCGGTGCGCGCACCAGCAACATCGTCTCGCCTAAGGGTTGAGATAACGTAACGCCCCAGGGATGTGCCACCACACCGCCCTGAGCGCCGACATTGATTTGCCGCGTGTCACGTCCATAACTGTATCCCGCATTCACCTGACCATAAGTGCCACGATAATTCACAGATGTATTGCCGCCGTAGCCGGTTCCCTGGCTGGCATAGCTCTGTTGCAGATCATAATTAAGGTTGTTTTGCTCCAGCGCCGTGCCGCTGATGCCAACACGCTGGGCGGTGCGACCGCGATCGCTGGTATCAATCGAGTAACTCAGGCGACTGTTGGACAAACCCTTGCTCAGCGGAATTTGCATATTGAAGGCAAATAATTGCTCTGTACCCTTTGCTAACGGCGTCTTATTCAGGCCGTAACTCAACCCATAGGAAATATGCTGTAAGCTGGCATTCCAGCCAATATTTACGCTACGTTCAGAACCCTTACGCCCCCAATAATCCTGCTGCAGGCCCGTAATAAAAACATTGCCGGCATCAAATATTCGCTGGTTGATATTAACCTGAGTTCGGCTGCGTTTATTGCTGTAGACCTGCAGACGCTCATCGTTCGATGCATCAGCATTGATCTCATTTGACTCTTTAAAGTCATAGAATCCTTGAGTGGAATAGCGGTAACTTGCCAGGGTAAAGTTGGTTCCCAGGCGATTAATATCTTTTGAATATTGGACGCGAAATGACTGCCCGCTCTTCTTTTCCGTTGCTCCCGGTAATTGGGTTTCGGCTTGAGACACATCAAATGACAACGATCCCCAATCACCCCATCCATGACCTACCCCCAGCATTCCTGACAGGTATGAGGGCGACGCTATCACGCCGGCATAAACGGATGTTGCAGAGGGAAGTCCATAAATCACGCTGCCTTGAGTAAAAATAGGTTCGCGTGCTAAGGCTGAGGTCGAGCGAAAGTTACCGGCAGAGATGCCATATTTCACGCGACCTTCACGCAGCATAATCGGCACGGCGGAATAAGGCTGCACCGCAACGCGCTCTGTTCCATCGGCCTCTTTAACCATGACTTCAAGGTCGCCGCTGGTAGCGGTGGGATAGAGATCGGTAATTTCAAACGCGCCTGGTGCGACATAGGTTTGATAGATCACATAACCATTCTGCTTCACTGAGACCTGAGCATTTGATTGTGCAATACCGCGTATCACCGGCGCGTAACCGCGCTGACTATCGGGATACATATTGTCGTCTGACAGCAACTGAATACCGCGAAATGGCACGCTGTCATAAATATCAGAAGGGGTGAAACTGTCACCGGCAATAAGCTGCGACTTTAACGGTTGGATGTCACGCTGAACATAGGTACTGATAGTATTCCATTGCTGCGCACTATTATTATCAGACCAGGTTGAATAATTCCTTAAGCGCCATGCCCCCCAGTTAGCCCCACTTCTCAGATTGAGGAAGCGAGAATTATTTGAGGCGGCATGATTTTTATTCACAGCGTTAGCGGCATTGGCACTGTAGTTCAGGAGCAATGCGGGTATGCCTCGATCCCATTCGCTGGGATCAATATAATCGCGTGAGGTTTGATTGAGTGCCGCCTGAGGAATACTGATATTCAGTTGCTGAGTATTGAAATCAAATTGTGTGCTGGCGTCGGGAATGTAATGACTCATCTCACCGATAGGGTGTTCGGCATTAAGGGATTTCAATGCCGCAAAGGCATCAATTTTCACACCGTATCGCTGTAAGTCACTCACCGTTAACTCTGGGTGCAATTGATGGCCAAGCAAAACAAAGTTAATGTCCTGCGCTGCAATAAACTTCTCATTAACATTGACACCGACACGGTAACGACCGGGCAATTGCGTATCATTTTTTGACAGAAGATCCAGATTTACGGACTCTCGCTCAGCATCGCTCAGTTCCAGTGCTGCAGGGTTAAAATACTCTTCTGCATAGATATCTGAGCTGAGTGCTAGCAAAAAAATAAGCTGTAATGTTACTGTTTTCGAAACATATAACACTCGCATATTATTATCTCCACTTAATACCCACCACGGGTCGCTGCAGTCGTGTCAACGCTCATGGCACATCATTATTTTGATGTGGCTTCAGCCGTGATATTTCCGTAGTCGCCAATCGCCTTCCAACTCACTTTCCCCGCTGCACCTGCAGGAATGACATAGTTCTTTTTACTTTTCGGTGCGATGTAGCCCGGATCTTTTATGTTGTTCGCGCCAACACTCAAGCTATAAAAAGAGACAAAGTAGCCAGTTGGATTTTCTACAATAAGTTGATTGCCTGTGCGTGTTATTTTCAGCGATTTATAAGCATCAGCGGCAGCGCCTGTTAATGCCACTGGTCGGTAAAATAACTTTATTTGCGTTTTGACCGCAATTAACACTTCATTCTGGCTATTTTTATTTGATGCAGGGATCGCTTTAACGTTCAACCAAAAAAGTGACTCTTTATCTTGTGGAAGTGGCACATTAGATTTAATGATACGCAACACATTTTCCTGTTCACCGTTTAAGCGAAAAAGCGGCGGTGTGACAATAAATGCATTGGTCTTAATATGATCCTCTGTTTCAACCCACGATTGAATCAGAAAACTTTTTTTCTCTGAGTTCTTAACAGAGATATTGCTCTCGCTTTTTGCTGCCTCGTAAACCACACGCGTGCCGCCAAGCGAAACGCCAGCGTGGGCGATGCCGCTAATCAATAACAGTACGCCCACTGCATAGCGGAAAGTTTTTACTAACATAGGTTATATCCTGCTTACCCGATATGTCGCCTGTGCAGGATGCGTAATAAGCATCCTGCATCTCAATAAAGCGATTAATATTTAACGGTAAAGTTAATCACAGTGTCAGCGCTACCTGCCGCTATTGGCGTGGTAGTTTGCACATATTTGGCGAAATAACTTAATGTGCCGCCGGTTGTCGTCAGAGGAACTGATTTTGACGTTGAGCCATAAGGAATCTCAGTTGCACCATCAGCTTCATACAGACCGACCGCGACACCGGTCGCTGGAGCTGTGGAGGTTAGCGCAAATAAATTACTGTTAACCGCATCGCTGGTGCCATCAAAGCTAACGGCGGCGCTGTTAATGGATGCAGGGCAAGAATCAAAATCAATTTTAATAGGTTCAATACCGGCGGTAGAACCCGGACCGGTAAAAGCTCTTGAAGAAATGGTGCCGAAATCGACGTCGATGGATACGCTACCGGCATTGATGGTACAGGTTGTATCTGAAATCGTTCCCGTCACATTTATCGTACCATCGCTAGCGTGAGCAAAGGTTGTTAGCGATGAGACTGCGATTACCGCAGATAAAATAAATGGATTTTTCATATTAACTATTCCTGAATAGAAAAGCGTCGTTGAGTTAATTTAATTCGATGCATCGCTACTGCAGGTGGGTGGCCACTTCCCTTGAATTAAGGTATAGCGGATGGGTCTTGGAGTGGTACAAGATCGGTCTTGGTTGTTGTTTTTTATTTGAATAAAAAGAGAACCATCAACAGAAAAAAATATCAAACTCACCAAAATCATCAAGAAACACTGTTTGTAAATACCTTTACTCTTTTAGAGTGGAATATCACAACCCAGCTGAATTATTGATAGCAATGCGCAGTGGCTAATAAATAAAAAATGAATTTATAATTGCCAGAATGCTTTGGCTTTATTTAGTAAAAGCTGTTTTTGAGAATAAATGACTAATAATGATCAAACTCGCTTTTAGCGATAAAAAAAACCCGGCTTGCGCCGGGTTTTGCTTAGCTACATTCTCAATCAAACGGTTAACTGTAAGCGTGCAGCGTGCGTTGACACAGCGCTGAACGGACGCAATCCTCTTTGCCGAAACGCACCACGCCAATCATCTCATCTTCTTCGAAGCGCGCTAACGCATCGGCAAGACCCGATTTAGCATGGGACGGCAGGTCGCACTGGGTGATATCACCGTTGACGATAACCGTCACGTTTTCACCCAGGCGCGTCAGGAACATCTTCATCTGTGCGGCGGTGACGTTTTGTGCCTCATCAAGGATCACCACCGAATTTTCAAAGGTACGTCCGCGCATGTATGCGAAGGGCGCGATCTCTACCTTGGCAATTTCGGGCCGCAGGCAGTATTGCATAAAGGAAGCGCCGAGACGTTTAACCAGAACGTCATATACCGGTCGGAAATAAGGCGCGAATTTCTCGGAAATGTCTCCGGGAAGGAAACCGAGATCTTCATCCGCCTGCAGAACCGGGCGCGTCACAATAATCCTTTCGATGTCCTTATTGATCAGGGCCTCAGCCGCTTTGGCTGCGCTAATCCAGGTTTTTCCGCAGCCGGCTTCACCGGTAGCGAAAATAAGCTGTTTCGATTCTATGGCATGGAGATAGTGTGCCTGAGCTTCATTTCTGGCTTCAATCGGCCCGCGGTCACGTGCATCACGTGCCATACCAATCGAATCCAACCCACCCATCTGCACCAGCGAAGTGACCGATTCTTCTTCACGCTGACGGTGACTGCGAGAGTCGCTACGAATAACGCGTCTGGCTTCACGACGTGCTTTGATCACTGCTTTCTGTCTTCCCATAGTGGCACCTTACAGTTGGTTTCATTTATCGCGGCGGATCACCCGCGGCGATGACTTGAACGCTTTAGAGGTTTATCTGGCTTCCTTGTAAGCCGTTTTCGAGCCATTGAGAATGGTGTGCATCAGCGCCGAAACGCAGGCGCGCACCGGTAAAGAAACTGAGATTGAACGAGAACGAAGTTTTAAATGAAGAGAGGTTGCTTTTGAGGGAAGAAATCCCCCGCAGTGTACTGCGTGTGTTGAAACTATTTAACTGTCCCAGCGAGGAACGAATCATGCGCGAACTCCAGTGGCTTAGCCACACAACTGACAACGCTTATGAATAAAGTGCATCATATTTGCGGTGGTTTGCAACAGTAATTTTACTTCCCCGCAAAGAAAAAATGATAAGCGAAGCCTGAGCGCGTTTAACTTAAATTAAATTTATCATAATTATCAAAAGGATGGTTTATTGGAGATAAACCATCCTTTTTAGGAACATTCGGAAGCGGCTACAACCAGGGGAAAGTTTAAGGAATGCGTAACAAAAAAGCCTGCGGCGCAATCTGGCATGCAGGCGTTGTGCATTTATTAATCAGTCTTGCAATAAAGGTTGTCCGAGATAATGTTTTTCATCCACGACGCCAGGTAAGGCGAAAAAGTAACCGCCGCCAATCGGGCGTATATACTCTTCCAGCGCTTCGCCATTTAAACGTTGCTGTACGGTAATAAAGCCTTTGGCTAAGTCGTGCTGATAACACACAAACAATAAACCCATATCCAACTGACCCGAACCGGTAATGCCGCTGGAATAGCTGTAACCGCGCCGCAGCATCAAACTGCTGTCGGTTTGTGGCGTACGCGGGTTGGCGAGACGAATATGCGCATCCAGCGCAATCAAATCACCATCGGGATCTTTACTGTAATCCGGTACGTCATGCTCGTTTTTCATGCCGAGCGGTGCACCGGATAACTTCTCGCGGCCAAAAATGGTTTGCTGCTCGCCAAGCGGCGTGCGATCCCACATCTCGACGTGGAAACGGATGATGCGCACCGCCTGATAACTGCCGCCGCGCGTCCATGCCGGCTCCTGCTGCTCGTCGGTGACCCACAACAGCTGGTTCATCAACGCCGGATTATGGGTGTCGGGATTAGCGGTGCCGTCTTTGAATCCCAGCAGATTGATCGGCGTCTCCTTGCCGTTGCTGCGTGCGGCATGGTCGGCAATAAAACCGTCGCGCCGCCAGCGTACCGCCAGCAAATCAGGTGTGTGCTTGATGATGTCACGCAGCGCATGGATCACCGTATCCTGCGTGTTGGCGCAGATCTGCAATAACAGGTCGCCGTGGCACTGTTCTGCATCCAGCGAATCATTGGGGAAACGCGTCATGGTCTGCAGCTGGGCCGGTTTTTGCCTGCTCAAGTCGAAGCGCTCGTCAAACAGCGACGCGCCAACCGACAAGGTCATGGTGAGATTGTCCGGCGCGATATCGGCCCCGAGAATGCCCGAATCCATGGGCGGCAGTTGCGGATTGGTCACAGCGGGCGCGGGTCCGCCTTGGGTCAGGAAGGCGAAGCGCTCGGTGAGTAAGCGAAACAGCCGCTCAAGGTCGGCCTTATCACTCGCCAAAACATCAAACGCCACCAGCATCATTGACGCCTGCTGCGGCGTGATAATGCCGGCCTGATGCGCACCGTAAAAGGGTTGTGCCTGCTGACGCGAGTTAGGCGTAACCGTGCCGGGAGAGAAGCTGTCGGCGGCTGCGCTATGGAACGGACAGCCGCCGCTGAGGGCGGCCGCACCGCCCAGCATGCCTAATCCCTGCAATAAGCGACGACGCGACGGCTGCGCCGCGTCATTTTTATTACTCATGATCAGTCGAGACCTAAGGTTCCACGCAGCAGGGAGAGATCTTCCGCCAGCGTGGTAATCGGGCCTTTCAGCGCGTTACGGTCAGCGGTGGTCAGTTTTTCGTACGACTCGAAGCCGTCTTTGGTGCGATATTTGCTGAGAATGCCGTCCACTTTCTTAAAGTTGGCATCCACTTTCGCCAGCAGCTGCGGGTTGTTTTTCTGCAGCAGCGGACGCAGCAAATCGACAATTTTCTGCGCGCCATCGATATTGGCCTGGAAGTCAGACAGATCGGTGCGGCTGTAACGATCTTCTTCGCCAGAAATCTTGCTGGAAGCCACTTCTTCAATAAGACCTGCCGCGCCGCCGACCACTTTCGCTGGCGGGAACGCCAGCTGGCTGATGCGGGTTTGCAGATCCAGCACGTCCTGGTTCAGCTGAGTGGCAAACGCTTCGGCACCTTTGGTGGTGTTATCGGCGAAGAGGATTTTCTCCAGGCGATGGAAGCCGGTGAATTTCGGATCTTCGTTTTTCTTCTCGAAGTCATCTTCACGCGCATCGATACTGCCATCCAGGTCGGAGAACAGTTCGGCAATCGGCTCGATACGCTCGTAATGCACGCGCGTTGGCGCGAACAGCGCTTTCGCTTTCTCGATGTCGCCGGCTTTCACCGCATCGGTAAACGCTTTAGTGCCGGTTACCAACGCTTTCACTTCATTCATCACATAGACTTTGTAGTCAGCGATGGGGCCAACCAGCTCCAGCACGTCCGGTTTACCGGTCGCCGCTTTCTTCGCGTCACCGCTGACCACCAACTTTCCTTTCGGGTTGCTGAGCAGGCCGCAGGTCATGTCATATTCCCCCGCTTCCAGATTCGCGGTGAGTTTCTGGCTGAAGCCTGGCGCGATGTTTTCACGCTCTTCCACCACCATCACCCCTTTCAGAATCTCCCACTCCAGCGCTTTCTGGCTGTTATTTTTGATGATGAACTGGGTTTTACCGGCCTGCACATTGAGCGACATCGGCTCACATTGCTGGTCGGTCACCGTTACCGTGACTTGCGGGACGGCAGCAGCAGCGGCACCGGAAAGCGCCAGCATAGCAACCAACAGCGCCTTGCGGCGGAAGCGAATCGTCATAGTGATATCCCTGTTACATGGAAGAACAGGCGCGCCATCGCGCCTGATTGAATTCAGCGTGTGGTGCGTGCCGCGTTGACCGAAGGACGCGCCGGGAAGAAAAACAGCAGCAGTGCCGGAATCAGGTAGATCAGCCACACCGCCACTTCGCTCACGCTTGGCGTCTCCTGATAACCCAAAATACCCTCCAGCAGCGTGCCGAATACCGAATGGGTTGAGAGCGTGTTGCTGAGATCAAACGCCACGTCCTGGAAATGATTCCATAAACCGGCTTCGTGGAAAGCGCGGATAGCGCCGGCGGCAAGTCCTGCGGCAACAAACAGAATGAACAGGCTGGTCCAGCGGAAGAAATGCGCCAGATTGAGGCGAATGCCGCCATAGTAAAGCAGCATGCCCAGCACCACGGCGGTTGCCAGACCGAGTACCGCGCCCATCGGCGGCGCATAGCCGACGTCTTGCGTAAAGGCGGCGAGCAGGAAAAACACCGACTCCAGCCCTTCACGCGCCACCGCCAGAAAGACCATCAGCACCAGCGGAAAGCCGCTGCCGCCCCGCTTCTGCAGCGCGGTATCCACCGATTTTTCCAGCGTGGCTTTGATATTGCGCGAGACTTTGCGCATCCAGAACACCATCGACGTAAGGATCACCACAGCAACCACGGCAACAATGCCTTCAAACAGCTCCTGCTGTTTCTGTGGGAACTCGCCAGTGGTTTCATTAATGAAGATGCCGAGTGCCAGGCATAGCGCGGCGGCAATAAATACCCCCGCCCACATCGCCGGGAACCATTGGGTGCGCTGGGTGCGTTTAAGATAGCTGGCAATCAGGCTGACGATGAGCGCTGCTTCCAGACCTTCGCGCAGCATGATGAGAAACGGAACGAACATCACCAACCTCTTGAATTTTAAGAAGGGTAAAACTTAGGTAAAAAAACGTAAAGTGCGAACGATATCGATTATCATTATCGAAGGGAGAAATACAAGTCACTGCGTGAAATTAATTTTGCTTTTGCGGTTTGCAGAGGGGGAATATTTGGGCTGGTCGCCATGAATGGCGACCCTACAACGAAACGATGCTGAATTCGTAGGGTGCGCATTTATGCGCACCTGGTCGCCATGAATGGCGACCCTACAAATTATTTGCTTTGATACTGCGCTTCTGCGGCGGCAAAGCGTTGCTGCGCGGCTTCAGAGGGACCACGACCCAGCAGGCTGAATACCACGATGGCGATACTGGCGAAGGCAAAGCCTGGAATGATTTCGTACAGCTCCGCGTAGCCATAATCTTTCCACAGCAGTACGGTCAGCGCACCAATCACCATGCCGGCCAGCGCACCGTTGCGCGTCATACGCTTCCAGCACACGCCGAACAGCACCACCGGACCAAAGGCCGCACCAAAGCCCGCCCAGGCATAGCTTACCAGGCCGAGTACGCGGTTTTCCGGATTCGCCGCCAGTGCGATAGCGATCAACGCAATCACCAGCACCATCAAGCGCCCAATCCACACCAGCTCTTTCTGGCTGGCATTTTTACGCAGGAAGCCTTTATACAAATCTTCCGTTAACGCGCTGGAACACACCAGCAGCTGGCAGCTCAGGGTCGACATTACCGCCGCCAGAATCGCCGACAGCAGAATACCGGCAATCCACGGGTTGAACAGGATACGCGCCAGTTCGATAAACACACGTTCGCCGTTCTGGCTCACGCCCGCCGCCTGGTCGGGATGGTTCTGGAAGTAAGCGATACCAAAGAAACCGACCGCCACCGCACCGCCGAGGCACAGGATCATCCAGGTCATGCTGATACGGCGTGCGTTACGAATGGTATGGTGTGAATCCGCCGCCATAAAGCGCGCCAGAATATGCGGCTGGCCAAAGTAGCCCAGGCCCCAACCGAGCAGCGATATCACCGCAACAAAGTTCAAGCCTTTCAGCATGTCGAGATTTTCGAGGCTTTTGGCTTCGATCACTGCCAGTGAATGGTCCAATCCCCCTACCGCGATAATCACCATCACCGGCGTCAAAATCAGCGCGAAGATCATCAGGCTCGCCTGCACGGTATCGGTCCAGCTCACCGCGAGGAAACCGCCCACCAGCGTATACAGAATGGTGGCTGCAGCACCCACCCACAGCGCGGTCTGATAATCCATACCGAAGGTGCTTTCAAACAGACGCGCACCAGCCACTACGCCAGAAGCACAATAGATAGTGAAGAAGATCAGAATCACCACCGCCGAGATCACACGCAGCAGCTTGCTTTTATCTTCGAAGCGGCTGGAGAAGAAATCAGGCAGGGTTAACGCGTTATCGTGATGTTCGGTCTGCACGCGCAGACGGCCAGCAACGATGCGCCAGTTCAGCCATGCACCAATAATCAGGCCGATGGCGATCCAGCTTTCAGAAATACCAGAAAGGAAGATGGCGCCCGGCAGGCCCATCAATAACCATCCACTCATATCAGACGCACCGGCAGAGAGCGCGGTGACCACGCTGCCTAAACTGCGGCCGCCAAGAATGTAGTCGTCAAAACTCTTGGTCGCACGATAGGCAATGAATCCTATTAACACCATCCCAAGGATATACACTACAAAAGTCACCAACATCGGTGTGCTTACACTCATCAGTCTCTCCACTTATTATTTAATCCATCAAGAGAAATCTTTTAAAACCTGCGCCACCGGAACGGGGTAGCGACAAGGTTGAACCGCATCCAGAGAAAGCGATTTCCCTTAAGGCGCGGTATCCTGCCGCAAAGGTGCGGCGCGCACAATGCATTTAACACAGCTGTCACACCGGTTTCACCTCACTTCGCGTATCGCGTGCTGATAGGTTGCACTTGCTCACAGTTTGAGTTGCACTTTTATGTAATCAAGAGCCGTCTTGTAGACGCCGGTTGCAACATTGGCGAGCTTCTTGCAGCAAGTTCCATGCCGCTTTTATCGTGTTAACAGATGGAGCGGTTTAAAACGTGCAGCCTGGGTCACATTTAACACGGTTGCACAAAGTTGCAACATGGGTGATATTGCTGCCACGCAAGCATTGAACCACTATTTCGAGGACGAGGACATCATGGCAAGTACGACCATGGGGGTGAAGCTGGATGAGGCCACCCGCGACCGCATTAAACTGGCAGCACAGAAGCTTGACCGCACATCACACTGGTTGATCAAGCAGGCGATTTTTAACTATCTGGAGCAGCTGGAAGCCGGTGAATCCGTGCCAGAAATTCCGCAACTGCTGATCGATGCCGCCGGTGATGAAGGCGTGCCAGAAGAGGCGCTGCAGCCTTTCCTCGACTTCGCCGAACACATTTTACCGCAGTCGGTGAGCCGCTCGGCGATCACCGCCGCATGGCGTCGTCCGGAAACGGATGCGGTGCCGATGCTGCTGGAACAGGCGCGTCTCCCTGCCCCGCTGGCGGAGAAAACCCATCAGCTGGCTTATAGCCTTGCCGATAAGCTGCGGCATCAGAAAGGTGCAACCGGCCGCGCAGGCATGGTGCAAAGCCTGCTGCAGGAGTTCTCGCTCTCGTCACAGGAAGGCGTGGCGCTGATGTGCCTGGCGGAAGCCCTGCTGCGCATCCCGGATAAGCCAACGCGCGATGCGCTGATCCGCGACAAAATCAGCAACGGTAACTGGCAGTCGCACCTCGGTCGCAGCCCGTCGATGTTTGTCAACGCGGCAACCTGGGGCCTGCTGTTTACCGGTCGTCTGGTGTCCACCCATAACGAAGCCAATCTGTCGCGCTCGCTTAACCGCATTATCGGCAAGAGCGGCGAGCCGCTGATCCGCAAAGGCGTGGATATGGCGATGCGCCTGATGGGCGAGCAGTTTGTCACCGGCGAAACCATCGCTGAAGCGCTGGCCAATGCGCGCAAGCTGGAGGAGAAAGGTTTCCGCTACTCCTACGACATGCTGGGTGAAGCGGCGCTGACCGCCAGCGATGCCAAAGCCTATCTGGTGTCGTATCAGCAGGCGATTCACGCCATCGGCAAAGCCTCCAACGGGCGCGGCATTTATGAAGGTCCGGGCATCTCGATTAAGCTGTCGGCACTGCATCCGCGCTACAGCCGCGCGCAGTATGAGCGCGTGATGGACGAGCTCTATCCGATCCTCAAATCGTTAACCTTGCTGGCGCGCTCCTATGACATCGGTATCAACATCGATGCCGAAGAGGCGGATCGTCTGGAGCTGTCGCTCGATCTGCTGGAGAAGCTGTGCTTCGAGCCGGAACTGGAAGGCTGGAACGGCATTGGCTTTGTGATTCAGGCCTATCAGAAGCGCTGCCCGTTTGTGATTGATTCGCTGATCGACCTGGCCCAACGCAGCCGCCGCCGCCTGATGATCCGTCTGGTAAAAGGCGCCTATTGGGATAGCGAAATCAAACGCGCGCAGATCGACGGCCTGGAAGGTTATCCGGTCTATACGCGCAAGGTTTACACCGATATCTCCTATCTGGCCTGTGCACGCAAACTGCTGGCGGTGCCAAACCTGATCTACCCGCAGTTCGCCACCCACAACGCGCATACGCTGGCGGCAATTTATCAGCTGGCGGGTAACAACTATTATCCCGGCCAGTATGAATTCCAGTGCCTGCACGGCATGGGTGAACCACTGTATGAGCAGGTGGTGGGCAAAGTCGCTGACGGCAAACTTAATCGTCCGTGCCGTATCTACGCACCGGTCGGCACCCACGAAACGCTACTGGCCTATCTGGTGCGTCGTCTGCTGGAGAACGGTGCCAACACCTCATTCGTTAACCGCATCGCCGATAACACCTTGCCGCTGGATGAGCTGGTGGCCGATCCGGTTGCCGCCGTGGAGAAGATGGGCGCTGCAGAGGGCGCTATCGGTTTACCGCATCCGAAAATTCCGCTGCCGCGCGACCTGTATGGCGCGAAGCGTGCCAACTCTGCCGGTCTCGATCTGGCCAACGAACATCGCCTGGCATCGCTGTCTAGCGCGCTCCTCAACAGCGCCAGCCAGCCGTGGATCGCGCAGCCGCTGGTCGAAGGTGAATTAGGTGCAGGCGTGAGCCGCCCGGTACTCAATCCTGCCGCGCCGGCGGATGTGGTGGGCAGCGTGCGTGATGCGAGCGAAGCCGAAGTGTCAGACGCGCTGGATGCGGCAGTGAACGCCGGTCCAATCTGGTTCGCCACGCCACCGCAGGAGCGCGCCGCCATTCTCGAGCGTGCTGCCGAAGCGATGGAAGGCCAGATGCAGCAGCTGATTGGATTGCTGGTGCGTGAAGCCGGTAAAACCTACAACAACGCCATTGCCGAAGTGCGTGAAGCGGTCGATTTCCTCTACTACTACGCCGGCATGGTGCGCGATGATTTCGATAATGAAACCCATCGTCCGCTCGGCCCGGTGGTGTGCATCAGCCCGTGGAACTTCCCGCTGGCGATTTTCACCGGACAAATTGCTGCCGCGCTGGCGGCCGGTAACAGCGTGCTGGCGAAACCGGCTGAGCAGACGCCGTTAATTGCCGCGCAGGCGGTACAAATTATGCTGGATGCTGGCGTGCCAGCGGGTGTGCTGCAACTGCTGCCGGGCCAGGGCGAAACCGTCGGAGCACAACTGACCGGCGACGAGCGCGTGCGTGGCGTGATGTTTACCGGCTCAACCGCCGTCGCCACGCTGCTGCAACGCAATCTGGCCGGTCGTCTGGATCCGCAGGGTCGCCCAACGCCGCTGATCGCCGAAACCGGCGGCATGAACGCGATGATCGTCGATTCGTCGGCGCTGACCGAACAGGTGGTGGTGGATATCGTTGCCTCGGCGTTTGATAGCGCCGGTCAACGCTGCTCGGCGCTGCGTCTGCTTTGCGTGCAGGATGATGTGGCTGACCACACGCTGAAAATGCTGCGTGGCGCGATGGCCGAGTGCCGCATGGGTAACCCGGAACGTCTGTCGACCGACATTGGTCCGGTGATTGATGCCGAAGCGAAAGCCAATATAGAACGTCACATTCAGGCGCTGCGTAATAAAGGTTTCAACGTCTACCAGGCAGCGCAGGAGAATCCACAGGATAGCAAAGAGTGGAACAGCGGCACCTTTATCAAGCCAACCTTGATTGAGCTGGATAAGGTGAGCGATCTGGATAAAGAGGTGTTTGGCCCGGTGCTGCACGTGGTGCGTTTCTCGCGCAGCACGCTGCCGCAGCTGGTTGAGCAGATTAATGCCTCGGGTTACGGCCTGACGCTCGGCGTACATACGCGCATTGATGAAACCATCGCGCAGGTGACAGCGAACGCCAAAGTCGGCAACCTCTACGTCAACCGTAATATGGTCGGCGCGGTGGTCGGCGTGCAGCCGTTCGGCGGCGAAGGCTTGTCCGGTACCGGGCCGAAAGCCGGTGGTCCGCTCTATCTCTATCGCCTGTTGGCCAATCGTCCAGACGGTGCGCTGCGCATCACCTTTGATCGCCAGGATGCTGAGCGTCCGGTCGACAGCTCGGTGCGTGCGGAACTGATGCGCGCGCATCAGGCGCTGCAGCAGTGGGCAAAAGATAAACCTGAACTGCTGGCGCTGTGCCAGCGTTACGACGAGCTGGCGCAGGCCGGCACCGTGCGTCTGCTGCCGGGTCCAACCGGTGAACGCAACACCTTCACCCTGCTGCCACGCGAACATGTGCTGTGCATGGCAGATAATGAAGAAGATGCGCTGATCCAGCTGGCGGCGGTGACCAGCGTCGGCAGCCAGGCGCTATGGCAGGATGATGAACTGCATCGTGCGCTGCGCCAGTCGTTACCGGCGGAGGTGCAGGCGCACGTCAAGCTGGTGAAGGATGCGCTGGCGGCCGAGTTTGATGCGGTAATTTATCACGGTGATGCCGACCAACTGCGCAGCCTGTGCGAGCAGGTGGCGGCACGCGATGGCGCGATTGTCTCGGTGCAGGGCTTCGCACGCGGTGAAACCAATCTGCTGCTGGAGCGTTTGTTGATTGAGCGTTCGCTGAGCGTCAATACCGCCGCAGCGGGCGGTAATGCGAGTTTGATGACCATCGGTTGATAGCTCAATAAATTGCGCCGCTACAGTATGTGCACGATTTTGTAGCGGCGCGATTCATCGCGCGAATTTCTAAGCCACAGACTTCTTCCGCTTCAAGCCAATCAGCGTTGGGAACACAAACAGCGACTGACCCAATCCACGATTAGTAACCTGCCATACCGCGACCGAACACAGCGAGCAAATCCCGACGATTGCCAGCGGATAGAAACATGCCCACAGAATCGAGAACCACGCCTGCTCAAACAGGTGATGACGCTGCGCAAACAGAATCGCTGACATGCCAAAGAACTCAATGAAGATGCGATGAATCACGTAGATTTGCAGCGTGTTGCGCCCTACCCAATTTAAGTAACTCATCTTGAAATGCGCGTTCAGCCAGCGACACGCGGCTACGCTGCCCAGCACGGCGAGAATGCACAGGAACAGACTCTTATCCAGGCCAAAGATAACGTGCAAACCGGAGAGCGCCGCCAATATGGCCCACGGCACAATGTTTTCGCGACGCCATTCGCTCAGGCGCAACATCATTGGGCTCCAGAAAGCGCCCAGCAGGAAGTACAGAAAATACTGCGCCACGCTTTGTGGTCCCCAGAACGGGATAATCTTCTCTACCGCCAGATAGTTGAGCGCAATCGCGACGACCAGCAAGGCCACCTTCTGCTGTTTGAAGATTTTCGCGCACAGGAAATAGAGCGCTAAACCGTAGAGATACCACGAGGTGCTCATGGCGAGGAACGTGAGCTTAAGAAACTCCAGCAGCGAACCGGCGTACGCCGCATTCAGGTTCTGCGAGATACGCTGTCCGGTGATCTCCGTAGAGATGCCGACAATCGACCACCACTGAATAAAGCCCCACAGAATGTAGAGATAAAACAGATTGGTAATACGGCTGGTAAATACCTGTTTCCACGGACGATGCAAAATTCCGTTGGTGGCGAGTAAGCCGGAAACAAAGAAAAATGCCGGCATACGTAGCGGCGATAAAACCGTATTAAACTGCACCCATATTTCTGCCGGGATCCACCCAGCCGTCAATAATTTTACCGTCCCTTCAAATCCCGGTAAGACGGTGTGATACAACACCACCAGTAATATGCACGCTCCTTTTAGAGTATTTATCCATGCAATATCTTCTTTTCTGGCGTTATTCATATGATGACTCCGCTGCTGTTGCTGTGTAGGTCTTAAAGGAGAAGGATAAGGAAATAAGCGATGGTGCCTTTGTTACCCTAAATAATTCGGTTTGCAGGAAGGCGGCAAGTGGGTGAATCCTCAGGAGCTTACTGAAGTAAGTGACTGAGGTGAACACACGCAGCTAACGCAGCTGCAACCCGAAATATGACGGGTATGGTTATTCAACGATTATTAAACAGCGGGCGAAGGCATGATGTAGCGAAAGTCCTAAATGTTTTTTTGTGGTCCTGATATAACAATACTTTACAGATCCAGACAAAAATAGAATCATGAGCAGGCTAAGGAAATTTGCCTTAATTAGAGTCACTAAAAGGTTTTTAACTAAAATTAATGTGAATGGCATCACTCTGGCAAATTAAGAACAATCCACCCATTCGTATGCCAATATATATTCAAATTGCGGAGGGATAATTATTTAATGTGGCAAATGGATAAGCGGAAATAATAGCGTTGTGGTAGAGGGTGCGCATTAAACATATCTTATGTTGTAGGATCGCCATTCATGGCGACCTGCTACCAACGCTATTAGGGCCAGCGAACTGGCCCGGCAGGTTTATTATTGTAGCGGTGCGCTTTTCGTTTCCAGTGTAGATTTGCGCAGCAGGCGCGGATAGAGGAACAGCATGCGGCCCGGCCCACGGTTGAGCAGCGTCCACACCAGCAGTGAGATGCTGGTACAGAGCGCGACGCCGGTAATCGGCATCAGCAGTGCCCAAGCCCAGCTAAAGGCGGCATTGCCAAACCAGCCGTAATGCAGCGCCAGCGCAATCGCACTCAGCCCCAGTAATTCAATAAAGATGCGATGCAGCACGTAGATTTGCAGCGTGTTACGTCCAATCCAGTTCAGCCACGCCATATTGAAGCGCTCATTGAGGAAGCGGCACACCACAATACCAAACACGATGGTCAGCAAGCTGTAGAACGGATTTTTATAGATACCGCCGACGTGGTGCAGGATACCGATCAGCGCAATCGCGCCGAGCAGCAGCCAGTGCTGACGCTTCAGTTCGCTAATCTCAATCAATGCCTGACTAAAGAACACGCCAATCAGGAAGTAGAGGTAGTTCTGCGCCACGCTGGCAGGTCCCCAGCCGGGAATCAGGCTGAACTGCGCGGCGTAGGTAGCGACCACGCCTAACGCCAGCAGCGCCAGCTTCTGGCGGTGAAACAGCTTGGTGAATAGGAAGAAACCGGCCAGCGCGTAGAGGTACCACAGGCTGGTCATTGAGGTCATCAGCAGCTTAATGAACTCAAATGGCGTGTCGGCATAGGCGGCGTTTTTAGTGCTGGAAAGCCTCTCCCCCAAATGCGTGGAGATGTAATGAATACTCAGCCACTGAATCACGCCCCACAGCAGGTAGAGATAAACGATGTTGCTGAACTTCTTGGTGAACACCTCTTTCCAGCTTTTTTTGGTGATCGAGCTCGCCGCCAGCAAGCCCGAAACAAAGAAGAACGCTGGCATACGCAGCGGCGACAGGTAGGTATTAAAAGCCACCCACCAGTGCGCAGGCAGCAGACCGGCGGTGAGATGATGCAGCGAAGGAGCGAAGGTGGTGATGATGGAGTGATGTAATACCACCATCAATATACAGCCCCCTTTGAGGGTATTGATCCAGAGGACCTCTTTCCTGGCAGTTGTCATTGCGATGTCCTAATTGCGCCATGAATTTGTAAAGAATTATTTATATTTACAAAGATGTCTCAATCGGGACTCTCTTAAAAAAGACCTGGCCTATTGCCTTAGGTTTTTTAAGATTAATGTTTCCATTAAATACATATAGTTATCGCAATGGGGTAAAAATACTTTCAGAAGATACTTAGAGGAGCAACGTGCGGAAAATTAAGACAAGCGTCGCCATTTTCTGACGACGCTTACGATTATTGGTTAAGAAACTTGTCGAGAAATTGCCGGGTACGGGCCTGCTGCGGATTGCTGAACAGCGCCTGCGCCGCGCCCTGCTCCACAATGCGACCCTGATCCATAAAGATGGCGCGATCGGCGACGTCGCGCGCAAAGCTCATCTCATGGGTAACGATCACCATGGTGCGTTTCTCCTGCGCCAGCGCGCGGATGGTGTTGAGCACTTCGCCCACCAGCTCAGGATCGAGCGCCGAGGTCGGTTCATCGAACAGGATCACCTCGGGACGCATCGCCAGCGCGCGCGCAATCGCTACGCGCTGCTGCTGTCCGCCGGAGAGACGACGCGGGAAACTCTGCTCCTTGCCGTGCAAACCGACCTTTTCCAGCAAACTGCGCGCACGTGCGATGGCTTCCGCCTTCGGCTCGCCCTTGACGATCACCGGCCCTTCAATAATGTTCTCCAGTACCGAACGGTGCGGGAACAGATTGAAGTTCTGGAAGACAAATCCCACCTGCTGACGCAGCTGACGCACCAGCTGCTTCTGCTTATTGAGGCCGAGCGCCGCATCGATAGCGATATCGCCCACTTTGATGTGCCCACTTTCCGGCACTTCCAGCAGATTGATACTGCGCAGCAGCGTGGTTTTACCGGAACCGCTCGGCCCAATAATCGCCACCACTTCGCCAGGTGCCACGTCGAGGTCGATGCCGTGCAGCACTGTCTGGCCGTTAAACTGTTTCACCAGCTGACGGACTTCAATTGCACTCATTTGCCCTCCTGATCCTGACGATTCACATGCGCTTCAAGCCGGTTTTGCAATGCCGACAGCACGGTCGCCATCACCCAGTAGATCAGCGATGCCGCCAGATACATGGTGAACACTTCCAGCGTACGTGAGGTGATTAACTGCGCCTGACGGAACAGCTCCGGCACCTGAATGGTGGCGGCCAGCGAGGTATCTTTCACCAGGCTGATAAAGCTGTTGCCCAGCGGCGGCAGCGCGGTGCGCGCGGCCTGTGGCAGGATCACGCGACGCAGCGTTTGCCACGGCGTCATGCCGATGCTGGCAGCGGCTTCCCACTGTCCACGCTCAATGGCGGCAATCGCGCCACGCAGTGATTCAGAGGCATAGGCGGCGGTATTCAGCGACAGGCCAATCATCGCCGACGGAATCGGATCCAGCTCAATGCCAAACTGCGGCAGACCGTAATAGATCATAAACAGCTGGGCGATCAGCGGCGTACCGCGAAATATCGACACGTAGATACGCGCCAGCCAGTTGATCGGCCAGAAGTGCGACAGGCGCATCAGCGCCAGCACGAAGCCGAGTATCAGGCCGAAGAACATACCGCCGATACTCAGCTGCAGCGTGAACAGCGCGCCTTTGAGTAGAAATGGTGCTGAATCCAGCACCAGTTGTAAGCTTTCCTGCATTATTTAGTGACGTCCGCGCCGAACCATTTTTCAGACAGTTTGCTCAGGGAGCCATCTTTCTGCATATCGGCGATGGCCGCGTCGATGGCTTTCAGCAAGGTGTCGTTGCCTTTACGCAGCGCCACGCCGGATTCCAGACGGGAGAATGCCGGGCCCGCTACCGCCATGGTATCGCCGGTTTTCTTCACCAGATCCAGCGCCGCTAAGCGATCCACCAGAATGGCATCAATACGTTTAGAACGCAGATCCTGATATTTGGTTGGGTCGTCATCATAGGTGCGGATATCCACGCCTTTAACGTTGTCACGCAGCCACTGCTCGTAGTTGGAACCGAGGCCGACGCCGACTTTCTTGCCTGACAAATCCTCCGGCTTGGTGATGCCCGCCGCGTTTTGCTTCAGCGTCAGCGCCTGCACGCCAGAAATGGTGTACGGCGTGGAGAAGTCATACTTCTTCTGACGTTCAGCGGAGATGGTCACCTGATTGATCACCACATCGATACGCTTAGAGTCCAGCGACGCCAGCATGCCGTCCCATTTGGTCGGACGCAGATCGGCTTTCACGCCGAGGTGCTTTGCCAGCTCCTGTGCGAACTCAACTTCAAAGCCGGTCAACTGGCCTTTTTCATCCTGGAAGCTGAACGGCGGATAGGTGCCTTCCAGCCCGACGCGCAGCTCACCTTTGCTCTTTACCTGCGCCAGCAGATCGTCTGCGGCGAAAGATTTCACGTTGACGCCCGCGACCAGCGCGACCGCCATCATTCCCATCACCATCTGGCGACGAATCGGAGAGAAAGTCATGTTTACCCCATTTATTGTGATGTGTTGTGTGCTTATTTTTGCTGCGCATAGATGCGCGCCTTACGACTACCATGATTCAATCACCGCACATTCCGTAGCGGCGCGATTTATCGCGCAATAAATTGCGCCGCTACGATACGAGGATGCTGTGATATTGCCATTCATGGCGACCGTTTGTTAATAACCGCCGGATTATAAACCGTTTTTAAAATCTTTCTCAGACCGAAGGGTGATAAGCAAATAACGCAGGCGATCCGCCGGTATGCACAAACAGCAGCGGCCCTTCGCGACGGAAGCGGTTTTGCGCAATACCATCAATTAATCCCGCCATCGCTTTGCCGGTGTACACCGGATCGAGCATGATGCCCTCCAGGCGCGCCAGCAGCTTCACCGCCGCCATCCCTTCATCGTTAGGCTCGCCATAGCGCGGCGCGAAGTAGTCATCCCACAAGGTAATCGCCGCTTTAGCCTGCACTTCCAGCTGTTCAGCCAGCGCGCTGCGGATGCGCTCAACCACCGGCAGCTGCGCGGCGACTTTACGTGAAACGGTAACGCCCACCAGCTCGGTTTCCGGCAGCAGCTGCTCCAGACCAATCGCCAGGCCAGCGTGCGTGCCCGCGCTGCCGGACGCCACCACCACCGCGGCGAAATCTACTACGCCTTCGCTCTGATGGGCGATCTCCTGCGCGCACTCGACGTAGCCAAGCGCACCCAGCGCATTAGAGCCGCCGACCGGCACAATGTAAGGGCGGAATCCCTGCGCTTCGAGCTGTTCGGCCTGAGCCGCCAGTTGTTCGGTGGGATTGTGCAACGCATCAACCATGACGATTTCCACGTCCATCAGATCGAGCAGCAGGCGGTTGCCGTTGCTGAGGTAGTTTTCAGAGGTGGTGCCAATCGGGTTTTCCAGCAGCGCCACACACTTCAGGCCGAGACGCGCCGCCACCGCTGCGGTTTGCCGCACATGGTTGGATTGGATGGCGCCCGCCGTCAGCAGCACATCCGCGCCTTCGCGCAGCGCATCGGCCGCCAGGAATTCGAGCTTACGCAGCTTGTTACCGCCCAGCGCTACCGGCGTGAAGTCATCGCGCTTAATAAAGATATCGCGACCCAGATAATCAGAAAGCCGGGGCAAATGCTCAAGCGGCGTGGGTGCACCGAGTAATTCAAGACGGGGGAACTGGTGCAGAAGATGTAAGGACAATGCAGCCTCCATTCGGGCAATGTGCAGTTATCCATACAGTGTTGCAGAAGATGAGAAAAGTCGCACCCGGAATTCAACGTGTGCTGCCCTTGTTGCTGTCATGCTCGACAACAACAAGGGTGGGATCACCCTCAGCCCTGCTGCCAGCCTAAAAACTGGTCATATTTACGCAGTGCAATGCGGTAGTTATTGTTACCCGCATCGGGCAAATCGTTCTCCAGACACTCATGCCAGCTGTTTCCGCGCAAACGATCTGCCGGGAAGTTTTTCGCCTTCAGCATGTCATCAAGCCGACGCAAACGCACCACATACTCACGTATGGTACTGTGGCTCATCTCGGTCTGCTCAAACAGGTATTGCTTAAACGCCATAATGTCGAAGTAATTCGGATGGGTATTACAAAAAATATCGCTGCAGAAACGACACAAGGCGGTCAATTCTGGCTGGAGTTTCATCCACACCTGATCGTCAATCATTTGGTCCATGCGTGCGATGGCCTCTTTATTGATGATCTGGCCGCGAAAGACTAACGCCATACGATCTAAAACTTTGCCACAGTGTGAACAATTGCTTTGGCTGTGCTTATAGTCTTTAAGATAGCGACTTAAAGGTCTGGCTTTAACTTTGGCTCCCATTGCTGAGTCCCCGGTTTTATTGTTTTTTTCGATCGCCAGGAACTGAGTCTGTTAGCGCGCCCCCGATAATCGGGCACGCAGGCGTTTGATCGCCTGACTGTGCAGTTGACTGACGCGGGATTCCCCCACTTCCAGCACCGCGCCAATCTCCTTCAGGTTCAGTTCTTCCTGGTAGTACAGTGTGAGCACGAGTTTTTCACGTTCAGGCAACGCCTCAATCGCTTCAATCACGCGGTCACGTAGGTTTCCTTCCAATAACTGATGAAGCGGGTTGGCTTCCTCGTGCCCCTCCGTCACCAGCTCCGCACTGTCGCCGTGTTCTTCCCGATACTCGTCGTAAGAGAAGAGTTGGCTGTTGTTGGTATCGAGCAGAATCTGCCGATACTCCTCCAGCGAAACATTCAGTCGCTCAGCCACTTCCTGCTCAGTAGCCGAGCGCCCCAACGCTTGTTCTACCTGATGCATGGCCCCAGCGACTTCGCGCGCATTTCTGCGCACGCTGCGTGGCGCCCAGTCGCGACTGCGCAGCTCATCCAGCATTGCGCCCCGGATTCGCTGCACGGCGTAGGTGGTAAAGGCGGTGCCCTGCAGCGCATCGTAGCGCTCCACGGCATTTAATAAGCCAATGCCACCGGCCTGCAGCAGATCGTCAAGCTCAACGCTGGCTGGCAAACGTACCTGCAAGCGCAGCGCTTCATGCCGCACCAGAGGAACGTAGCGCTGCCAGAGCGAATGTTTATCCATCACGCCATCGGCGGTATAGAGATCGTTCACGTTGACTACCCTGCGTTAATAAAGTTATCGGCATGATTATCCAATTCTGTAGGGGTTTTGATTGGCAGAATAGGCGGGCAAAAGCGAGGTTATTTCAAATTTGTTATGGATGGCGGTGGATCGCACCGCCGTCCGCGCAGCGACTAGCGCAAGTTACGCAGGCGCTCCCGCGTGCCAGGCGGCACCGCATCCCATAATGCGCAAACTTTGCCCTCAAGTGCCTGATAAAAAGGCGTAATCAACGCTTCAGTTTCCAGCGCCGGATTAAACAGCACCTGACCGGTTTCGGCGTTGATGCTTATCATTTTGTTGATAAACAGCCGCTGCAGATCGCTGCGCAGGAACAACCCGTTATCGGCGCTGTTATCGGCCAGAAACCCCTCTTCATTCTCTTGCGTGTCGATGTAACAGGCTTCCACCCACGGCCAGCTGTGCCGCTCGGTTAGCTGCGTACCGGTAATGATGCAGGCGCCATAGCGCGCTTTCACCGCCGAGGTGAACTCCGCCTGGCTGGTGCGCTGCAACACTTTGGCTTTCACCCGTCGCCCCACTTCGGTGCCGGGCATCACGCCGCTCGGCACTTTATATTGCGGCGTGCTCAGTACCACGAGGAATTGGATCTTGCGCGACAGCGGGAAGCAGGGATGCGCCTGCGCATCAAACAGCTGCCAATACTCCTCCTCTTCGGTTTGGCGCATCAGCACCAGCTTGTAGCCGCGACTGTTCAGCAGATTCTGCGCCTCCGCCGAATTGGGATCGAGCATGGCAAACACCTGGGTTTCCCCCACCACTTTCCAGCGCCCTTCTTTGCGCGCCGCATCGTCACGACGGAAATAGAGAAACGCCTGCTGATTTTTCAAATAGTGTTCAAAGCGGCGCAGATAGTTTTTGCGCTCGTTATCGTCCGAGACAAACAGCAGATCCTCAATCGGGCTGTTGATCTCCTCCTGCGCGAACAGCGCGCGGATCACCAAATTGCGAAAGCTGGTCGACGGGCTCAGCAACCCGCGTGCGGTAAGCTCTTTCTCGTCAGGATGCTGCTGCGTGTAGCGCAGGGCAATCTCTTCGAAGGTCAGTAGCTCACCCGGTAACAAGTCATAATTGAAGCGCATAGACACCCCAGAAACGGAAAAATGTGGTTCAAAAAATGGGAATGATTCTGAAGGGAGTTATCGGCAATGGGCAGGCGGACTGTAACAGGTTGGTTACTTTTCTCAGGATGTAGGGTATGCGCTAAAATCGTCCTTTGCCCCACGCATCAATTTGCTTTAGGTCAGCAGGATTAACGGACAAAAAAGCCCCGGCGGAAAACCGGGGCGCACCATTACGCTGCTTTTAACCGCTGCAGGCGCTTCTCACGGCGAATCTTACGCTCTTCAAACACTGCCACCAGCGCCATCAGGGCGATACAACCGATCGCTGCCGCATCCAGCGCGGCAAAGGTCCCGGCCCATCCGGTTAAGCCAAAGATTGGCGTGCCGTCGGCGATCATCCCCAAGCCTAACTTCGCGAAGCTGTCACCGATCAGGTAAGCAAAGGTGCCTTTAATACCATCGGCGGCACCAATGGCTTTTTTTGGTACAAAGCCGACGGCAGCGACACCAATAAGCAGTTGCGGACCAAACACCAGGAAGCCCAATGCAAACAGCGAGGCCAGATAAACGTATTGATTGCTGGCATGTTGATAGACACCGAGCGTGGCAATAATCAACGCCAACGCCACACATGCCACCAGCGCACGACGACCATTCGCCAGATCCGATAACCAGCCCCACAGCAGCGTGCCGACTAACGCGCCAACTTCAAACAGCGTGAAGCCCTGAATCGCCACCTCTTTCGACAGTTTTAACTCCTGATAGGCATATACCGTCGACCACTGATCGATACCAATACGCACCACATACAGGAAGATGTTGGCGAAACACAGCAGCCAAATCACTTTGTTTTTCAGCACGTACTCGACAAAGATCTGCCACTTGGTCATCGCCTGATCTTCAGTTTCTTTGTCCTCCTCGCTGATCTCTTCACCAAACAGCTCTTCGGCTTTGCCCAAACCGTAAGATTCAGGTGAATCGCTGCCGTAGCGCAGACCGATAAAGCCGACGACCAGGGCGATCAGTGACGGAAACACAAACATGCCGACCACATGCCCATCGAACAGGTAATTGGCACCAAACAGCGCCACACCGGCTGCACCCGCGCCGCCGAGGTTATGCGAAATATTCCACATGCCCAGATAGCTGCCGCGTTTGCGGCGCGGCGTCCATTTGGTGATGGTGGAGTAGCTACAGGAGCCGCCGGTACTTTGGAAGAAGCCGCTCAGCGCATAAAACGCGATCATCAGGAACAGACTCACCGAACCCGCGCCCATGCTGGCGCTGAAGCCCAGCATACAGATTGCCGAGAGAATCAGCATAAACGGCAGGAACTGCTTGGTATTTTTGCCATCGGCGTAGTAGGAAACCAGAGTTTTCCCGACGCCGTAGGTGATGGAGAAGCCGAGCCCAATCATCCCCAGCTGCGTCATGCTGAGTCCGTAGGTGGTGATCATGTCGTTCTGCGCAATGTTGAAGTTTTTGCGGATCAGATACATGGTCAGGTAGCCGATAAAGACCACCAGATAGGACTGCATAAAGGGTTTGAACCACATCTTGCGTCGCTCTTCGAGCGACAGATTCAGGGTCGGCTTGCGCACCTGATTTAAGAAAGCCAGCATGGAGTGCTCCTGATTAATGACCTGCGTGATGGCAGGCATTGTAAAAATCAGCAGCGGTTTCGGCCTGAGACAACTGCCCGGCGCAACCGGGAAAATTTCTTAGTTTTGGCGAGGTAAAGGCAAAAAGCGGGGATGCATCACACTTCCTCGCGCTGGCGCGGCGTTTGCGCATGCAGGAATGGCAGCAGCAGCAAAGCCGAAATGCCCGCCGCGCAGGCGATGACCGCGAAAAAGCCGCTCCAGTGCCAGACATCGATCACCCGCGCCAGCGGCCAGCCGGAGAGCGACGCGCCCAGATAGGCAAACAGGCCAACAAATCCGGTCGCCGCGCCCGCCGCATCTTTATGCGAACACTCCGCCGCCGCCATACCGATCAACATTTGGGGGCCGAAGACAAAAAAGCCGATGGTAAAGAAACACGCAGCCTGCATTACGTAGCTGGCAAACGGCATTAGCCACAGCGATCCCACTGACAGCAAAATACCGGCGGCAAAGATCAGGTTCATCGGTCCGCGATTACCGTTGAACAATTTATCCGAGCCCCATCCCGCCACTAACGCACCGCCGAAGCCGCCGAGTTCAAACATGGTGACCGCCGAGTTGGCCGTCACCAGATTCACGCCCAGCGTCTCGGACATGTAGAGATTGCCCCAGTCATTGATGGCAGCACGCACCACATAAACCAGCACGTAACATAGCGATAGCAGCCAGATGTAAGGGTTGAGCAGCACATATTTAGTGAGGATCTCTTTGTGACTCAGCCCCGCGCCCTCTTGCTGCTGGGCGATCTCCAGCGCATCGTGGCGCCAGTCACCCACCGGCGGTAAACCCACGGTTTGCGGGCGATCGCGCAGGCGCCAGCAGAGAAAAATGCCGGCGACGATTGCCAGTCCGCCGGCAATCATCATGCCGGCGCGCCAGCCATAGTGCAGCGCGGCGCCACCGACGATCATCGGGATAAGCGCACCGCCGACGTTTTGTGCGGTATTCCACAACGCCCACCAGCCGCCGCGTTCGGTGCGAGAAAACCAGCTGGTCAGCAGACGTGCACACACCGGCGATCCCCATCCCTGGAAAAACGCATTCAGCACCCATAGCAGCGCGAACGCCCACAGCGAAGTGGAGAAGCCAAACAGGATGTTGACCACGCCCGTCGCCATCAGCCCAATGCCCATGAAATAGCGCGCATTGGAGCGGTCGCTGACGATGCCCGAGAAAAACTTCGACAGGCCGTAAGTGATGTAAAACAGCGTCGCCAGCAGGCCGATGTCGGTGCGCGTCATCACGCCTGCGGCCAGAATTTCCGGCGAGGCAGCGTTGAAGCTTTTACGGGTGAAATAGAACAGCGCATAGCCGAGCCAGATGGTGATCATGATATGACGCCGCCAGTAGCGATAGCGCGCATCAATGGTCGCCTTATCCTCGATCGGCTGCGCGCTGGCTGGCGCGTTGAGAAATCTAAACATCATCTTTGGGTTATCCCTTGCGCAGCGGTAACGTGACGCTTACGCGCGTGCCGTGGGTGCAGGTGATCCCCAGCGAGCCGCCTAGCGCCGTCACGCGCTCGCGCATGCCGGCAAGGCCAAAACCTTGCTGCGGGGAACCCGCCGGCAAGCCGCAGCCGTCGTCTTCAATGACCAGCAGCAACCGCTCGTCCTGCAATGTGCCTTGCAGCGTCACCGCGCGGGCGCTGGCGTGTTTCACCACGTTATTGAGTCCTTCCTGACAGACACGAAACAGCGTGACGCGTTGCGCTTCACTGAGTCGTGCTTCGTCAATCTGCCAGTCGAGATGACTGATGATGCCATGCCCTTCCAGCTCCATTTCCCGCATCAGCGAGCGAATAGCCTGCTCCAGCGAGAGATCGTCCAACTGGCGCGGACGCAAGCGCCCCAGTAAACGGCGCACGGAGTCGTAAATACCCAGCGACAGCTGCTCAATCAACATGCCACTCTGCTTGACGCCACTTTCCGGGCTGATGCGCTGCATAATCCCGGCCTGGGTGCGAATCGCGGTGATGGTTTGGCCGATATCATCGTGCAGTTCGCGCGCCACTTCGCGTCGAACGCTCTCTTCAGTCTCCAGCAAACGTTCCGTCAAGCGGCGATTGCGCAGCAACTCGGTTTGCAGCGACTGATTAAGTTCACGTAAACGCTGAATACCCGCGCCCAGCAGCAGCCCGGTAAGACTTTGCGCCAGCAGGGAGAGCAGCAGATCGACCGCGTGATCGTGCCAGGTCTGGCTGGCGATCAGGGCGATGGCGTTCATTAAGGTGGCGATCAGCGCGCCCTGCCAGCCGTAATGCCACGCCAGCGCGATAATCGGCAACGCCAGACAAAATGGCGTGAAGCGCGACAGCTCTGCCGGCAATCCAAGCTGCAACCATAGGCTGACGATAAACAGCAGCACATAACCAAACAGATGGCGCACGCGCCAGTTAACCGGCTGTCCGACCAGCGAAGGGCCAAGCGGCTGCCAGCGGGTGCTGGTGAGGTAGTGCCAGATCACCAGGCAGGTGGGTGCCACGGTCAGCGCGCCGGTCAGCGTGAGCAGCACCGCATTCAATGCTGCTGGCTGTGAGATCCACGGCAAGGCTTGCAGTAGCGCCGCGCACACCATCGCTCCGCCCTGCCACAGCAAAGTGTGCCAATCGCGTTGATGACGATAACGGGAGATCAATGCCACCGGCAGCAGTGTTAATAAGCTTCCGAGCATCAGCAGCGGCAGATGCGCCAGCGCCACTTCGCGCGATAATCCATACAGCATCAACCACTCGGCACCGAGCAGCACCGGCCAATAGGCGCGTGGGCACTGCAACATCAAACCAAGGCGCAGGCCAAAGGGAAACAGCAACACCGCCAGTTCAGGACGATCCGCCAGATGCAGGCTGATGCTCCACAGGCAAAACCACGCGGCGGAGAAGATACAAAAACTGGCGATGACGGCAATCAGCCGTGAAAAGAGTGGCTGCATTACCAGCCATCAAACATGCGGCGCGCCAGTTCAACATCGTTGCTGACATTGAGCTTTTCCAGCAAATTGGCGCGATGGACGTGTACGGTTTTCGGCGACAGGCCGAGTTCGGCAGCAATCTCTTTCACCGCTAAGCCTTGTGCCAGTTTTTCCGCCACCTGACGTTCGCGTTTGGTGAGCGGATCCTGCCGTGCGGAGGCGAGTTTGATGGCGATATCGGGCGTTAGGTAGCAGCCGCCTTTGGCCACGGTATGCACCGCCGCGATCAATTCATCGGGGCTGCAACGTTTAGAAAGAAAACCGCGCGCGCCGGCGTTGAGCGCCTGCTCCACCAGCGCCGGACTGTCGTGCACCGACAGCATGATGGTCGCCATACCTTTCGGCAACTGGCTTAACAGCTCCAGCCCGGAAATATCCGGCATCGAGATATCGCAGATGCACACCTGCACGCCGCGCCCCGGTAGTTTGGCGAGCGCCTCATGCCCGGAACCGCATTCGGCAACAACCTGAAAATCCGGTTCCAGCCCGAGTAATTGGGCAAAACCAGAACGGACAATCATGTGATCGTCGATGAGCGCAATGGTGGTCATGGGGTTTCCTGGCGGCGAAAAAACGCGCTTACCTTAGCGATAAGCCGGGGAAGCTTCAAGCGGATTGGGTGGAGATGGCGGGCATGGCGCAAAAGATTGCGCTGCTATAGATGGTGCTGACTTGCGGTCGCCATGAATGGCGACCCTACGATGTACCGGCCGTGCGTTTCACTTTTGTGGCGCGAAATGTAATACCGGATGCGTTATCACCCGATGAATTTCCTGAGACGGTGGCTCAGGGAATTGGGCGTTTTTGACAGCCTCCTTAGCGGCAGTACATAAGCCGAGATCGCCGGTTAATACATGGATATCCGTCAGTTGTCCTTTGTCATCCAAATCAAGTCGCACATCACACGTTTTGCCTGCAAAGGTATCGACATCAAATAACTGCGTCGTGATGGCATAGTTGATTCCGGCGATATAGCTGTTGAGATCGGTCACCACCGGCGGCGGCGGCACGACCACATGAGTGCGTGGATGTTTTGCGGTGGTACAACCGGATAACAACAGCACAGCGAAGAGGAAAATACGCATTAAACACGTCCTGTGAAGCGGGAGGATGCTGAGTATAACTGCATGCTCATAATATGCAGATATAAAAAAACCCCGCCGAAGCGGGGTTTGATAAGCAAGGAGCGTAGAGCGATTAGCCCTGCAGCAGAGACAGAACCTGCTGTGGAACCTGGTTAGCTTTAGCCAACACTGAGTTACCCGCCTGCTGGATGATCTGTGCTTTAGACATGTTTGAAACTTCAGTGGCGTAGTCAGCATCCTGAATACGAGACTGTGCTTCAGACAGGTTAGTGGTGGTGTTGTTCAGGTTGGTGATAGCAGAGTCCAGACGGTTCTGCACCGCACCCAGGCTTGAACGGAACTTGTCAACTGAAGCAATAGCCGCATCCAGCGCTTTCAACGGGTTAGCATTGTCTGCAATAGGTTTAACGGTATTGGTTGCGCTTGACAGGTCTGCACCGTTTAGGCTGGAGGCTAAATACGTTTCCGCGTCAGCGCCAGTGCCTACAGTAACTTGTTCAGTTTTACCATCTACACCGCCCAGTTTATTCGCAGCAGTAGTGCTTACGCCGCTGGCATTGGTAAAGGTAGTAGTTTTGGCGGTAAAGCTTGCCGCATTGGTACCATCATAGTCAGTCGCGTACAGGGAACCATCAGCGGTTTTCAGCGCGTAGCCAGCATCGGTCGCATTACCTGAAGAATCGGTAGAGGTCAGTTTCACCAGTGAAACGTTAGCAGAAGTTGCTCCAGTAACGCCTGCGGCAGCCAGAGCAGCAGCAGCAGTTGTGGTATCAAGCGCAGCGCCTGGGGTAGTAGTACCAACCTGATTTTTAGTTACAGCCGTTGCTGTGCCCGGTGCTGTCGCTGACGAGCCAATGGTCACAGTACCATCAGCAGCTACAGTTGCAGCGTAGGTGCCATCGGCAGTGGTGTTACCCGTACCGCCAGCAACAGTTGCATAATAAGAGTTGGTAGCACTGTCAAATGAGAAGGTTGTAGTTGCAGCGGTAGTGCCGTCTGAAGTATTAGTGGTATCAGTAGTAGACAATGCCAGCGTGTTAGCGCCGTCAGCGTAAGTAGTGGTGCTGGCAGCAGTTACAGCTTCGCTGGTGATAGTACCGGCTTTACGCACGTCGAAACCATTCAGACCCAGAGTTGATGAATCAATTTTTTGCAGGTCAATTGAAATGGTTTCACCGTCATTTGCACCAACCTGGATTTTCATAGTGCCATCTTTTGCCAGCACGTTCACACCGTTGAACTGAGTCTGGCCCGATACGCGGTCAATCTCTTCCAGACGTGATTTGATTTCGTCCTGGATTGAAGACAGGTCAGAATCAGAGTTGGTGCCGTTCTGTGCTTGTACGGTCAGTTCACGAACACGCTGTAAGTTGTTGTTGATTTCTGACAGCGCGCCTTCAGTCGTCTGCGCAGCAGAGATACCGTCGTTGGCGTTACGCGCTGCCTGAGTCAGGCCGTTGATGTTAGAGGTGAAGCGGTTAGCAATGGCCTGGCCCGCTGCGTCATCTTTAGCGCTGTTAATACGAAGACCAGAAGACAGACGCTCGATAGAGGTAGACAGAGCAGACTGGTTCTTGTTGATGTTGTTCTGAGTGATCAGCGAGAGGCTGTTGGTATTAATGACTTGGGCCATGATAATTTTCCTGTTAATCAAGTCTTTCGGTTAAGGTGTGGGCTTCAACCCGCCGGCTTCAGCGCCGTCAATGTTGTTATCGTCTGCCCTTAAACAACCTTTAGATTTTTTTTAGGACCAGGTGAAAATTTTTCCCTTCAACCTGTCACGCTTATCTTTATCGCCCTCTCCGCTCACTTCTTTAGAGATTTGATCATTTTTTCTAGCGCCAGAAATACCCTTCTCTATATACGCTATTCACTTCATCACCGATTGAGAATTAATTTTAAACTTTGACTATTCAAAGCCGATAACCCGGGTATTCAAACTCCGTGTCGACCACTTAAAGGAAACAACATGGCAAGTATCTCTACGCTGGGTATCGGTTCTGGCCTCGATTTAAGTACCATCCTTGATAACCTGACCACTGCTGAGAAAGCGTCATTAACGCCTATCTCTAATCAGCAGACGGCCTATACCGCCAAACTGAGCGCGTACGCCACGCTGAAAAGCTCGCTTTCTACTTTCCAGACCGCGAACACCGCGCTAAACAGTGCCGATCTGTTCAGCGCAACCTCAGCAAGTAGCAGCTCTAGCGCGTTTAGCGCCACCACCTCAGGTTCTGTGGTCGCGGGTAAATACACCATTAGCGTTTCCCAGCTGGCGCAGGCGCAGACCCTGACTTCAGCGGTGCAGACCAGCAACACCACGGCGCTAGGCGACTCATCTGCCAGCAGCCGTACCTTGTCGATTACCCTGAAAGATGGCACCAGCAAAGACATCGCCCTGACCAGTGACCAAACCTCACTGACCGGTATGCGTGATGCGATCAATAGTGCTGATGCCGGCGTTAGCGCCACTATCATTAAAGTGGGCGATGGCAGCTACCGTTTATCGCTGACTTCCAGCGAAACCGGCAGCGATAATGCCGTCAGCAAGATTACCGTAACCGGTGATGACACGCTGCAAGGTATTGTTGGCTACGACGCATCCGGCAGCAGCAATGCAATGACCGAAAGCGTGACCGCGCAGAACGCTAAGCTGACGGTAAATAATGTCGAGATTGAAAACAGCAGCAACACCATTAGTGATGCACTGGAAGGGATCACTCTCAATCTTAACGACACCACCAGCGGCAATCAGACGCTGACCATCACCAAAGACACCTCAAAAGCGGAAAGCGCGATTAAGACGTGGGTCGATGCTTATAACACCCTGCTCGATCAGTTCAGCTCCCTGACTAAATACACTGCTGTTGATGTCGGCGCAGACGCGCAAGACACCAGCAACGGCGCGCTGTTAGGTGATAGCACCCTGCGCACTATTCAGACCCAGCTGAAAAGCATGCTGACCAATGCGCAGAGTTCTTCCACCTATAAAACCCTGGCGCAGATCGGTATCACCACCGACCCAACCACCGGTTCTTTGGAACTGGATTCCGACAAACTGGAAACTGCGCTGAGCAGCGACGCAGATGGCGTGAAAGAGATGATTGTCGGTGATGGTAAAACCACCGGCATCACCACCACTATCGCCACCAATCTGACCGGTTGGCTGTCCAGCACCGGTATCGTGCAGGCCGCGACGGATGGCGTGAGTAAAACGTTGAACGACCTGACCGATCAGTACAACACCATGAGTACGCGTATCGACAACATGGTGGCACGTTATAAAGCTCAGTTTACGCAACTTGATGTGCTGATGAGTTCGTTAAACCAGACCAGCAGCTACCTGACGCAGCAGTTCGAGTCATCCAGCAGCTCAAGCTCAAGCAGCTCGTCTTAATAAGGAATGATCATGTACAGCGCTAACGGCACCCAAGCCTACGCAAAAATCGGGGTGGAGAGCTCAGTGATGAGCGCCAATCAACAGCAGCTGATTACCTTGCTGTTTGACGGTGCGATCAGCGCACTGGTCCGCGCCCGCCTGTTTATGCAGGACAACAATATCCAGGGAAAAGGTAACTCGATTTCCAAGGCCATTAACATCATCGAAGGCGGACTGAAACAGGGCCTCGATGAGCAAGCAGGCGATGACCTTACCGACAACCTGTTAGGCCTTTACGCCTATATGGTTCGCCGTCTGGTTCAGGCTAATCTGCGTAATGATGTCGAAGCCCTCGAAGAAGTTGAAGGTCTTCTGCGCAATATTGCTGATGCCTGGAAAGAAGTCGTACAACCTCAACACCTTCAGGACGCCGTTTAATGAACATTGCACCGCCACTGATCACCGTTTACCAACAGTTACTCGACCTCAGCCATGGAATGCTGCGTTTGGCAGCAGACGGCGAATGGGATGATTTGATTACCAAGGAAGTGGATTATGTCAGTGCGGTGCAAAGACTGGCGCAAACAACCGAAGCCGCCGCCCCGTCGCGCCAGCTGCAAGAGCAGCTGCGTCCGGTGTTACGCCATATCCTCGATAATGAGAGCGAAGTGAAGCGTCTGCTGCAACTGCGTATGGATGAGCTGACGCAGCTGGTAGGACAATCATCGATGCAGAAATCGGTGATGAGCGCGTACGGTAAGCAAGGCAGCGTGTATTTGCCGCAGGGTTGATTGGTTGCGATGTACTGCATGAAAAAAGGGTGAGAAGGTTATCTTCTCACCCTTTTTTCCGATTTTCAGGTCGCCATTTATGGTGACCTGAGGATTATTGTGCCGGCTTAGACGACACCGAAACCGGCTGCATAATCGCCGGCTCAATATCCTGAATCACCGCGTCATTCGGGCGCTTCGCCACTTCGTCCAGCGCCTGCTGGCACTCAACGGTTGGGCGATCCACTTTACGCAGGCGTAAACCGTCGTAACGCAGCTCACCGCTCTCCAGCTTCAGCGGCATCACGCGCACCTGACGCGTCACGTTGACCCAATCATCGCCCAGGCGCGTTAATTTGCCCGGTTTAGCAATTACGCGCTGCCACTGGCGGCAATCCAGCGTATCGCCTTCGGCACTGATAATCAGGCTGCCCATCGCCTGCTTGCTGATCAACTTGCTCTGCGGGCCAACGGTTTGCCAGTTGCCCTGCAGTTCCAGCGGTGCCGGGGTTTTCACGGCCTGGTCATAATTGCTGATCTGCGCACAACCACTCAACACCAGCGCGGCCAGTATCATCCACTTTTTCATTCTCGTTCCCTACACTCGCATCAATGGCGGCTACGTTATAATTTTTCCCGTCAGTTGCGCAAGGTGTCTACGGTATGCCGCGCGTTTTTCCCCGCGGTGTACGCCATAAAAAACTCAAGCCGCTCATTAATGCGCCGATAACTCATCCTGGAGTTAACGGATCTGCACAAAATAATAATTACCCACTACACACTTCATCTTCGTTACGGAGAACACCGTTATGCGATTAACCCTTCGCGCGCGCCTGACATCGATTGTCGGCCTGCTGTGCATTTTACTGATTGTTGCCGCCATCTGGGGAATCATCGGACTGCGTGCCGCCGACCAGCGGGCGCAAAATGCCTACCAGAATGAGCTGTTACCGCTGCAATACTCTTCCCGCCTGTACCGCATGGTGCAGGAACAATCCTCTACCCTGTTTGATGCCCTGCGCTACTGGACCGACAGCAGCGAAGTGGAGAAACGTCTGGCACGCATTGCGCACTACGGCGAACAGATTGCGAAAGATCGTCAAACCTGGCAGCAACTGTCGTTTGATGCGCAAACCAAGCCGCTGAGCCAGCAATTTATTACCCACCTCGACGGCTGGCAAACGGCGTTGAAAGAGGCCGGCGAACTGCTGAAAAGCGGCAACCCTTCGGCGGCGTTAGTGGTGATTGAAACCCGCCTGCGCAGCGGCAGTCAGCTGCTGCAGCAGGATATTGACCAGTTGGATGCGCTGATGCGCCAGCATGCAGAACTCACCTATCAGCAAAGCAACAGCGATTACCAGCTGGCGCGCAATAGCCTGATTGTCATTCTGCTGGTGGGCTTAAGCGTGGCGCTGGTGTTCGGCTGGCTGTTGATTCGCTCAATTAATCGCTCGATTGGTCAGGCACGCGAACTCGCCGAGTCGATTGCGGCCGGTGAACTGAATCATGATATCGGCACCGTTTCGCGTGATGAGATGGGCGAACTGATGCAATCGCTGCTGCGGATGGACGTGCGTCTGGCTGAGATCGTGCGCGAAGTGGGCGAAAGCGCCAGCGCGCTCAGCGATGCCGCGCGTCAGATGGCCGACGGCAATGATGATCTCTCTGAGCGTACCCATTCGCAGGCCAGTTCGCTGGAGCAAACCGCCGCCAGCATGGAGCAGATGACCGCCACGGTAAAACATAACGCCGATAACGCCGCGCAGGCCAACGAACTGGCCACCGATGTGCGTCATCAGGCCGAACGCGGCAGCAGCGTGCTGCGTGATGCGGTCAGCGCGATGGAGGAGATTGAATCCTCCAGCAAGCGTATCGCCGATATCAACCGGGTGATCGATGAAATTGCCTTCCAGACCAACCTGCTGGCGCTAAACGCGGCAGTTGAAGCGGCGCGTGCGGGTGAGCAAGGCCGTGGCTTTGCCGTGGTGGCCGCTGAAGTACGTCAACTGGCGCAGCGATCTGCCGGTGCCGCGCACGAGATTAAAGCGTTGATTGATGCCAGCGTCGGCAAGGTGGAAGCTGGCAGCGCGCTGGTGCAGCGTTCCGGGGCCATGTTGAATGACATCAATCACGGCGTGGCGCGCGTGGTGGATATCGTCGGCGAAATTGCCGTGGCCAGCCGTCAGCAATCCAGCGGCATTGAACAGGTCAATACTGCGGTGATCCAGATGGATGGCGCTACGCAGCAGAACGCCTCGTTGGTGCAGGAAGCCAGCGCCGCCAGCCAAACCGTCAGTGAGCATGCTGGATTGCTGGTGGAGAAGATGGCCTTCTTCCGCCTGCAACAGCGCTAAGGAGCGACATCATGCGTAAACTTCTCGCGATGTTACTGGCCACGCCGCTGCTGAGTCAGGCGGCAACCACGCTGAACATCGCCACCATCGCCAACGGCGATATGACCATCATGCAGCAGCTCTCTACGCGTTATGAACAGCAACATCCCGACGTCAAACTGCAGTGGCACGTGATGGATGATGGCGCGCTGCGTCAGGCGGTGCTGTCGGCGATGAACAGCGGCCAGCCGCAGTTTGACGTGATTACCGTTGGCACCTATGAAGCGCCGCTGTGGGGCGAAAAAGGCTGGCTGGCACCGCTGAATACGCTGCCGGCGGATTACGACAGCGATGACCTGATCGCTCCGGTACGCAAAGCGCTGTCGTGGCAGCAAACCCTGTATGCCCTGCCGTTCTACGGCGAAAGCAGCATGACCTATTACCGCAAAGACCTGTTTGCGGCAAAAGGCCTAACCATGCCCGATAATCCCGACTGGACCGACATCAAAAACTTCGCCGCGAAGCTGACTGACAAGCAGCAAGGCATTTACGGCCTGTGCTTGCGCGGTCAGCCTGGCTGGGGCGATAACGTTGCGCTCCTCACCACCATGGCCAACGCCTATGGCGCGCAGTGGTTTGATGAGAACTGGCAACCTACGCTCAACTCTGCGGAGTGGCGCGAGGCGCTCGGCGATTACTTGCAGATGGTGAAACAGGACGGGCCGCCAGATACGGTGAACAACAGCTTTGGCCAGATTTTACGTCTGACAGCACAGGGCAAGTGCGCGATGTGGATCGACAGTACGGTGGCAGCCGGTCTGCTGGTTAATCCGCAGATTTCATTGGTGGCGGATAAGCTGGCATTTGCCCCTGCGCCGGGCGGCATCACGCGTAACGGTTCCAACTGGCTGTGGTCGTGGGCGCTGGCCGTTCCCGCGCATACGCCGAATCGCGATGCGGCCATCGCTTTTATCAGCTGGGCGACGTCAAAACAGTATATTCAGCAAGTGGCGGATACCGTTGGTTGGGGCGCGGTGCCGCCGGGCAGCCGCAATTCTACCTATCAGCAGCCAAGCTATCAGCGCCTGGCACCGTATGCGGCGCAGGTGCGTGCGGCGATTGAATCGGCCACCGTCGAGCAACCAACGCTTAATCCGGTGCCCTATCAGGGCGTGCAGTACGTGAGTATTCCAGGATTTGATCAGATGGGTAATGCCGTCGGGCAGAATCTGGCGGATATGCTGAGCGGCAAACTGACGCTGGACGAAACTCTGGCGAAGAATCAACAGGACGTCACGCGCATTTATCAGCAGTTGCATTGATCGGTAGCGCATAAGGTGTTTGTAGGGTGCGCATTTATGCGCACCTGGTCGCCATAGATATCGAACCCGAAAGCGTAATCCTGACAACGCAGCTTGCGCACGTTACACTAGCGCGCAAGTTGATACGCAGGAATCCCCGAATGAAAACCCCAGAAGAGTATTACGCTCAGGCGCGCACCATGTTTTTCGCCGCCCATCCCGATTTTCAGTCTGCACTGGATGAATTCACCGAGAGCGATGCGCGCCAGGCGAACCTGTCGCTGGCCCAATTACGCGCGTGGCACGCTGAACGCATTTACGCCGCGTTCCTGCGTCAGAAGAAGCTGGATGGCATGCTGTTTTCCATTCAGTTGGCCGAGCCGGATAAAGCCGTTGCCGCCGATGCCATTGAAAAATATCTGAAATCTCATGCCGAAGCTTTGGGCATGACGTGGGAAGAGTTCTGCATCAAGAACGAGCTTTAGCGCCCAAGCTGTTGAATATGCATCAAGGATACAGCTCCAACCACTCAAAATGATCAGGAAAAAGTTGTACAAGTCGTTCTAACTTGTATAACTTACTCATCACGACGTAAGTCGTAGATTGTCCTTGAACGAATGGTGCTGTTGCACCGCCTCTGGAAGTGTTGCTGGATTTCCACTTCCAGAGGTAATATTTTTCTACCCTTCCCGCTCTATACCTTTAATTTCAATATAGCTTGCCACCGCCAGCAGACGATTAACGTGTGTGAGCAGCAGATCAACATCCGATTGTAGAAACTCTTGCGATGCACGCGAAGCCGTCACAATGGCCTCTTGTACCGTTTCGGAAATGGTCAGCGAGTTGTTCTCTTTAGCCTGAATCAGCAGTGCCGCAATCAGTAATGACTGCGCCTCAACCTGCGCCACCAGCTCCTTTGCCTCCACATCCATTTTTGCCATTTTCAGCAAGATATCGATAACCAGTTGGCGCATGTTTACCCCTGTTTTTATTTACAGTACCATGGCGCACCCAATCCGCTGAATGGAACGCCCTGATGTTTGTGGAACTGATTTACGATAAGCGCAATGTGGCCGGATTACCGCGCGCACGCGAGATGATTTTGCAGGAGTTGGAAAAGCGTGTACAGCGCGTCTTTCCCGATATTGAGGTGCGCGTCAAACCAATGGAACGGAACGCGATTGATACCGATATGAGTAAGAACGATAAAGCGACGATTGCGCGGATTGTTGAAGAGATGTTCGATGAAGCGGAAATGTGGCTGGTGGCCGATTAGGCCACCAGTGCATGACAAGCTTAGCTTTCCTGCTCGGCATGGTTGATGGCGATTTCCAGGTCCTGAATCGCCTCATCAATATCATCTAACAGCTTGCCCTGTTTGTTGAGCAAGGTGTCAAAACGTCCCGCATACTCCGGGTCTTTGTACTCACCCGCATCAAACGCCAGCCAGTGGGCAGAAAGCGTCTCAGTATTGGTCTGCGCGTAGTGGCGCATCTCTTTAAGCTGGGAGGTGACATCACGCAAGTAGTCAGTTTTGGTTTTTACAGTTTCTGTATCACTCATGCTATCTTCCTTTTCGCTTAATAAGACGATTTAAATAACGCTTGAATGATTAAAGGTAGTACAAAATATCGAAGCCGCATTAGGAATAATCGGAAGTGTCTAAAACCTGTTAATTAACAGGGGACATCCCGGTCCCCTTTGGCGCGTCGTCCTGCATTACAGATACTTCCTCGCCAGTTCAATTAGCTCATCCTTGGCGGCATCCCCCAATTTGATCACCCCCTGCTCGACAAATTTGAACGCCTGGGCAAAATCTTTCACCCCTTCTGAGAATCCTTCGCTGGCATGACTGGCCTCCTGCGTTGCGGTGGCCGGCGCCGCTGCGGCTGCAACGGGAGTCGCCACCTCGGGTGCCGTGGGCGGCAGCTCTTCCGCTGGCGCAGCGGTTACCGCCTCCGGTACAGCTTCAGTTGGCGCAACCGCCACAGCTTCAGGCGCAGCAGCGGGGGCAGCCTCGGTTGAGACGTCAGCCGCAGGCGCTGCCGCAGGCGCTGCCGCCGGAACTGCGGTGACGGAAGCTGCTGGCGCTGCCGCCGGAACTGCGGTGACGGCAGCTGCTGGCGCTGCTGGCGTAGCGACTTCGTTGGCAAAATCCTCCGCGGGTGAGGAAGCCTGGGGAGTGGCTGCGCTGGCGCTTACCGCAGCGGTGGTGGTTGGATCGATAACAGTTTGATCGCTCATAACGTTCTCCTTCTGACTTAATAAAGACCGCAGTCGGGCAACACAGGCTGCAATCCACGTGGTAATGCGCATGATCCCCTCCTTAACGCTTGGGTTGAGGTGGCGACTTCTCTCCTTCAGCCGGTTTCACTTTCTCAGCCGGTGCGCTGGCCGGATGCTTGTTTATGCCATCGAGTGTGTTCTGCAGCGCCACCAACTGGCTGGTCAACTCCGCCACGCGGGCTTCACGCCGCTCGGAGATGGTGCGGTACTGTTGCCGGATCTCCTCAACCCGCTGATTGGCGCTGTTACTGACGAACAGGAACAGCACCGTCATCGCCACGCACATCAGCGACAGCATCAGTAGAAAGCCGCCGAAAAACAGCTGGCGCCGATGGTTTTTCACTACGTACTCACTGTTTATCTGCGTCATCACGACTCTCCTCCAGAGTGGTAATCAGTTGGTTAACCTGACTGCGAAACTTATCGCTGTGCTCGGCTTCAGTGGTTGCCAGCAAAATGCTTAACGCGTTTTTAATCAGCCGCAGATCGGTCTCCAGCGAAGAGATACGCCGCAGGTTTTTATCATGACGGATGCGCAACTCATCGTTTTCCTGGCGCATCAAGGCATGACCCTCTTTGAGCAGCATCACCTGTTCTTTGTAGCTGGTGATGATCTCCCCGCCGGCACGATTGCTGGTGACGATAGCGGCAATCCCCGCCATTAACGGTTTCCAGAACACAGCTGCTGCGCCGCCGCCGAGAAGCAACGCACCTACGCTGGTGACTAAACTACTTTCCATGCTTCACCTCTCACCCCTGGCAAGGGTTGCGCCTCAAGAGCACGCTGACCACCCTTGCCAGCTTCGCGGTCAACGCCTGAATTTAAGTTTACTTTATCTCATCAATTTAAGTATACTTAAGTCAATCCTTCAGGAGATGTCAAGATGATGAAAAAAGAATCTTCCGGTGAACGCATCCGGGCACGACGTAAAGCACTGCAGTTAACACAGCAGGCGCTGGCTAAAAGCATCGGCGTTTCGCATGTGGCTGTATCGCAATGGGAAAAAGAGGAAACCGTACCGCGTGGGGAAAATCTGCTGCGGCTGGCGCAGTGGCTGCAATGTACTGCGGCATGGATTATTGATGGTGATGGCGAGGTATTTTCAGCAGCGCCAAGCGCGGTACCGGTTGCGACGGTGCCATTGATCAGTCTGACGCAAGCGGCTGCGTGGTTGAGCGAACAGCGTTTACTGCTGCAACAACAGGCCACGCGTTTTCTCTACAGTGAAAGCACACTCAGCGATGGCGCCTTAGCGATAACGGTGGAAGATCAATCGATGCAGCCCGACTATCGCCCCGGGGACAGCTTAATCTTTGATCCCAATGTTCCGCCGCAGCCTGGCGATGTGGTGCTGGCGCTAGCAAATGGCGTGGCGCTTGTGCGCATTTATCGTCAGCAAGCTCAGCAATCTGCTGGGCAACATTTCGTCTTACGACCGCTGAACGATGATTTTCCGCAGCTACACTCGGCAGACGCTGGCCTGCAAATTATCGGCACTTTAATGGAGCTGCGACGTTATCGAAGCGGCTAGCCGCTTCGCTTAAGCTGTTATTTTGAAAAAAGTTTAGCCTAAGCGCGGGAAGCTATGGACAGACCCCGCGGTAAGCCTGTTAATGTAGCCGCAAAATAATAATTTCGTCGGACAATCGCCATGCTTACCACAATTCTTTATCGCAGCCATCTGCACGACCACGTGCCGATTAAAACGCTCGAAGATATGGTTGCTAAAGCCAATAGCAAAAACAAAAACTCGGATGTCACTGGCATCTTACTATTTGATGGCCTGCATTTTTTCCAGCTGCTGGAAGGGCCGCGCGATGCGGTGCAGGGCATTTATCAGCGTATTTGCCAGGATGCGCGCCACCATAATCTGGTGGAACTGATGCATGACTTCGCGCCAGAACGCCGGTTTGGCAAGGTCGGCATGGAGTTGTTCGATCTGCGTGAGCACGACAAAGAGAGCGTGCTGCAAGCGGTGCTGGATAAAGGCACCTCTCGCTACCAGCTCACCTATAAAGATCGTGCGCTGCAGTTTTTACGCACCTTTGTGGTGGCACGGGATAAAGAGAACTACTTTGAAATCCCGCCAGCCAATACCTGGGAATTTATTCCCGATGAAGCCTGGTTAAATGAGCTGGATGATCTTGATCAGAGCGTGCAGGATTGCCGCTTTGCCTTTCAACCGATCATCGATCCCTTCGCGCGTCGCGTCACCTCGTTTGAAGCACTGATCCGCACGCCCACCGGCGGCTCACCGGATGAGTATTTCTCCGCTTTTGGTGGCGAAGCGGTTTACCACGCGGATATTCGCTCAAAAAAACTGGCGTTTAACGTGGCGAGTAAACTCGGGATTGGCGAGCATCGCTTGTCGATCAATCTGCTGCCGATGTCGCTGGTGACGGTGCCGAATGCGGTCGATTTCCTGCTGCAGGAGATCACCGCCAGTGGACTGGTGCCGCAGCAGATCATCGTTGAGGTGACAGAAAATGAGATCATTTCGCGCTCCGATGAGTTCGCCGCCGAAGTGAGAAAGCTCAAAGCCGCCGGTATCAGTCTGGCGCTGGACGATTTTGGTGCCGGTTTTGCCGGTTTGTCGCTGTTATCTAAATTCCAGCCGGACAAAATCAAAATCGATCGCGATATTATTCGCGATGTTCACAAAAGCGGTCCGAAGCAGGCGATTATGCACGCCATTGTTAAGTGCTGTGCGTCGCTGGAGATTGCGGTTATTGCTGAAGGTGTGGAGCAAGCCGAAGAATGGATGTGGCTGGAAGCTGCCGGTATCAGCCAGTTCCAGGGTTTCCTGTTTGCCCATCCGCTGTTAAATGGCTTCCCATCCGTAGCGTGGCCGGAAATTAAATAGCATCAGCCGAAATTAAAAAACGCCGTCATAGAACGGCGTTTTTTATTAATAATAGCTAACGTCGATTTTGCCATACTGCTTATCAATCACCTTGCCTGCCGCATCGGTGGTAATAATGTCGCAGTAATACGGCACCGCGTTTTTGTATTTGCAGACATTGCTCACGGTTTTGATTTGATCATTACGCTTCACCGTGGTGACCACATCCGAAATCTTTTGCTTATCTTCTGCGCGCACCGCGCTAGCACGCGACACTTCTGTTCCGGCCTGAGTAATACTTAATACCGCCATTTCGCCATCACTGTTATACGCGAGGTGAAACGCTGCATCGGAGGCGGGAGAGGAAATCTGCTCAACCAAACCCTGCTTGTTATAGGCAATATCTACCGTCATGGTCGGCGTGACTTTCTTCACCATGGCGCAGTTTTTATCCAGCGTCACCACCACATCCTGTCCGTTTTCGCTGCCTTTTAATGCATCACCCTCGCGCGAGACTTCAATCACTTCGCCCGCTTTACCGACAGACTTCACATGCGTGAGGCAGCCGTTGCGGTCAAAATCGGCATTCACCTCGAAGATTTGCTGTCCATCTGCGGTAAACAGCGTTTGATGGGTGCTTTTGACGTTTCCAGGCAGTGCTTCAAATTGATAGAGGTAAGCGTAGTTTTTCATTTGCGGATAAAACGTCGCAGCATCCTTATCGCATCCTGCAAGCAGGACGATAGCGCTCAAAAACAGCAGGGTTTTCTTCACGTGAGAATCCTCTTCTCGAAATAATGCAGCGCATAAGGTCGGAAATTGGGCTTAATTCTGGCAGTCACCTTGCCACTCGCTTCGAACATAATCACCCGGATGAACTATACCCGAAACGACATGCAATTATCCCCTGCTTTAGCGACGCCATTTCCGCGTTTAATTCGGAAAAACGGAAAAAGTCGCCAGTTGGCGACTTAATAAATAGCGTCTTGATGTCGAAAGGATGATTCAGCCTAATGTTATTGCTTAAAGGCTAAATTTTATCGGTAGTGATATTGAGATAACGCGTTAAACCTTTGGTCGCACTTTCAGCCGCTAATTGGTTTTGCGCGACCAGACGGAACTTACCACTTTTACCATGGCGCTGTTCGTTGGAAGGCAGGACTGAATATTTGACTAAATCTTCGCCACCATCATAAGAGCACTCCATTTCCCACTGATGCGCGGAACCTTTCGAGGCCGTGCATTTACCCGGACCGTATGAGTACATTAAAAAGTTATTGGTCGAGTTTTCAGCTTTGATAACGTAATCAGGTTTGTCGTTACTATATGCCATGCCAGCAAAAGCAACGGTAGCCGTCAGTAATACAGAGGCTCCAACAACAGCAATTTTGATTTTCACCGTAATAATCCATCATTGTAGTAGATGGGCTTATGTTATAAGAATTGTCTTGGTTTTGCACCAGGAATGTCATTTATTGTTAGTAATTGTATCTTTAGTTGATGTAACGCAAATTTTGTTATGTGCCCAAAATGTTAGGTGCTGGCCGCTCATTCAAGGAAAGAATTGCTTGATAGCTTAGGAGCATTCCGGGCCAAAACGTAACGAGACTGCCCAACCCTGCCCCATAACAAAGCGCTCTGATTCACGACTTAGTAATACTTATCCGTCAGAGAACCTACACCTGCATACTCATAATATCGGTATAAGCCGACACCAGCTTATTGCGCACCTGCACGCCCATCTGCATAGAGATAGAAGACTTTTGCAGATCGACCATCACATCGTTTAACTGAATGCCCGGTTTACCCATCTCGAAATCCTGCGCCTGAGTGCGTGCGGACGTCTGGCTTTCGCTGATCTTATCCAGCGCTGCTTTCATCGTGGCGCTGAAATCCACCTGATTGCCTGACTCAGCCTGCTTACCGCTGGCCTGCAAAGACGTCATCTGCAGCTGCTGCAACACACCATCAATGGCCTGAATTGACATTGTCTGTTCCTCATTAAAGAAGGGATTAAATTTTCACGATGAGAAAGTTATCACACTGTCAATAGGACAAAGGCGCTAAATGAACGCAAAAAACCCGGCTTATCCAACCATCGAAGTGACACGATTCATCAAATAATGCCCGCATTAGTTTGGAATTTCATTTTGGACGTATTCAGGGAGTCAGTTTTGTCACAACCACACACCCGGTCAATTATGTCAGGCAGGAAACGGTCATGAATGCGAGTGCAGCCGCTACACAGGATACAGCAAAGAAAGGCTTCAGTGACCTTCTCGCCCGCCTGCGCGCCAATCCGCGAATTCCCTTAATTATTGCCGCCGCTGCCGTCATCGCAGTGGTTTTTGCGTTGGTGCTGTGGGCAAAGGCGCCAGACTATCGCGTCCTTTATAACAACCTCTCCGATGAGGATGGCGGCGCGATCGTCACCCAGCTGACGCAAATGAACATCCCTTATCAGTTTGCTGACAACGGTGGCGCACTGATGGTGCCCGCCGATAAAGTGCATGAACTGCGTCTGCGTCTGGCCCAGCAAGGTCTGCCGAAAGGTGGCAACGTAGGCTTCGAGCTGATGGATAAAGAGAAGTTCGGTATCAGCCAGTTTAGCGAGCAGATCAACTACCAGCGTGCGCTGGAAGGCGAACTGTCGCGCACCATTGAAACGCTCGGACCGGTGAAGAGCGTGCGCGTGCATCTGGCAATGCCAAAACCGACGCTGTTTGTGCGTGAGCAAAAGTCCCCTTCCGCTTCGGTGACGCTGAATCTGCAGCCGGGTCGTGCATTAGATGAAGGCCAAATTCAGGCCATTCAGCATATGGTTTCCAGTAGCGTGGCGGGTTTACCGCCGGGCAACGTTACGGTGGTCGATCAGACCGGCCGTCTGCTGACCCGTTCGGATAGCGAAGGCCGCGACCTGAATGATGCTCAGCTGAAATATGCCTCCGAAGTGGAAGCGCGCTTCCAGCAGCGCATCGAAGCCATCCTTAACCCGATTGTTGGCCAGGGCAATGTGCATGCGCAGGTGACAGCGCAGATCAACTTTGACCGCAGCGAGCAAACCGACGAGAAATATCAGCCGAACGCCAATCCGAACAACTCCGCGGTGCGTTCACGCCAGACCAGCAACTCCGAACAGAACGGCAGCCCGTATCCAGGCGGCGTGCCGGGCGCGCTGTCGAATCAGCCAGCGCCAGCCAACACCGCGCCAGTGACCAATCCGCAGAACAATACTGCCAATGGTCAGAACGCCAACGGTCAAAACGCCAACGCGCAGAACAACGGCACCACTACCACTAGCACGGCGCAAAGTAGCGGCCCAAGCAGCTCCACCCGTAACGACACCGTTAACTACGAGCTGGATCGCACCATTCGTCATACCAAGCTGAACGTGGGCGATGTGCAGCGTCTCTCCGTTGCCGTGGTCGTCAACTATCGCGATGACGGTAAAGGCAAAGCGGTGGCGCTGAACGAACAACAGATCAAGCAGATTGAAGATTTAACCCGCGAAGCGATGGGCTATTCGCAAACGCGTGGCGACAGCGTCAACGTGGTGAACTCGCAGTTCAACATGACCGAGCCAAGCGGTGGCGACCTGCCATTCTGGCAGCAGCAAGCGTTCTTCGATCAGCTGATGACCGCCGGTCGCTGGCTGCTGGTGGCGCTGGTCGGCTTCATCCTCTATCGCAAGCTGGTACGTCCACAGCTGATGCGTAAGAAAGAGCAAGAGAAAGCGGCCGCTGAAGCGCTGGCAGCTCGCTCTGCGGCGAGGGAAGAGGAAGAAGCCTTTAACGTTCAGCTCAGCAAAGATGAGTTGGATCAGGAGCGTAAATCTACTAACCGCATGAGCGCCGAGGTGATGAGCCAGCGTATCCGCGACATGTCTGAAAACGATCCGCGCGTTGTGGCGCTGGTTATCCGCGAATGGATGAGTAAAGAACTATGAGTCTGACCGGTACAGAAAAAAGCGCCATTCTGATGATGACCATCGGCGAAGAGCGCGCGGCGGAGGTGTTCAAACACCTCAACCAGCGTGAAGTGCAGCACCTGAGTGCGGCGATGGCGGCAATGCGTCAAGTGTCGCACAAGCAGCTGACGGAAGTGCTGCGTGAGTTTGAAGTTGATGCAGAACAGTTCGCGGCGCTGAGCCTCAACTCCAACGAATACCTGCGTTCGGTGCTGATCAAAGCGCTGGGCGAAGAGCGCGCCTCAAGCCTGCTGGAAGATATTCTCGAGAAAAACGAGACCACCAGCGGCATGGAAACGCTCAACTTCATGGAGCCGCAGGCGGCAGCGGATCTTATCCGCGACGAGCATCCGCAGATTATCGCCACCATTTTGGTCCACCTCAAACGTGGCCAGGCGGCGGATATTCTGGCGCTGTTCGACGAGCGTCTGCGCCACGATGTGATGCTGCGTATCGCCACCTTCGGTGGTGTCCAGCCGGCGGCGCTGGCGGAGCTGACCGAAGTGCTCAACGGCCTGCTCGACGGCACCAACCTCAAGCGCGCGAAGATGGGCGGCGTGAGAACCGCAGCAGAAATTATCAACCTGATGAAAACTCAGCAGGAAGAAGCGGTTATCGAAGCGGTACGCGACTTCGATGGCGAGCTGGCACAGAAGATCATCGACGAGATGTTCCTGTTCGAAAACCTGGTGGAAGTGGACGATCGCAGCATCCAGCGTCTGTTGCAGGAAGTGGAATCCGAGCAGTTGCTGGTCGCCCTGAAAGGTGCCGAGCAGCCGCTGCGCGAGAAGTTCCTCAAGAACATGTCAGCCCGTGCGGCCGATATCCTGCGCGACGATCTGGCCAACCGCGGCCCGGTACGTATGTCGGCGGTGGAGAACGAACAGAAAGCCATCCTGCTGGTGGTGCGTCGCTTAGCAGAATCCGGCGAGATGGTGATTGGTGGTGGCGAGGAAACCTATGTCTGATGCCTTTTCCGCCCGCGCGTGGCAGCGCTGGCAGCCTGATGATTTAGGCAGCGCATTTCGCACTGAACCGGAGCCGCAGCCAGAGGAAGCGGAGAGCGAGGTTGAGCTGAGCGCCGAAGCTGAACAGCAACAACAGCTGGAACGCATGCAGCAGCAGATGCGCAAAGATGCGCAGACGCAGGGCTACAGCGAAGGCTATCAAAAGGGTTTTGCCGAAGCGCAGCAGAACGGCTATGACGCCGGTTTTCAGCAAGGTTTAGCCGATGCGCAGCAGCAGCAGGCACCGCTGCAAGCGCGTATGCAGCAGCTGGTAACCGAGTTCCATCACACGCTTGAAGCACTGGACAGCGTGATTGCCTCGCGCCTGATGCAGCTGGCGCTGGAAGCCGCGCGCACGGTGATTGGTCAGGCCACGCAGGTGGATGGCAGCGCCCTGCTGCGCCAGATTCAGCAGCTCATTCAGCAGGAGCCGATGTTCAGCGGCAAACCGCAGCTGCGCGTGCATCCGGATGATTTGCAGCGCATTGAGCAGACGCTTGGTCCAACGCTGGATCTGCACGGCTGGCGCTTGCTGGCTGACAGCACCCTGCATCCGGGCGGCTGTAAACTCAGCGCCGAAGATGGCGATCTCGACGCCAGCGTGGCAACACGCTGGCAGGAGCTGTGCCGTCTTGCCGCTCCGGGGACACTGTAATGACTTCCTCGCGCCTTTCACGCTGGCTTGGCGCGCTCGACGCCTTCGAAGACCGCATTTCACAGGTGCAAACCGTGCGTCGCTACGGTCGTCTGACGCGCGCCACCGGTTTAGTACTGGAGGCCACCGGCCTGCAGCTGCCGCTGGGTGCCACCTGCATTATTGAACGTACCGACGGCAGCAAGATTACCGAAGTTGAAAGTGAAGTGGTCGGCTTCAATGGGCAGAAACTGTTAATGATGCCGCTGGAAGAAGTGGACGGCATCTTACCCGGCGCCCGCGTGTATGCGCGCGTCAGCGGCGACAGTGGCCACAGCGGCAAACAGATGCTGCTTGGCCCGGAGCTGCTCGGTCGCGTACTCGATGGTAGCGGCAAACCGCTGGATGGCTTGCCATCGCCGGAAACCGGCTATCGGGCCCCGCTGATCACCGCCCCGTTTAACCCGCTACAACGTACGCCAATTGAAGATGTGCTGGATACCGGCGTGCGCGCCATCAACGCACTGTTGACGGTGGGTCGCGGCCAGCGTATGGGCCTGTTCGCCGGTTCTGGCGTCGGTAAAAGCGTGCTGCTCGGGATGATGGCGCGCTACACCAAAGCCGATGTCATCGTGGTCGGTTTGATTGGTGAACGTGGTCGCGAAGTCAAAGAGTTCATTGAAAACATCCTTGGCGCTGAAGGTCGCGCGCGTTCGGTGGTGATCGCCGCGCCCGCAGATGTGTCACCGTTGCTGCGTATGCAGGGTGCGGCCTATGCCACGCGCATCGCCGAAGATTTCCGCGATCGCGGTCAGCATGTGCTGCTGATTATGGATTCCCTCACCCGCTACGCCATGGCGCAGCGTGAAATCGCGCTGGCGATCGGTGAGCCGCCGGCCACCAAAGGCTATCCGCCTTCGGTGTTCGCCAAACTGCCGGCGCTGGTGGAACGTGCCGGTAACGGCACCCACGGCGGCGGATCCATCACCGCGTTTTATACCGTGTTGACCGAAGGTGACGATCAGCAGGACCCGATTGCTGACTCGGCGCGTGCGATTCTCGACGGCCACATTGTGTTGTCACGTCGCCTGGCGGAAGCCGGTCACTATCCGGCCATTGATATTGAAGCCTCGATCAGCCGCGCCATGACCTCATTAATTGATGAGACGCACTATGCGCGCGTGCGCCAGTTCAAACAGTTGCTCTCCAGCTTCCAGCGTAACCGCGATCTGGTGAGCGTGGGGGCGTATGCCGCAGGCAGCGATCCGATGCTGGACCGAGCCATCAAGCTCTATCCAGAGATGGAAGCCTTCCTGCATCAGGGGATTTTCGAACGCAGCGACTACGACGATGCCTGTTTGCATCTGCAGGCGATGTTCGGTTAGCGCTAAGCGAGGTTGAGCCATGAAAACCACCAGTGCGATCAATAAGCTGCGCGATATGGCGGAGCAAGAACTGGAGAGTGCGGTGATTCACCTCGGTGATATGCGCCGCGGCGTGCAGCAGGCCGACGAACAACTCAGCATGCTGCTGGATTATCAGGATGAGTATCGCAACAAGCTCAATCAGGATATGTCCGGCGGCATCGCCAGCACCCGCTGGACCAATTATCACCAGTTTATTCAGACGCTGGAAAAAGCCATCGATCAGCATCGCCAGCAGCTTTCACAGTGGAATCAGCGTCTCGATACCGCGCTGAGCAACTGGCGCGAAAAGCATAAGCGACTCAATGCCTATCAAACGCTGATTACCCGCGCTGAAGAAAATGCATTACGACAAGAAAACCGTCTCGATCAGAAACGGATGGATGAATTTGCCCAACGGGCCGCATTGAGGAAAGGCGAATGATTACGCTGCCAACAGTTGCTACGCAAACCTCGGGTTTGGGAGACGCTGACACTTCAGTTTCATCAGATCTGCTGGCGGCCACGGATACGCTGCCGCAGGGTTTTATTACCGAACTGGGTAACCGCTTGCTGACGCTGGCGAAGCAACAAGCTGTTAACACGCAATCAACTGATCTGCCAGCAGAAGTTGATGAAAAAGACGCCAGCAAAGCCTCGTTAAGCGCGTTATTGCAGGCGCTGGAGAAACCGGATGCGTTAAACGCACTTTTACAGCCGGAAAACACTAAAGCCACGCTGAAATCAGCCGATGATAAAGATAAGCCTGAGGCAAGTTCGTTAACTGCCAGCGACTTACAGAATGTGCAGGCGCTATTTGCCATGTTGCCGGTGGCGGTTGAGAACCGCAGCAGTCAGACGGCGGTAACAGAAAGCGTTAGTGCCGGCAAAACCGACACGCGCGCTTCGCTTAATTCAGCACTGTTAAGTAGTTCGCTGGAAAGTGCAATAAAAGAAGAAGCAACGCAGCCGGATAGCGCAAAGAGTCAAGCCAGTGATGCAGGAACGCGCTTAACGCAAACGGCTGCCAGCACGCAAACCAGCAGCAGCGTCAGCACATCGACAAACAATAACGGCGCTTTGACGCTGGATGAAAGTTTTAAGCAGGTGCTGAATGCGTTGAGCAAGCCGGAAGAGCGCAGCGCCGCGCCGGTCAGTGATGACCCGGTTGCGCCGTTGACCAGCGCCCCGCTCAGCAGCAGCAGTTCGCTGGTGACCAGCACCGCCTCGACCAGCACCACGCCGTCGACACCGATGCTGAATGCGCAGCTCGGCAGCGACGAGTGGCAGCAAGCGCTGAGTCAGCAGATTGTGATGTTTAGCCGCAACGGGCAGCAGAACGCCGAGTTGCGCTTACATCCGCAGGATCTGGGCGCGATTCAGATCAGCCTGAGCCTTGATAAGGATCAGGCACAGTTAAGTATGGTTTCCAGCCACAGCCAAGTGAGGGCCGCGCTGGAAGCGGCTCTCCCTCAACTGCGTACAGCGCTGGCGGAGAGCGGTATTAACCTGGGACAGAGTAACGTCAGCAGCGACGCCTTCGCACAGGGCCAGAGTTATCAGGGCCAACAGGAAGGACGTCGTGACGGACAGCACGGCAGCTTTACCCTCTCCCAGGACAGTGACAACGAGATAACGCCTATTGCCGTCCCGGCAGCCCTTCAAGCGCGCGTGGCCGGTAACGGCGCTGTCGATATCTTTGCCTGACAGCCGCTAAACGCTGAAGGTAAGCGTAAAACCCGCGTCTTTTCTTCCCATTGTTTGACTTAAGACGCGGGATAATCTGTCCAGGTAAGCCGAGAGGCTTGCCCATAATTCACAGGAAGTAACTGCAAACATGTCTGATAACGCGAAAGCTAAAGGCCGCAAACGTTCACTACTACTACCGGTGTTACTGATTGTAACGCTGGCCGCTTGCAGCGTGGCAGGCTATGCAGTCTGGCGAATGATGAATAAACACGAGGGTAGCCAACCGGAAGCGGCGAAAGTCGAGCCACCGGCTGCTCCAGTATTTTTTGCAATGGATACGTTTACAGTAAACCTGGTCAATCCTGACAACGATCCTGACCGCGTGCTGTACGTGGGGTTCACCCTGCGTCTGCCCGATGAGGATACCCGTCGTCGGTTGAATGATTACCTGCCGGAAGTACGCAGCCGTCTGCTGTTACTGCTGTCGCGTCAAAACGCGACGGCACTGGCAACAGAGCAAGGCAAACAGGCCCTGGTTGAGCAGATCAAACAGGTGCTGGCGCCGCCGCTGGTAAAAGGTCAACCGGCTCAGGCCGTCAGTGACGTGCTGTTTACCGCCTTCATTTTGAGGTGATTTAATGGGCGATAGCATTCTCTCCCAGGCTGAGATTGACGCGCTGCTTAATGGCGACAGTGACAGTGCGGAAGTAGAGAACAGTTCCAAAGGGGCCGATGGCGATATCCGCCCCTATGATCCCAATACCCAGCGTCGCGTGGTACGTGAGCGTCTGCAGGCGCTGGAGATCATCAACGAGCGCTTTGCCCGTCAATTCCGTATGGCGCTGTTTAACCTGCTGCGCCGTAGCCCAGATATCAGCGTGGGTGCGATCAAGATTCAGCCGTACCACGAGTTTGCCCGCAACCTGCCGGTGCCAACCAACCTGAACCTGATCCACCTGAAGCCGCTGCGCGGTACGGCACTGGTGGTGTTTTCACCGAGCCTGGTATTTATTGCTGTCGATAACCTGTTTGGCGGCGACGGTCGTTTTCCGACCAAAGTAGAAGGCCGTGAATTTACCCATACCGAACAGCGCGTCATCCGCCGCATGTTGAAGCTGGCGCTGGATGGCTACAGCGACGCCTGGAAGGCAATTTATCCGCTGGACGTGGAGTATGTGCGTTCAGAGATGCAGGTGAAGTTCACCAACATCACCACTTCCCCGAACGATATCGTGGTCAACACGCCGTTCCAGGTGGAAATTGGTAACCTGGTGGGTGAATTCAATATCTGTATTCCGTTTTCGATGATTGAGCCGCTGCGCGAGCTGTTGGTCAATCCACCGCTGGAAAACTCACGTCAGGAAGATAACCACTGGCGCGACAATCTGGTGAAACAGGTGCAGCACTCGGAGCTGGAGCTGATTGCCCACTTCGCTGAAACATCGCTGCGTCTGTCACGCATTTTGCAGCTGAAACCTGGTGACGTCCTGCCCATTGAGAAGCCGGACCGCATCATTGCTCACGTTGATGGCGTACCGGTACTGACCAGCCAATACGGCACCATTAATGGCCAGTATGCCCTGCGTGTAGAACATTTGATTAACCCGATTTTGAATTCGCTGAACGAGGAACAGCCCGATGAGTGACAGCAAGAAACCGTCCGATGACGACATCTCCGCGGACGATCTGTGGGCTGCAGCTATGAACGAACAGACCGCGACCAGCGCGCCTGATCCGACCGAGAATGTGTTCAAATCGTTAGAGAATCCTGGCATCAGCGGTTCGCTGCAGGATATCGATCTGATTATGGACATCCCGGTCAAACTGACCGTGGAGCTGGGCCGCACCAAGATGACCATCAAAGAGCTGCTGCGTCTGACGCAGGGTTCCGTGGTGGCGCTGGATGGCCTCGCCGGTGAGCCGCTGGATATTCTGATCAACGGTTATCTGATCGCCCAGGGTGAAGTAGTGGTGGTAAACGACAAATATGGCGTGCGCATCACTGACATCATCACCCCGTCTGAACGTATGCGTCGTCTGAGCCGTTAAGCATGTTGAAGAACACGCAAAGCGAACAGCCGGTTCACAGCCAGCCGGTGGTCTCCACCGGTTCGGTGATTGGACAAGTCAGCAGCGTGCTGGCGGTGATTGTTCTGCTGATTCTGGCCTGCGGCTGGCTGGCTAAACGCCTGGGTTTTGCGCCGAAAACGGTGACTGGCCAGGCGTTAAAAGTCAGCGCCACCGTGCAGGTTGGCCAGCGTGAGCGCGTGGTGATTGTGGATACCGCCGATGCACGCCTGGTGTTGGGCGTCACCGCGCAGCAAATCACCCATCTGCACTCTTTGCCACCGCTGCCGCCGGAAGAACAAACCGGTAACAGCGTAGCACCACAAGATTTTCGTCAGCTGTTCCAGAACCTGGTTAAACGTCCCGGAAAACCCTAATGATGCGTCGATTACTCGCTCTTCTGCCGCTTTTATTGCTGGCACCGGTTGCCCATGCGCAGCTGCCGGGCTTAATCAGCCAACCGCTGGCTAATGGCGGACAGAGCTGGTCGCTGCCGGTACAGACGCTGGTGTTCATCACTTCACTGACCTTTATACCGGCGGTGTTGCTGATGATGACCAGCTTCACCCGCATCATTATTGTGTTTGGTCTGCTGCGTAACGCCCTCGGCACGCCTTCCGCGCCACCGAACCAGGTGCTACTAGGCCTGGCGCTGTTTCTGACCTTCTTTATCATGGCGCCGACCTTCGACAAGATCTATTCCGACGCCTATTTACCGTTCAGCCAGGACAAAATCAGCATGGCTGACGCCATCGATAAAGGCGCGCAGCCGCTGCGCGAATTTATGCTGCGTCAAACGCGTGAAGCCGACCTGGCGCTGTTTGCCCGTCTCGCCAACACCGCGCCAATTGAAGGCCCGGAAGCGGTGCCGATGCGCATTCTGCTGCCGGCTTATGTCACCAGTGAACTGAAAACCGCCTTCCAGATTGGTTTTACCGTGTTCATCCCTTTCCTGATCATCGATCTGGTGGTCGCCAGCGTGTTAATGGCGCTGGGGATGATGATGGTGCCGCCCGCGACCATCTCGCTGCCGTTCAAGCTGATGCTGTTTGTATTGGTGGATGGCTGGCAGCTGCTGGTGGGTTCGCTGGCGCAAAGCTTCTACTCTTGAGTGGCAATCGCCCTCACCTTTCTTTCCTTAGGAGTGCAGCATGACACCTGAATCAGTGATGGTTATGGGCCAGGAAGCAATGCGTGTCGCCCTGTTGATGGCGGCACCGATGTTGCTGGTCGCGTTAATTAGCGGTTTGATCATTAGCGTGTTGCAAGCGGCAACCCAGATCAACGAACAAACGCTCTCCTTTATCCCGAAAATTCTGGCCGTTGCGGCCACCGCGGTGATCGCCGGTCCATGGATGCTGAATCTGATGCTGGACTATATGCGTACCCTGTTTAACAACCTGCCTTACATCATTGGCTGATGATTAACCTGGATAGCAGCCAGCTGATTCATTGGGTCGCGCAATTTTTCTGGCCGATGGTGCGTTTGCTGGCGCTGTTTGCCAGCGCGCCGGTGCTAAGTGAAAAATCGATTCCCAAGCGCGTCAAAATTGGTCTGGCGGTAGTGACCACCTGGATCATCATCCCGCTACTGCCGCCGGTTGAAGCCACTCTATTTACCCCTGCAGGCTTTTGGTTACTGTTACAGCAGTTGCTGATTGGCGTAAGCCTGGGCCTAACGATGCAGTTCGCCTTTGCCGCGGTACGGATGGCGGGTGAAGTGATTGGTTTGCAGATGGGCTTGTCGTTCGCCACCTTCTTTGATCCCGGTAGCCGGTTAAACATGCCGGTGCTGGCGCGTTTTCTCGATATGCTGGCGATGCTGCTGTTCCTGACCTTCAATGGCCATCTTTGGTTGATTTCGTTGTTGGTGGACAGTTTTCATACTTTGCCGATCAGCGATCAGCCTCTCAACGCCAACGCCTTTATGGCGTTAGTCAAAGCCGCCGGATTAATTTTCCTTAATGGCATGATGTTAGCGCTGCCCTTAATAGTTCTGCTCCTCACGCTAAACATGGCACTAGGTTTGTTAAACCGTGTTTCACCACAGCTCTCCATTTTCGCGGTTGGCTTCCCGATTACCTTAACGGTGGGCATCCTGAGTGTAGGGTTGATGATGCCGCTGCTTGCTCCCTTCTGTGAACATCTGTTCAGCGAAGTCTTTGATTTACTCGCCCAGTTTATGTCAGAACTTTCCCGCGCTGGTTGATTAACTATTCTGTAGGCGTCCTTAAGTAATAGTTAAGCAATCAAAATCAGTCAGTGCATTTTTCGAACCATATTTCTCAGAAATCAACTGAGGAAATTCTGATAAGTGCGCATTTTAGGTGAAAATTATTCTTATTAAACCGCGCTTCGCGTATTTTAGTCAGACGATTCCTAAGGGGCTAAACCTTAGGAATTGGTTGATTAAATGCTCAAAGGGCTGTTTTTAAACAAAAAAAAATTCACAGCGATTTTTCTTGTCTAAATCCCTTTTTTCCGGCATTGTCAACGCTCGCTAAAGCGTCACACTTTCGCATTACAAATGTTTTTAAGATTTGTCCTATCAGATTTGTCTGTGATCTGCGCGATAGTGACAGGGCTCTCAAACAGAGCGAATTAAACACTTAATGCAAATGCTCAGCCATTCCCACTATGGCTGGGTTCAGAGTGACGTGGATGTACTATAAAAAATAACTTCGCAGCACGGTTCAGGGAAGAGTCATGATGGCGCATGGATAACTAACGCCAATCTGCTGAGCAGAATAAAAAAGTGTCTTTGGAAATTTCTCTCGTACCGCAAACGCGTATTCATCGTTGATTTAAACGGATAACAAATTGGTGAGGGTCGCTATAATGCCAACGATTATTATGGATTCATGTAATTACACACGCCTCGGATTGTCTGACTATATGGCAGCTAAAGGAGTTAAAAAGAAAAATATTACTCCTGTGTCTGACATTGAACAATTGCAACAAAGATGTGAGCAAATAAAGCCGGGTGTCGTGTTTATCAACGAAGAGTGCTTTATTCACGAATCTGATTCTAGCGATCGTATTCGTGCCATTATTATGCAGCATCCAGATACCTTATTCTTTATATTCATGGCGATCTCGAATATCCATTTTGAGGAATACCTCTACGTTCGTAAGAACCTGATTATTACATCAAAATCGATAAAAACTTCGACGTTGGATTCCTTATTAGGAACCTACTTGCAAAAGAAACTCAACGCTTCGCCGCGTATTTCTGCCGGGCTCGACGTGCATCCACTGACATTAAGTCAGACTGAATCGAATATGCTGAAAATGTGGATGTCAGGTCATGACACCATTCAAATTTCAGACCAGATGCAAATTAAAGCCAAAACGGTTTCGTCACACAAAGGTAATATTAAACGTAAAATTAAAACCCATAATAAGCAGGTAATTTATCATGTGGTACGTTTGACTGATAATGTCACCTCAGGGATTTATGTTAACGTGCGATAATTTCTCAACGTTAATTTACCGGAATAATTTGAGCTACAGACAGGCAGCAATGAGGTGAACGCTCGGCGCTTACTAAAATAAGTGACTTGGGTGTACACCTGCAGCCAACGCGCCTGCAGCTTGAAGTATGAAGGGGTGAAGGGCCAATCCACGGGATTGGCCTTTTTTCGTTTTGCGGGTTTGATCCCACTTTCCTGCCTAATCCTTTCCCCTCACCTGCCGATGCTTACTCTCATAACACCTACCTACATGAGAGCAAGGATATGAAAACAGCATCGATTGATGAGCAATATAAGCTCAGCATCTGGCAGAACCTGCGCCTGATGCCTCTGTTCAGTATGATCTTTGGTGGCATTCTGCTGCTTTTTGCCCTGTGCATTGGACTCGCCAGCTACTTTTTGATTCAAAGTAATAATTCACTCAATGATGCCACCGAAGAAATTCAAATTCGTATGGGCATTTCTAACAGCTCAAACCATCTGCGCACCGCGCGTCTGAATGTGCTGCAATCTGGCGCCGCCGCGCGTATTGGCGAGATGGATGGCTATCGTGCTGATTTAGCGCGCACCGAGACACGTATTAAGCAGGCGCGTGAAGGCTTCAAGCTGTATATGGATCGCAAGGCGAAAACCCCGGCCGACATTGCGCTCGATGAGCCGCTGACGGCCAGCTTTAATGCTTATATCGATAAAGGCTTGAAGCCGATGATTGAATCGGCCAAACAAGGCAGCTTCGAGGGCATCGTGGCGCAGGAAACGGATGTGACGCGCAAGCTGGATGATGCTTACAACGCGGTGTTGCTGAAAGCGATTAAGATCCGCACCGACCGCGCAGAAACGATTAACGCCGAAGCCGCCCATCAATCGCGCGTCGGCTTTATCGCCATGGCGATTGCCTTTGCTGCGGCGCTGGTGCTGGTACTGCTCACCTTTGTATTCCTGCGTCGCGTGGTGATTACACCGCTGCGCCAATCAGTTGATCGTATTGAGCGCATCGCGCAAGGCGACTTAACGGCACCGGAGCAGGCCTACGGTCGCAGCGAGATCGGCAGCTTACTGCATAACCTGCAGCTGATGCAGGCGTCGCTGGTGCGCACCGTGGGAACGGTGCGTGAAGGTGCGGTGGCGATTTACCAGGGTTCTAGCGAGATCTCGGCCGGCAACACCGATCTCTCCTCGCGCACTGAGGAACAAGCCTCCGCACTGGAGCAAACTGCCGCCAGCATGGAGCAGTTAACCGCGACGGTGAAGCAGAATGCCGAGAACGCCCATCATGCCAGCCAGCTGGCCGCAGACGCCTCAGGTAAAGCACGCAGCGGCGGCGACCTGGTGAGCGGCGTGGTACAGACCATGACCAATATCTCTGGCAGTTCGAAGAAGATTGCGGAGATCACCAACGTCATCAACAGCATCGCGTTTCAGACCAACATTCTGGCGCTCAACGCCGCCGTAGAAGCGGCGCGTGCGGGTGAACAGGGTCGCGGTTTTGCGGTGGTTGCCAGCGAAGTACGTAACCTCGCCCAGCGCAGTGCGCAGGCCGCCAAAGAGATTGAAACGCTGATTGCGGAATCGGTGGGATTAATTACCAATGGTTCGCGCCAGGTCGGTGAAGCCGGTAACACCATGAGTGAAATTGTTGAAGCGGTGCGTCGCGTTACCGACATCATGGCGGAAATTGCTGCCGCCTCGGATGAGCAGAGCCGTGGCATTCAGCAGGTTAGCCTGGCGGTGACCGAAATGGATAACGTGACGCAGCAGAACGCCTCGCTGGTTGAAGAAGCCTCTTCGGCTGCGGCCTCGCTGGAGGATCAGGCCGGAAGATTAACGCAGGCGGTGGCGGTGTTCCGCTTGAATGACACGCCGGTGGCGCAGGTTGCTAAAGCCGCACAGTCCGCCTTACGCACGCCGAATCTGGCACCACGTCCGGCGTTGGCAACGTCGGGGAATGATAATTGGGAAACGTTTTAATTTGGATCGGGGCGCAGTTTGAGATTTAGGTGCGGGTTACCCCGCACTTATTCCCTCTCCCACAGGTGGGAGAGGGAATAAGTAGGTAAGGGCAAAAATCAATCAAGCCCCTTCATACGGCTCGACAAAAACCCCTTCCGCATGGTCGCTTTCATTGAAGAACCAAATCCCCAGCGGGTAATCATCCAACGCCACCAGATACATGGTGCCTTCATTAAATGCTTCCACGGCCAGCACCGTACCCACACGGCGCGGGCCGCCATCGGTTTTTACCGTAACGCGGTCATTCACCTTCATTGATTACTCTCCACAAATTGTCCTGCGACACAGTGTAACGGAAGATAATCATGACCGCCTGATCGCGATCAGCGTCGGGCGATAACCCACACGGCATGCACGATACCTGGAATGTAACCGCACAGCGTTAGCAAGATATTAAGCCAGAAGGCACCACCAAAACCGACCTGCAGGAATACACCCAGCGGGGGCACTAAAATCGCAATCACAATACGTAAAAAGTCCATACTCTCTCCCTGATAACACTTAGCAATCAATCGCTAAGCATAGACGCTGCTACACGCATTGCATTTAAAGGCAGGTAAAAGTTTGTCAGGATGCGACTTTTCACTTTCTTAACGTTTCGCAGAGAGACTTTTGACATCGGCTGCTCGTACACTTCTCACTACTGCACCAACCCCAAAGGCGCAGTCAACCTAAAAGTAACAAGGATTTTTGCCCGCGCAGCGCGGGCTTTTTTTTGCCTGCTATTCCGCTTCCGTCCCCCTCTCCACCACCGTCTATACTGGTAATACATCCGTTCGCCTCTGGGAGGCCGCCATGACGACTGCAAAAGAGTACAGCGAGAATGTGCAGCGCGACGTGAATATTGATGTCGATGCGCTGCTGGAAGCGATTCAGAAGAGAACGTCGGGCGAGGTGAAAGAGTTTATGGAAGCCGAGCACGCTCATCGCGTTAGGGTAAACGGTGAGGCCTATGACTCCTGCGCCGAATTAGCCGAAGCCTTCGAACTCGACATCCGCGACTTCGCTATTAGCGAAGTGAACCGATGAAATCGATTTCAAAAAAATACCCGGCGGGATGGCCGGGTAAAGTAAATCAGTAAATTCGTTACACCAGGGAATTCTTAACACCGAGCCAGATTACGCCTTAGCACACTTAAGACAAGTCTTATCCCTGCATGTAAATTGAACATTTTCGTATAACCATTCATCTAAATCGCCGCAGGCACCGCGTCGCTACTGATTATTTGCTGTGCACAAACCGTGCATGGACAAATCTACTGTGAATAGCATTTAAGAATTATCCTGGTTGTCGCTCGCCTGTCCCCGCGGAAAAGTGTGATCGCGATTCCGCTATTATACTGATTACTCTTCGCTTTACGGATGCCACTGGCGTTAGGAGTGTGATGATGCTGAGTCTTAACTCTTCACTGATGGTCGTGACCGATCTTGATGGCTCACTGCTGGATCATCATGACTACAACTGGGATGCCGCCAGCGAATGGCTGGCGCGTCTGAAACAACATCAAATCCCACTGGTGATTTGTTCCAGCAAAACCGCAGCAGAGATTGTTCCTCTGCAAAAGCGGCTGGGCATTGCCGGTGCCCCCTTTATTGCGGAAAACGGCGCACGCGTGGTATTCGGCGGCGATCAAATCCTCGCAACGGAGCCTGGCGCAGCCTATCGCACGCTGTGCCAGACGCTGAAGACTCTGCAAGTGCAGTTCCGCTTCGATGGTTTTCACCAGTTTAGCGACGCCGACGTCGCACGCTTTACCGGATTAACCCTGGCTGAAGCCAGTCAGAGCCGCTTACGCGAAGCCTCCGAAGTGGTGCTGTGGCGCGACGACGAGCATCGTTTAGCCGCATTCCGTGAGGCGCTGGCCGAGCATCACCTCGCCTTAACACAGGGTGGACGTTTCTGGCACGTCATGCCCGTCGGCACCGGCAAAGGCATTGCGCTGGCGCAAATCCAGCAGCATCTGGCCGAGCAGGAAGGCCAGTCGCGCATCACTCTCGGATTAGGTGATGGCCCCAATGATGTGCCGATGTTAGAGCGTGTCGACTACGCCGTAGTGATTAAGGGCTTCAGCAAAACGCCGGTAGAACTGCAACGTACGGATAGCGAGCATGTTTACTACACCGCGCACGTCGGCCCGCAAGGCTGGCGCGAAGGGCTGGACTATTTTCTTGCGCCTAACGATTAACGACCAAAAACCTGAAGGATGAGACGATGAGTGATTTTTACCAGAATGGTGTCATTACTAATTTTCATAATCTCACCCACCGCAGCGTCGAATCGCTGGAAAAAGAGATGGTGCGCTTCGCGCGCAAACGCAAGATGGGGCTGATTTTGCCCTCGTTGTTCTCGGAACTGGAAGGGCCGGCGCTGGATAATATCGTCAATGAACTGGCGAAAGTGCCCTATCTCGACGAGATTGTGATTGGCCTCGATCGCGCCGATCGCGATCAGTTTCTCTTCGCCCGTGAGTTCTTTTCGCGCCTGCCCCAGCGCCACCGCATTCTATGGAATGATGGCCCGCGCCTGAAAGCGCTGGACGCCGAGTTGGATAAAGAGGGATTGTCGCCGAGCCAGCCCGGCAAAGGGCGCAACGTGTGGTTCTGTACCGGTTACACGCTGGCATCCGATCGCACCCAGTGCGTGGCGCTGCACGACTGCGATATCGTTACCTATGAACGCGGCATGCTGGCGCGTCTGCTCTATCCGTTGGCCAATCCATCATTTCAGTATGAGTTCTGCAAAGGATTTTATGCGCGCGTGGCCGATGGCAAGCTGAATGGCCGCGTCGGCCGTTTGCTGGTGGGCCCGCTACTGCGCTCGTTACAGAAGGTTTACGGCCACTCCGAGTATCTCGACTACCTCACCAGCTTCCGCTATCCGCTTTCCGGCGAGTTCGCCATGCGCACCCACGTGCTCAACGGCATCAAGATTCCTGGCGATTGGGGACTGGAGATTGGCGTGTTGTCGGAGATTTATCGTAACTACACCACGCGCCAGACTTGTCAGGTGGAGATCGCCGACAACTACGATCATAAACATCAGCCGCTGGCTGAGGATGACGGAACCGGCGGATTGAAGCGCATGAGTAATGACATCGTGCAGTCGCTGCTGCGTAAGCTGGCGACCATGGGCGTTCCGCTCACCAGCGATTCATTCCGCGTGCTGAAAGCCACCTACTATCGCAATGCGCTGGATATGATGGAGGTCTATAACCATGAAGCCACCATGAACGGCCTCAAGTTTGACCAGCACATTGAAGAAGCGGCGGTGGAGATGTTTACTCAGGCGATTCTTGATGCCGGACAGGCGTTTATTGAACGTCCCAACGAGAAACCGTTTATTCCAAGCTGGAGTCGCGTGCAATCGGCGTTTCCTGACATCCTACAGCGAATTTATCAGGCAGTAGAAGAGGATAATGACGGCAAGGTTTGATGCGGGGGAACCACATTCGGGACGGCGAGAACCGTCCCGAATGTGTTTAACTGGCCAGCTGCTGCGCGGAAGATAGGTGACTGAGTTCGTCACTGCGAAACGCCTCACGTCGCACGCTGTAACCATCATACCAACGACATTCGACCATTCCGCTGGCATAGCCGGTCACCACCATCGTGGGGCCGCCCTGTTTGTGCTGAACTTCGTCACTGATTGCAAAGATCATAACCGCACCCTCCTTTAACCGTTGAATGAACGATATTAGGTATAGCAGCGGTGCGCGATATTTTCCTATACGATAAATCTATTAGTGTGACCAAATCAGAATAAGCAGTTAAAAATCCTGTAAATAAAAAAAGCCGACAAGATTTATTGTCGGCTTTGATAACGCGTCCTGGGCAGGAAAATCAGATTTTGCAGCCTTCGCAGTCCGCTTCGTCGCTGATCTCTGCGGGGACTTCGTTGGCTTTTTCTGCCGCTTTGGCTTCAGCCTGTTCCAGCTGTGCATCGATATCAAATTCAAACATATCGTCGTTCATCATCGTTCTCCTGACCGTGATTAGAAATTTCCTGCGCTTTATAACTGCTAGCTACGCAGCTTAGCAATCAGATTTACGCCCAACAGCACGATCGACCCAATGATAAAGCCGATCACCAGATTGGCGCCGTTGCTCAGCAGCGTCGAGATAAAGCCGTTGAAACCGGCGCTGTACTCGGTGATGGCGTGATGTAACGGCGTGATGCCGTGCACCACAATGCCGCCACCGACCAGGAACATCGCAATGGTGCCCACCAGCGTCAGCACTTTCATCAGCCACGGCGCCAGCGCCAGCAGCACGCCGCCGATCGCCTGCGCCACGCTGGAGGATTTCTCCTTCAGCCAAAAACCGAGATCGTCAATTTTCACGATCATCGCCACGATGCCATAAACGCCGATGGTCACGACAATCGCCACGCCGGCCAGGATTAATACCTGATTCAACAGCGGCGCTTCGGAGACAATGCCCAACGTTATCGCCACGATTTCCGCCGAGAGGATAAAGTCGGTGCGCACCGCGCCTTTCACTTTATCCTTTTCGAACGCACCCGCGTCCTGCTGCGCCAGTTTGTCGAGACGCTGCTGACGCGCTTCCGGACTCTGCTCTGATTTGTCGTGATTCAGGCTATGCAGCACTTTTTCTACCCCTTCGTAACAGAGGTAGGCACCACCAATCATCAGCAGCGGCGTAATCAGCCAGGGCGCGAAAGCTGAGATCAGCAACGCCAGCGGTACCAGGATTAATTTATTTAAAAATGAGCCTTTCGCTACGCTCCAGACGACGGGCAGTTCACGATTGGCTTTGACACCGCTAACCTGCTGCGCATTCAGTGACAAATCGTCACCCAATACGCCCGCGGTCTTCTTTGCTGCAACTTTGCCCATTACCGAGATATCGTCAAGCAGCGTCGCAATATCATCCAGAAGCGTGAGTAAACTGGTTCCTGCCAAAATGGTATTCCTTATTATTCCGGTTGGTGATCCTGACAACAGGGGCAACGCTCAACCGCCGTCACTGACATATCGGCGATGCCCGCACAGTCCCATTCGACGCGTAACGGCCCCGTCAGATCGCCGGCGTGCAAATACTTGCTCACCGGACTTTCCGTCATGCCGCTGATCTCCTCGGTGGCTACCAGCTGGTCGCCAAGATAAATGCGCGCCGTGGCTTGGGTATTCACCATCCGCTCATCGCGGAGTTGATACAGGCGCTTAACGGTAAGTTTGATGCTGCTCATGGCTCAATTCCGCGTCCCAGAGAAAAGGGAGATCTAAACTGTTATGGTGGCTAAAAGCAACAATCTCGCACTATTCAACGCGATAGTGATGCAAGCCTTGATGATCGATTTCACTGCTGTCGGTCGCGGCCAACAGCCACTCTTCCAGACGTTCGATAAGCGCGCCATCCGCCAGCTGCAGTTTGCCGCGCAGCGCGCACTCCCAAACAATCAGAACTTTCCATCCTCCTTCACGCAGTTGCTCTATATAACGCCGATCGCGCTCGACGTTGCTGTTAATTTTGCCACTCCAGAATTCAGTGCGCGTAGCGGGCATCTTGAATAAATAGCAGTGATGTCGATGCCAGAAACAGCCATGGACGAAGATGATCGCTTTCTCACTGGGCAAGACAAAATCGGGTCGGCCCGGTAAGGCTTTGTCCTGTACGCGATAAGTAAAACCACGATCTTTCAGAATTATGGCAATACGCTGTTCAATTGCCGTGTCCTGATTGCGAATGGCGCGCATGTTTTTGCTGCGAATAGCTTGCGAATGAACGTCTGCCATGGCGTTTCCTTGTTTTGGCGCTTCTTCAACTTTAGCGGTTTAGGGCAAAAGGGAAAGCACGCGAGACAAAGAGTGTGGCGTGCATCGGCACAGCCGCATTCAGCGGCCACGTTAGCGAAACGCATTAAAGCGAGCGCGATTCAATTAATCCGTTTGCATAACCGATTGGGCTCATTAACGCTTTGACCGCCGTTTCGTGCCAGTCATGCATAAAATAACGCTGCGATTATTCTGTAAAAACACACCCAGCCGCTGCGCTTTATTATCAAAATCATCCACTTCTTTTTTGACTTATAAGCAGCCAGTAATTTCACTAAATTCAGCAATGGCACTCACCAACACATTAACAATCAAATAGTTATACTGCTGTGGCGCGCTCAATTTCCTTCCCAATTTTATAGGATTGACCATGGTAAAAAACTCGGACAGTGCCAATCTTGATACGCCTACTGGCAGCAGTAATACGCTTCAGGTGCTGGATGCCAATGGCAACCCGCTCTCATTCAGTAAAGTGGTGCTTGAACTGGCGAATACCGGTGGCGGCGAAGCGCTTATTCAACTGCGCGACGTCGCGGCGCTGCGTGCCACCGAGCCGAAAAAAGTCGGTGAGCTCGCTTCCGTACTGGAGTACACCACCGGTACGGCGATGGGCGGCGGTCTATTCGTTTACGACATTACCGATAAAACCACGCCTGAAGATTATGGGTTGAATATTGTGACCGCCAAAGGCGCGCGCTGGAAACGAGTGGTTTTTGATTATAACAGCGTCACGGTATTGGATTTTGGCGCGGTGGCGGATGGCAAAACCGATTGCCTTGAAGCCGTAACGCGCATGTTTAACTGGTCACAGAAGAATTATCCCGCTACCGGCATTCGTTTTACCGCCGGCAGATTCTTTATCTCAAAATTTGATATTGCCGCGAAGGAAGTTAACCGCTTTAAACTTTCGGGAGCGCCAGTCAACTTCGGCTATTTTCCCACAACAACACTGCTTTCGGATCGCAAAGATAACGAAGTGATGTTCTCGGTAAAAGCGCGCTATGTTGAAATCTCCGGCTTTGTCGTCGAAGGCGAAAGCTTGCAAAATTCGCTGCCGGCCAACAGCAAAGGCTTCTTTAAAAATATTATTGAAGCCGGTCAGTTCCTGCGCGTCAGCAGCATGGAGTTCCGTTATTTAGGCGGCCGCGGATTGGATCTGCTCGACACGCTCGATTGCAAAATCGACCAATGGTATGCGCGCAATTGTCAGAACTCACTGATTCATGCCTATTGGTCGGATAATCCCAACGGCAAATGGGATCACTCTACCGCTATCGAACTCTCAAACTTTAATATTCAGCGCAACAGCGCGCATCCGGCGATCTATGCACCGCGCTGCACCCAATCGCTGATTCGCAATGGCTGGATTGAACACTCCAGCGATCCTGGCGATCTCTCTAATGGTCAGTGGATTATTGAGGCGATGAATATCGAAGCCTGCGACTCTCCGCTGAATATGGCCTATTGCCGCACCATCACTTTGCAAAAGAATATTCAGGGCAGCCACGGCTTTGATTTCACGCCGCGTCCCACCGACAGCGAATGGCTGTCGGAATATGAGCGCGGTTCGATTGAGATTGATAGTAGCGGCACCATTATCAACGGCTCGCTGAATTATGATTACGTCACGTCGCAGCATGCGATGGATAACCGTAGTGCGAAAGAAGCCTGGTGGTGCGTTGGCGAAATTCAGCTGAAGCAGTCGCAGCAGGCGCATATGCGCGTAATTGGCAATGCGCAATACAACAGCATGTCCGGCACTCAGGTTGATTTCAGCGATCGCACCGCCGAAGGTGTCGGCCACATCTATTTCCAGATGCTGAATAGCCAGATTGCCTGTAGCTGGTATAGCGAAGGTTCCTGCCCGATTACCAAAGTCCATATTGAGCAGATCAAAACCGGCGAGTGTCGTATCTACGTCAAAGTGGCGGTGTATAGCGGCTTTACCAAAGTCCTGCTCGATACCAACAGTGAGGATCGCCATCGCGCTGGCGTGCACTTCCTCTATCGTAAAGTGTTTACCAAATGCGCGGAGGAAAAAGCCGCCGAGCTGGATGAAGCGGTTAAAACACCGGTGGTGTTTGAGCAGCACTGGACCGGCAATAAAAGCGTCGGTTTCGGTTACAACAACAACGGTGAATTGCTGCTGCGCGCCGCCAAAGCCAACGCGGCGGAGTACAACGAAACGCCCGAGTTGGTGAAAGTACGCATCAATGGCGTGGAATACGCGCTGGAAGCGCGCAAGAAGAAGTAATGCCGATTGGCGGGCACGTCCCGCCAATATCATCAGCGCCTGAGGAGTGATAGCATAGCCGCTTCACTGTTAAGGAAAAACGCATGCTTGCTATCGACCCCGCCGCGCCCGTCTCGCCCTCCCCGTTAACCACCGCTCAGGATGACGCGACGTCGCTGTTATTGCAGGTGCTCGATATCTATGCCGCACGTGATGTGGTGATCACCCTTAGCGAAGCCGGTGGCCGCGACTGGAACGTGCCGCGTTTGAATCGTATTCGTGCCGGTAAAAGTGTTGCTCCGCCGCTCTCCAGCGCTGAAGTGGCCAGCCTGCAAGCGCTGCTGCCTGCACGTCCGGCGCATTATGACGATGCCCGCTTCCAGTTTGTCGATCTGTTTGCCGGCATTGGCGGCATTCGTCGCGGCTTTGAGCAGATTGGCGGCCAGTGCGTGTTTACCAGCGAATGGAATAAAGAAGCGGTGCGCACCTATAAAGCCAATCTGTATAGCGATCCGCAGCAGCATCAGTTTAATAGTGACATCCGCCTGGTCACGCAGCCGGCAGGCATCAGCGATGAGCAGGAGATTTATCAGCATATCGATCGCACCATTCCCGATCACCAGGTGCTGCTGGCCGGCTTTCCCTGCCAGCCCTTCTCGCTGGCGGGCGTCAGCAAGAAGAATGCGCTGGGCCGCGCGCACGGATTTGAGTGCGAAGCGCAAGGCACGCTGTTCTTCGACGTGGCGCGCATTCTCGCGGCCAAAAAGCCACCGTTCTTCGTGCTGGAAAATGTTAAAAATCTGAAGAGCCACGATAAAGGCCGCACTTTCGCCATCATCATGGCAACGCTGGATGAACTCGGCTACGACGTAGCGGATGCCAACGACAGCGGCTTGCCGGATGCGAAGATTATTGATGCGCGCCACTTCCTGCCGCAGCATCGTGAACGCATTGTGTTGGTGGGTATTCGACGCGATAGCGGACTCAGCAACGGCTTTTCACTGCGCGCCCTGCCCGCGCTCTATCCGCCAAACGTACCGCCGCTGCACAGTCTGCTAGAAGCGCAGCCGGAGGCGAAATATACGCTGTCGCCCATCTTGTGGAACTATCTGTATCAGTATGCGAAGAAGCATAAAGCCAAAGGCAACGGTTTTGGTTTTGGCCTGAACGATCCGCGTAATGAGAATATCTGCGTGCGCACCTTATCGGCGCGCTATTACAAAGATGGCTCGGAAATTTTGATCGATCGCGGCTGGGATCACGCGCAAGGCGAAGCGGATTTCCAGCAGGCCGACAATATGGCGCGCCGCCCGCGCCGGTTAACGCCGCGCGAATGTGCCCGTCTGATGGGGTTTGAAGCGCCGGGCGAAAGCCAGTTCCGCATTCCTGTATCCGATACCCAAGCTTACAAGCAGTTTGGCAATTCGGTGGTGGTGCCGGTATTTGCTGCGGTGGCGCAGCTGTTATTGCCGCTGATTGAGCAATACACCACGCAAAAAGCCTAGCTATTCAGGACCACAATTTTATTTAGGGCCGCGCTTTATGCTGTTTTCCGCTTAATCGCGCCCGCTGTCACCAAACTGTCATGCATGCTGCCAATACTCCTGTTTTATTTTTTGGAGGCGTGTGATGTCACTCCTGTCCGTTCTTTCTCTGCCGTTGCGGCTGCGCGCGCAGTTATCCCTGCGCATCCCGCTGTGGCTCACCAGTTTACGTAGCCAGTTTTTGCTGTTCATCCTGCTGTTCTGCCTGCTGCAATTTGCGGGTGTGTTGCTACTCAACAACCACGTCAAGCAGACGCAAACCTCGCTGCAACAGGCGAATCAACTGCGTGAACGCCTGGCCCTGCTGGACAAAGCCCGTATCGAACTGCTTACGGCCAGCGATAGCAGCCATCGCGCCGGCATCTATTTAATGCAGGACCAGCAAAGTGGCTCGGTGGACAGCTGGAAAAGCCTCGCCACGGCGGCCGATGATTCGCTGCAACAGGCGCAGCAACAGTTTGCCGCCTACCACGCTAACGCCGAAAGTCCGCTGGCGCAGGGTTTCGCTATGCTGGCGCAAGGATTGCAGGAGCAGTTGAAAGGACTGGCAGCCAACGACATCAACGCCTTTTTTATGGTGCCGATGCAGGCATTCCAGCAGCAGTTTAATGATGCCTGGTTCAGTGAAATCGAGCAGGCCAACCAGCAACTGAGCAGCGTTAACCAAAACACACTCAGCACCTTGAAACAGAGCCGCAATATGTCGCTGATGGTCAGCGCGGTACTGATGGCCTTATTGGTGCTGGCCTCCAGCTTGCTGATGCGTGGCGTGCTGTTGCCGCTGCGGCGTGCGAATACGCAGCTGGAACAGATCGCTACCGGTGATCTGCTGGCCTGCGATAACACCCCGCGCCGCCAATCACTGGAAACGCGTCAGCTATTTTTGTCGATTGATACCATGCGTCGTGGCCTGCAACAGATCGTTCGCGATATTAATACCGTGACGGTCAGTGTCGCCGCCGGTGCTGAAGATATGCAGCAGCATAATGAGCAGGTGATGCAGCAACATCAGAAGCAGAACGCCAGTTTCCATCATCTGTCGCAACGTTTGGATCGCGTCTCAGAAGAGGTGGAAATCGGCGCCCAGTTCTCCCAGCAGGCAACGCAGGAGGCACAGTCTGCCGATGCGTTAATGCGTAACTGCGCGGTGGAAGTCGATAACATGGAGAATCAGATGCAGCAGATTGTTACGGCTTCCGATGATATCGCCGGGATTGTGGGCATGCTGGATGATCTGTCCATGCAAACGCGGCTGCTGTCACTCAATGCCGCGATTGAATCCGCTCATGCCGGCGCTTATGGCCGCAGCTTCTCGGTCGTCGCCAAAGAGATGGGTTTGCTGTCACAGCAAAGTGGCGCATCTACGCGTCAGATCGATGGATTGATTCAGCACACGCAGCAGCATGTGCATGATGGCTTCGATAAAGTGAAAGCGCTCGAGGTACTGTTCGGACAAATCAGCGCTGCGGTTTCCGGCGTGGTGACGCAATTGAATGAGCTGCAGCAAAATAGCGCCGCGCAAAGTCATCGGGTGAAAAAGATCGCACTAGAAGTGGTGGAGATGAGTGGCCAACTGCAGCAAAACGAGGCGTTGAACGCGCATCAGGTGCAATCCGCTGTTCAACTGCGTGAGTTATCGGACCGGCTGGCGCAGCGCGCGCAGCAGTTCCGCATCAGTCATGGTTAAAACGCAGCCACAAAAAACCCGTCATCTGACGGGTCTGCGGCTTATTTCTTCTTCTTGCCTTTCTTCAGCAGCGTACGTATCTGCTTCAGTTCTGCGGCAGAGAGCTGATCCGATGACGCTTCTTGCGTATCCAGACTATCAATGGCCGGTTGCGCAACCGCATCTAAACTGGCCTGCAGGCGATTAACGATCTCCTGGCTCATGGAGATTTGGTTATCGGCGGCTAACTGTTTGATGTGTTCTTTCAGCGCCGGGTCAATTTTAATGGTTAAGTTAACGGTCTCGGTCATTTTCATACTCCCTTTTGATTTACAACAACGTAGCGGAAGCCGACGAAAGTTAACAGAGTGTCATAAAAATTTAATATTAGGAGTGTATGGGACTGAAATCCCTTAACACCGATTCATCGATTGAGGTCAAATTCCCCTGCAACTCCGCACACAGTTTGCCCATGTAGTGCACCAGGAAATCAGCGTTGTGCTCAGCCAACAAGCGCCCGGCTTCGGTTTGCATGGTTTGTGGTAATCCCAGCAGCTTTTTCTGGAAGTGATCCAGCGTCCACTTTACATCATCCAGTTCGCGATCCTTGCCCAGCGGATCGTCGCTATCAAACAGCGGTCTTCCTAACGCACCGGCAGTGTAGAAAACGCGAGCCAGGCCGATAGCACCTAAAGACTCGAGACGATCGGCATCCTGCACAATTTTCGCTTCCAGGGTTTGCGGCGCGATACGCGCGCTGAAGCTGTGGGCCTGAACCGCATGCGCGACGGCGTCCAGCAATGCGAAGGGAAAGTCAGGGAAATCTTGCTGCAAAATGCGGCGCGTCTCTTCGGCCGCGTAGGTTGAAGCTAAATGACGCTCAGGGTGATTTTTCGGCAGGTTAACCACATCGTGGAAATAGCAGGCGGTCATCACCACCATAGGATCGGCGTCGCTGTGCTGCATGATGCGTTTGGCACTCATCCACACGCGGCGCAGATGCGCGATATCATGGGCTTTATCATCATGCAGCCAGTTCAGCTGCAGCCAGTTCTCGTAGCGTTGTTGCCAGTGAGTAAGTGACATCGTGCTTCTCCTGTTATTGCTGTTATCTGGGTTCCTCGGGACATCATAGCGGCCTGGTCATGACACTTTTTTTACATCCTTCCTGGATGGGCAAAGTGAAAAAATGAGATCCCGATCTTGTTATAGCGCTGTTAATAGCTGTTGCCTAGCATGCGCAGCGATTTAGGCATTTCCTTACTGCCGTTTAAGTTAAATAACTCTGTTTAACAGGAGTAATGTATTTCGATTGTGTACAAATTTCGCTTAGGCCATTTATTCTAGTTAAATGTGCTGATTTATCCGCTCTTGGTAGGGCAGATCAACGCGACATAATCTGAAAAGGTTCCCATTATGGGCTTTATAACGTACTGTATCTGGAAAAATTCTGGCTTCTGAACCTTTAGAAGTCCTTTTCAGCACACATTTTGCTTATGAACCATTTTTAAAACCTAAAATTGCAAGAATAGCCTGATACTAAGGCGACAAATTATTAAGCAAACTGATTCAAACCCATTATGCTAACGCTCACATCTACGGATGCGAGGGGATTCTTCGCAGTTTTCGGGTTTGTGACACAATAAGAGGTATGCAATGAAAGAACGGCCGATTCTTTTTTCCGAACAGCGGGTGCGCGCCCTGCTGGTTGGCCAGCAGACACAGACCCGGCGCATTATGAAAACTCAGGCCTTTGGCCCGGGTCAGGATCATCACGAAGGCGTGCATGCCTTTGACGTCAGCGCTAATCATCTGCACGGCTATAAATTAATGTCGATGACCGATGTCAGCTCGCACTGTCCGTTTGGTCAGGCTGGCGATGGTTTATGGGTGCGTGAAACCTGGCGCGGCCCGATCGTTCCGGAAGCGTTATTGGCTGAGTATGAACGCGATCCGCTGCCGTTCCGCAGCCCGGCATTTTGCCAGTATCGCGCCGACAGCAACGAGCTGGGGCAACTGGATGAGAATTTGCAAAATGCCGAGCAGTTTGGCTGGCAAACCGCCATTCATATGCCGCGTTGGGCTAGCCGCATCGATCTGCAAATAACCTCGGTACGTGCCGAGAAGATTCAGGATATCAGTGAAGATGACATTATGGCGGAAGGCGTGCAGACCGATACGCACTTCCTGAATAACTTCTTTACGATGAATATGAATTCCGAATCGCCAAAAGAAGCCTATCGCAAAGCGTGGCAGAAACAGTACGGCGCCACCAGTTGGGAAGTGAACCCGTGGGTATGGGTGATTGCGTTCCAGCGTGTTGAACGCTAACGCGAATCGCTGCCACGCCCGTACTCGTAAGGTCGTCATTCATGACGACCTTTTTATTTCCTCGCCATTACTTTTCCGCTTTGCCACGTCAATCACAGACAAATCCCCTACTAACTGGTTGAATAACCGGCTTTGATTCCGCGCTGGCACTTTCTACTGCGCTGCGCCAGGATACTGTTTTCAGCCAAAGAGTGAGTGACGCAATGTTCAAATGGCCGTGGCACGCGCAAATAGAGACGTCATTACTGGCGCTACCCTGGCAACAGGCGCTGGCGCAGCCGATCTTTTCCCTGCTCGACCAGGAAGAACAATCCGCTCTCACTGCGCTGGCTCAGCGCTTCCTGCAGCAGAAAAAAATCTCTCCCCTTCAGGACCTGCAACTTAATGAACTGCTGCTGGCGCGTTTGGCGCTGCTGTTTTGCCTGCCGGTATTAAAGCTTGGCATTGAGTGGCTCGACGGTTTCCATGAAGTGCTGATCTATCCCGAGCCATTCAACGTTGATGACCGCTGGGAAGATGATAACGGCCTGGTCCATCACGCGCCGGCAGTTCATGCCGGACAGAGCTGGACGCAAGGCCCGGTAGTGCTGAATGCGCTAGATATTCAGGACTCTTTCGACCTCTCCGGCTTCAATCTGGTGATCCATGAAGTGGCACACAAACTTGATGCGCGCGGCAGCGGCTACACCAGCGGTATTCCGGTAATGCCATTGCGCGATGTCGCCAACTGGGAAAAGGACCTGCAGCACGCGATGGCAGAGATTGAGGCTGAAGTGGAGTTAGTGGGTGAACAGGCAGCCACTATCGATCCCTACGCCGCGAGCGATGCGGCAGAGTGCTTTGCCGTGCTGTCGGAATATTTTTTCAGCGCACCGGATTTACTGGCTAACCGTTTCCCGGTGATGTATCGCCATCTGCAGCAGTTCTATCGCCAGGATCCGCTGGCGCGCCTGGCGTTACTGACAGCAAAACCTGCTTAAATCGCGATCGCTTTGTACTAATGCTAGCCAGTTGAATATAAATGTGTTTTAAGCTGTTGACACCGCCACGAGGCGCCATTAATATTCGCCTCGTTCACACGATTCCTCTGTAGTTCAGTCGGTAGAACGGCGGACTGTTAATCCGTATGTCACTGGTTCGAGTCCAGTCAGAGGAGCCAAATTCTTGTTTTCATGCCTCTTTGCGAATCCTTATGTGATTTAGATTCAATAAGTTAGCGTGAAAAGTCTTCCCGATGCATTTTCATTTCCCCCTCCGCATCGGGCAAGATTGGTGGTCTGATTTGGGGTCATTTCAGTTCGATTATGGAGTGACCACCATATGTCTCTGAACGACGCTAAAATCCGTAGCTTAAAACCATCCGCAAAACCCTTCAAAGTTTCTGATTCTCATGGACTGTACCTTTTAGTCAATCCAGGCGGTTCACGTCTCTGGTATCTCAAATATCGTATCAATGGTAAAGAATCTCGCCTCGGCTTAGGTGCCTATCCCGATGTTTCTCTGGCTTACGCTCGTCAGCAACGTGATGGTATACGCAAGCTGCTAACGCAGAATATCAATCCATCACAACAACGTATCGTAGAGAAAGCTGCCCGCTCACCGGAAATAACATTTAAGCACGTTGCATTGAGCTGGCATAAAAGCAACAGAACATGGTCTGAGAACCACGCCTCCCGTCTGCTTGCCAGCATGAACAATCATATATTTCCTGTGATTGGACACTTGCCAGTAGCTGAACTGAAACCTCGTCACTTTATCGACCTGCTGAAAGGCATTGAGCAAAAAGGTCTGCTGGAAGTCGCAGCACGTACCCGGCAGCATATGTGCAACATCATGCGGCATGCGGTGCAGCAGGGGATGATTGAGAGCAATCCAGCATCGAATCTCGAAGGTATCATCGCAGCACCGGTTAAACGACACTACCCCGCCCTTCCCCTTGAACGACTACCCGAATTGTTGAGTCGCATTGATGGCTATCATCAGGGACGGGAATTAACCCGGCTGGCTGTTTCTCTTACCCTGCATGTCTTTATTCGCTCCAGCGAACTGCGGTTTGCCCGCTGGACGGAGATAAGTTTCACAAATAAAATCTGGACGATCCCCGCCACACGAGAACCGCTCCCAGGCGTCCGCTATTCCAGCAGGGGGGCGAAAATGCGCACGCCGCACATTGTGCCGCTGTCACAACAGACCATCGACATACTGAAGCAGATAAGAGAAATCTCCGGTGATCAGGAGTTACTGTTCCCCAGCATCCATAATCCATCCAGACCAATGAGTGAAAATACGGTTAATAAGGCGCTGCGGCTGATGGAATATAATACTAAAGAGGATGTCTGCGGCCACGGATTCCGGGCAATGGCCTGTAGTGCCCTGATAGAATCAGGTCTCTGGTCACAGGATGCAGTTGAGCGTCAGATGAGCCATCAGGAGCGCAATAGCGTTCGGGCAGCCTACATCCACAAGGCGGAGCATCTGGAAGCCCGCAAGGCGATGATGCAGTGGTGGTCAGATTATCTGGACAGGTGCAGAGAGGAATTCGTGCCATCCTATATTTTGGGCCATCAGCAGTCCAAAGTCTGAACTACGGTATATACCGATTGATAAGATTGAAAAAGGGCTCAGCTAATGAGCCCCGTTTAAGACTAAATACTTCGCATATATACTTAAAACACCATCAGCTTCATACAAAGCTTGGTTTTTAGTTACAGAATTGAGCAGGATATTGAATTTGGCCCCTCACAAATCAAGCACAATTGCATCTGTGTTGGGGGTCAAGTATTTATTCCTAACGCCGCCAGCAATGTACTGATTTTAGGCGAACGATGGCGCGATTTTGCATAAATTAATGAAAGCGGAATCGAAGCCTCGGAGTATTCTTGTAGTAGCTCGACAAGTTTACCGTTTTCCAGATATTTACCGACCGCAAAGTCCATTATTTGAACAACTCCCATCCCGCTGAGTGCCGCTTCTAACAGTACATCCGCAGTATCGACGACCAGATTACCCTTAATATCAAAAGCCTGCTGTTCTCCCGCTATAGAATAAAACCACTTTGTGCTACGCCCAGTTCTATGTGCTTTAACAGCCAGACAGTTATGCTGTACCAGTTCCGCTGGCTCTTTTGGAATTCCGTGGCTGTTTAAATATTCCGGTGACGCAACGGTGACAAAACGTAAATGCTTAATAGTTCTGGCGATAAGCCGTGAGTCCTGTACGCTGCCAATTCTAATCGCCGCGTCAAAGCCTTCTTCCACCAAATCAACCAATCGGTCAGTCATAACCGCGTCAATTGTTAATGCCGGATATCTGTCCAGAATCTCTTTGAGCATAGGAATAATTACCAATCGGCCATAGGCAGAAGGTGTCGTTATTTTTAGTTCGCCTTCAGGGAATACCGTTCTGCCGGTAATCGAATGCCCAACCTCATCCATTTCATGAATCAGGCTTTTTGAGGATTCATATAAAAAAACGCCATCGGTAGTCAGACTTACAGAGTGGGTATTGCGGTTAAGCAAGGTAACACGAAGGTCGAGCTCAAGCCTGGTAATTGCACGTGAGACCCCTGATTGGGTGAGGCCCAATGCCTGCGCAGCTTTGGTAAAACTCTGCGTTTCCCCTACCTTAATAAAGATTTTAAGCGCGTTTAAATCCATAAGTCTTCTCTTACATCTCTTACACGAACATCTATGCCTCGTGGAGGTATCAAGATACAAAAAAAACTGACAGAAGTTAAATATCAATGTGTTATTAGTTAAAAGATAACGCTATGTCGCCACAATTATTGCAATATCCTTGCGTGGCGACAGCATAGAGGACTATGTACTAGTTGAGCTTAGTCCTGAGGTACGTTGAGCGTGACTTTGCCTGGAGCGAGAAGATGCATGAAATCCTGTTTAATGACTTTATCCCAACTACCAATATTATCCGCGTATACTTTAATGATCTTCTCGTCAACGAGAGTGAGCAAGGTGTTTAAATCTTCTCCGGCCGGGGAATAATCCTTATAAGAAATCAGATCGATTCCTCGTGATACCAAAATTGTGGTGTCTATGCTCGCCACCTGTCCCGAGGCAACGCCCAGAATGAGAACTGTGCCATTAGGGACAACATTGTCTAATAGATGAGCCAGTAAATCGCCACCGACGGTATCGACCAGTGCATCAAAGGTTCCCTCAAAAGGGTATTCTTTAGCCAATAGTACCTCGTTGGGTTTAATGTCGCTGGCTTGCAGCCAATCGAATCCACGCTGGCTGTGCACCACCGCCGAAACTTTAATACCGGCATGCATTGCCAACTGAACCAACAAATGCCCGACTCCGCCCGTTGCACCGGTAACGGCCAGAGACTGGCCCGGCTGCAAATGAAGGGATCGCAGAGAACGCAGCGCCGTTAATCCTGCCACCGGCAACGCTGCTGCAACCGCTGCTGATACACTCTCTGGCACGATAGCGACATTGGCACGATCGACAACGCGATATTGGCTCCAGGCACCCGAAAAACTCCATGTTAATACCCGCTCCCCAATTTTTGGTCCCTGACCGTCGGTGCTGGTCTCGCTCACAATACCAAATGCATCCCATCCGGCAGGCTTATCCGATTCCCAGGGAAAGTCTAATTCTCCCCGATTAAGTGATATATTGGACACTCTGATTAAAATATCACTTTCCGTCCTTCTGACTGGCCGCTGTACATCGGTAAATCTAAAACCACCAGTATCTGATTTCACAATTGCTTGCACGTATTCACTCATTGTTATTTTCCTTTTCGATATTTACACATTCAGAAAAATCAATTAAATAAATAACATTATCTATTTTTAAGATAAGCCGATGACTATTTAATTACCTAAATTCGATATCTTAACCTCCTAACCTAACACGACAACTCGATAAACTAGCAGATTATATTGGTGAAAAATATCATAACAATTATGATTCATATTCTGTTTACAAAAACTGATGATCGAGGGTATTAGTTTCATTACTGTTAATCACATTGAGTGAATTTTTATGAATAAACCACTTCCAGCGGCAATATATGTTTTAGGTTTTACTCTATTTGCCATGACAACATCTGAATACATGGTCGCAGGATTAATCACATCCATGTCATCTGATTTAGGTGTTTCCATTCCTAAAGTTGGATATTTAATTACCATTTATTCATTAGGTATGGTTTTCGGTGGTCCCTTGCTTGCTACATTTTTAGTTAAACTTAGCAATAAAGCAGCATTATTGACTATTACTGGCATATTTCTTGTCGCCCAAGTAGTCGCAACCGTTTCTGCAACTTATGATCTTTTAGCAGTAGCGAGGTTTGCGACCGGATTATCTTCGGCAGCCTTCTTCGGTTTTGCGCTGTTGACAGCGGCAAAAATGGTTCCACCGGAACGCTTTGGCGTTGCAGCCTCCATCGTATTGGGCGGGATGATGATAGCGACGGTGGCGGGACTGCCACTATCAGCAATACTTGACCAGTATTATGGCTGGAGAGTTTCCTTCGCATTAATTATTGTCCTTACATCTTTAGCTGGAATAGGTATTATACTGATTGTTCCTAAATTCAAGGCGGAGGTTAAGGGTAGTATTAAGGCTGAATTTGGTTCAATTATAAACAGATCAATCTGGGGGGCTTTTATTACAAGTTTCTTTATTATTGCTGCTACATTCGCGACATTCAGTTACTTCGTTCCCTATTTTGAAAACACTGTCGGTTTCGATACTCCATATATCCCGGCTATTCTTTTCGCTTACGGTGTATTCACGGTAATTGGTAACTTTCTTGTAGGTCGACTAGCAGATAAATCGCCGATTAAAGTTGTTTTCACCGGAAGCGTCGTGCTAGTACTTGCACTGTTTGGGCTTTATACCTTCTACGAAAATAAAATATTAGTGCTGATATCTGTAATGATTTTAGGACTTACTGGTATTACTCTCACTCCTGCCATGTCCTCACGCGTGTTTAAAGCAGCACCTAATACTTCATTAATTAACACTATGCATACCTCCATTATTTGTCTTGGAGTAGTTATTGGTTCATGGGCCGGTGGCTATGCAATCGACCAAGGTTATGGCTACCGTGCACCAACTCTCATCGGTATTTTTTTAGCTGGATTGGCAATTGTCACCCTACTCCCTGTTTTGAGAAACAACCGTTACGATACGCCTGCTGTTAATCCTCAGACAAATATCTGACTGTACCAATAGGAATAGACCATGAACAGTGAAATTAATTCATTAGGCTATGAAAATAACATTCAAACTATTCCGGAATCGCATTTATCTCCCGAAAACAAATACAAGCATGGGATCCCAATCATTTACCACAGCGAGAGTGATAAAATTATCGACCAAAGCTGCGAGGCAAGGTTATCAGATGACACGCCCAATAAAAAATCATTCACACATAAAATATTTGTTATACGAAAATGCAAGCCGGAGCATATAGGAGACATTTTCCTGCGGCCATCAGAAAATGATGACAGCAGCATAATTCTAAACATTAACATTCATACGCCATTAGGGGAAAAAATAAAAACCGGACTATTCCGTAAACTTTCAATTCTTTTATTTGATAAATATAAGACACTGAGAGTTGAGACTCACATTTTGATTGATCATCATAAAATCATTAATAGCCTTATATTGAGCGGGTACACTTTTGAAGGTATTTCACAAAAATTTAATTCAAATTCAGAGCTAGAGGAATTTGCAGTATTTTCATTATTGAAGAATCAAACAAATACGGAAAAAAGCCTATTATTTCCTGCAGTGGATAGTAATATTTATCGCGATGAAAAAATTGCACTACGTTTAGCTGAACCAAAAGACACATTTTGTATATGGTTAGAGCAATCAAATCCTGAATCATCGAAGTGGGGTTTATTCGAAACAGCATCACTTGATGAAATAAAACAAAAAATTAGGCGTTGCGGGCTTAATTCAGCCGTAGGCCCTAATATATTACTAACTATTATAGAATGCTCAACTGGTAATGCTGTAGGAAAAATTGTTATCCGCAATGTTGTACCACCTCATGTAGGTGATGTTGGTTACGGGATATTGCCGGAATATCGTGGTTTGGGCTATGCCGTAAGGGCTCTGAATCTTCTGAAAAAATGGGCCTTTAACGAAGCTGGCTATGTCCGTTTAGAACTTGGTGTCAAAGAAGGCAATATCGCGTCAGAAAGAGTCGCGCAAAAGGGAGGGTTTAAATTTGAGGGTGTGCGTCCGGGGAGATTAAAAAACCACGATGGTTCATACAGTAATGAGATGCACTATTTCTTTCTTAACCCGAACGTTAGCTATCGCAAAATAGGGGATTGAAAAATGAGCGAAAGTTTTATCTCATTTCTTGAAGAGCATTTAGATCATAGAAACGTCGTCGCCTATGTAAATACACCGAATGATGTTGGCGAATATACTTCCCCATCTGTTTCTGGCCGGGTGGATGTTTCCAGTATTGAACAAGTAATTCGCATTGTTCAGCTGGCAGATCAATATGATGGAGAAACAGCGCTTTATCCCTACTCAACTGGATTCAATTGGGGGTTAGGTTCAACAAAACCTCCATCAGATAACACCGTGCAGTTAAAGCTCAACGGACTAAATAAAATTCGCGAGATTAATATCGCAGAGGGTTACGCTGTCATTGAGCCAGGCGTGACGCAGGGAACATTATCGCGAAAATTACTTAATACTAATCGTTTTATTAATGTCACGGCCTCATCTGCAGAAACGAGTTTTTTAGGTAATGCTCTTGACCGGGGCGTCGGGTTGAGGCACCAACGTACAGAAGACCTTCTCGGCCTAGAGATTGTTCTCGCCAACGGAACATTACACCGAGTGGGTTGGTGGCCGGAACAGGGAAAACAAAGTGCACTATACTCCCATGGGATTGGCCCTTCACTGGTACAATTTTTCACCCAATCGAATCTCGGAATTATAACCGGTGGCGTTGTACGACTACTTAATCGACCAGAAAAATCTCGCGTCGCCTATATTTCCTTTTCCCCCGAAAACTTAGAGTACGCTATCAATACATTCCAGCACTGGTCAGCACAAGGGTTAATTCACGGAGTACTTAAGATTTATGATGAAACCTCAACACTGACGTATGGGGCAAATAAGGGCGAATTTCTCGTTCACCTGCCCATTTCTGGAGCAGCCTCAGTGGTTTCGGCACTTTCCATCGCGCTAGAAACCGAGTTTGCAAAAGCTGGTGAGAAATTCATCTCTTTGGTCTGGAGCGACAGCTCTACGAATCCTTATCAGGATGATATCGTCGCCAACTTAGTAGCCGCTGCCTATCAAGGGGATACTAAATATCATGATATCCTTCTGAAGAAGACGCTCGGTACTACACCGACTGAAATAGATGCCGAAGGCAAAGGCTGGATATTTTTCTTGCCTCTGCTTCCTTTTAGCGGTCAGGCTATTAAACAGGCTTATCTACATTTTGACGATATCTTCGAGTCTACTGGCGTGCGCTGCGGCGCCACAATTAATACGCTGAGTGATCAAATTATTGATCTCGTCGTATCAATTCGTTTTGAACGCGTGGAAGAGGAAATAAGTAAAGCTCATCAGGCTCTTAAACTTCTTCATGATAAATTTAGTGCTTCAGGTTTTTATCCTTATCGTTTGGACGTCGAACATCCTCTCGCCAATAGTCGTAATGCCAGAACGCTTCGTGAAGGTGAAATCATCAGAAGTTTGCAAAAAACTTTAGATCCAAAGGGAATTTTCGCATCCGGGCGATATAGTTATTAATAATAACCAATATGTAATTTTAAGATTTAATTATATAGGTTCATTTATTGAGGCATGTCCATGATAACTCATGAAGCAAATTCATTTAGCAATATATTAGTTAATTTAAGAGATTTACGCGGCGAATTACGTAACTCCGCTCGTGAAATAGAAGAGCATCGCAGGATACCACTCAATATTATTGAAAGGCTGCGTGGCATTGGGATATTTGGAATGTGTTTCCCGCAATCATGGGGCGGTGCCGGACTGACGTCGATTGAGCAAATCCTTGTGCTGGAAGAACTCGCCCGGGGCGATACGGCTACCGCCTGGTGCGCCATGATCGGTTGTGACTCAGGTATTTATTCAGGTTTCTTGGAAGAAAAAAGCGCCAAAGAGATCTTTCCACACGCCAATCTGGCCGTGGCGGGTTGGATACACCCGCAGGGAAAAGCCGAGATAGTTGATGGCGGCTACATGGTCACTGGCAAATGGCGTTTTGCCAGCGGATCGCCTCATGGCGATGTCATCTCGGCAGGTTGCTTCCTCTACCGTAACGGCAATCTTATACTGGATGATAACGGCAAGCCCCTTTGGCGAGTCATGTTGGCGCGTCCTGCCGACTACCTTTTTTCCGATACCTGGTTCACCACCGGCCTGCGGGGAAGCGGCAGTCAGGACTACTCCACGCAAGAATTGTTCATTCCCGAACAGCACGCGTTCAATTTCTCGGCACCAAAACGTCAAGGGCCACTGCACAAAACGCCGGATGCAATTTTACGCAAAATGGCCGGTATCCCGCTGGGGCTTGCGAGAGCCTGTCTGGACTATATCTACGACGTCGCCGACGACCGCACAGACAGAATCAATGATGTGAAATGGCGAAACTCAAAGCGCGTACAGACGGCGGTGGCTAACGCAGAGAATCAGTTATTTATCACCAGAAACGCGGTGCTCACCAGCGTAAGTACATTATGGCAGGCGCTCGAAGCCGATGCCGCTCATGACGATATTACTCATTGGCGCGTGCAGTCAGCTTTGAGTCGAAGAAATGCCTTTCAAACCGCACGAACCATCGTTTCAAGCTTGTATGACCTTCAGGGTGGGGGTTCTATCTACACCCATGAAACACCTTTTGACCGCGCATTACGTGATATCAACACCATTTGCCAGCACGCTGTCGCGCAGGAAAAAGTCCTGCAGGTGTGCGGCGATATTCTCCTTGGTGGCAAAGTCGAAGATTACTTTATATAAGGAAGAGAACCGATGAGTGGTATTTTTTCGCAAAAGAAAATTCTTGTAACCGGCGCAGGCAGTGGACTTGGCAGAGAAATAGCCTTGGCATTTTCACGACTTGGCGGAACCGTTATTCTTGCAGGTCGAAATACGCAGAAACTCGAAGAAACGGCACAAGCGATCTCCGAGACGCCTGGCAAATCATGGGTTATTCCTTTCGACGTAAATAATAATCAATCAATAGATAACCTGTTTGATGAAATAAAAAATAAAGTCGGCACTCTTGATATTGCCGTTAATAACGCCGGAGTATTTTCTTTTGGTTTTGTCGATGAAACCTCCAGTGAAGACTTTAATCACGTATTCACTACTAATGTCATTGGTTTGTTTGAAAGTCTGAAGCGCGAACTTCAGTCGATGAAAGAAAACCGGGCCGGGACTATCGTTAATATTTCATCAAATATGTCTATCGGGCTGAATATTCCGGGCACGGCGGCCTACACCGCCTCAAAGGCTGCCGTCGATGCATTGACCCGCGTCTCGGCAAAAGAGGCTATCACGCACGGCGTGCGGGTTTTCTCTATAAACCCTGGCCCATTGGCCACCGAAATGACCCAACTTCCAGGCGAATCGGCGGCAGACCGTGACAAAAGATGGCGCGATTTGATCCCCATTGGGCGTATTGGTGATGTTAAAGAGATCGCTGAAGCCATTATTTGGTCCTGCTCAGGCCAGTCTGACTACTTAGTGGGTTCACGAATAGTTATCGATGGTGGCCATTCTCTTTAAATTATTATTTCTGAGGTATAGATCATGCAGCCATTTATTATTAGAGACAATGAAGGTGTTCCGCTTTGGTTAAATAACGACACTTATACTATAAAGCTGGATAAAGAAAACACCGGGGGAAATATTTCTATTATCCAGGGATTTGTGGGTCCAGGTGGGGGGCCGATTTGGCATCTTCATGAAGACGCTGATGAGATTTTTTATGTACTAGATGGACAATTAACAGTAAGAGCCGGAGAAATTATTTTCCATGCCAATCCAGGCGATTTTGTTTATGTTCCCAAGGGGATTTATCATCAATTTAGAAATAACAGCATTAAACCTATTAAGATATTACTGATGTTCTCTCCTGCTGGATTCGAAGGGTTCTTTAGGGATACAGGAATCGTAGCAAAACAGGGCGTTATACCACCACTACATATTCATGATGCCGAAGCAAACAGACGGGCTATTAAGATTGGTGGGAAATACCTTTCTTTTGTTCCAGACTTTGAAAACCCCGATGTTAATCCAAATTTGTAAGAAACCAAAATGCCGCGAAGTCTTTGCGGCATTTTTATATTACAAATAAATCTGAACGGGTGTTACTTAAAAAACCATCTAACCTTTCATCAACCGTCATTCTTTATTCATCTTTTGAGAGGGCATTACATTTATCAGCACGGATATGTAAAAGGAGATATGTTATGTCAGACAGACTCGCTTTTTTTAAGAATAAAAATGTAAACTCAGACTGGTTAACTATCAAAGAAGCAGTTAAAGCATCAAAGAAAAACGGCATTAGGAAAATACAAGAAAGTGATATCTATCGATATGCTCTGCAGGGAAAAATCCTCCTTTCGATATACTTTCAGTCTCCAATTACCTTGAGGAAAATAAAATCCTATAACCATAAATTAAAGCTAAAACCTAAAGATAATAACTTACCGGACGACAAAATTACATTGGATGAAATCGATTTTTTTAGCGAGAGTAACTTAACCTTCAGCACTGAAGGTGAATATTTTCATACTGCTCATGGCGTCATTGATACAAGTCTTTTTGGATATGAATATTTCCTCATACAATGCATACTTGCTCACAATCTAAAAATACCATCGCCTGTACTTAGAGGGAACAATAACTATGGCATCACTGTTTCCTTATCAGGGGAAACCTTTCTAGTTCACAATAGAATTTCATTACGCAATGGAATCTCATTAAACAGCATGAATTTAAGCTTTAATGATGCCTATTTACCTATTTATAACTTACCGAAGGATGCATGTTTTGTTATCAGGCAAACTGAGTTAAATAAACTATTCAACTGGCTGGCTGGAAAAAAAATCACCCTCGAATTCTTCCACACGCATATCATCCCCTCTATCAAGACTATTTTGGCTTGCCTGTAGAAATAATGAAACTATCAGCCCGTTGATAGGAAAGCCTTACAAGTTGCTATCCATTTTTGAGCAATGGGCATCAGAGGAAGGCATCACCGATCGATTCAGTGGCGACACGCTCAAAACTGCGCTTGAGCGCGGCTCGCCCCCTTCCCTACCAACACAAAAGTAAGATGATGCCCTTCGCTATGAAAACCCGTATTAAGGATTGGATTTTCCGTAATACGGGTTCATCAACTTTCTCCGCACCACGACTTTGTGTTGTCGTGTTATCTCCCGGCTAGCGCAACATCTGCCACAGGAGAATACCGTGACATCTCATCAGTTATTACGTCTGAAACAGGTTGAAGAAAAAACGGGCCTGAAGCGCTCTCAAATCTATCTGTATATGAAAGACGGCACCTTCCCTCGCTCAATCAAGATTGGCCCAGCCAGTGTCGCCTGGCTCGAATCGGAAATTGATGAATGGATCAATATTAAATTAGTCCGCCGTTCAATAGGCTGAAGGGAGAAAATACCATGATTATCCCGTCACTGAATTACGCCGTATTAACCGATGCCCTGCATGCATTGAAGGAGGGCAACATTCGTCACTGCGAATCGCTAGGATTCACTTTCGATGAAATGAATGCCCTCAACCAATTATCACTAGACGAGCTGTTTATCATCAGTCGAGAGTCTGCACAGTTTTTGGCTGTGACGGTTCATCACGACGCATTACGCCTGCTTCTGGCTAAATCCCGTGAGGAGGTTCTGCAGCAACAGCGTATCAATCATGCCATCCGGCTTGGGGGGTCAATTGCGCTACTCAACAAATATTTTGGCCTCACCTCCAACGAAGTTTGCCTTCGCCGCCGGTTATTGGGCGTCCGTGTGCCTTATGGCCGGACGCCAGAGCCGAACGAAGAGACGGATGCGGCCATCTGGCGGCAATGGCAACAATGCCGGGTGGCCAACCTGGACTCGGCCGATGCGCTGGCCGCCATGATGCAGGTAACGCAAACCCTGCTGCCGAAAGTCGAAGGGTTGTCACTGACCATCGTTTGGAAGCGGATCGCACTTTGTGAACAGGAGACGTCAGACCGGAGGGCCGCACATGCCAGATGAGATCGACCGCGATCAGGAATTTAATGAGCAACGACTGGAGGATATGATTGAACAGAGTCGTTTTAAGCCAGGGTCTACGCCATCATTATTCCATTGTCGTCTATGCGGTAAGCCCATTCCTGAAAAGCGACGGCAGGCACTCCCGAGCATAACCACCTGCACAGAATGCCAGAAAAAACTTGAACGGCGAACACGTTAATAATGGTCATAAAGACATGCAGGAATATTTCCCCTGCATGTCTTTATCATTAACTATGAATATACAGTCGTCTTTATTAACTATTTCACTTACTTTTATTTTTCGCAGAGCCTACCCCCTCCACTAATTTATCTCTCTCATTTTAACTTTGAATTTATAGTTTATATACCGCCCCGGATATCTGATCCTGAAAACCTCATTACATAATAGTTACCCGAATGGACGTTAATTTCCCCGGGTCGGGTATTGCTCTTTAAAAATAAGTTTCGGGCTGTCACGAAACCACAATTCAGGGTGCCGCTGAATGTTCTCGCTGACCCGTTAAAACCGGAATGCAGAATTGGGATGTGACATTCATTTAACTCATTGTTGTTTTTATTAGAGGAGGCGTCATGCGAAAACCCATTTATCACGTATTTGTCACCCAGGAAAGTCAGCCCGACCCACAGGGTGAAAAAAACACCTGGTGGACGAAAGTCGGCGTCGCTTTCGCCCATCACGATAAACCCGGACTGAACGTGGTACTGACACCCGGCATTGCCGTTTCCGGAAAGCTGGTGCTCCTTGAGCCCCGTGATGACGGCGACACAACACAGGATACTCATCCCGTTTAACCACCCTTCCCCCTTTTTCCGGCCCTGTGCCGTCTGATGGCGGTACGCGTTGCCCGGTTTATCATTCCGAGGCCATCATGCTTTCCACCACCGTATTTCTGGCGGCGGCTATGCAGTGCGCCCCCAGCATTCACCCGTCTACGGCACTTGATGTGGCGCGGGTCGAATCCGGTTTGAATCCGTATGCCATCGCTGAAATTCTGCCCGGTGGCAAAGGCGTGATTTCACATTTCCCCACGAGCAGGGATGAGGCCGTCAGCCTCACCGGACGGTTGGCAGCACAGGGCCGACGCTATTCGGTCGGGCTGATGCAAATCACCAGCACCAATTTCCGTCATTACCGCGCGAGCGCCCGTGACCTTCTTAACCCCTGTACCAACCTGTCCGTGTTTGAGCACATCCTCACCGACTGCTACCGCCGCGGCGGTTCCCTCAAACGTGCGCTCAGTTGCTACTACTCAGGAAATTTCACGACCGGCCAACAGCCGGAATCTGCGTTTAACCAGACCAGCTACATCCAGCGCATCGGCTACGCCGTGCCGTCAACGCGGGAAGACCGGCAGCGACTTCCCGCCGAAAAGCTCGTGCCGACAATCCGTTACCCCGCCGCCGTCATGCGTGGCGAGCTTACCGATAACGCCACGCCAGTTCTGACATCCCTGCACTACCCCAACGCCTTGATACGCGGCGCGTTACCCATTCCCGACCCCAGGAGGAACAATGATGAAACGAAAACAGACTGACTGGCCCGCCCTCTCTTCCTTGTTAATGGCAAGCCCGGTGCTGGCAGCAGACAGCGGATTTAATAAAGCCAATGAGACGCTGAGTAACACCTCCACTGGCCTGCTCGGGCTGGCCGCCGTCACCATCACGCTGGCCACCATGTGGGTGGGATACAAAGTCTTGTTTGACGGCAAGAGCCTGCACGACATGCGCAACGTCATCATTGGCGCCATCCTTATCGTCGGTGCGTCAGGTTTCGGTGCCTACTGGGCGTCATAAGGGAGGTAACGATGGCTACGCTGAACAAAGCGCTGACGCGGCCTGCCGCCATAGCCGGTATTCCCCTCGTGCCGTTCGTGATGGTCAGCGGGACTATCGTCCTGCAGGCGGTTTATGTCAGCTATTACCTGGTATTACTGCTTATTCCCGCCTGGCTGGAGATGAAGGCAAAAGCCAGAACCGATATTCACTATTTCGGGCTGCTCTGGCTGGCCTTTAAAACCCGTGGCCGGTTTGGCACCAATAAACATTTTGGTGCCAATGCCCTGCTGGCAAATCGCTATGACGCTGTCGACGTCTCGGAGTTTATTGAAAAAATGAAGTTAAACGAGCGCGTTACGCTGGAGAAATACATTCCGTATTCCTCCCATATTCACCCGTACGTCATCAGAAACCGCCAGGGTGATTTGGTTGCCAGCTGGGAGCTGGAGGGCACCATTTTTGAATGCGAGGACGAACACCATCTGACGTTAATGGCGGCGCATCTCAATAACGTTATTCGTTCATATGAAGGCCTGCCGGTCACTTTCTATCTTCACCGTATCCGGGAAAAATACCACGATGCCTTTGACGCGAATTCAGGTATTCCCTTTTCTGATGAAGTGACCCAGCGGTATTACCAGCCGATCAACGAAAAGCCGTTCTGGCGGCACCGGCTGTTTTTCACCGTCTGCTACGCGCCCTTCTCTCCGCTGGGGAAAAAGGCCATGAAGGCGCAACCGTACGGTAAACGCAAAGCGGCGCTGGATGATGCCCTGAAAGTGATGCTGGAACACCGGGATGCGCTGGCTTCGACGCTGTCCCGCTATACGACGACGCCGCTGGGGATGTATGAAGAAAACGGGCGGGTTTATTCCGCCCAGTTGTCCTTTTACCACCGTCTGCTCACCGGCCAGTGGCAAAAGGTGGCGGTCACGCCTGCGGCGTTTTATGAAACGTTAAGCACGCCGGATGTCTTTTTTACCACCGACACCGCCGAGTGCCAGACCGTCGGCGGCTCCCGCTTTTTTCGAAGTCTGGAAATCAAAGACTACTCGCCGGAGACCGCGACCGGCCTGCTGGACGCACTGCTGTATGCCGAAAGCGAGTATGTGCTGACGCAGTCCTTCACCTGCATGGCCCGCGATGAGGTGCAGAAGCATATTCGCCTGGCGGAAAAGCGCCTGACTTCGGCAGATGACGACGCCATTTCACAGCGCGAAGAGCTGATTGTGTTGCGTGACCTGCTCCAGTCCGGGCATGTCTCCTGCGGAAAATACCACTTTTCCCTGCTGGTATCTTCAGACAGCGCCGACCAGGTGGTCAAGGACACCAACGCGCTGGCGCAACCCTTCGCCGACCTCGGCATCATGACGACGCTGTCCACGCTGTCGCTGCCCGCCGCGTACCTGGCGCAACTGCCGGGGGTGTATACGTTGCGCCCCCGTCTGGTGGCCGTCAGCAGCCAGAACTTTGCCGACCTGGCGAGCCTGCACAATTTTCATCCTCATAAACGAAACGGCAATCCCTGGGGCGATGCCATCGCGATACTCAAATCCCCTGGCAGTGGCGGGTATTACCTGAACCTGCACGACAGCCAGAGCGGGCGGGATGACTTCAACGAAAAAACGCCGGGTAATACGGCGATTATCGGTAAAACCGGCTCAGGGAAAACGATGCTGATGACCATGATGCAGCAACTAATGCAGAAGTACCGCAATCCGGCGACGTTCTCTGAATCAGCCCCCCTTAAGCAGCTAACCACCGTGTATTTCGACAAGGACCGGGCGGCGGAGATGGCGATACGCCAGATGGGCGGACGCTACTTCCGTATCCGCACCGGCACGCCCACCGGGTTTAACCCGTTTAAGCTTGCGCCGACCCGGCGGAATATCAGCTTTATCAAACGACTGGTGCGCATGCTGTGCGGCCGCAACGGCAAGCCGCTCGATCCGCGCGATGAGGAGCGGATCAGTGCCGCCGTAGATACCATTATGCTCGACTACCCGCCGGAATACCGCAAGTTCGGTATCACCCGGCTGCTGGAAGTCCTGCCGGAGCCGCCAACCCCCGACGCCCGCATCAACGGGCTACGTATTCGCCTTAAACAGTGGGCGCAGGGCGGCGAGTTCGGCTGGGTATTCGACAATGAGGAGGACACCTTCAATATCAGCGACGTCGAAAATTTTGGTATCGACGGTACGGAATTTCTCGATGATGACGACATTCGCGGCCCCATCACGTTTTATCTGCTTTACCGCGTCACCAGCCTGCTGGACGGTCGCCGGCTGGTGATGTTCATGGACGAGTTCTGGAAATGGCTGGCCGATGTCGAATTCTCCCGCTTCTCGCTCAATATGCTGAAAGTGATCCGCAAACTGAACGGCATCTTCGTCCCCGCCACGCAGTCGCCTGACGAAATCGTCAAGCACCCGATTGCCCCGGCGATTATCGAGCAGTGCAGCACGCAGATTTTTCTCGCCAACCCGAAGGCCAGCAGGGCGGATTACGTGGAAAAGATGAAAGTGCCGGAAAGCGTGTACGACATCGTCAGAAACCTCGATCCGGGTGAGCGATTTATGGTGGTCCTGAAAACGCCGTTACGCGCGGGTGAAACCCGGCCTTTTGTGGCGATGGCGAAAATGGATTTATCGGGCCTCGGGAAACTTACCAAAATGCTCAGCGGCAGCGAAGACAACCTGAAGCTGTTCGACACCCTGTATCTGGAAGGAATGCAGCCTGATGACTGGAAAGCCGCCTTTCTTGAACAAGCCCTGTAATATTCATGACGGAGGTAATAAAAATGCGGTTCAGAGATACCATACTGGCATTATCACTGTTTATTTCCACCCAGGCGATGAGCGCCGGAATACCGGTATTCGACGCCGTACAGAATACCGAATCCATGAATCAGTGGATCCAGAAACTCCAGCAGTGGCAGGAAACCGTTACCCATTACAGAAGTGAACTTGATGCCTACAAGCAGCAATTAGCCACGGCAACGGGCGTGCGTGACGTTCAGGCATTTCTCCGCGAGGCCAAAAGTCTGAAAACCGATATTGATAATCTTCGTCAGCACGGTATTTCACTGGATGACCTGCTGAGCAACCAAAGCGGGTCATATTCGTCTGAACTTAATAGCTTGTATAACAAATATAAAACGTTCGATACCTGTAACCCGTCCAGCGCTTCACAACGCTATCTGGACAGCTGCAAACAGATGATCCTGAATCAGGCCGTAGCGATAGAAAATACGTCCGAGGTTGAAAACAAGATCACGGGCACGCTCGGCGATATATCAGATTTATCAGACCGTATTGCTAATGCGCAGGATTCGAAAGAGTCGCAGGACCTGGCTAACGCCATCGCGGCCAAAAGCGTACAATTAAATGCGCTGACCAGCCAGTGGGAAATGTCAGTCAAACAGGCTGAACAGCGAACAACGCTGCTGGAACAGCAAAAACAGAAAGCCTTTGAGCAACAGCAATTAACTGCGCCCGTTGCCGATCTGAACTCTCTATAGGGAGGTTAACATGTTAAAACCCGTATTAACCTTATGCATCATGTCAGGCATTCTCGTCTTATCCGGTTGTAAAGAGACGAAATCAGAAGCCTGGTATAAAGAACATCCCGATGAAACCTATAAAGTCTATACGCAATGCCTCATGGATGGTGAGGCAAGCGACAACTGCGAGTTTGCGCACCGGGCAGCACTCATGTTTGCCTAGACAGGCAAACCCGGCATCAGGGAAAAATTCGAGACACTGTTTCAGCAGGAAGCCCAAAAAAGAAAATCCGTCACTCAGTAAGATCCCCACCAACAAAAACAGGGGTCCTTCCCTGTTTTTATCCCCTGTCTGTTCCTGACTAATGAGAGGCACCATGTCCGGTGGTATTTTTGTTGGTATGGACAAAAACATCATGGATGGATTCAATACCGTGTTAGAAGGTCAGTCTTCTACCTACGGCACCCTAATCAGTGTGATTATCGTCAGTTCCTTTACCCTATTTATTACGTATCGCGGGTATCAGACCCTTGGCGGCAAACTCCAGACACCTGTTGAAGATGTTGTCTGGGATGTGGGCCGCATGTTGCTGATCACCACCTTTGTTTTAAACCGCGATGGCTGGCTGGATGCCATCATTGCGGCCATTGAAGGGCTTAAGGACGGCATCAGTGGCGATGATAATGTCTGGGCGCTGCTCGACACGGTGTGGGAAAAGGCACAAGCGCTGGGGCAAACGCTGTTCAATTTGGACACTTCTACCTACGTTAAAATGAATGGCGGCTTTGCCGAGGTGCTGGTCTGGGGCGGTGCAATCGTTCTGTTACTGGCTGCAACCTTTGTCAACCTGCTCGCCGAAATCACCATTCTGTTAATGACCACCACCGCCCCACTCTTTATTTTCTGCCTGCTGTACGGTTTTCTTAAACCCATGTTTGATAACTGGCTGAAAACACTATTTACCGCAATCTTAACGATCATGTTCTCTGCCCTGTCTGTCCGGATCGCCATCAACTACCTGAATAAAATACTGGATGCCGCCACAGCAACGTCTGCAGAAAGCAATATGGTGACCCTGGCGGCGCAATGTTTGCTGGCCGGGATTGCCGCAGGCGTCTTGGTGTATTTTTCAGCGAAAATAGCCACTGCGCTGAGCGGTGCCGCCGTGCAGGCCGTGTTACAGGGTGCAGCTATGAGCGGACTGAGCGGGCTGGCGAGCAAATCTGCCGACGTCTCCAAACCCGGCATAAAGACCGGGGGCCGACTGACCGCCAAAGGTGGCATGGCCGCAGCAGCGACAACCGGCAGGTTCATTGCCGCAGGGGCGGGCAAAACCGTGAGCACCTGGCAGAAACGTGCCACCGCCATTGAAAGCATGAAACGCCAGAATCAGCAGCGTCATCGTTAATCCTCCCGACCGCTAATTTCTTTTCTCCGTCACGCCGTGGCCTCTGCCAGCGGTGAGGCCTTCCTGCATTTATCCGATAAGAGGCTTCCATGAAATTCAGCATCTTGCTTCTGGTGCTGTGCGCGCTTACGGGCTGCGCGCAGCATCAGGGCGACCTCCCACCGGTGTCCGGCGATCCCCAGCCGGTTAATTCCCCCGCCATAATTCAGGAGCTGACTCACCATGTCTGATATTCAGCGCATCATCGATGTCTCGCGCTCTTTTGAATCCATCCTGCTGGAAAAGGAAGAGCGCTCCCGCAAAACTGCCTGGCGGGTGGCCGCTGCCGGGCTGATTCTGGCTGCACTGGCGGTCGCAGCCATTATTATTCTGCTGCCGCTGAAAACCACTGACATTGAATTGTGGTCGGTGGACAAACAGACCGGTCGTTATGAGTATATGACCCGCCTTAAAGAGCGGGATATTGCGTCTGAAAAAGCACTGGCCCACTCACTGGCGGCACACTATGTCAGTCTTCGCGAAGGGTATAATTACTTCTCCCTCCAGCGTGATTACGACGACGTACAGTTATTTAACAGCGACACTGTGAACCGGGATTATCTGGACAGGTTTAACGGCGACCAGGCTCCGGACGTTATTTTTAATAAAGCCGAATATGTCGTCTATATCGACATTATTTCTAATGTGCATGCACCTGCCACCGGACCCGATAACCTGGCAACACTGCGTATTAAGCGCACCCTCCGTCGTATTTCTGATAATTCAGTGAAAACGGACTTCTGGAATATCCGCCTCACTTACCGCTATGTCCCGCATCAGCAACTGACGGACAGCCAGCGGGAAGTGAACCCGCTGGGCTTTATCGTCACCAGCTACCAGCGCGATAAAGAACTGAGGAGCGAATGATGCTGAAAAACATCCTGCTCCTGACGGGCTTAATGGTGTCATGCGCGACATGGAGCGCCGCCACCCCGCGCGGCAGCGGCTATGACAGCCGGATGCAGAACGTATCGTATAACAGCCAGAACGCCACCGTGGTGAATACCCGTCCCGGCTACGTCACCACGCTGCTGTTTGACGACGATGAAACTGTGATTGATGCACAAGCGGGTTTTCCAAAAGGCTGGACGGTCACGAAAAGTGATAACCGGGTCGGCGTCAGCCCGAACCCCATAACCCAGCCGGTGACGGACGCCAGCGGCAACAACGTCAGTCAGGTGTTCCTGCCCACGGCAAAGGACTGGAAGACCAACCTCTTCGTGGTGACCTCAAAGCGTGATTACAGCCTGGAGCTGAACGTGCTGGACCACGATTCCCACGCGCAGGCGTTCGTTATCCGTTACCACTATCCGGCCGAGGTTCGCCAGCAATCCGCCGCCGCCAGCGCCGAGCGTCAGACGCAGCAGCGTGAAAGACATGAGAAGCAGCAGATAGCGGCGGCATTCGGACAGGCCAGCACGCCGCGCAACTGGCGCTACACCAAACGGGTCGCCGCCGGTTCGGCCTCCATCGCACCGGATTTTGCCTGGGATGATGGTCGTTTTGCTTATATCGGTTTTTCCCCCATCAAAACCCTGCCGTCTGTTTTCCGGGTGGTTAACGGACGGGAGCAGGCGCTCACCCCCCGGACAGTTAAGCAGGGTAATTACATTGTGATGGTGGTGCCGGCAGCGCCACAACTGGTGTTGCGTTACAGCACCTCGGTGGTAGGGATCGAAAACGACGGGTTCGGGCGCATCGCGATAACCCGCAGCGACACCGTTTCACCGTCCGTTACGCTGGAGGCCAGATGACCGATAAACCTGTCCCGGACAAGCCGGAAAAAACTACCGCAGAGCGGGAAGCGGAAGCCCGCGAACGCGCCCGTGCGGCAATGGCGTATCAGGAGCCGGAGCAAAGAACACCGCCCGGCCAGCCGGAAGTGACCCGTTTTCGTAAGGCATCCGGTCGCCGCACGCTGACCGTCAGCCTGCTGAGTCTGGCGCTGGTGATCGCCCTGGCATCCGGCGGCGATCGTCTTTTCAGTGCATTGAAAGGGGGTAATGAGAAAGAAGCCGACACCTCGCCGCCGACCTCCGCCGGGAAGACGCTGCATGAGCGTCAAAATCTGGGCATGGACAGTAACCCGTTTGGCCTGTTCGGGCCGCACACACAGGACGAAACAGACCCTGCCCGCCAAGCCGTCACTCCCGCACCCACCCTGCCACCAGCCCCACCCGCCCTGAACAAGGCAGCCGCACTGGCTGACGGGCTGAACAACGCCCGAACAATGCCGGGTGATAATGCACGCACGTCCCCGGGTGAAATGCGTAGCAACGCAGAAACGTCCAACAGTCCGTCATCATCCACGACGTACACATCCTGTCCGTCAGTACTGACCAGAGGTAAAGATGGCCGCCTGCGCTGCCCGGAGACTGCCTCGCCGGAAACAGGTAATAACGACAATCCGGGCGTCGCCCGTGTCACCGGCGTCAGACGGCTGGGCCTCGATCCTGATCTCTATATCCCGGTGGACCGCTATATCCCGTGTTCGATGATGTGGCGCTTCGTGTCCGATGTCGCGGGGCATATTTCCTGCCAGGTCAGTGAAGATGTTTACAGCGCCAGCAACCATGTGACGCTGATCCCGGCGGGAACGGTCGCCCGTGGCATCTACCGCACCGGGGCGCTGCAACACGGACGCAGCAGGATGTTTGTGCTGTGGACGGAGCTGCGTACGCCTGAGCCCGGCAGCCTGCAAATCCCGCTAACTGATACGCAGGCCAGCGGCCCGCTCGGCGAGGCGGGGATCTCAGGTTGGATCGACAATCACTTCTGGGAGCGCTTCGGCAATGCCCTGATGCTCAGTACCGTGCAGGACGTGGCTGCGGCGGCGTCGGATGCTGCCCCGGGGAAAGACCGCAATACCGACTACACCGTAAACACCCGCGCCGCCACGGCGGAAATGGCGAAAACGACGCTGGACAACAGCATCAATATCCCGCCCACCCTTTACCTGAATCAGGGTGATGTCATCGGGATCATGACCGGCACCGACATTGATTTCTCATCCGTCTGGCAGCTACGACTGAAAAAGAGGTGGTATGAACGCTGAAAACCTGTCGCTGGATTTTATGAAAAAACAGCTGTTTGGTGAGTTTATTGCGCAGGACGGCCTGACGGAAATTGCCGTTAACCGGCCGGGTGAACTGCATACCAAAATTCGGGGGAAATGGCGAAGACATGAAGCCCCCATTACGCTGCGCCAGTGTTACGCCTTTGCCAGAGCGCTGGCGTCGTGGCAGGACGATAATATCGACGACACCTCGCCGATCCTTTCCGCCACGCTTGAATCAGGCGAGCGCATTCAGGCCATTATTCCCCCGGCCTGTGAGCGTAATACCGTGTCTATTACCCTGCGCAAACCCTCATTCGGGCAGAAAACGCATCAGTCATGGATTGATGCGGGATTTTATAACCGGGTGACCGGTAGGGAGCGAACGGAAGGCAAAGATGTTGAACTGACCCGCTACTATCAGAGTGAGGATATTCCCCGCTTTATGGAAAAAGCGGTGGAATACGGCAAGACGATTTTTATCGTCGGTGAAACCGGGTCCGGTAAAACCACCTATATGAAAACGCTGCTGCACTCGATTCCCCGGCACCTCAGGCTGACCACCATTGAGGATAATCCCGAAATCCGGCTCTATCACCACACCAATTATGTCCATCTCTTTTATCCAGCGGACGCCGGGGATAATGCCATTATCACGCCCGGCAGACTGATACGCGCCAATTATCGTATGAACCCTGACCGGATATTACTGGCTGAAATTCGCGGTCGGGAAGCCTGGGATGCCCTGAAAATCGTCGGTTCAGGGCATGAGGGATTGATAACCTCCCTGCATGCGGGCAGCCCGGAAGAATGTATCGAAGGGTTAATTGACCGCTGCTATGAAAACCCCGACTGCCGGAACATGCCTTTCGACGTGCTGTTACGCAAGTTGCTTAAGAGCATTGATGTGATAGTCAGCATTGATATTCACGGTGACATACGCCGGATGAGTGATGTTTATTTTAAACCCCTTCATCTCAATGACATGAGAGGTGTATTCAGCAAAGGACTCCAGTAAATAACATATCCAAATACGCTACCCTTGTTTAAATGTGAAGGTGACCGAAATGAAAAAAGTAATATCCTCCGCATTATTACTCAGCGCTATGGCGTCATATTCCACCTCCGTCATGGCCGCTGACGCCTGTGAAGTGGTGTTATGCATGTACGGTAAAGCCACCGGGAACGGCGGCGGCAATGAATGCCATTCGGCCGAACGAGCATTCTTTAACATCGTCAAAAAGAACAGGCACGGTTTTCTGCCGGACCATACTGCCGATGCCAGAAAATCGTTTTTACTTGAATGTGATTCGGCAGACCCCGCCATTATCAGCCAGATTATCAATAAATTTGGCCGCATGCGTGGTTAATTAGCGGAGGTTATCTTTATGACGAAACCGGGTTTTATTCAGCATCCCTGGACACATCAGCGCGGAGATTCCATGCGCGCAGCCTGTGTTATTGAGCACATTGAAAATGAGTCGATGCACGGATGCGGCCTTTATTATGAAATATATCACTACCGGGTTATATGCCGGTTATTGCAATTACTGCAAACGCTGAACGGCACCGACAGAATAACGCTGACAGAAGAAGCTAACCGTCGAGGGTTTACGCTTGATGAAACCAGCATTAAAGAAAGTCGTCAGTGTTATTCCGACATCATCAGGGAAATCCGCGAGAACCAATATTAACCCCTGCTATTATTTTATTCTCAGTTCTCAAACGACAGCAGAATATTTCAGCCGAATCAGGCTTAAGGCGTGGCGGTTTTCAGGTTTTTACGGTCTAGCACATTTTTCGCGAATTAAGGAGTGAAGAAATGCGGGCCGTAAAAATGAGGCAGCGGACAGAATTATTTTCGCGGGTTAAGGAGCGAAAATAGTTCAGGCACCGCGCCTCACCGGCAAACAGCCGCGCCCACGCGGATTTTGCCGGCCGGGGGGAGCCGAATAAATTTCGCCGCCCCAGCGAGCGAAAAGCTGTCGCCCACGACAGCGATTTATTTGGGGGGCACAGCCCCGCACACCGTCGCGGCTAAGTCTCCGGCCAAAAGCCGGTAGCGTGGCGCGACCACCCTCTTTAAAGGTCAGCTTCCCTTTTATTCCCGCTGCGAGGCACGAGCAAAGGGAAGAAAAAGGCGAAAGCGACCGTCTTAAAGGGGGTGGTCGCGCGTAGCGGGCGACGGTGTGCCGCCGTTGACGTTGGGGGTTTTGGCGCGGCGTTCAGCCTCGACATTACCCCCATGCGACAGGCAACAAGGGCGTCCAGCCCGCATGAACTGGCGCACGCCGTTTGGTGCAGGGGAGCATGCTTTCCTGCACATGGCCGCTACGCGGCCACCTTCTTCGTCCCTGACGGTCGCCCCGCCTTTTCGCCCGACACCGTGGGGCGAACTGATGGGGCGATGTCATGGGGCGAACTGCTGACAAAGGAGGCATCGTGATTTTGAATAAACTGGCCGTTTCACTGTCGCCGATAGTGAATGGCGCGCTGAGCTTCATTGCTTTTATGCAACAGCATCAGCTGATGCTGGCGCTGTTATCGGGGCTGACGATGCCGTTTTTCGCGTCGATGAAAAGCGATGAACGGCAAAAAGCCCCGTTGTGGCAAAAGCTGATTATTGCTTTTTCTATACTGTGTTTTCTTTCGGGTACGATGGCCCCGGTTGTTATCTGGATTTTCCAGTGGTTTTATCAGGGTAGAATAGTTACCCGCGTTCCAGTTCTGGAATGGTCAACATTAATAACTTTCACCGTAGCAGGGTTTATTTTGCATATTCTGCTGCGCAGGGTATTAACCCCTGAATTAGATAAAATAAAGAAACGCCTCGTCAGAAAAACCACGCTTGAACGGGAATTGCGCACCGATGTCCGCACGGTGAAATCCCTGCTGCCGGAAACACTGCATTATGACCCGCTGGATTATATCGACCTGAATAAAGGGTTATTTATCGGCATGGACCGCGATAAACAACCGATGTACCTGCCGTTAAAGGACTGGCAAAAACAACACGCGGATATTATCGGCACAACCGGCGCCGGTAAAGGGGTGGCCACCGGGATATTACTTTATCAAAGTATTCTGGCCGGTGAAGGGGTATTTGTTATGGACCCCAAGGATGATGAATGGGCCCCCCACCTTTACCGTAAAGCCTGCGAGGATGCACGGAAACCCTTTGCCTTAATTGACCTGCGAAAACCCCAATACCAATTAAACCTGATTGAAGAGATCACCGCCGATGAACTGGAAGAGCTTTTTGTTGCAGGTTTCAGTCTGGCAGAGAAAGGTCAGGAGTCGGACTTTTATCGCATTGATGACCGGAAAGCGGCCCGGATAGCCGCACAATTTGTCACCCGTAATACTGCCTCTACCATTCGGGATGTGTATAACGGCGAATACGTTCAGAGTATTGCCGATAAGATAAAAGCCTTTTTCGGGAAAATTGAAGAGCTGGCCTTGCTTAATGCCATTAATGCCCCCACCGGATTTTCGCTTAATAGAATATTTGAGGAAGGTGGTTGCTGTTATGTGATTGGCTCGATGCGCAACAGCAAAATCATTACCGCTCAGCGCATGCTGCTGGTTCGCCTGTACCAGCTGGCAGAAAAGCGTGAGCGAGTGAAAAAAGTGCCCCGCCCCATTGCTATTTATCTTTCCGAACTGAAATACCATTTATCCAGGCCAGCGCTGGAAGGTTTAGGCGCGGCACGGGATAAAGGCGTGCATATTATTATGGACCACCAGTCGGTTGCCGATTTAAAAGACTGCCCGGCAGATTTGAAAGGTGACGCCGTTGTCGGCGCCGTCATTGAGAACGCCAAATTCAAACTGGTTTATCGCGTTATGGACCCGGATACCGCGGAATGGGTGGCAAGGATGTCCGGCACCATATTAGTCGATGATGAGGTCCGCAAAGCGAAAACCGACACCGTGCTGACAGAGACTATCGAAAATGAACGCAGCATCAGGCAGGCCGAGCGTTTCTTTACCGATAGCAATATGATCCTGAACCTACCCGATTTTGTCAGCTTCATTTTCACGACAAAAGCACTCCCCTCTGCTTCTCTGATTTCGCCCATCAGGGTGAAAAAACGCGAACTGGAGATCTGTGCCGTGTCGCCCGCGATTGCCGCCACCGCCGCAACGGTAAATATCACCCTGGATTTTAGCGAGGAGGGAATATCCCCCGGCCCCGCATCAACACCGGATATCACCACAACGCGGCCCGATCTTTTTTTTGATGAGACGGGCGAAAAAGACACGACAATGCCGAATGCCTATAAAGAGGATAACCCGTCATTGCTGGATTATTAAGGGGGGTAATGATGCTTATCACCACATACCGCGAACGCCAGATGCGACACCGTGAAAAAATACAACGACTGCTGAATTTCCTGAAAGAAGAAACGTACAGTGACTTTAAAACACTGATGCTGCTATTCGGCTTCAGAGATCATAAATCGCTGTATTCCCTGCTTTCAAAAGTCGAGGGCATGGGCTTAATACAAAAGCACGTCCTGGTATCGCGCACCATGAAAATTTCATTGTGGGGCATAACCAGTGACGGACTGGCCGTTGTGTTAACTCCCGACGATGTGCTTTTTCCGGCGCGGTTTGAGCCTTCAAAAATCACCGGCTGGACGCTGGAGCATCACCTTGATAATCAGGCGGCCCGGATTATCCTTGAGCAAAAAGGCGCATCCGAGTGGGTAAACGGCGATCGCACAACCTTCCTCAGCCGTTATCAGGTCAGTCACCGCCCGGACGGGTTGATCACCCTCCCCGGCGGCACGGTGATCGCCATTGAGACCGAGCGCCGTCTTAAAACCAAAGCCCGTTATCAGTCGATCATCGCCAGTCATTTGCTTGCCCGAACCCGTAAAGACTGGATTTACATTTTTTATATTGTGCCGGATCCGCAGAAAAAGCGCGGCCTTGAACGGCTCTTTGACAGCATCAGGCACGTCATCGTTAACCACCAGCACATCCCGCTGGAAACCCGCCACCGGAATGTCTTCCGCATCTACACGCTCGACGAGCTGCAACGGCTCGATGTAGACCACGGCATATAGTTCTTCTCTATCACTTACTGCCCCACCCACCCAACCAGCAGTGCAACTGCCTGAAATAATACCCCTCGAAATACTCCCCCACCATCAGAATAGACAGGACTCCAGAATGAACAGAGAAACTGACCGACTTTCGGACGTACTGACCGAAATGAGCGCAAAAGCGCTGGTGACATGGATGACGCATTCGGCATTACAGGACATACCGCGCGAAGCATTACTGGTTCGCGGCAACGATTTTGTGTATGCCCTGCACGCAAATTTTGTGCTACTGCGTGACGTTCTGTCAGAAACGCTGGAAGATATTGAGCAGCAGAGTCATGACCTAGAAGAAAGACTGGATAGCTTGGAACAGCGACTGCAGACGCTACAGACAAATGCTAGTAATATAGAATAACTATTCATTTAGAACTGTCCGCGTGACTTGTTTATTCCGCTGTAGGGGCATGACTGTTCGTTGCTCGCCTTGGCTGCGCTACGCCTCAATCATGTTCCTACAGCGTTACAGGTCTTCCCCCTCCTGCACGCGAAGCCATACTCCTTTGACGCTCCTTCCTGTTCAGATTTCATCCATCAAATAACGATGCGCTTTGGATGCCGCGCATGCGGCCTAGAAATATAGCGTTTCGTTTGTAGTTCTACAGGGCTTTCAACCATATCAATCTAGTCATGACCAAAAGACAACAAACCACTACTCCCAGAAAGCCCAAAATCAAGTGGTTATGAAATCTCCAATGACAGTGATGAATCTTTAATTGCAAGAAGTCTTGAAATCTGAACATCAATTTCTTGTGTAATGCCTTCCGATGAGGTAATGCCGAAACCAATCTCTTCTCTGATAACTTGAAGCTTTTCTGCTGCTTCTTTTGCTAGAATTCCACGAGCAATTATCCGCTGTTCTTCAATACTTGGAAGAGGGATGAGAATTTTCTTAATGTCATTCTGATCCAACGTTACATTTGTGGCTCCACACATCATTGGCACTAGTAGATCATCTTTGAACTTTGATAAATATTCATGAACATATCTCATTTCTACTTCTTCAGAATTCTTTACTTCCAGACAGCACATGGTATCCGCGAGAGCGAATTTTCCCTCTTGATAGTGAAGGCGCTTTATATCTGCCTTTCCGTGTCCAGATGAAGAAACAAGAGGAATGCAACTTGCCTTGAAGTCGAACGAGTAATCTATTGATGATTTTCTATCCACTGCTGGAACCACAAGTGGGAAATCACCAGGCTGAGTACTCATGTTGGAATGCTGGCCTTTATGAATGTAACAAATTTCACCTAGAGTTTTCGCTCCAGGCATTCGCTCTCTAAGCTGTTGAAATTTTCTCTCCAACATGTACCACCGACCAACTAAATGGCATTTTGTTGACGCAAGAATATGTTCTCTTTTGACCGTAATGAAATGCGGATTTGAACATTCATGACCTATTTCTAACTGATTACGTTTGAATCTATCAATAATATCCAGCGCTATTGGTAGCTCATTGTCATTCACGGCTTGTCGGGTGTCTGTCTGTGTATACCCATCAGCCCCAACATTGATAAACAAAACTTCATCTTTATTTTTAGCGATCTGCTTATCAATAATTAATATATGTGTTTTTACGCTAGCATATGGTTTAAATACACCATGAGGCAGTTCAATAACTGCAATCAAAGATTTATCTTGAATCAATCGTTTACGCATACCAGTATAAGCTGACTGACCGACAAAAACGATCCCTTCAGGCACAATCACTCCGGCCTTACCCGTAGGCGACAAGTGCTCAATGATGTAGTCCAGGAATAACAATTCAGCTCTTTTAGACTGTAAGCTAAACTTTTTGTGAGGTTTAATTCCTCCCTTTGGAGTCATAAACGGCGGATTAGCCAGTATTGTGTCATAACTCTCTAACCAATGATCCTCTTGAGTCAAAGAGTCATATTCTTCGATTAATGGCGACCGAAAGTTATGTAAGTAAAGATTTACCAGTGAAATCCTCACCATGTCCGGTGAAATATCGAAGCCTTTGATATTTTCGTGGATTCTTTGGCGCTCAATTGGGGTAAGAAGACTCCCGCTATAGTGCATCGGACTTTCAATTGATGTCTCCGCAACTGTGGCACCTTTAGGTAGTTGCCCGTTATTTCGTTCATCAACTGGCGAATTTTCTCTAAGGATATGCTTGTACGCGGAAATTAAAAAACCCGCAGTACCACAAGCTGGGTCCAAAACTCTGTCATTTTTACTTGGTCCAACCGCCCGCACAACGAAGTCGATAATATGACGCGGCGTGCGAAATTGACCCGCATCACCCTGACTGCCTAAAACTGATAACAGGTATTCGAAGGCGTCACCTAATCGTTCGGAATGATCGTAAGAGAAACCATCGATTTCCTTAAGAAACGACTTCAGCGTTTCTGGGTCTCGGTACGGTAAGTAGGCATTTTTGAAGATGTCGCGGAACAAGGCTGGAAGGTGTGTGTTCTCGGTCATCCTACCGATAGACTCGGAGTAAAGATTAAGAGTATCTTGACCTCCCATACCAGGCGCCAGCAGCTTACTCCAGCTATATTTATCGAAGCCGTTGACAAAGAAGCTGCGTTTGCCGCCAAACTCTTCAGATTGCGCATCCATGTCATCCATGAACTTATAGATGAGCGCGATGGTAATCTGCTCAACCTGACTCTTAGGATCAGGAACCTTGCCGACGAGTATGTCACGGCATGAGTCAATTCTGCGTTTAGTATCGGTGTCTAACATCGTATTTCTCTCGCATGGCTGCCTGAGGCAACCAAAATGTTTTACATGAATTGGTTTAGCGGTACGTAGTCTTTGACGTACTCTGGTATGCCTTCGCGCCATTCTGGTGGCACTGCACGCAGGTCATCCACACCGAAGGCCGGATTAACGTTCAGCTCTCCAAAACGCTTATCGTCAATAATGGCGCGCAAGGCAGCATCTGTGGCGTATGCTTTGAAGAAGTACTTCATTGCAAGCACTGCACTCCCTTGGTCTTCGGTCAGCTTACTCTGGCTGGCAAGAAGGAACTCATTGAATTCGTCTTCCAGCAGCTCATCCTTACTCTTAAAATAAGGAATTAAGCCGAAGATTTTTTGAAGTATTTCCTTAAGGCTCAGACGACGGTCCACACCGGTTGAACGACGTAATTTATCTAGATTGAAATACTCGTTGGGCCTGTCGAATAGGTGGCTGATGACGTAGTCAATTGCCTGATCCCACTGCTCGTTTTTCATCTGCTGTTGCAGCTTAAAGTCGGCCTTGGCCTGCTCCTCGAATTTCTCAAAGAACATCCGGTCTATCTTCATGCCTTCGTATCCGATTAACTGCTCGGACACAAGTTGCATGGCATCAGTGCCGGTGTAAACATACTGCCCACCTGTTGTCGATGGTGTTACCGCCCCCTTGGCAAGCCACTCACTGCTACGTGCCGGTAACTTGATCACTTCGTCATAATCAAATTGTTCCTCGAAGTACTCGCAGTTTGCAAAGAAGTCGAAGAGTTTGAAAACGACTTTCTCTGGCTGATTAATCAATCGTTTTAGATCGTTATCAAACAGCAACTCAAGGAAATTGTACTTGCGCGTGCCGCGCCCTTTTATCTGCACGAATTCTGATGGTGAGTACACAGGGCGGATCAACGCCAGATTCAAGATATCCGGGCAGTCGTAGCCGGTGGTCATCATTCCCACAGTGACGCAAACCCTCGCCTTGCTAGTCTTGTAAAGTAGATTAAAGTTGGCGGATCCCAGCAGTTTATTGTTGGTAAAGTTGATGGTGTATTGCTGGGCGTCCGGCACGCTGGAGGTGACTTGTACCGCGAAATCCGACTGATATTTGCCGGGCCAGAGTAAATCTGCCAGCTCGTTCATAATTTCGGTCAATTGCGTAGCGTGGTTTTGGCTGACAGCGAACACTAAGCCTTTGCCAAATTCACCAGTTACTGGGTCACGGAGGCCGCTTTTAAGGAATGTCTGGCAGAATAGTGCATTGGTGGCCTTAGAAAAAAACTTTTTCTCAAAGTCTTTGGAGACAAAACTTTGCTCTTGCTCTCCATTTTCACTGGAAGGGACCATCACGGCATAGCCCTGTTCGGACAATAACTTGGTAGTTATGTCAGTTCGAGCATCGACCACCACGGGGTTAATCAGAAAGCCATCCTTAACACCCTCTAATAAGGAATAACGGAATGTTGGCTGTCCAGAGTCACAGCCGAAGGTTCTGTAGGTGTCCAGCAGCAAACGACGCTCTTGTTCCCGTGGATCGCGAGTAGTCGGCTTGCTGGAGTCAAAGCTTTTCAAGTAGTCGCGTGGTGTCGCGGTAAGGCCAAGTTTGTATCCAACAAAGTACTCAAAGACGGCACGCGCATTACCTCCGATGGAGCGGTGAGCTTCGTCCGAGATAACCAAGTCGAAGTCTGTAGGCGCAAAAAGTCGTTTGTATTTGTTATTAAATAGCAGTGACTGCACCGTGGTGACTACTATCTCGGCCTTACACCAGTCATCGCGCCGCTCTTTGTAAATGACTGTTGTATAGTCGTTCTTCAGATAGCCCTTAAATGCTTTGGCGGCTTGGTCTTCTAGCTCTAGGCGATCCACCAAGAACAACACTCGGCGAGCGTTGCCGGTGCGCAAAAATAGTTTAATGACAGCAGCAGACGTCAGGGTCTTACCGGTGCCGGTCGCCATTTCGAACAAGAAGCGAGTCGAGCCCCCAGCTACTGCATCCTGGATCGCATTGAGCGCCCTCTTCTGATAGTCCCGTAAGAAGCTGAGTTTGTTCTTGGCGATGAAGGCCAGCCGTTCGTCAGCATTCAGCCACCCTGCCTCCTTCTCATAACCTGCCAGTTGAGTCTGAGCAATGTAGTCGCGTCCGACTGTCTCAGTGATAAAGCGTCTCTGGTCTGGTTCAAACTTTTGATAGCTCTTAAGTGAATCAGGTGTAGGGAAGGCAGTTATTACATGTGGATTACCCTGTTGCAGGTCCCAAAAGTAGTGGAGGTTTCCGTTCGAGAGGATCACGAACCGGCAGTTGAGCGACTTGGCGTATTTGCGCGCCTGTTCCTTGCCCACGAGTGGATTTTTATCTTCGGACTTTGCTTCCAGTACAACTATAGGATAGCTCCGGTCGTCCAGTAGAAGGAAATCGGCAAAGCCATTTTTGGTCGATTCGAAATTCTCGCCCAGATCGTTGATCTGACTAAGGATCAACTTGACGTTAGGCTCCAAAGCTACATTAGCTTTCCCTTTGGAATCATCGAAAAATCGCCAACCAGACGCCTCTAGCAGCTTATTGATCTTGATACGAGACTGCGCTTCTTTAGCGTTAGCCACCCTTAAGCATCTCCCTTAGTTGTGCCACTTTGAGGGGCTGGTTGAAGGTCATGAGTGCGAGCATACTCTAACACCATGATTTCGATCATTGATGACACTGATCGACGCTCACGTTCAGCGGCCAAGCGTAAAAGCTGTTTAATCTCGATAGAAGTGCGTATGGATATAGTCTCGTCCTTCAGGCTTGGCATGGCGTCGTCTCGTCAGTTATGTAATGCAAATGTACTGCGTTTCGCAATGTTTTCCTATCATTATCCTTAGAAAAAAAGATAGAATTTTTTTACACTTGAATAAAAATTAGTGCTTAAATTGTCCCCCCAACCTGAAATCCTGCTCCATTCAAATACAGAATTCCGGCATGATAATGACTCCTCTGAGCGGAGGTTGTGCCGACGACAAAGTCACGATTCATTGAAGTGCAGATAGTCTTTGCTCTGAAGCAGGCTGAACTGCGTACTTCCCTGCCCGAAGTCTGCCCCAAGCTGCGCATTGCCGACGCCATTTTTATATCTGGAGAAAAAAGTACGGCGGGATTTCTCCTTCAGAATTAAAGCACATGCGGCAGCTCGAGGAGGAGAACCTTCGCTTGAAGAAGCTGGCTGCCGATCTAAGCCTCGACAAAGCCATGCTACAGAACTTGCTGGCAAAATAGAGCTGACGCTGGCACGCCTGCGCGAGTGGGTCAGGGACTTACAGGCCCACTACGATGCCAGAGAAAGACATGTCTGCTTTGCGATGCAGGTCAGTTGCAGTTCGTACCGTTACCGCTCTGTTGCATTAGACGACTGATGTTTGCGCCGCTTTGGCAGGCGTAGCGCCCCTTGTTCCACAGCGGTGATGTGAAATTCTGAGCGAGATATGTTCAGACCATGACTTAATGCTTAAAAATTTATTAAACTTGCTTTAAAGAAACTATTTACTTTGCATTTTTACTAAAAGACATTCCAAAAAACGTGCCCAATAATCAGGTCCCGACATAATTATAAACTCCATAGCCATATAATATTCCAGATAAAAATTGCGTATGAATATTTTCATACGCAACCGAATCCCCCATAAAATAAAAAACAAAACAGTCGTCATTTTCCTCACAAAAAACATACTATGCTTTTCAAAAGAGAAGTTTCAAATTCACCTAACGAATTGATTATATCCTTTTTTTCCGCTGCCGATTTTATTTTACTTAAAGTAATATCTATATTGTCCTCAGCCGTAATATTGGCTATCTTTGCGATTTTTTTAGATACTTGCATTGGAATTCCGAATTCCTCCAATGTAACCAATGTTGGCAATTCAAAATGAGCCTCTAACGCATGACAAAAATTAGTGTAATCACCAAAACTATAGTCAAACCTTGAAAAGATCAGTTTTTGAATATCATTAATTGCAAGTATAATCTTAGGGAGATTATAACTTACTAAATTTCTTTTGAAATCGAAAATCACTTGCACTGCATCGTCAGGTTTATAATCCACACTCCGACTTTTCCAATAAGAATATTCATCATTAATTAATTTCAAATCACTTTCGTGACTCATAATGGATCTGAGACGGGTGTGAAGTTGAGAGGCAGTCTTTACCGCACCATTTCCCATTCTAGATAATGAAAAATACTCAAACAAAATAAAGCATAAATGATTAAGTTGATCTTTAGTTGGGTATAACGAGTCCCAAACCATGACATTATGCCATTTACCACATTGCTCCATCAAAGCATCGGCAAAATTTAATAACTTCTCTGGTGAAACACCTTGGTGCTTGTTAATTAGTTCAATTGGTAAAATTTGTTGATGGGTATACTTAAATATTCTAGTTAGATTTGTCTCTGATAAATCATTTTGTATCTGAAGAAGCATAGAGTCAGAGGCATTTTCGCTAAGAGTGATAATGGGAATGTCAATTAATGGCAATTGTTGTTTTGGCCTACTGCCTATTACATGAATCTTCCCCACAAAATGCTCAAACATCCGACCACTTCTTCCAGATATGTTATTAAATGTGAATGAATCTAATTTAGTTCGGCCAGTGATACAATCATCATAAATTATGACATTTTTAGCATTTGTATTAACGCCCTCAATAAGCGTAGACGTACACACCAAAACTGAAATTCTCTTTTTATTAAAAGAGTCGACAATAAATGATCCAATTGCCCTTGGAAGTTTTGCGTGATGACATGCTACTCCGTAATCCACTGCGTTTGCTAAACTCCACTCAGGATGATAATTATCCCTTAACCATCTGGTAAACGACTTGTTTTCATCATGTTTCTTGGTGAATCCCATTGCCAATATTTTAGACATTAAAAAATTGGCTCTTTTAGGAGATTTGCAATAAATAACGGTCTGTTCATCAGAACTAATATTCTTTAGAATTCTTATTAAATATTCATCTCTTTCAATATCAACATATTCATCCTTGCCTTTTGTTTTTAATTCGTAGTAAAATTCATCAGCAGCAACAGTCTTGTATTTATCAAATTTTACAAAGGAGCAGTTAAGGTCATCTTCTAAACCATCAATAATTCCATCTATATTTGGGCCAAGCATATAAAATCTTTTGCATATATTATATAATTTATGAAAAGCTATATTCAATCTATCACATCGATAATCAGCATTGCTACTAGGTGCTAGTTTATAAAACTCATCAATTATAAAAAAATCAACATTTGTCGTTTTGAAATTACGTTCAATCACTCTTTCTTGCGTGTATATGAAGATATTTTTTTCAGCCGCATCCTGATTTGATTGTGTTATTATCTTATATGTAGCCTTGTGTTTATTAAATTTTTTCTTAAGTTCATCCATCAATGCTATTGTTGGCACTACCACAACAATATTATTAAAGCATTGAGAACTAATTAAAGCATCAATTATAAGACTTTTACCGAAACTGGTTGGAGCACTTAAGACAATGTTTTCACCGTTAATTATTCTATAATAGACCTCTGCTTGTTTTACATGAAATGTAGTATCCTGATTTATCGGAGATAAAAAGACACCCACCCCCAACTTGGTTTTAAAATCCAAACCATCGGCATCAACATAAGGAAACAAACCTAATTCCAAAACCAGTCTATTTAACAAGTTAACATTCTCATTAAATAGATCTTTCTTATCTAACATCCGCAGAACTAGATCTTGAATTAAGTGATAATTTACATGTTTATTGTACTCATCAATCAACTCAATAATGATTTCTAGCCAAAGATTGTTCTCGGCAGTGATTTTATTCTTCAATTCATTATATTTAGCAATATTCATTGCAACACTTCCTTTTTAAAATCATCATACAAAGAAACAATATCATCAACAGGAAAGAGAAAAACCCTTACATCAATAAGCTTTACTATTTCATTGTTATAACATGAGGAGAATGATTTTCGACAAACATCTATACTATCTCTGAAATTTTTTAAAAAATCAGTCTTATTGTAATTTTTAATGATTTCGCTAGAATTTACGATAAAAATAGGAATAATTATCTTATCGACGCGTTCCTCAATAGAGATTCTATTATCAGAAAGTTTTTGCAACTTATCTTTAAAGGGCCAATCTAAATCTATTTCAGACGTTATTAGTAAAAGTCTATTTTTAATTTCATTAACACTGACAAGATTATTAATATTTCCCAATACAGATGTAATAGCATCATCCATGGTATCTTTGATTGATGAGGCACCGAGCCATAATTCAACCTGACCACCATTTATGACAATATGTGAACAAGAAAACAATAAGTCACCATTTATATTGTAAACACCATTAACTACAGGAATTGTTTTATGACTTTGCCTAATCGCCATATGTAAGAAAAGATCTCCTAAGGCATCTAAATCATCAACAGGATACTTTTTAATGGCCTCTGCTAATTGTTTCGCAGGGCGATTTCCTATAGCTTTCTTATTTTGCGCAGTTAGTGAATAATCAATTAACCAATCTTTAGAGTACTCAATCAGATCATTTTTACGCCATTCGTTGTACTCAAAACCAATATCAATCCCTTTAATATTCGGAATATCTTTATTGCAATCCACACATATTTTAAAAGGGGTATCAGGATGTGGAGGCGGTATGTACTCAATTTCTTCCCGCACTGAGGCCTTTAAACGCAAATTATTGAAAGCAACTCCTAGGTTATTATATATTTTTGAAATAGATAAAACATGCAGGGTTGTACTACCCTGTTGTACGATCAGCATACCAACCACATATCCGTTAAACAAAACGGGTGAACCCGACATACCTCTATATTTTGAAACAGTAGGTGCTTGTGCAATTTCAAAACTATGTTTTGTCGTAGTAATATCCCCAACTAAACTGCATACAGTTGAAGAGAACGCTGCTGGAACTTGCTTCTTTTCAACAGGAAAACCATAAACATGTACTTTCTCATCAATGACAAGGTCTACCATTCCTGTATGTATAAAAGACGAAAACTCGTTCTCAATACATTCAAGGATCGCAAAATCCATATTAGAATTATCATATTCATCAAGTAATTTTAACTTAACTTCACATCCAGATATAAAATCGTCGGGGGTTAAAAATAAACTGTACTCACCATTCTCTTCTAACGTATGCTTAGCTGTAAGAACAAGATTATTACTTATACAAAAACAGGTCCCTCTTCTAATTGAATCACCATTTTGAGATTTGAATATATACACTTTATCTTTAGGGTAATCATCTAATTTCATATCAAAATCTCTTTCTCATTTATCAGTATTTTTGAGCCGCAGCTATATTTTGAGAATTTTTCTTTGAATGACTGATTGACATGTGCGATTGGATGGTTAATATAAATATCAATAGGTTGTTTTTTAGAGTATCTGACAATTCGAGCCAACGTCTCTAAATCCGGATGAGAATGTTTTTTCCCATTAGTACTGATTAAATATCTTTTGCATAAAATCCTCTCTAAAAGAATTCTGTTATAATTATGTTTACTGCCATGATGTGGTAATTTAACTGCGTCTACCTCAAGGGTTTCATATCCCTTAAGATCCATCCACTGAGTAATTGTCTTGGTGTCACTATCGCCTAGAAATAGAACTTTCTTCTCGTTAAACTCTGCCAAAAAGGATATACTACTCATATTATTCAAAGAACCATCATCAACAAATGGCACATCAGATAACTGTTCAATCGTCTCACATGAAGGTCCACATATTTCTTCATCATCAATATCACTGCTTAAAGAATCTATGTACTTTTCAAAAGCAATGCTGTGCTTTTTATGTAATCCTTTCATTTTCAAACCATACTCTGATAAAATATTAATCCAATCTGATTTTATTTTTGAAATACACCCATCCGTTGGCCCAATAATTTCAATGGCAATATCACCTATAATAAATTTATCTGGAACTGATGTACTTGTAATCACACCACTCTCGAATCTTTCGTTTATTCTGTAGTTTAAAGCTTCCAAAATAAAAGAAAGAGATGTTCCTTCTGAAAATCCTATTTCTGATTCGCCTTCAACATCTTTAGTAAAGTTAGATATGATTGTATCAAAAGCAGATGATTCCTCTTGAGATATATTTTCTTCAAGGCGTTTAGCGCTAATCAACTGCTCAAGGCCATTAAAGAATACTTCTTTCAAAACCGGATGAGACTTCTCCTCAAGCATGCGAATCAGACCATTGACGTGATCATTATCGATATGTGTAACAAACAAAGCATCAAATTTACTAAATTTCGATAAAATTTTTTTCCAACTGTTATATGAGGAAGCAGTTCCACCATCAATCATAATTGATGTGTTTTCTGTTGCTAATATCAGGCAGTCACCATTGCCACCATCATTTAGATAAACTTTCATAGCATAAAAACCTTATACATTAGATAGTTAGAGCAAACAAAGCAGTTGTGATTTTATGAAACAATTTTATCATGATTAACTATTGATTCACATGATTAATCATGCAGTGTACTAATGCAGCCTTAAATCAACTTAATCTAACTCAGTGCTAAGATGCTTTTATGTAAGGTAATTTACTAATAACTCAGTACATATTGGAAAAATCACTCTTAATTTCAAATAGATGAAGTCAAATCCAGTATTCAACCATTGCCTGCAGTCTTTCCACCGCCGCCAACAATCCCCCGGTGTCAGAATCCGTGTTCCTCCCATCAAAAACTCTAATGACGTCATTGATACACGGTTTAAGATGCATTTCACCAAAACGTAAGGCTGCGACCCCGGCTAACACTTTCCGCCGTTAGGCATAACGGTCTAAGAGGTTGCGTAAATGAAAGGGATATCAGAAGCTAATTACTCTGACTGGCGTAGTCAGAGAAAAAGAACGAAAAGTGTCCGGCAATCATTATCAATGACCGACACACTCATTTAGACCTAAATCGCGGCGTACTGGCTTAGAAATGGCTACTTGTAGAGCAAATTGCCTAGGGGAAACTTCCTTAATATGAACAACAAAGAATCTCATGAAATCTGGATTTGTGCGTGTTGTATTGGGGAAGCTTTTCTCCGCGAATGTATCGAGGTAAATGGTTCCTCTAATGCATGCCACTACTGCGAGGAAACTTGCGCCTGCTTTACCCTGGAAACTATTAGCAATCTGATAGAACAAGCCATCGGAGAACATTTCGTCCGTACTTCGGATGAACCTTCCACAATGGAATATGCAATGATTAAGCATTGCGGACACGATTGGTATCGCGACGGGGAGGAAATTGGACAGGTGATTGAAGACCTCCTACAAACCAGTCCCGAAGTGGCACACGATGTACAGCAGCTTCTTGAGGAAAGGCATTCTGATTTTGACTCTGACGCTATGGGTCTGGAAACTGAGTTTTCGTGTGAATCGCATTATGTAGAACGCCAAAAGGTGAGCACCGGGCGTCTAAACTCCATTTGGGAAAGGTTTGTAACCACACTCAAAACTGAATCCCGCTACATCAATCCCTATGTAAGAGAGACACTGGATAGCCTTTTTAGTGGCGTGGAAGCTATGCGGTCAGGAAGGAACGGCACGGTTATAATAGAGGCGGGTCCTGATACCGATGTCCCTTTCCTTTTTCGGGCCAGATGGTGCCGTGGACATGATGAGCTGGAGAGCATATTGATTACACCGGATCGAGAATTAGGGCCTCCTCCTTACCGGCTCAGTGGTGCAAATCGCATGAGCGCCCGAGGTATTTCTGTATTTTATGGTGCCAGCTCTGCGGAAACCGCTATTTCGGAGATAAGACCTCCGGTGGGCTGCAATGTTGTATGTGCTAAATTCATCCTTATCCGCCCGCTCAGGCTGCTGAATCTTCTTGCGCTGGAAAATGTCTGGGAGAGTGGCAGCATGCTTGACCCGGACTTTATCAGAAAACGCGAGCAAGCTGCCTTCCTAAGAACGCTAACCAGTCGGATAGTGGACCCCGTGCTACCGGGTGAGGAGGATTTTAGCTATATCCCAACCCAGGTCATTGCGGAATATCTAGCGGAGTCCCCCACGATGGCCCTTGACGGAATTTTGTATCCGTCGGTGCAGCTGTCTGGTCTTAAGTCGGATGAAAGTTACAACGTTGTCCTGTTCCACAAAGCCTCTTGTGTCCGCTATCAGACGTTGCCTGCGCAGGAAGGCTGCAGAATAAGTTACGGACTTCAGTACGATGAAGATGACTGGGAGACAGACATCTGTGTAACAGAAATCGCAGAGCCCGTGGATGCCAATTCCCAGCAGGAAAAAGAAGAAATCCCCCCCACCTTGAGGACAACCGGGAGCCAGCTATTGAGATTGATCTACTTTCTGTTAGCGTTCACGGTATAAGGGCCGCTCGCTTTGAGTATTCCACCGATACGGTCAGGCGGGACAAACACGTTTCTAAGCCTGAAATTGCCCGTCCCTCTGTTTCTGAAGTGCCCCCTTGGAACCTCGACTCTAACCAGGATGATATTCCTTACTGACGAGGTAGCTCCGGCTACAAAAATGGGCCACCGATGTGGCCCATTGTGCTAGAGAAGGAAACAGCCGTGCGGTTTAAGCTGAATACCACAGAAAACGTCAGTACTAACTTGCATTACAAGCCGTAAGGAGGACTGATCTCCTGCACCATGTCCATTTTGGCATTAAGAAGACTATCAGATATCGTTGGACACTGTTCAGCTTTGGTAGACTATTCAATGATCATTCTCATAACACTTCACTTTTAGAACTCAACTTAATAGCTATCAGCAGTTGCTCAAACTAGATTTATGTATTCAACAACTTTTGGTGGTCATTCTGGTGGTCTTGACAGAAAGGGCATTCAGGTTTAGCTTACTTATTAGCCAGTTACTGGCAAAGGCGATCCCAGTCAGAGGAGCCATATTTAGAGAAGCCCGCTTAGGAAACTAAGCGGGCTTTTTGCTTTTACACTTCCGCAAGAATCGCATGATGTGAATATACTTTCCGCTCAAAACCCTCTCATTACTTATGATAATAACGTTAAGTATTGCAGAAATGTCTCGTTTATTTAGCCGATTATTTTTTTAGTGAAATGCTTAATGGTTTTGTAATTTTAATCGAGAATTAAACCTCTTACCGTTGTGCATTACCCATCATTGATAATAGGATTAACCCTCAATTACCGGAATATAGTATTAAGCATGCCAAAGGGAATTGTGCGCCTTTTATAAAAAGGGAGTGAAGGATATGTTAAAGGTTAGTTTTTGCGATAAAAAAATCAGAACCCTTTTTTTTAAATATGCTTCGGCCACAACGGCAAGCATTGCTGCGGCTGCTCTGTTTTGGGATATCCCTAAAGAGTATAAGCATTACTCTGGATTGGCTTGCATAGCTGTTTTAGTAATGATTTATCTCATGTTATGGTATAAAGCCAACAAACTTACAGCAATTAACTTATCTGTTGAAGGAAGCACAGTAACCATTAAAACTGGCGATATTTTCGCTGAGCAAGGATTAAAAGCGATTGCTTTTAATGAGTACTTTGATACTAAAGTGGATAACATAGTTATTGCTCATCAGAGTCTCAACGGCCAGTTTGTTACGGATCAACTCACCTGCTCAGTGCAACAATTGGATACCTACATTGATGAATATAGCTACGAAGAAGAAGACTTTGCTGAAATTAATTTAACGCGGTTATCTGGTAAGAATCAACGCTATAAAATTGGGACAATTTGCGTTTGGAATGAGTACTTGCTGACGGCTTTTTCTAAATTCAACAAGTATAACGAAGCTCATTTATCCATGCCTGAATATCTTGAGTTCCTGATTAACTTTTGGAATAAGGTCAACCGCGTTTATGCCCAGCAAAGTGTTACTGTGCCGATTTTTGGTTCGGGTATAACACGAATTAAGGGGCATAAGCTGATCAGTGATGAAGAGTTGCTGAAAATCATGTTATGGACATTCAGGGTCAGTGAAATGCGATTTACCCATCCTGCGAAATTAACAATAATTATTCATAAAGACAAGATTAGTAAAGTAAACCTATTTGAGCTTCAGATGGCAAGAAGCGGCTTATAAACTCCCTGCAAAATTTAACAGGCGAGGCACATACAGTTATTAAACCTCATAATTAAATAGTTTTAAGTCGAGAAAAAGACTTTACACAAGGGACATCTTTCAACTGAAGTATAGGCAGGATTTTTCACAACAAAGGAGTGACAAACCATGATATACCGTACCAAAACATACATTGCGGGTGAATGGGATGGCGATCAGGATGCCATTGAACAATTACATACCTGGAATGAGAGCAAATACTGGGACTTCTCTTTCACCGACGCTCACGATATAACACAAGCCAGAGATAGCAGTTTAAATTGCAATATAAAATCGTCCCTTGCAACACGCTTAAATGCCTCAAAAACATTTATCCTCATCGTCGGAAACAATACCAAGGCAGCACGGAGTGGCGGCTGTCGATACTGTGATAGCTACAATAGTCTAAGTAGTCAATGTGACCGGGGATACTCAGTAGATCATCGAAGTTATATTGAGTATGAATGCGATAAAGCCTTGAAGGACGACTTAAACATCATCGTTCTGTACAATGCAACCACAATTAATAAATCCAAATGTCCTGACGTCTTAAAGGGTGTCGGAACGCATACCGCTATGCGCTCAACCAACGGTTGGGATTACCTCGCGGTTAAAAACGCGCTCAATTAAATTCCGCTATAAAAAAACCCGCTGGCCTAACAGCGGGTTTTTTATTCCTCAGCGCACAGCTCATTCCAGTAGCTGTAGCGCATCACATGGTGTAGGCGCTCATCTCTCATAGTAGCGATACACCGATGGATGGAATTCAACGCCATACAGTTGGCTGATGGGAATCAGCAGGTCGATATGGTTGCTAAGATCGAATTCGCGCTCTTCTGCACGCGGCTTCTCGCCATTGACCAGTTGGTTAAACCACTGCTGCAAGAGGTGTTTCATTGCCAGCTTCTCCACAAATGATTGACGCTGACAGTAAACCTCACCCAGAGATATAACCATAACGATTAGTTGTGCGCTTCTTTGCCAGGTTATGCATATAAAAAAGTGCGCATAACAGCGCACCCTTTAAACAACCGTAAAGTCGCCATTTACGGCGAGCGGAGGAAATCCACCTATCCTCTGCTCTTTGCCATCATCTTGCGGTAGTTATTCAGCCATTTACCGCTGGTTAGACGCCACCAGAAGAACACGCCGCGCACCGTCCAGTCGAGGAACATTCCCAGCCACACGCCGACGACGCCCATGCCGAGCACAATGCCGAGGAAATAGCCGGCCACCACGCGTGCTCCCCACATGCTGAACATCGATACATACATGGTGTAACGTGCATCACGCGCCCCCTTGAGGCTGGCTGGCAGCACCCAGGACGCGGTCCAGATCGGCATAAAGGCGGCATTCAGCCAAATCAGATGCTTAGTGACTGAAATCACTTCCGGATCGCGGCTGTAAAACTGCGCTAAGGTTCCAGCCAGCGGTACGGTAATCAACGCCAGCGAACACAAGCCAATCATCGCCAGCCAGAACACGTGTTTGATTTGCCGCTCAGCCTGCATCACCTGATTCAGCCCCAACCTGCGGCCGGTAATGATGGTTGAAGCCGAACCCAGCGCGTTACCCGGCAGGTTGATCAGCGAAGCAATCGAGAAGGCAATAAAGTTACCGGCGATTTCATTGGTACCCATGCCGGCGACAAAAATCTGCGTCAGCAACTTACCACCGTTAAACAGTACCGATTCAATACTGGCAGGCACGCCGATGCCCAGCACTTCCATCAGGATGTTGCGATCCCAGCGGCGGAAATAGCTCGCGATAGAGATTTTCAATGCCGGAGTAATGCCGCGATACAGCACGTAAATCGCCGCTGCCGCGCCGATATAGCGCGAAATAGTTAGCCCCAACCCGGCGCCAACAAATCCCATCCCTTCCCATCCAAGGCAACCGTAAATCAGCACGCTACTGATCACGATGTTGAGGATATTCATGCCGCCGTTAATTAGCATCGGAATTTTAGTATTGCCCGCACCACGCAATGCACCGCTGCCAATCAACGCAATCGCCGCTGCGGGATAGCTCCACGCCGAGGTTTGCAGGTAGCTCAGCGCCAGCTCTTTCACTTTGGGATCGGCGCTGCCGGCGATCACGTCAATGATCAGGTGCCCCCAAAACTCGATAGCGATCACCAGCACAAACGCTAGCGCCGTCATCAATCCCAGCGACTGGCGCGTAGCGGCTCGTGCACGTTTACCGTTGCGTTTTGCCAGACTGAACGCCACCACCACCGTGGTGCCGAGATCGATTGCGGCAAAGAAAGAGATAATTACCATATTGAAGCTGTCGGCCAGACCAACGCCCGCCATCGCCTCTTTACCCAGCCAGCTCACCAAAAAGGTACTGAGGACGCCCATCAGCATCACACAGAGGTTTTCGATAAAGATGGGCACGGCTAATGGGGTAATTTCACGCCAGAACAACGTACGATAAGAGCGACGTTTGGGATACCACGCCGTGTTTCTGACCGCCCGCATCACTGCTACGCCAGGATTTTGCAAGGGATTACCAAATCACTTTGGAGAGGAAGAAGAGTAATAATGATGATAGGCCACTGAGAATTATGCAAAGTGTTTCCCATCACCATTTAATCATTATTACAAACTTTTTGTCGCCACCACCGCAGGATCGGCTGCGCCGCCCAAATAGGCGCTACGCACTTCGTCATTATTGAGCAACTCTGTGCCGCTCCCGCTCAGGCGAATCTCACCGTTGACCATCACATAACCCCGATCCGCCAGCTGTAGCGCATGCCGCGCGTTTTGCTCCACCAGGAACAGCGTCATGCCCTGCTGCGTCAACTCACGCAGGATGGCAAAAATCTGCTTCACCACAATGGGTGCGAGGCCAAGGCTGGGTTCATCGAGCAGCAACAGTTTGGGTCTACTCATCAGCGCGCGGGCGATCGCCAGCATCTGCTGCTCGCCACCGGAAAGCGTCATGGCGCGCTGTTTGCGCCGCTCCAGCAGGCGCGGGAAAAGCTGGTACATCCGCTCTTTGTCCTGTTTAACAAAGCGCTCGCCAATGGCGATGGTGCCCATCAGCAGATTCTCTTCTACCGTCATATCGGGAAAAATGCGCCGCCCTTCAGGCGCCTGCGCAATACCGCTGGCGGCGATGAAATGGGTTGAGCGCTGACTAATCGCCTCGCCGCGTAAACGAATTTCACCACTGGTAATGCGCGGCTGGCCAAAGATTGACATAAGCAGGGTCGATTTACCGGCCCCGTTGGCGCCAATCAGCGCCACGGTTTCACCCTGATTAACGGTTAATGAAACCTGTTTCAGCGCCTGCAGTGGACCGTAAAACACATCTACCTGCTCAAACGCCAGCATTGGTTCAGCCATGGTCGCTCTCCTCTTCTGCGCCAAGATAGGCGGCTATCACTTTAGGATCGTGACGAATTTGCTGCGGCGTGCCCTGCGCAATCACATCACCGTGATCCAGCACCACGATGTGGTCAGAAATGCGCATCACCATCGGCATATCGTGTTCAATCAGCAACACGCTGATGCGATGATCGGCGCGCAGGCGATGCAAAATCTGGCTCAGCGCTTCGGTTTCCACCGGATTCAACCCAGCCGCCGGCTCGTCCAGGCAAATTAACTCTGGCCGCGTACACATGGCGCGCGCAATCTCCAGCCTGCGCTGCTGGCCATAAGAGAGCGTGCCCGCCAGCCGATTAGCGCTGGAGACCAAATCAACATTTTCCAGCCAGTAGAAGGCGCGATCCAGCGCGCGGTTCTCCGCTTCGCGATAGCCGCGCGTGTTCAGTACACCCGCTAGCAGCTGGCGATTGACCTGCATATGCTGCGCCACCAGCAGATTCTCAATCACCGACATCTCACGGAACAGGCGGATATTCTGGAAGGTGCGCGCCAGCCCAGCGCGGTTAACCAGATGCGCCCCGCCAAACATTTTGTACCAGAGGCGCGACCCCAGCCGTGCCGGATTAATCAAGTCTGCCGCATGGATTTTCTGCCCCAGCACCTGAATCACATCGGTGCTGCGCTGGTTAGCATTCAGCACAATGCGGCCACCGCTCGCGCGATAAAAGCCGGTCAGGCAGTTAAACACCGTGGTTTTGCCTGCGCCGTTAGGGCCAATCAGCGAGGTGACCGAACCGCGTTCTACCGCCAGGCTGACATCATTCAACGCTTTAATGCCGCCGAAGCGCATCATCAGGTTGTTCACTTGCAGAATGGCATCACTCATGACGCACTCCTTTGCGTAGCGGCACACCAACGCGCGCCGTGCGCACCAACCCGCGCGGCCGCCAAATCATCATCAGCACCATCAACATGCCGAACAGCAGCACGCGATACTCGGCAAAGCTGCGCAGCAGTTCAGGTGCCACCGTCAGGACAAACGCTGCCAGCACCACGCCCAACGTCGAACCCATACCGCCGAGCACCACAATGGCCAGGATCAGTGCCGATTCAAAAAAGGTAAACGAAGTGGGATTGACGAACCCCTGATAGCTGGCAAAAAACACGCCGGCAATGCCTGCCGTGGAAGCACCCAGCATGAAAGCGGAAAGCTTAACCAATACGTGATTGAGCCCCATCGCGCGGCAGGCAATTTCATCTTCACGCAGCGCTTCCCAGGCGCGGCCAATCGGCATGCGCGTCAGGCGATGTTTGATCCACAACACCAGCAGCACCACCAAAACCAGTACCACATAAATGAAGATAAATTTCATGTTTGGGTTGTAGGTGACATGGAAGAACTCGTGATACGGCACGCCACCTTCGCGCGCGCGTCGGGCAAACTCAAGGCCGAAAAAGGTCGGCGACGGAACGGAAACACCGTTCGGACCGCCGGTAAAGGAGAGCCAGTTTGTCAGCACCAGACGGATAATTTCACCGAAGCCGAGGGTAACAATGGCCAGGTAATCGCCGTGCATGCGTAGCACCGGAAAACCGAGTAGCGCCCCGGCAAAGGCGGCCAGCAGCGCGGCCAGCGGCAGCATGCTCCAGAAACCCAAGCCAAGATATTGATAGCCCAGCGCCAGGCCGTATGCGCCGATGGCATAAAAGGCGACATAACCGAGATCGAGCAATCCGGCGAGGCCTACCACGATATTCAGACCCAGCCCGAGCAGCACGTAAATCAGACCGAGAATCGCCACCGTCAGCAGGTATTTGCTGGAGAGAAACGGAAAAGCCAGCGCCACGATCAGCAGCAGTGGCAATATCCAGCGCAAACGCGATCGATAGCCCGGATCGCGTACGTAAACGCCATCATCGCTGCTGGCAAACCTGCGCATCATGCGCTGACCAAAGGGCGCGTGCACAAACAGGCTAAACAGCAAACGCCCCGCCATCACCACGGCAACCAGCAGCGCCACGCGCTGTGGCGACAGTTTGAAACTGTAACCGTCAAGTACTACGCCAACGATCGGCCCAAATACCACTAGCGCTATCAGCCCCGCCAACAGCGTGTCGAGCAGTGCCTGGCGCAACGGATTTTGCGTCATTGCATTCATCAAAGCTTCCTCACACTTTGGCGACCAGCGGTCGTCCCAGCAATCCTTGCGGGCGGAAGATTAAAATCACCACCAGCAGCGAAAACGAGAACACATCTTTGTAATCCGAGTTCACCATGCCGGCGAACTGCGCTTCCGCCACGCCAAGCAGCAATCCGCCCAGCATCGCGCCGGGCAGCGAACCGATACCGCCGAGCACCGCCGCCGTGAAGGCTTTAATGCCAATGATAAATCCGGCATAGAAATCAAAGGTGCCGTAGTTCATGGTCACCAGTACACCGGCCAATCCGGCCATCGCCGCACCAATCACAAACACCAGCGAGATAACGCGATCGGTGTTGATACCGAGAATCGATGCCATGCGCCGATCCTGCTGCACCGCGCGGCAGATACGTCCCAGTTTGGTGTACTGGATAATCCACGTCAGCAGCGCCATGCCGCAAAATGCCGCGATCAGGATAAAGATTTTGGTCCAGGTGATTTGCACCACGCCGCCATCAATCTCCATGCGCAGCACACCGGTCAGCAGCGTAGGAATCCCCTGCTGATTCGGTCCCTGGCTGAGCTGCACGTAGTTCTGCAGAATCAGCGACATGCCGATCGCCGAAATCAGCGGCGCAAGGCGCGTGGAGTTACGCAGCGGCCGATAGGCAATACGTTCAATCGCCCAGCCATAGGCTGAGGTAACAATGATGGTGAAGATCAGGGTGCCGAAAATCAGCAACGGAAAGGAGTGAATGCCGAAAAAGCTGAGCAGCGATAAGCCAATGGCGCACAGATAGGCGGAGATCATATACACCTCGCCGTGGGCGAAGTTGATCATCCCGATGATGCCGTAAACCATGGTGTAGCCGATGGCGATCAAGCCATAAACCGCCCCCAGTGTTAAACCGTTAATCAGTTGCTGTAAGAAAAAGGCGTCCATAATGTCGTCTCGTACTCAATGGGAGCGCACAGCTCGCGCTCAATCGCGAATGGCCCCGCACGTTGCGGGGCCGCGTGGCCGATTACAGCTGGTGGTATTTGCCTTTGTCGTCCCATTGATAAACGACGTAATCCGAGACTTTAAGATCGCCTTTACCATCCCAGGCTTTTTTGCCCATCACGGTGTCGACGCTGTTCGCTTTCAGCCATTCGCTGGCCTTCGCATTGTCTTTTCCTGCCGCTTTGTAGGCAGCCGCCAGCGTCTGCACTGAAGCGTAGGCATATAAGGTGTAGCCTTCTGGTTCGAAACCACCGGCGCGGAATTTTTCAATCACGGCTTTGCCATCGGCGATGGTGCGCGGATCGTTGCCAAAGGTCATATACACACCTTTGGTGTATTGCGGTCCGCCTGCCGCCGTCACCATCTCTTCGGTGACGATGCAATCACCGGAGAAGAAGGCCGCATTCACGCCCTGCTCACGCATCTGGCGCACCAGCGGGCCGGCTTCCGGATGGCATCCGCCGAAATAGACCACGTCCGGTTTCAGCGCACCGATTTTGGTTACCAGCGCATTGAAATCTTTCTCACCGCGCGACAGTCCTTCATACAGCACTTCTTTCACGCCGCGCTTCTCGAGCGAGGCTTTGGTGGCATCCGCTAAGCCCTGGCCGTAAGTGTCTTTGTCATGAATAATGACCACTTTCTTCGCCTTGAGCTTGTCGATGATGTAGTCAGCGGCGATCGCGCCCTGCTGGTCATCACGCCCACACATGCGGAACATGGTTTTCATGCCGCGTTCAGTAATTTTCGGGTTGGTTGATCCGGGCGTAATCGCCAGAACGCCAGCTTCATCATAGACTTCCGACGCCGGCATAGTGGATGAGGAGCAGAAGTGGCCGACTACCGCCATCACTTTGTCTTGATCGACCAAGCGGTTGGCGACCGAGACCGCCTGCTTCGGTTCACAGGCATCATCGCCCTGCACCAGCACAATTTTTTCACCGTTAATACCGCCGGCGGCATTAATGTCTTCCGCGGCCTGGCTCGCGCCTTTCCAGTATTGCGCGCCATAGGTCGCATTGGGGCCAGAGAACGGACCGGCCACACCAATTTTAATATCTGCCTGAGCGTAAAAGGCCACGCTTAAACAACCTGCTATCGCCACCTTCATTGGGTGTTTTATGAATTTCAAAGACATGCTTTCAATCCTCAACGGGTCAGGAACGGAGCCATACCACGGCCTGGGAGAAATCAATTTCTGAAACTGCGGCAGAACAGAATGCGGCCCACAAAACCCGAAGGATCGCCATGCATGGCGACCTGCTTTCAGTCACGCATCAATGCGCGCCCTGAACTCAACAGCATAGGTTTATGAAGGCCACGGTTGAAAATTAAGCAATAACCTCGCCAACTCACGAAAACGCGGGCGATTTTTTGCATTGGCATCGCTCCAGGACTGGAGACACCCGATGTAACATCCCTGCTGATCATAAACATAGCTAAGGTTACGCCAGGCACCAGCACCGCGATGGTGCAGAATGCGGTCGATCACAGATTCTTCATCGTTGTGAAGCGTTTATCCGCTATGCTCTGGTGAAAACGGTCCACGTTTCCTGAAGGAGAACCCATGAATACACAACGGAACGGATTGAGCAGCCAGCAAGCGCTGGACGAATTAGAGCGTCTGTACGACACGGCCGTTGATGCCTTGCGCAACGCGATTCGCGATTTCACTGCCAGCGGGCAGCTACCGGATGAAGCGGCTCGCCAGGAAGGGCTGTTTGTTTACCCGCAGCTGCGCATTACCTGGCTGGGCGAAGGCCCGCAGAAAAACCGCACCCGCGCATGGGGACGCTTTACCCATACCGGCAGCTATAGCACCACCATCACGCGTCCGGCGCTGTTGCGCCACTATCTCAGCGAGCAGCTGCAGATGCTGGAGAAAGAGTATGAGGTGCTGATTGAAGTGGAGCCGTCACAGCAGGAGATTCCTTATCCTTATGTGATTGACGGCCTGTCGCTCGATCGCTCAATGAGCGCCAGCATCGCCCGCCACTTCCCCACCACCGAACTGTCACAGATTGGCGATGAAACCGCCGATGGCCTGTTCCATGCCAATGCGATTTTCCCGCTGTCGCATTTTGATGCGCTGCGTACCGATTTCTCGCTGGCGCGCCTGCGTCACTACACCGGCACCGGCGTTGAGCACTTCCAGCCGTTCGTGCTGTTCACCAACTACACACGCTATGTTGATGAGTTTGTGCGCTGGGCCATTGAGCAGGTGCAAGACCCCAACACGCCTTATGACAGCCTCGCCTGCGCCGGTGACGTGGTGATCACCGCGGATACCCAGGATCCGACCGCAATGATGTCCGATCTGGCGTGGAAGAAGCATCAAATGCCCGCCTGGCACCTGACCTCGCCTAATCGTCGCGGTATTACGCTGGTCAATATTGGCGTCGGCCCGTCCAATGCAAAAACCATCTGCGACCATCTGGCGGTGATTCGCCCGCATGCCTGGCTGATGATTGGTCACTGCGGCGGCCTGCGCGAAAGCCAGACCATCGGCGATTACGTGCTGGCACATGCCTACCTGCGCGATGACCATGTGCTGGATAGCGTATTGCCGCCGGATATCCCGATCCCCAGCATCGCCGAAGTACAGCGTGCGCTGTATGACGCCACCAAAGCAGTGAGTGGTATGCCGGGTGAGGAAGTTAAGCAGCGTCTGCGCACCGGCACTGTCGTCACCACCGATGATCGTAACTGGGAGCTGCGCTACTCCGCCTCCGCGCTGCGCTTCAACCTGAGCCGCGCCGTGGCGGTTGATATGGAAAGCGCCACCATCGCTGCGCAGGGTTACCGCTTCCGCGTGCCGTATGGTACGTTGCTGTGCGTGTCCGATAAACCTCTGCACGGCGAGATCAAACTGCCCGGTCAGGCGAACCGCTTCTATGAAGGGGCGATATCTGAGCATCTGCAGATCGGCATCTGCGCGGTGGAACTGCTGCGTGCCGAGGGCGATAAGCTGCACTCAAGGAAGCTCAGAACCTTCAACGAGCCGCCGTTCAGGTAGTCATGATGAGTTCCGGCCCTTGTGGGGTCGGAACAGTGCAGTAAAGCGCGTCATGACATCTTTAAGACGATATTCTGAACAAACCACGCCAACACCAGAAGGCAAGTCGGTAACATGATTTTCCAGGTTAAACTGTTATTTAAGGCAGATATTTTTTCCTCCAGCTGATTGAATCTTTGATCAACTCTTTCGAATCTCGCATCAATTTTGTCGAACTTCAGTTCGAATTTCTCTTCCATCCGCTCAAACTTTTTATCGATACGTTGTTCAAGCGCCCCCAGCTCGCCCATCATCTCTACACGCATTACGCCCTGCTCGGTTCGTACCGTTTCAATATCCGCTTTTGTCGCAAAATGTTCTGAACGCGCCGTTAGCACCGCCACATCCATCTGAATCTGCTGGGTAGTTTTTTCCAGCTGTTCAACCCGTTTGGTTAACTGTTCCATTTGCCGATCTCCTTTGTAACCCACATCAAAAATTAGCGGTGGGAACACACGAGTTGTAGCGCTAATGGGGTAATCCATTACCGAATCCTCTTCTATAGCCTTGATTCACTCTCTCCACCACACCCGTAGTGAAACAGATTTGCACGGCGTTGACATTCCACGATCCCGCCATTCACAGCACTATTTTAGCGGGCAAGATTAAACAACAAGCACAGCGTGAACGGGCGCAAGCGGGATGAGAAGTGGGAATTAAAAAGAAGTGCGAGGATTCACGCAGAAAATCAGCAGAGGATTGCAACAGCAGACACGGAAGCCCGGGCGGGCTTCCGTTAAGTAAGGCTTACGCGCTCAGCCAACCCAGTTTGATCACAAACAGAATCGACAGAATAATCAGCGCCGGATTAACCTCTTTGGCGCGACCGCTGAGCAGCTTAACCACCGTCCAGGTAATGAAACCAAACGCAATACCGTTGGCGATGGAGTAGGTCAGTGGCATGGTCAACGCCGTCACGGTAACCGGTGCCGCGGTGGTGATGTCTTTCCAGTCAATATCCGCTAAACCAGACGCCATCAGCACCGCTACAAACAGCAGCGCAGGTGCAGTTGCATACACAGGAACGCTGCCCGCCAGCGGCGAGAAGAACAGGCTCAGCAGGAACAGAATCGCTACCACAATCGCCGTCAAACCAGTGCGGCCACCGGCGCTGACGCCCGCAGCAGATTCCACATAGCTGGTGGTGGTTGAGGTACCGAGCAGCGAACCGAATAGCGCTGCGGCGCTATCGGCAATCAGCGCACGGCCCATTTTCGGCACGTTACCCTTCTCATCCGCTAAACCCGCACGCTTGGTCACGCCCAGTAACGTCCCGGTGTTATCGAAAACGTCAACGAACAGGAAGGCGAAAATCACGCTGACCAGCCCCACGTTGAAGGCACCCGCGATATCCAGCTGCATAAAGGTTGGCGTGATGGAGGGCGGAGCGGAGAACACGCCGCCAAATGGCGTCAGGCCAATGCCCATCGAAATGAACGTCACCACCAGAATACCGATCAGCACCGCACCGGTGACGCGACGCGCTTCCAGCACCACAATGATGAAGAAGCCGAGCAGCGCCAGCAGCGGGCCCGGTTTGGTCAGATCGCCCAGGCCAACCAGCGTGGCTGGGTTATCCACCACGATACCCGCGCCTTCCAGGGCGATAATCGCCAGGAACAGACCGATACCGGCGCCAATACCAGCCCGCAGCGGCAGCGGAATGCTGTTAATAATCCACTCACGAATTTTGAAAAGCGACATGGCAAAGAAGATCACCGCCGACAAGAACACCGCGCCGAGCGCGACTTGCCACGTGTAACCCATATGCAGAACCACGGTATAGGTAAAGAAGGCATTGAGGCCCATACCCGGTGCGAGCGCAATCGGATAGTTAGCGATCAGACCCATTAATACGCAGCCAATCGCCGCCGCCAGACAGGTCGCCACGAAGACCGCCCCTTTATCCATGCCAGTTGCACCGAGAATGCTCGGGTTAACAAACAGGATATAAGCCATTGCCAGGAAGGTGGTGAGACCCGCAATGATTTCGGTGCGAACCGTTGTGTTGTGCGCTTTTAATTTGAAGAGTTTTTCTAACATCATCATCTCTCATGAGCGGAGTCGGCACGAATGCGCGCGCTCCTTGCCAATGTGGTTTACATGCTTATTGTTGTATTGAAAGCGAAGCAAACTGGACAAAAGGTGGTAAAACCTTCCGCTTTCCCTTGTCCATATAGCAATAGCTATGCCACTCCCCGACGCAATCGATTACGTTTTCAATTGCGGTTACGGTTAGGATAATTCTGAACCAGAACGAGGCGCGATTATGGTGCATTGCACCGGCGCCGCGCAATCGTTTTCCCCTCTGGCTATTCACCGGGCAAAATATTGCGGCACTGCACGCTTTCGCACTCTGCCAGGCGATGGCGCTCACGTTTCTGTTGCCTGAATCAGCAGGTAAAAAACCGCGGGTTACACTGCTTTTAACCCTTTCGTAACAAAAGAGGCGCGTCCATGAAGCCCGCGATTCTGGTGGTTGATGATGATCGTGCAGTGTGCGAACTGCTGCACGATGTGTTAAATGAACATGTGTTTACCGTTTATAGCTGCCATCAGGGTAAAGATGCGCTGGCGCTGCTGGCCCAGCATCCGGACATTTCGCTGGTGATGCTGGATATGATGCTGCCTGATACCAACGGTTTGCTGGTGCTGCAGCAGATGCAGCGGCAACGACCCGACCTGCTGGTGATCATGCTAACCGGCATGGGATCGGAGGCGGATATGGTAGTCGGACTGGAAATGGGGGCCGACGATTACATCGCTAAACCCTTTAATCCGCGCGTGGTGGTGGCGCGTGCGCGTGCGGCCCTGCGCCGCTGCGGTCGGCTGACGCAGCCAGAATATTTAGCGGATGAGGGCTGGCAATTTAACGGTTGGCGTCTGGATGATGCGCGCTGTCAGTTATTCAATCCACAACGTGAAAGTGTGCCATTGACGCAGGGAGAATATGCCCTGTTGCGCGCGCTGGTGGCGCACGCGCGCAAAGTGTTAACCCGCGATCAGCTGCTGGAGCTGACGCACAGCGAAAGTCTTGAGGTGTTCGATCGCACTATAGATGTGCTGATTATGCGTCTGCGGCGCAAAATAGAAGCCAATCCGCATCAGCCCAGCCTGATCCGTACTATTCGCGGGCTTGGCTACGTCTTCTCCGCCGACGTAATGCGCCCCTCGTCCGCAGCGCGCGAAACGCAGATTGCCTGAGCCATCCAGCGCTGCATCTCGGCCAGTGGCCGCGTGCCGTCCAGCGCATTGGCTGCATGCAGATTAAAACAGGCGCAGGTGTGCGCCAGCCGCAGTGTGTCCGTCAGAGACCAGCCTTCATGGCTGGCGTATAACACTCCCGCACAAAACGCATCGCCCGCCCCCACGCTGCCAACAATCTCTTCTGGCGCTAAGCACCATGCAGGTTGCCAACGCCCTTCTCCGTCCGCTTGCTGGCCCCACGCGCCTTCCGGCGCATGAATCACCACCCGCTGGCGCACGCCTTGCTGCAGCAACCACGTCGCCGCCTCGGCAAACGCGGCGGATGCCGCCAGTCCTTGCGGTGTGCGCAAACTGACGCCCGTGAGCGCTTGCGCTTCCAGTTCGTTAATGACCAGATAATCGAGCCAGCGCAGCGCGGGTACCACCAGCGGACGATACTCGCCGACGCGCGACACCAAATCGAGTGAAGTGAGATAACCACGCTGCTGCATCTGTGCCAGCAGCCGTGCGCTGCGCGTACCGAACTCGGCATCGGGCACATCAAGTCTATCGAGCAGCAGCAAATAGCCGAGATGAAAAATACGGTGCGAGGTGGTGACAGCCGCGAAATGCGGCAAATCGAGCTGACCATTTGCGCCGCGCGCGTGGAAGAAGGTGCGCTGGCCATCCGGCGTGGTCATCACCTGCGTCATCGCGGTGTTGATACTTCGGGTGCACAGCACAAACTGGCGATCGATATGATGCTCGTCCAGCAACTGCAGGATGAAGTCGCCATCGCTGTCCTCACCAATCATACCAACGCCCGCCAGCGGCAGATTCACCTGCATGCGCGCCAGAGTGAACAGCACGTTGAGCGCGGCACCGCCGCTGCTTTTTTCACTGTGCTGAATATCCGCCAGCCAGCCCTGATCCGGCCAGTGGCTGATTCGCTGAACGTGATCCACCAGCATGCTACCCGCCCCGATGATGCCGCAACGCCCCTCCATCTCAGGCCCTCCCGGCGCTGCCAAATACCTGCATCTGTTGCGCCACCACGTTGGCGATATTGCGCTCCACCGCCATCAGCAACTCGGCGAAGGCGTCGTAGCGCGCATCCCGCTCGGTGATTTGCGTTTCAATCGCCCCGAGCGCCGCCTGCGACATGCCGGTATAAAAGTTAATTTTGTTGATGCCGAGGCTGATAGCACGCCGGAAATCGGCATCGCTAATCCCGGATCCGCCATGCAGCACCAGCGGAATGCCAGCCGTAGAACGAATCGCCGCCAATCGGTCGAAGTCGAGCTTCGGTTCGCCTTTATATTTGCCGTGCGCATTGCCAATCGCGACTGCCAGACAATCAATACCGGTCGAATGGACGAAATCAGCGGCCTGCGCCGGATCGGTGAATTTATTACTATCGGCCTCACCAAACAGTGCGCCACCTTCATCGCCGCCTACCGCGCCGAGCTCTGCCTCCACCGATACGCCGAGCGCGTGGCACATCTTCACCACTTCGCGCGTCTGACGCACGTTTTCGTCGTAGCTGAGCGTCGAACCATCAAACATCACCGAGGTAAAGCCGAGGCGAATCGCCTGCATTACCGCTTCAAAATGTAAGCCGTGATCGAGATGCAGCACCACCGGAATATCGTGCAGTGCGGCCTCGGTGCGTACCGCCGCTACCAAAGATTCGAGGCTGACATATTTAAAATGCACCTCGGCAATACTGATAATAAACGGTGAGCGCTGCTGTTCAGCAGCCTGATACAGCGCGCGCAGGAAATGCGTGTCGAGGACGTTAAACGCGCCGAGCGCGTAACCATTTTGTTGCGCATGGGCTAAGCCCTGCGCCAGGGAGATCAGTGCCATGATGCGCTCCTTTATGCCAGCCAGCGGTGATATTCGTTACACAGCAGCCAGCGCGGTTCTTCATCTTCATCAAGCGGATTGAACCGCGCCAGCGGCGTGAGAAATACGTTGTCATGTTCGTCGTCGTTGGGCATCGAGACTTCACCCACCAGCACATCGCCGTAGCCCTCTTCGCCCCAGAAGCTGTGCCAGATGCCGGGCAGCAAGGTGACGCTTTCGCCGGGCGATAAGCGTAACTGCGAGCCAGCGGCATGGGTTTGACGGATGCCATCAAGCGTGACGTCCACTGCCGTATCCGCCAGTTGATGACCAGCGCGGTTATGCAGTGTGACGATCAGATTGCCGCCGCCGCGATTGATGATGTCTTCCATCTTTTGCGGGTGATAATGCATCGGCGTTAGCTGCCCTTCGCGCACATGCATAATCTTCTCCGCGTAGGGCTTGCCCCACGGCTGCCCCCCGCGCGAGCCGTTGCGCAGCGTGAACAGGGTTAAACCGGTTTGATTAAAATCGTCGGCGCCGAAGCTAGTGACGTCCCAGCCGAGGTGCAGTGCCAGCAGTTCGCCAGCATGGTGTTTATCCAGCGCGCGCCACTGGCTGAGGCCGTAATCGGCCCATGGCGGCAGATGCACATCCTGACGCATAAAGAATTCGCGTGTACGTTGTAAGATCGCATTCACTTCAGAGCGTTGCATTGGCTCCTCCTTTTTTAGGTGAGTGCGCGCTGGCCCTCACCCTAACCCTCTCCCGCTGGCGGGAGAGGGAATGAAGAGGTGGAGCAAACGTAAAACTTTCAACTCTCTCGGGCAGCCCCTCGCCCGCTTGCGGGAGAGGGCTGGGGTGAGGTAAAACCGCAATTATTTCACCGTCCAGCCCTTGTAGCCGCTCACGCTGTTGCGATCGATCATCGTCACCGGGATCAACACCGGCTTATCCGGCGCCGGTTTGCCCTGCAGAATGTCGTAACCGATCTCTACCGCTTTCGCCGCCATCACCTGCGGATCCTGCGCTGGCGTCGCAACGAACAGCGAGCCTTTGCGTTTCAGCGCCTCTTCACCGTCAGGCGATCCATCGACGCCCACAATAAAGAACTCATTACGCTGCGCCTGTTTCGCCGCTAAATCGGCTCCAATCGCGGTGGGGTCATTGATGGCAAACACCGCATCAATCTTCGGATTGGCCGACAGCAGGCCGGTCATCACCTCCAGCCCTCCTTCGCGGCTGCCTTTGGCGTTCTGGTTATAGGAGAGCAGTTTGATATCCGGATGGGTTTTCAGCTCGGTCATGCAGCCTTCCACGCGGTTCTGCACCGCCGAGACCGGCGGCCCGTTAATGATGACGACGTTGCCTTTGGCCTTCAGACGATCGGAAATGTATTTACACGCCATCGCACCGGCGGCGGTGTTATCGGATGTGATGGTAGCGTTGGCGCCATCTGCCGCCACGTCCACCGCCACCACAACAATGCCGGCATCACGCGCACGTTTCACCGCAGGCGCAATACCTTTGGAATCGGCGGCGTTGAGGATAATCATGTCCACTTTGGCGGCGATAAAGTTATCAATCTGCCCCACCTGCTGGCCAAGATCGTAGCCGCTCGACACCAGCGTCACGTTGACCTTATCACCCGCCAGCTCCCGCGCCTTAAGCTCCGCGCCTTTGGTGATCTGCACGAAGAACGGGTTGGCGAGATCGCCCACCGTCACGCCGATAGATTTCAGTTCTTTTGCCTGAGCCACGCCAGCACTGAACAGCGTCGCCGCCAGCAGCCCGGTTACAATCGGATTAAAACGCATAGTCGATGTTCTCCTGCTTTTTTTGGTTTTTATGATGAGTGCTCGCTGTCCCCCATCCCAGCCTTCCCCCGCAAGCGGGGGAAGGAGACGCTGCCACATGCCACTTCAAAACTCACATATGGCAGCATCTTCCTCCCCCATTAATGGGGGAGGACCGAGGAGGGGGATAGCCGGCACGTTACAACTCAACTCACGTGATGCCGTGTCCGATACTTATCGATCAACACCGCGATAATGATCACCGCGCCCTTAATCACTAACTGCCAGAAATACGACACGCCCATCAGCGTCATGCCATTGTTCAGCGTGGCGATAATCAGCGCACCAATCAGCGTGCCGGTAATCGTGCCGATGCCACCAACAAAGCTGGTACCGCCGAGAATCACCGCTGCAATCGCATCCAGCTCATAACCGACGCCGAGATTGCCGTTGGCGCTGTACAAGCGCGAGGCGCTCATCAGTCCGCCGAGTCCGGACAGCAACCCACTCATGGCGTAGACAAACAGCAGCACCACGCCGACTTTGATGCCGGTCAGACGCGCGGCCTGCACGTTGCCGCCTACCGCATAGATGTGCACGCCAAGCGTGGTGCGACGCAGAATGAACCAGCACAGCGCAATCACCGCAAAGGCGATAATGATCAGCCACGGCACCGGCCCAAGGTAGCCATTGCCGATCCACTCAAAGTTAATATCGGAGTTAATTACCGTGGTGCCGTCAGCCAGCAGATAGGCCGCACCGCGCAGTGCGGTATAGGTGCCCAGCGTGACAATGAAGGGCGGCAGCCCTGCCCACGCCACCAAAATGCCGTTGAACAACCCCATGATCAGCCCGGCACCCAAGGCCGCCGGAATGGTGAGTGACGCGAAGGCGGGATCGAGCGACACCACCATCGCCACCACCGCCGTGGTGCCGAGCATCGATCCCACCGACAAATCAATCCCGCCGGTAAGAATCACAAAGGTCATGCCCGCCGCCAGCACGATGTTGATCGACGCCTGGCGCGTAATATTCAGCAGATTGCCCTCGGTGAAGAAGTTCGGCGTGACAAAGCCAAACACCGCCACGATCAGGATAAGAATCGGCAGGATGCCAACGGTTTGCAGCAGGTCGCTCATTAACGCGCGCTTCAGCGTTGGGCTTTTTACGCGTGCGGATTCACTGGTCATTGCGCTCTCCTCAGGCCTGAACCGGCTGCGCGCCGGTGGCCAGTGTCATAATGTTTTCCTGGCTGATCTCTGCCCCACTCAACTCGCCGGCAATCGATCCCTCGCGCATCACATACACGCGGTCGCTCATGCCCACCACTTCCGGCAATTCGCTGGAGATCATCAAAATCGCCACGCCCTGCTGCGCCATCTGCTGCATCATGCGGTAGATTTCGCTTTTGGCGCCGACATCCACGCCGCGCGTCGGTTCGTCGAGAATAAGGATGCGGGGTGCAATCGCCACCCAGCGTGAAATTAATAGCTTCTGCTGATTGCCACCTGATAGGCCGCCGGCGCGCACCTGCGCATGCGGCACGCGAATGTTCAGGGCATCAATCGCTTCGCTGGCGATGGTCTGCCCTTTGCGCCGGTTCAGCAGGCCGTAACTGGCATCGCGCTCCAGCGTCGCCATCACAATGTTGTCCTGCGCCGCCAGTTCGAGGAACAGGCCTTGCTCTTTACGGTTCTCGGTGAGAAAGCCGATACCGCGCGCAATCGCATCACGTGGGGAGTGAATCTGCACCTTTTCCCCGTCAATCCAGATCTCGCCGCCGCTCGGTTTATGCACGCCGAAAATCAGCTGCGCCAGCTCGCTACGCCCGGCACCGACCAAGCCCGCCAGGCCGACGATCTCGCCGGCGCGCACCACTAAGCTGCTGGGGCGGACTTTGTGTTTGTCGCACAGGTGATTGACCGCCAGGCGGATGTCGCCGAGCGGAATAGTGCGGTCTTTGTTAAACAGGTCGCTGAGCGGGCGGCCAACCATCATGCGCACCAGCTCGCTGGCGTTGAGCTGTTCACGCGTCAGGCTGCCGACATATTCACCGTCGCGCAGCACGCTGACGCGATCCGAAAGTTCATACACTTCCGCCATGCGGTGGCTGATATAGATGATCGCCATACCTTCGCTGCGCAGACGTTTTATCAGCGCAAACAGCTGCTCGGTTTCGCGATTCGACAGCGCCGCGGTAGGTTCATCCATCACCAGAATGCGGCTGTTGCGGTGCAGCGCGCGGGCGATTTCCACCTGCTGCTGCTCGGCAATACTGAGACGGCTGACCAAATCGGTGGCGTTGAACTGTGCGCCCAGGCGATCGATCACCCGCTGCGCCTCCTCCGCCATCTGGCGACGCTTCACCAGCCCGCCGCGCGTAATTTCACTGCCGAGAAAGATGTTCTCTGCCACCGTCAGATTCGGTGCCAGATTGATCTCCTGATAAATCAGTGTGATGCCTGCCGCCAACGCCTCTTTTGGGCCTTTAATGGCATACGGCTGGCCGTCGATAAGAATTTCCCCGCTGCTGGCGGTATAGGCACCGGCCAGAATTTTCATCAGTGTACTTTTGCCTGCGCCGTTTTCGCCCATCAGCGCATGCACTTCACCGGGCCACACCGTGAGATCCACGCCCTTTAGCGCATAGAAATTGCCAAAGCGCCGGGTGATACCACGCATCGAGAGTATCGGAGTGCCGTCCATTGAGAGGCTCCTGCTGGCAAAGGTTGCAGCGAGTAAAGCCTGTCCAGATAAATGGAAAATGTCAGCGACCGTTCATATTTGTCATATTTCGCCCCGCTCGCGCTTCTATACTCGCCGGGAGTTACGCGGTAAAAGGTGGCGAAAATGAGTCACGGTCTGCACTGGCACGCTGGCGCGCGAAGTCGCCTGCTGCTGTTTAATTTGCTGGTGATGTCGGTGACGCTGGCGGTGAGCCTGGTGGCAATTTTTGGATTTCGCCACGCAGGTCACATTCAGGAACAGGCGCAGGCGCAAACCCTGGCCGATATGAACGGCAGCCTGGCGCTGGCACGCGATACCGCCAACGTGGCGATCGCTGCCGTGCGCCTGTCGCAGGTGGTCGGTGCGCTGGAGTATCAGAGCGAATCGGCGCGCCTGCAGCAAACTCAACTCGCGTTACAGCAGTCGCTGACGCTGCTGGCTCATGCGCCGCTCGCCGCGCAGCAGCCGCAACAGCTGACGCGCATTCGTGAACGCAGCCAGATGCTGGAACAGAGCATTAATCAGCTCCTGCGCGCAGGTCATCAACGCCACTTGCAGCGCAACGTAATGCTGAGTGGCCTGTGGCAATCGCAGCTGCTGCTGAACCGGATTGATCTGCTCACGCACGCCGATTTCCCTTCTGACGCGCTGCGCCAGCAAACGCACAGCTTATTAAGCGTAGCGATTCAATCTTCGGCACCGCAGGCGGCGGTGCAGCAGTTGCAATCGGTGCTGCGCCAGTGGCGAGCGTTAGCGCTGAGCGGCGTGCTCAATATTCAGGTTCAGCGGCTGATCGCCACCAGCAGCGACCTGCTGCCGGTGGCGCAGCAGCTGGAGCAGAGTGATATCGCCATCGCCTACGCCACCTACCGCATTAAAGCGCTGGTGGCGATGCTCAACGACGACATCACGCATTATGTGCAGCTGGTGGCGCAGCAGAGCGACGCACGCAGCGCGGTCACGCACGAAGAGCTGGATTCGATCATCGGTTTTATCGGCCTGTTTATGCTGCTGGCATTGCTGATCACCGGCTACGCCGGTTACTACATCTACCGTAATCTCGGTTCGAGCCTGACCGCCATCGCCCACGCCATGACGCGGCTGGCGCAGGGCGAAAAGAGCGTCAACGTGCCGGGCCTGGCGCGCCGCGATGAACTGGGCGATCTGGCGCGCGCCTTCAACGTGTTTGCACGCAACACCGCCTCGCTGGCGCACACCTCGCGTCTGCTGAAGGAGAAAAGTAACCAGCTGGAATCCACGTTCCTCGCCATGCGCGATGGTTTTGCGCTGTTTGACAACAGCGGCCAGCTGGTGGTGTGGAATGCGCAATATGCCGAGCTGCTGGGCATCGCGCCGCGCGAACTGCATCGCGGTTTGCACTATCAGCAGCTGCTAACCCGCGTCAATATCCAGCTCAACGGGCTGGCGGATGCACAGGAGGTCCGCCTGGATGATGGGCGCACGCTGGAGCTGCGTTTCAGCCCGGTGCCGCGCCGTGGCATGGTGAATACCGTGCTGGAGCGCACCACGCGCAAAGCGCTGGAAGAGGCGCTGCTGCACAGCCAGAAGATGAAAGCCGTTGGACAGCTAACCGGCGGACTGGCGCATGACTTCAATAACCTGCTGGCGGTGATTATTGGTAGCCTGGCGCTAACCGTCGATCAGCTGCCGCCCGGCACGCTCGCCAGCCGCATCGAACGCGCCCGTCAGGCCGCCGACCGCGCGGCGCAGCTCACGCAGCGATTGCTGGCCTTCTCGCGCAAACAGGCGCTCTACCCGCGCGCAGTTGCGGTGGTGGAGCTGGTGGATAATCTGCATTCGCTGTTGCAGCACGCGCTGCTGCCCGGTCAGCAGCTGGTGATCGATGCGCAGCGCCCCGGCTGGCCTGCGTGGATTGATGCCGGCCAGCTGGAGAACGCGTTGATCAATCTGGTGGTGAATGCGCGTGATGCCATGGCGCAACAAAGCGGGGAAATCCGTCTGCGCATCTGGAATCAACGCAAACAGGAGGCCGACGGCAAGCGCGATCGCGTCACCATTGAAGTGATCGACCACGGCTGCGGCATGTCGGCCGAGGTGCGCGAACAGGTATTCGAGCCGTTCTTCACCACCAAAGCCATCGGCAGCGGCAGCGGTTTGGGCTTATCGATGGTCTATGGTTTTGTGCGCCAGTCTGGCGGACAAATCGAGCTGGAAACCGCGCCCGGCCAGGGCACCACCGTGCGCCTGCTGCTGCCACGTGCGCCCGAAGCGGCACAGCCGCTCAGCGTGCCGCCGCCGATAGTGCCGCAGCGCAGCAAAGACCGGCTGGTGCTGGTGCTGGATGACGAGCCGACGGTGCGGCAAACGCTGTGCGAGCATCTGCATCAACTCGGTTATCTGACGCTGGAGTGTGGCGATGGCGAAAGCGCCCTGGCGCTGCTGCGTCAGACGCCGGATATCGAACTGCTGATCAGTGATTTGATGCTGCCGGGCGGGATTAACGGCGCGGATGTAATTCGTCAGGCGCAGGCGCAGTGGCCGCAGCTGGCTACCGTGTTAATCAGCGGCCAGGATCTGCGCCAGACCCCGGTGACGCTGCCGCTGTGTGAGCGGCTGGCGAAACCCTGGCAGCAGGCGCAGCTGGTGCAGGCGCTGGAGCGCGCCTGGCAGCGCAGTGAACGGCTTAGTCGCGCGCGGCAGGCTGCCACAGCGGCACCCCTTTCCCCGTGATGTAGCGTTTACGCAGCTTGCTGGAGATGACATCCATCATCATCACCACCGCCACCAGGATAAGGGTCAGAAACATCACCACATCCCAGTTCCACAGGCGCATGTTCTCGGCATACACCAGGCCAACGCCGCCGGCGCCGACAAAGCCGAGCACCGCCGCCGAACGGGTGTTGGACTCAATCTGATACAGACTGAGTGCGAGGAAGGTGGGGAATGATTGCGTGAAAATGCCGTAACGGTGTTTCTGCAGGCTGTTAGCGCCCACCGCACTCAGGCCGCGGCTCGGTGAGCGCTCTACCGCTTCGTGCCCTTCGGCATACAGTTTGCCGAGCAGGCCCACGTCCTGCATCACAATCGCCAATACCCCCGCCAGCGGCCCCATCCCCACGGCGCGCACGAAGATCAGCCCCCAAATCGCCATATCAATGCCGCGCAGCACATCGAGCACGCGGCGCACCACCAGTGAAATCGGTCGCGTTAGCGGATCGTGCATCACGTTGCGCGCAGCTAGGAACGAAACCGGCAGCGCGATCAGCGAAGCGGTTAGCGTGCCGGAAAACACAATCGCCAGCGTAATCCCCACCTGAGTGAAGTAGTAGCCAAACGGCCAGTTGAGGAAATCCTGCCAGACAAACATGCGCAGGAAATAGCGGCTAAGCTGCTGGCAGCCGATGAGAAAGCGGCTCCACTCAATGCCAAAAAATTCAAAGAAGAACAGGTAGTAAAGCGCGATGGCCAACGCCACCAGCGCCACGCGACGCAGATAGCGATGCTGGGCAGCAAACAGCGCGGCATGCTCCTGTTTGAGTTTGGCGACATCCGGCGCTAAGGCAATCATGGCACGTCTCCTTCTACCACGCGGCGACGCAGCCAGCCGGACAGCGTATCCAGCAGCGACACCACCACAATAATCAGCAACAGCGTGATGCTGACCTGATCGTAGCGATCGAGTTTGATATTGGTCATCAGCTCCTGGCCAATGCCGCCCGCGCCGACTAAGCCGAGAATCGTCGAAGAGCGGAAGTTAATTTCCAGACGCATAAAGCTGTAGGAGAGAAACGTTGGTTTAACTTGCGGCCAGAAGGCGAAGCGCATGCGCTGCAGTTTGCTGGCACCGCACGCGGCCAGGCCGCGCACCGGTTTATCCGAGGCGCTCTCAATCGCTTCGTAGAACAGTTTGGTCAGGCTGCCGACGGTGTGCAGCGCCAGTGCGAGGAAGCCGGGAATGGCGCCAATGCCGAACGCCATCACAAACATTACCGCCCACGCCAGTTCGGGCATGGTACGCAGGAAGGCGACGAACGCGCGGATCGCCATGCGCAGGCTGCGCGGCGTTTGGGTGTTATCGGCGGCGAAAAACGCCAGCACACCGGCAACGCCGACCGCCACGATGGTCGACGACAGCGCCAGCTGCAAGGTTTCCCAGATCAGCGGCAGCTGGAAGTGCAGACGATAGCCCCAATAGGCCAGCGAACCTTCGGTTTTGCCATCAGCGAACAGCAACGACAGGTGCAGCACCGGCAGGGTTTCACCGATGTAGTCAAAGAAGTGTGGCAGCGATTGCCAGACGGTGAGCAGATTGAATTCAGCCATCTTGCCCGCGGCCAAATAAAGCGCCAGCAACAGCAGCGACCACAGCAGCGAGTCGCGTTTTTGCTGACGGCGGATGCGTTGGTAGTAGTGTTCGAAATCGGTCAAGAGGGGATTCCTGTTGGTTGGGGTGGTGTGCTGGCTGGTTCGTGCTGGCTGCCCCCCATCCCGGCCTTCCCCCACTTGTGGGGGAAGGAGACGTTGCCACATGCAGCTGCATAAGCAACATATGGCAGCATCTTCCTCCCCCGCTCGCGGGGGAGGACCGAGGAGGGGGACAGCCAGCACTATCCCTGCAGCAGCGAGCACCCAATAAAATTACCCGCGCGACCCTTTCATCAAATCACGCTTCATATCGATAATATTCTGATAATCCGCCACGGTTGCCGGGCCGATGTGCTGGGCACCGCCCACCGCTTTAACAAAGCAGCCGTGATCTTCTTTATCCAGTTTCTTGATGGTTGCCACCACTTTCGCTTTGAAGTCAGCGGGCAAGTTGTTGCTCACCAGAATCGGGCCGTTCGGGATCAGCGGTGACTGCCAGATAATGCGGATTTGCTTCATCAGATCCGGATGATCCATACGAATCAAACGACCAAAGGCGCCCGAGGTATAACCGCTTTCGCGGTCGCCAATCAGCGACGTCCAGGTCACCGCGCCGTCAAACTGACCGTTCAACACGCCGAGGATGTCCTGCTCGTGGCCGCCCGAGAAGGTCACGCTGGAGAAGGTGTTGTTGTACTTGTCATCAACCGAGCCGCCGAACGCTTTCTTAAACGCCTGGTTTGGCATCAGGAAGCCGGAGGTTGAATCTGGATCGGCCATGCCGAATGATTTGCCCTTCAGGTCTTCCAGCTTTTTGTACGGGCTGTCCGCTTTAACGATCACCACCGAGTGATAACCCTGGGAACCGTCTTTGTCATCCACCACAATACCGACCACATCTACCGCTTTCGGGTTCTGCAGATAAACCGAAGCGTAAGAGGCTGGCGACATACTCAGTACCAGATCGATTTTGTTGCCCAGCAGGCCCTGAATCACGCCGGAGTAGTCAGACGAGTTGCGCAGTTTGGTATCGACCTGCAGTTCTTTATCGAAGAAATCTTTCACGCATTGGTTATCGCCAATCTGCTGCGTGGCGTTCTGGCCGCCGAGAATGCCGAGATTCAGTTCTTTTGGTGCTTCCGCTGCGTTAACGCCAAAAGCCATCGCAATAGTCAGTAAAGCTAAAGAGGTCAGTTTCATTGGTGGTTGTTCTCTTGCCGTGGAAGTTAGTGGAGCTGGTTAATTTCGTCGCCGTACAGCTCATGCATCAGGCCGTCGGTCAACTGGGAAGGATGTCCATCAAACAGCACTTTGCCGCGCTGAATGCCGATAACGCGGGTGCAGTAGCTTTTCACCAGTTCGATTGAGTGCAGGTTGACCATCACGCTGATGCCCTGCTCACTCACCTGGCGCAGCACGTCCATGATGCGTTTGGTATTTTTCGGATCGAGTGACGCCACCGGCTCATCCGCCAGCAGAATGCGCGGGTTCTGCATCAGCGCCCGGCAAATCGCCACGCGCTGCATCTGGCCACCCGAGAGGTTTTCCGCGCGCTGCAGCGCCTGCGGCAGCATGTTCATCCACTGCAACAGCTCAATGGCGCGGGCGCGGTCAGTTTCGGAAAACACTTTGAAGAACGATTTCAGCGTCGAGGTCTGGCTTAAACGCCCCAGCAGCACGTTGGTCAGCACATCGAGGCGCGGCACCAGACAGAAATCCTGGAAGATCATGCCGCATTCGCTGCGCCATTCACGCATCTGGCGGCTATTCAGCGTCACCACATCGCGATCCACTTCGCCCTGGCGATTGCTAAAAATCGCGCCCTGTGAGGCGCTGATAGTGCCGTTGAGCATATGCAGCAGCGTCGATTTGCCTGCGCCTGAGCGGCCAATCACCGCCACCAGCTCGCCCGCATGCAGATCGAAGCTCACATTATCCAGCACCTGGTTGGCGCCGTACGCTTTGCACAATCCCTGCACCGACAGCACCTTGTTGCCCTGCCCGGTGAGGGGCGGAAAAGGATTGTCGACGACGGTTTTCAGTAATGCTTGTGCCATGGTGCACTCCATCTCTTCTGAGCGGTTGATTGCCCGCTATTACGGGCAAATCGCATGAAAGCTTGATGACAGTAAAATGATTAAACGGTGACAGCGCGTTTTCACGGCAAAGCGTGGTGATCGGCACCGCACCCATCCGGGCATTGCGCAATAAATTGCGCCGCTACGGATGGTGCGAATGGTAAGAACGGGACATACAAAACGCACGTATCCGTAGCGGTGCGATTTATCGCGCACCTAGCAAATGTCGCAGCTGCTCGAGCGTATCGCTCAGCGCGCCGTCGTTATTGAGCGCATAGCAGTGCGCCGGCAAGGGTTCGGCCGCGCGCGCTAGCCTCTTCTCGATTTCCGCTTCCGACTCGCGCCCACGTTGGCGCAGCCGCTGTTCCAGCACCGGTGGCGACACCTGCAACACCAGCGGCAACAGCTGGGCACCGTAATGCTGCTGCACCCGCGGCAGATGCAGACGCGAACCGTTGACCAGCACGTTAAGTCCCTGCGCCAGCCACAGATCGATCTCCTTACCCAGCGCATAGTGCAGGCCATGCGCCTGCCAGCTGATGGCAAACAGACCGAGCGCTTCACGCCGCCGGAACTCCAGCTCGCTCAACGCCACATGGTTCTCGCCGCCGGCATCGGCCGCGCGCGTAATGTAGCGATGGGCGATCAGCAGGTTATCCGGCGGCGCCTCACGCAACGCATTCAGCAGACTGTCTTTGCCCGCGCCCGAAGGCCCGGTCAGCCAGATGAGGCGCGCCATCAGAACACCAACTTGCCTTGCGACCAGACGTGACGAATATGCGAATGTCCGTGATCGGTATGCGCCAGCACCAAATCGGCACGCAGCCCTTCGGCGATGCGACCGCGATCGTGCAGGCCAATGGCCTGTGCCGGATTACGCGTCACCAGCGCCGCCGCCTGCGGCAGCGTCAGCGTATTGCGTTCATCGGCGACCAAACGGAACACCGCGTCGAGCAGACTTGCGGGATAATAATCGGAGGAGAGAATATCCAGCAGGCCGTGGCTGGCGAGTTGCGCCGCCGCCACGTTGCCGGAGTGCGACCCGCCACGCACGATGTTAGGCGCCCCCATCAACACCTGCATGCCGCATTCCCGTGAGGCGCGCGCCGCTTCCAGCGTGGTAGGGAATTCGGCGATGGCGCTGCCGACATCATGCGATTCGGCGACGTGTGCCGCCGTGGCATCATCGTGGCTGGCCAGCGGAATGCCGCGCGAACGGCACAAACTGGAGATGGCATTGCGGTTCGGCGTCGAGAACTCAGCGGCCAGCGCCAGCTGTTCGCGCTCAAACTGATCCATCTGCGCGTCGCTGAGCTGATATTTGCCCTGATAATAGGTGCGATACATCTCCAGCGAGGCGTACTGGCGCTGGCCCGGCGAGTGATCCATCAGCGACACCAGCGACAGCTCCGGCGTATTCATCAGCGCTTCAAACAGCGGCAGCGTGGTGTTGTGCGGCAGCTCGCAGCGCAGATGCAAATGGTGATCGGCGCGGTTAATCCCTTTGCGATTGCTGTCCTGAATCGCGTCGATCATTTTCGTCAGATTATCCAGACGATGGCCGCCATCACGCACGTCGCCGACGCCAATCGCATCCAGCACGGTGGTAATGCCGCTGGCGACCATCAGCGCATCGTGGCTGCTCATCGCCGAATGCGCCGGCCAATCGACTTTCGGGCGTGGCGTGAAGAATTTATCGAGGTTATCGGTATGCAGCTCCACCAAACCCGGCAGCAGGAAGGCGTTTTCGCCATCCAGCGCGCTCGGCAGCTGACTAACGCTGTCGCTGAAGCTGGCAATGCGTCCATCGCGGATCTCCAGCGATCCGGCCACCACTTCCTGCTCCAGCACCAGCCGGACGTTATTAATAATCATGCTTCTGCTCCTGTGTTCACTGGCTGCATGACGTGCAGGCGATCGGCGACGCGTGTGCGCACCGCTTCGTCATGGAAAATCCCGACAATGGCGGCACCACGGGCGCGCGCCTGCTCAATCAGTTCCACCACCGCGGCGCTGTTGGCGCTATCCAGCGAGGCGGTCGGCTCATCCAGCAGCAGTACTGGATAGTCGGCGATAAATCCGCGCGCGATATTGACGCGCTGTTGTTCACCGCCGGAAAAGGTCGATGGCGCTAGCGACCATAAACGCTCCGGCACGTTAAGGCGCGTTAGCAGCTCTTTGGCGCGCTTTTCGCAGAAGGCGCGTGCGGTGCCGCGCTCCAGCAACGGTTGCATGACGATCTCCAGCGTCGGCACGCGCGGAATAACGCGCAGAAACTGGCTGACCCAGCCAACGGTATGGCAGCGAATCGCCAGAATCTGCCGCGCGGGCGCACTGGCCATGTCGATCCATTCACCCTGATGTTGCAGCCAGATATGGCCGCTGTTGGCTTGATAATTGCCGTACAGCGCGCGCAGCAGCGTCGACTTTCCGCTGCCCGAGCGGCCATGCAGCACCACGCATTCGCCGCCGCTGACTTCAAGATTGGCATTCTGCAGCACCGGCAGCGCGGCGCTGCTCTGGTTGTGCAGCACAAAAGTTTTGCTGAGTTGCTCTACGCGCAATAAAGGTTGCATGTTGATGTCCTGATGAATTCATTCATTGCCTGCACAGCATCGTAGCGGCGCGATTCATCGCGCGTAGTTGCGACACCGTGCCTGCGTATGCGCAATAAATTGCGCCGCTACGGAATGTGCTCGCCTTCATCGCGCGATTAACTCAGCACCGATGAAACCAATAACTGGGTGTACGGATGATGCGGATCGTCCAGCACCCGATCGGTCAACCCGCTCTCCACCACGCGGCCCTGCTTCATCACCAGCAGGCGATGCGCCAGCAAACGCGCCACGCCGAGATCGTGCGTCACAATCACCACCGCCAGATTCAGCTCGCGCACCAGCGTACGCAGCAGATCCAGCAGGCGCGCCTGCACCGACACATCCAGACCGCCGGTCGGCTCATCCATAAACACCAGCGTCGGCTGCGTCACCAGGTTGCGCGCAATCTGTAAACGCTGCTGCATGCCGCCGGAGAAGGTGGTGGGCAGATCGTCGATACGGTTGGCGGGGATTTCGACATCCTGCAGCCAGCGCATCGCCTCTTGACGGATATCGCCATAATGGCGATTGCCCACCGCCATCAAGCGCTCGCCGATGTTGCCACCCGCCGTCACCTGCGGCCGCAAACCATCCAGCGGATGCTGATGCACCACGCCCCATTCGGTGCGCAGCAGGCGGCGACGATCGCTCTCGCTCAGCTGATAGAGATCCTGCGCGCGATAGAGAATGTTGCCCTGCTGCGGCGCTAACCGCGCCGACAGGCTGCGCAGCAGCGTGGTTTTGCCCGAACCGGATTCCCCGACAATGCCTAACACTTCGCCGGGATAGAGTTCAAAACTCACCTCTTCAAAACCTTTGCCTGGCGCATAAAGGTGGGTGAGATTGTTGACCGCAAGCAGCGGCTGTTCACTGTGCATGCTGTTGTTCCTGCTGCTGGTGGCAAAAATCGGTATCGGAGCAGACAAACATGCGCGTACCGGCGTCATCCATCACCACCTCGTCGAGGTAGCTGTGGCGCGAACCGCATAGCGCGCAGGGTTCATCCCACTGCTGCACGCTGAACGGGTGATCGTCGAAGTCGAGGCTCTCCACTTTGGTGAACGGCGGCAGCGCATAGATGCGTTTTTCACGCCCGGCACCAAACAGCTGTAGCGCCGGCATCATGTGCATCTTCGGGTTGTCGAATTTGGGGATTGGCGACGGATCCATCACGTAGCGATCGTTGACCTTCACCGGATAGGCATAGGTCGTCGCGATATGGCCATAACGGGCGATATCTTCATACAGTTTCACCTGCATGATGCCGTACTCCTCCAGCGCGTGCATGGTGCGGGTTTCGGTCTCGCGCGGCTCGATAAAGCGCAGCGGTTCCGGGATTGGAACCTGGAAAATCAGGATCTGATCCTCCTCCAGCGGCGTTTCGGGAATGCGGTGACGCGTCTGGATCAGCGTGGCATCAATCGTGCGTTCAGTGGTGGCCGCGCCGCTGACGCGCTGGAAGAAGCGCCGAATCGATACCGCGTTGGTGGTGTCATCGGCGCCCTGATCGATCACCTTCAGCACATCGGCGTCACCAATAATGCTGGCGGTGATCTGAATGCCGCCGGTGCCCCAGCCATACGGCATCGGCATTTCGCGTCCGGCAAACGGCACCTGATAACCGGGAATCGCTACCGCTTTTAATATTGCGCGGCGGATAGTGCGTTTGGTCTGCTCATCCAGATAACCGTTGTTGTAGCCGGTTAACTCACTCATGGTTCTGCTCCTGATGCTCTTGGCGCAGCCGTTTCAGCAGCTCAAGCTCCGCCTGGAAATCGACGTAGTGCGGCAGTTTCAGGTGCGAGACGAAGCCCGCCGCTTCGACGTTGTCGGCATGCGACAGCACAAACTCTTCGTCCTGCGCCGGACCGGCAATGCGTTCGTTATACTCCGGTGCCTGCAGCGCACGATCCACCAGCGCCATCGCCATCGCTTTGCGCTCGGAGCGACCAAACACCAGGCCGTAACCGCGCGTGAAGTGCGGCGCGCTGCGGGTTTCGGTGGTGAAGCCATTGACCATTTCGCATTCGGTCAGCAGGATTTCGCCAATCTCGATGTCAAACCCCAGCTCTTCCGGGCAGATCGAGACGCTGAGATAGCCGGTGCGAATTTCGCCGGCGAACGGATGGTTACGACCGTAGCCGCGCTGCGTCGAGTAGCCGAGTGCCAGCAAGAAGCCTTCGTCGCCGCGCACCAGCTGTTGCAGACGCGCCGCGCGCGTCGCCGGATAACCGGGCGGCTCGCGGGTGATGTCGCACGGTTCGCTGCCGTCATCCTCTTCGCGTGCCGCCAACCCTTCGTGGGTCATCATGCTGAACACGTGCGGACAACGTTGCGGCAGCGCCTGATCGTCACGCGGCGCGGCGGGCGTTTCGCCATTGGCCAGCAGGGTAAAATCGAGCAGACGATGGCTGTAATCATAGGTTGGGCCGAGCACCTGGCCGCCGGGCAGATCTTTGTAGACGGCAGAGATACGGCGCTCAAGGCGCATCTCATCGGTTGCCAGCGCCAGGCTGTCGGCAAGGCGCGGCAGCGTGGTGCGGTAGGCGCGCAGCAGGAAGATCGCCTCCACTAAATCGCCGCTTGCCTGTTTGATTGCCAGGGCCGCCAGCTGCGGATCGTAGATGCCGCCTTCGGTCATCACGCGATCGACTGCTAAACCGAGCTGTTGTGCCACCTGATCACACTGCAATTCCGCCAGTGCGCGGTCGCCACGTCGCAAATCGGCCTGCAGCTCATGGGCGCTGGCAATTGCCTTCTCGCCCCCTTTAACCGCAACGTACATCAGCACACCTCCACGTCGGTGGTGCGTGGCAGCGCCATCATCGCTTCACCGCAGGTGAAAATCAGATCCACGCCCTGCGGGAAGGGATGCGGACGCTCGCGCAGGTAGTGCAGAATCGCTTCCGGCAGCTGTGGCGCAATAGCGCGCGACTCGCGTAAACCAGGGCCAGAAAGGCGCAGGGTTAAGCCGCCGCTTAATGACGGCACTTCGACAATCAGCGTGGTGCTCTTTTCCGGTGACATATTGTCGCCAGAGGCGAACAGCGCCGGATCGGGATTGGCCGCAGCGTGCGTCAGCGCAAACGGCGCATCGCGCTCATCAACAATGGGTACGCCGGTATGAAAACGCAGATTGCTGCGTACCACCTCGTTATCGATACGACCATCGAGCCACAGTGCGCTCTCCTGATCGACCAGCGTCAGCAGCACCGCCGTGGCCGCCGGCGACAGATCGCCCCAGCCCTGCTGCAACGGCAGCGACACCATCACGCCCGGCTCGCTCATCGCTTTGAGGATGCGGCGGAAGGCGCGTTGTGCATCCGCAACCGGATGGTTAAAACTAGCCAGTAAAGTCATTAGTTATCTCCGCGAACCAGCGTAAAGAAATCCACTTTGGAGCTGGCGATCTCACGCGCACGCAGCTGACGCTGCTCTTCACGCAGTGCCGCCAGCGGGGCAATCAGTTTTTCCTGTAACAGCGCCTGGGTTTCCGGCTGTTGCAGCAGTGCATCAATCACGGCACAGCGCTCGGCGTGGGGTTTATCGCGCCCCAGCACATAGCTAAAGCCGAGCGTGCCGTCGTGCAGTTTGACCACCGCGCGCGTCACCGTGGCATCGCCCAGCACGAAGCGCTTGCCGCTGCCGCCCATGCGCGCCTGCAGGCGGGTTAAACCGGTCTCTGCCGGGCGCACGCGTTCAAAATCCGGGCTCAAACGCAGCGGTTGCCAGTGCGCCTCAAGCTGGCTGGCTTCACTGTGTGCCAGCACCGAAAGCCAGTGCTGGCGGGCGGTTTGTTGTTTCATTGGTGCTCCAGAGTCAGTTCAATCATGTCGCCACGCGTCAGGCTGACGGAGTATTCCGCTACCTGGCCGTCGCTGTGCTTGTTCAGGGTGCGCACGCACAGCAGCGGCGACTGCAGCGCAATCTCCAGCTGCTTGCACTCTTTGGCCTGCGCGCGGCGGGTGCTGATGCGCGTTTGGCTGCGCGTCAGCTGCAGGCCGAGCTGCTGCTGCATAAAGTCGTGCAAGGAACCGCTGTGAAACTGCTGCAGCGCGGGCCACCAGCGAAGATCGGCGAGGAAATGGTTGATCACGCACACCGCGACGCCGTTTACGCGACGCAGCGTGCGCAGATGGATAACGTTGTCGCCTTCATTGATGCCCAGCGCGCTGGCCACGTCGCTGCTGGCCGGGCGCACCACCGCCAGCAGGCGTTCACTGGTGGGATGACTGCCCTGCTCCATCAGATTCTGGCTAAAGCGCGCCTGCGCATGCAGCGGGTAATCGTAGGGACGCATCAGCACCAAAATGCCCACGCCGTGACGCCGTTGCAGCAGCCCTTTATTCACCAGTTCGTCGACCGCACGCCGCAAGGTGTGACGGTTCACTTCGTAGTGATCGGCCAGCTGCTGTTCGGAAGGCAGATAGTCGCCACAGCGATAGCGCTCCTGCAGCGCCTGCTCGAGCTGGGCGGCAACGGCCTGGTACACAGTGGTCGGATGTCTGGATATCTCCATCACGCTCAATACCTCATCTGGTTGAGGATGGCAGCGAAGCTCGCTGCGGGATGGCGATTACATTGCGGGCGGCAGATGACAGCGCCGTGACGGCTCAATGACGCAAAGATGAATTTGCTTTACGGCAGCAGAATCGCAGCGAAACGGCAGCGGTTTTAATAAATTATTTTTAACTGTTCTGTTTGTGACAGTGTTCAAAAATTTAACGCTTATTTACATCACGCTTTCACTGGCCTTAGCGAGTACAGCTTGCGGATGTTCTGCTAAGTTAAAAGATGAATTCAACTTCCTGGGCGAAGCTTAAAATGATTAATGCGTTGAAACTATCGGATGGTTTTCGCCGCACCTTTGTTCGCGAAGTTATTTTGCCGCTAATGGCGATTTTACTGCTGACCTTTGCCGGCGCGGGCGTGGGTCTGTTCTGGGGCACGTCGTTAACCAACAATGAGGCGCGCGATCAGCAGCAGCGCATGATTGAGGCTTCATTTACCCAGAGCCTGACGGAGCATCTGCGCCAGCTGCGCAGCCTGACGCGCTGGTCGCCGCTGGCCGATCAGCTGGCGTCGTCGCATCCCGATCAAACCTGGCTGACGCAAAATGTCGGCGGCTGGCTGTATGACATGTTTGATCACCAGCTGGTGGTGCTGCTGGACCGTGATAATCAGTTGATTAACGTGTGGCGCAACGGCCAGCCGGTGCCGGATAAACGCATCGGCCCCTATTTACAAGACATGCTCACGAGCCCGCTGGTGCAAAACAGTGATGTGGTGGCCGGCCCGACCGATCACGCCGATTTCGTGCGCATTGGTCAACGCGCCGCCGCGCTGGCGGTGGGCGATATCAGCAGCACCAAACAGGCGGGACGCTATCGTCTGGTGAGCATTAAGTTCCTTGATGACGGTTATCTGCGTAACCTTGCCGATCGCAGCCAGCTGCGCCAGTTGCACTTTAGCGATAGCGAACCGGCGGAAAAAACCAAAGCGCGTTACCTGCTCAATTCACAGCAGGGCGATCCCGTCGGCTATCTCAGCTGGCAGCCGGACAAACCCGGCGCGCAGATGCTGCGCACCATCGGCCCTTCCACCTTGTTATCCGTTATCTTGATTACCCTGCTGTGTCTGGTGATGGTGCGACGCATCTGGATCTCGTCACTCAAGCTGTCACAGTCGCTGCTGAAACTGGGTGCCAGCGAAGCGCAGGCGCAGCACCTGGCTTTTCATGATGTGCTGACCGGCTTACCAAATCGCTCACTGGTGGAAGATCGCTTAACCCAGGCGCTGGCAGTGGCCGGACGCCACGATCAGCGTGTGGCGCTGCTGCTGCTGGATCTCGATCGCTTCAAGAACATCAACGATACCTATGGTCATCATGCCGGTGATGAACTGATCATCGAAGTGGCGCGCCGGCTTAACGATATCGTGCGCGCCAGCGACACCGTCGGGCGTATCGGTGGTGACGAATTCATTATTGTGATGCCGGACGTCGAGAATATTGGCCAGGTGCAATCGCTGGCGAATCGCATCATCAGCCGCCTGAGCGAGCCGTATCAACTGGTGGGCAGCGAGCTGTGGGTAGGCGTCAGCATCGGCTTAGCGCTGGCGCCGAAGGATGGCATTGATCGGCTCGAGTTGATGCGCAAAGCGGATATTGCCCTGTACGATGCCAAGAATCACGGGCGCGGCCAGTATCGCCAGTTTGAGAAAGTGATGGATGAGTCGCTGCGAACTCGGCAGCAGATGGCGGCGGATTTGCGCCAGGCACTGGTGAAATTCGAGGGGCTGGCGGTTTGGTATCAGCCGTTAATGGATATCAGCGGCCAGCAGGTGGTCGGTCTCGAAGCGCTGCTGCGTTGGCACCATGCGGTGCGCGGTGATGTCTCGCCAGGTGATTTCATCGCCATTGCCGAAGAGACCGGAATGATCATTCCGCTCGGCGAATGGGTGCTGCGCCAGGCCTGCAAAACCGCGCTCAAGCTGCCCGAGATCGTGGTGGCGGTCAATGTTTCACCGGTGCAGTTCCGCGCCACTAATTTTGTCGAGCGCATTATCGACATTGTGCAGGAAGAAGGCGCCGATCCGAAACGCATGGAATTAGAAATCACCGAGGGCGTGCTGATTGAGGATGAACACGAGGCACGCAACAGTATCATCGCACTGCGTGACGCCGGTTTCCGCATTGCGTTGGATGATTTTGGCACCGGCTATTCCAGCCTCAATTACCTCAGCAGCTTCCCGGTGGATAAAATCAAAATCGACCGTTCGTTTACACAGTCGCTGGGTGTGGCGCAGAACTCCACCGCGATTGTCGAATCGGTGGTGCGGCTGGGTCATGCGATGGGATTAACCGTCACCGCCGAGGGTGTGGAAACCGAAAGTCAGAAAAATGCGCTGGCCGATGCCGGCTGCAATCAGCTGCAGGGGTATTTGTTTAGTCACGCGGTGCCATTCGAAGAGATTGAGAAGATGGTGTAAACGCCAGAATAACAGGTCGCCATAAATGGCGACCCTACAGAAAAATGTGCCAATGCCGAATATCGTCGTAGGGTCGCCATTTATGGCGACCTGAACTTTAACTTACGACGGAAAATCCGTATCAATCGAGGTCTGTTTCCACGCTTCGATCTGCGTCAGGCGCTCTTTTAATTTTTCGGTCACCGCATCATAACCCCATGCGCCCATCACTAAATGACGTGGGGGATTGGCGTGTTCGGTGATGGCGATCATCGCGGTGGCCGCACGCGCGGGGTCGCCCGCCTGGGTGCCGCTGTATTCAGACGTGGATTTCATGCGTGCCGCCGCGGTTTCGGCGTATTCCGGCAGCTTGCTCGGCGTTTGATGCAGCGAACGACCGGCCCAATCGGTACGGAACGGACCGGGTTCAACGCAGGTCACGTGGAGGCCGAACGGTGCCGTTTCTAACGCCAGTGAATCAGACCAGCCTTCCACCGCGTGTTTGCTCGCGGAGTAATAACCCGAGCTGGCAAAGCCAATAAATCCGGCCACGGAGGTGATGTTAATAATGTGACCGCTGCGCGCCTTGCGCATGGCGGGTAGCACCGCGCGGGTCAGCGCAAACAGGCCGAACACGTTGGCATCAAACTGGGCGCGAATCTCTTTCTCTTCGCCCTCTTCCACTGAACTTTGATAACCGTAACCGGCGTTATTCACCAGCACATCCACGCCGCCGAACTTATCGATAGCCGCGCTGACCGCTTGTTCGATGCTGGCCTGATCGGTGACGTCCAGCGCCAGCGCGATGGCATTATCGTGGCCTGTCACCAGATCCTGCACTTTCGCCGCATCACGCGCGGTCACCACGGTGTGAAAACCGCGCGCGATGGCTTGCCGTGCCAGTTCGCGACCAAAACCGGTTGAACAGCCTGAAATGAACCACACCGGAGTCGTTGCTGAAGCCATAGTGATGTCCCCTTGTAAGCGAAGGCGCCCGATGAAAGCTCATCGGGCAAAGAGAGTAACTATGGCAAAGTCGTTTCAGGGCGATTAGCGTTGCGTGCGACTAGTTCAGCATCGCCGGATAGCGCTGCCTGAGCTGGTCAAAAATAGCGTGCATCTGTTCATCCAGCGGCAGCGATGCGCTTTGCGCGGCCACCGCCGTAAACACTTGCTGTTTGAGGAAGTGCCGCCAGCTGACCGGTGCCGCCGCCAGAAATGCCGTGAGCAAACGATAGCGCTCCGGCGTCCACACCGCTTCAAATGCCGTGCGCGCTGCGCCGTGATCGAAATGTTGCGCTGCGCCGTGATCGAAATGTTGCGCTGCGCTGCCACGCATCTCTGCCCGCAGCCGGGCCGTGGCGTGGTGGTCGATCTCCCCGTCGCGTAGCGCCACGCCATAACTGTCACGCGCCGCCTGCTCAGAGACAAAACCGCAGCGCACATCCTGTAATACCTGCTGCACTTCGCGCTCCACCGGCAAGCCGTAACCGCCGGCGCCTGGACCGCGCACCTCAACGATATCGCCCGGTTGGCAGTGGATTACATCGGTGTTGCCGTGCTCGATGGCCACCCCATTGCGCAGCGTGCGGAAGTGCGACAGGCCACCAGACGCTCCACCCAGCACCCCCGCCGAGGCGAACACCGAACGATTACGGTTACGCGCCGTCACCGTGCTGTTGGGGGCAGAGATTTCAAACGCCATTTCTGTGGCTAAGCCACCGCGATAGCGTCCGGCCCCCGCGCTGTCGGCGGCTAAGCCGTAGCGATGGAAATGGATCGGCACTTCGGCTTCGTTGATCTCAATCGGGGTATTTTTCAGGAAGGCTGACAAACCGCCCGAACCGTCCGGCCCATCGTGACGCGGCGTGCCACCCGCACCGCCGCCGACCGGGCCCAGCGAGGCCACTACGCTGCGGTTGGCGCTGTCGGTGGTGCGAATGTTCATGATCGAGTTGCCGCCCGGCGAGTTAGCCGGTAAGCGATCGGGAATCGCCTGCGAGAACACCCCGAGCGTAGCGATTTGCGATAGCGCACAGGTCAGTGAGCGCATCCCCACCGCCGCTGGCGCTTCGCAATTCATTACCGTGCCCGGCGGTAATATGGCGCGCGTTGGGCGCAGCGTGCCGGCGTTAAGCAACAGCTTACTGTTCAGCGTCGAAAGCACGTAAGTGACGCCAACCAGCGCCAGCGGATGCCGCTCGCGCCCGCCGGTCGGCATATTCAGTGACGAAGCGAGCTGCGGATCGCTGCCGGTGTAATCCAGCTCCAGCGTTTCACCCGTCACGCGCAAGGTAATCGCCACGCGGCACGGGAAGCCGCCCTCGCCATCTTCATCGGCGAAATCGGCATAGAAGTATTCACCATCGGGAATCGTGGCGATAATGCTGCGCGCCTGCGCTTCAGCGTAATCGAGAATGCCGGCAATGCCCTGCAGAAAATCCACCACGCCAAAGCGCGCAATGATGTCGTGGATCTTGCGCTCGCCAACGTTAACCGAAGCAATTTGCGCTTTGAAGTCGCCCCAGTTTTGCTCCGGTGCGCGCACGTTAAGGCGCATAATGCGCGCCACTTCCTCATTCAGTTCGCCATTGCGCACGATTTTCAGCGGCGGAATACGAATGCCCTCCTGCACAATATCGGTGAGCGAGCGTGATAACGAGGCTGGCACTGCGCCGCCGACGTCGGTGTTGTGGATGTGTCCCACCACAAAGCAGACAATCTCGCCGCCGTGAAATACCGGCTTCCAGATATGAATATCCGGCGAGTGCGTCGCCACGTTACCGGCGTAGGCGTCGTTGGTGATGCAGATATCTCCCTCATCATAACGGTCGATCAACGCCAAGACCGGAGCGTAATCGATGCCGCTGTACCAGGGCGCGCCGAAGCTGCGCGGTGAGGCAAACGCCAGGCCATCGCGGCTGACGATCTGGCAGGAGAAATCTTCGGTCTCTTTGACAAAGGTTGAGTGCGCGGTGCGCATCAAGGTAAAGGCCATGGCATCGGCGGCGGCCGCGCAGTAGTTAGCCAGAATTTGCAGGTTACGTCCGTCAATTGCCATGTTAGTGCGCCTCCACAGGCGTGATCAGCAGGTTGCCAAAACTGTCCACATCCACCTGCATATGCGGTGGCACGCAGGTGGTGCAGTCATCCTGCGCGATAATCACCGGACCGCTAAGCTGGTGTCCGGCGCGCAGCGTGGCGCGTAGCACCACATCAACCTGATGCGTCGCACCGTCGATCCACGCGCTAACCTGCTGCGCCACAACCACCGGCGCCTCTGCTGCCGCCAGCGGCATCAGCGTCGGTTTGGCTGTGGGAGACGCGATCACCAGACGTAGATTGATGATTTGCACCGCCGCGCGGGCATCACAATGCCCAAACAGCTGCTGATGCTGGCGATCAAAGGCATCGTGCAGTGCCGCAACATTGGTCTGCGCCAGCCATGCTGGCTCCAGCGCCACTTCGATTTCGAACGACTGACCGCGATAGCGCATATCCGCGCTGTAGTGCAGCGTGAACGGCATGCTGGCGCCGTGCTGCTCGCTCAGCCAGGCACGGGCGCGCTGGCTGAGTGCCTCGGCTTCGCTGGCCAAACGATCGGCCAGCGCGGCATCGAGATCGCTATACAGCGTGCGAATAAAGTCGTTGCGGATATCGGCGACTACTCCGCCAAGCGCGGACAATACGCCCGGCGTCGGCGGCACAATGACGCCTTTCATGTTCAATTCGCGTGCGAGGAAGCAGCCCATCATCGGGCCGGCGCCGCCAAACGCGAGGAACCAGAACTCTCGCGGATCGAGACCAAAGCGCGACAGCAAGCCGCTAGTGTCGCCATACATGCTGGAGATCGCCAGCTCGATGGCGGTTTCAGCGGTCTCTTCCACGCTGATGCCGAGCGCAGCGGCCAGCGGCTGCCAGGCGGCGCGCGCGGCGGCGACATCGACGCTCACCGCGTTATAGCCGAGCGCACCGTGACCGATCATGCCGCAGGCGGCAAAGGCATCGGTGGCGGTTGGCTGGGTGCCGCCGCGCTGAAAGCATACCGGCCCCGGCAGCGAACCGGCGCTGTCCGGCCCCATCTGCAGCACGCCCTGATTATCGATCCACGCCAGGGAACCGCCGCCTTGACCTACCGAGGTCACCGCCACGGACGGAATATAAATCGGGAAATCGCCGATGATTTCCCCGTTGCCCTGCGCGACCTGTCCATTAACGATCACCGCCACATCCGCGCTGGTGCCGCCAATATCAAGGCTAAGAATTTTGTCAAAACCGCAGGCCGTGGCGAGGAAGCTGGCACCGATCACGCCAGACGCGGTGCCGGACAGCACCATCTGCACGCACTCACGCTTCGCCTGCTCCACGCCCATCACTCCGCCGTTGGATTTGGTGATACGCGGCGGGGGTGTTACGCCCATGGTTTGCAAGGCACGCTCAAATGACTCGAGGTAGTTGATCACCATCGGCTGCACATAGGCGTTAATGGTGGCGGTGATGGTGCGTTCATATTCGCGGATGATGGGCCAGATATCGGCGGAACAGGAGGTCAGCAGCTCGGGCGCATGCTGATCAATAATGGCTTTCACCGCCGCTTCATTGTGGCGATTGCGGTAGCTGTGCAGCAGCGCCACCACAATGCCCTGACAACCTGCGGCGCGCGCGGCGGCAATTGCCTCCAGCACGCTTTGCCGATCCACCTCATGCACTATGTTGCCGAGGCGATCGGTGCGCTCTTTGATGGCAAACACCCGGTCACGCGAAATTAAGGGGGCCGGTCGACGTGAAAACAGATCGTGAATATGGGGAATTTTCAGGCGCGCCAGCTCCAGCACATCGCAAAAACCGTCGGTGGCGAACAGCGCCAGCCGCACGCCGCGCCGCTGGATTACCGCATTAATGCCCACGGTGGTGCCGTGGGTAAAGTGATTAATCTGTTGCGGGTCGATAGCGTCGCGCTGCTGCAGCTGGGTCAATCCAGTGAGGATTTCGCTGCCGGGTTGATCCGGGCGCGACAGCACTTTCAAGGTGTGGAGCTGATTGGTTTGTTCATCCAGCACGGCGAAATCGGTGAACGATCCGCCAATATCGACGCCAACGCGGTAACCCATGTCAAAGCTCCGTTATCAGGAGGGAGGAAATTCCATCAGTTTTTGTGGATCCTGCACCACGCGCCAGCCGAGGCGTTGATACAGCTGATGGGCATCATTGGTCGACAGCATCCAGCGGTGAACCGTCGCCAGTTCCGGATGCGCCCGTACGCAGCTCGCCAGCCAGCTGCCCAGGCCGTGACCGCGCCAGTTTTCATCTATCATCACATCGCACAGCCAGCCGAAACGGGTGTAATCGGTGACCAGGCGCGCAAAGCCAATCGGCTGCTGCAGGTGATAGACACCAAACGGCAGCGAACCGGCAAAGGCGCGCTCGGTTTTAGCGCGCGTCTGATCTTTGGCCCAGTACGATTTTTCCGTGAGCTGCGTGTGGATCCACGCCATATCGAGGCGTTGGCGCTCGGTGGATATGGTGAAGTCATCGCGCTGCCATAGCTGGTCGGCAATAGTGAAGGCGGTCATGGCAACTCCTTGTAAGCGGTTAGATTGAGTGTAAAGGCAAGTAGCCAGCGTACGCCGCTGAAGCGGCAGTTTGAACCAGCAAGATAAAGGGAATTTAGGGCGCGGAAGAAATTTTATGCTGTGGGGGAAAAGAAGGATTGTTATTCGTCCCGATGCGCATAAATGCGCAGCCTACAAGATCGTAGGGTCGCCATTTATGGCGACCTGGTTAAAACATTAAACGCCAAACTCCACGGAATTCTGTTTCGATATCAGCGATCTTAGCGGCACGCTGCTTTTCATAATCGGTGACTTAATCACGATATAACTGAAGTACTTATCGATGCCGATCTGCGCATCAAGCATCTTCTCAATCACCTCCTGGTAGTGTTCAATGCTGCGGGTAATAAAGCGCAGCAAATAGTCGTAACCGCCGGTGATCAGGTGGCACTCCATCAACTCATCCACCTCGCGCACCGCGTTTTCGAATTTCATAAAATCTTCGCGGCGATGGCCGGAAAGCGTGACTTCAGTGAAAACCGTCACGGAATCGGTGATTTTGGTCAGATTGATGTGGGCTTCATAACCGTTGATAAACCCAGCCTGCTCCAGACGCTTGACCCGTTGCAGGCACGGACTGGGTGAAAGCCCGACGGCGTCGGCGAGATTGACGTTGCTAATACGGCCATCTTTCTGGAGCTGTACCAGAATATTGATGTCGATGCGGTCGAGTTTCATTAAGCCGTTCATAGCACCCCTCATTGCCAACCATTTAGGTTTACCCTCCCGAAGATATAACACGCTTTAAGGTAAATGTGCTATCTCGTTAACTGGTTATACCAGCGGGAGGTTTTCAAATTACTGCTGCAATTTCAATGAGGAAGCCGGATTAACCCAGTCGTCCACTGGCGCGTGCCAGCGCGATATCAAAAATATGCAACGCCTCTTCCAGCTGCGAATCGGTAGTCACCAGCGGCGCAAGGAACCGCACGGTATTGCGGTGAATGCCGCACTTAATCAGCAGTAAGCCCTCCTGGCAGGCGCAGTCGAGGATTTTCTGCGTCATGGCAGCGTCCGGACGCTTGGTTTCGAAGTCGATGATCTCCACCGCCTGCATAAAACCAATGCCGCGCACATCACCGATGCAGGCATATTTTTCTGCCAGCTGCTGCAGGCGTGCATTGAGCTGTTCACCGAGCTGATTCGAACGTGCCAGCAGATTGTCATTCTCCAGCAGATCCAGTACCGCCAGCGCCGCCGCACAGGCCAGCGCGTTGCCGCCGTACGTGCCGCCCAATCCGCCAGGCTGTGGCGCATCCATGATCGCCGCTTTGCCCACCACGCCCGAAATCGGTAAACCGCCGCCAATACTTTTCGCCACCGTCACCAGATCCGGTGTGATGCCGAGATGCTGAAAGGCAAACATCTTGCCGGTACGACCAAAGCCGGTTTGCACCTCGTCGAGAATCAGCACGATGCCATGCTTCTCGGTAATGCGGCGCAGCGCCTGCATAAAGTTGGCGCCGGCCTGCAGGAAACCGCCATCGCCCTGCACCGGTTCGATAATGATTGCTGCCACGCGCTCTGGCGCAATCTGCACCGCGAACAGCTGATCCAGCGCCTGCAGACAGTCGTCATCGCTCACGCCGTGAAACGCATTCGGGAACGGCAAACGGTAAATATCGGACGGGAACGGACCGAAGTTTTGCTTATAGGGTGCCGACATGCCGGTCAGCGTGGTGCCAAGCAGCGTTCGGCCGTGGAAGGCGCCGTCGAAAGCGATAATGCCGCTGCGTTTGGTGTGGGCGCGGGCAATTTTGACGGCATTTTCTACCGCTTCCGCCCCGCTGGTGAAGAACACGCTTTTAAACGCTTCACCGCCACCCACCAGCGCATTGAGGCGCTTGGCCAGCTCGATATAGCCGGGGTACGCCACCACCTGGAAACAGGCGTGCGATACCAAACCCAGCTGTTTGGTCACCGCGTTGACCACCGCCGGATGGTTGTGGCCGACATTTAATACGCCGATGCCGCCTACAAAATCCAGATAGCGATTGCCCTCCACGTCCCACACTTCGCTGCCCTTTGCCCGCTCAATCACCAGCGGATGCGCGGTGACCACGCCACGCGGCACATGCTGCTCACGCGCGTCCAGTAACAGGCTGTTATCGGTATAGGTTTGCTGCTCCGCCATGACATTCTGCATTCTAAAAACCCTCTTTCACGTAACGTTCGGTTGGCTCAAGTATCGCAATCGGTTGGTTTGTCACGCTGCCGTAATCGCGCGGGCAGCGGCATTTCCTGTCAAAATCCCAGGCGTTTCAGCAGGGAAATTCGGCGTCTGGATCAGTATCCGCGCTGGCGATCGATCAGTCCGACCATCGGTTCACCGCGCTGGTAGCGACGCAGGTTGTCGAGCAGCGCGGCGACGGCGCTGTCCGTTTGCGTCTGGCTGGCGATGTGCGGCGTGAGCCAAATCGCCGGATGCTGCCAGAAAGGATGCCCGGCGGGCAGCGGCTCGGGATCGGTCACATCGATCACCGCCGCGCTGAGTTTGCCGCTCGCCAGCGCCGCCAAAAGATCGTCTTCATTTAGCTGCGGACCGCGTCCCACCTGCACCAGCGCCGCGCCGTCGGGTAACTGCGCAAACAGCTGCGTATTGAGCAAACCCCGCGTGCTGTCGGTGAGCGGCAGCAAGCACACCAGAATGTCGCTGTGGGTAAGGAAATCGCCGAGCTGTTCACTGCCGTGCCAGCAGCGTACGCCCGCGATGTCGCGCGGTGTACGGCTCCAGCCGGCGCAGTCAAAACCCAGCGCGACCAGCTGTTTTAATGCCGCCTGACCGAGTTCGCCGAGGCCCATCACACCGACGCGGCGCTGGCTGGCGGTGCGAATCGGATGGGTTTGCCACTGTTCTGCGCGCTGCTGCTGGAAGTAGCGCGGCATATCGCGATGCAGGCCCAACACCGCAAAGGTGACGTATTCAACCATGCCCTGCGTCAGGCCGGGTTCGATCATGCGCACCACCGGCAAATCCGGCGGCAGTTGACTGAGATCGAACTGATCTGCACCCGCGCCCACCGAGAGCAGCGCTTTGAGGTTAGGAAAGGTGCGCATCAGGTTTTCCGGCGGCTGCCACGCCACCAGCAGCTCAACCTGCTGTGCATCACCGATATCTGGCCAGATATGCAGCTGAATATCTGGCGCATGCTGTGCCAGCCAGCGCTGCCAGTGCGCGCCGCGTGTGGCTTCTGATTTATAGACGATATGCATCAGGCCATCGCCTGGGTCATCAACCCAAACGCCTGCATGCCACCGGTCTGCGGTGACCATGGCGTTCCCCGTACCATGGTGGTTGGTGCATCCACCTGCACCAAACCGAGCGTCTCCAGCCAGGCCGCCAGCGGCAGCGCGCCGTCCGTGTCGATACGCACGAATTCACCGCGCAGGCCTTGCATCAGTGCCGCGACCAGCGCTGTGGCGCTATCGCTATTGAGAGCGATCACCGGACCAATCGCCCAGCCGTGACCGAAGCGGCGCAGGCTGGCAAAACCGTGCACGCGCTGTTGCGCATCCTGCAACAGCACGGTTTGAACATCGTTAATCAGGCTGTTGATCAGAGCAGGACGCCACATGCCGTGCGCTTGGTGATCAAGTTCGATCAGCAGATCGGCGTCTGTGGCTTGCGCGTTACGCAGCGTTAAGCCAGCAGGAATGCTGACCGCGGGCACCGCCGCCAGCTCGCGCGTTTGATGCTGCTGAATCTGGCCGGTGACGCTAAAACCGAGCTTCTGATACAGCCCTTTGCCCATTTCTGTAGCGTGCAGACGAATGTTGTACTGCGGGAATTTCTCCAGCAGTGCCAGCATCAGTTGCTTGCCGATACCCTGGCCCTGGAACTGAGGATTCACCACTACCAAGCCGATGGTTGCCGCCTGCTCGCCCCAGCGCCAGCCAAAGGCGCTGCCGACAAATTCGCCCTGCTGCTCTGCCACTACGCCTTCACCCAGCGCCAGCGCCTGCTGCCAGTCATCACGACGGTGCGGCCACTTGAGCTGTTGGGTGATGGCGTAGCCGTGTTCAATATCGTCCTGCGTCATTGCGCGTAGTGTGATCATGGTTGTTCCTTGCAAATGAGGTCGCCATAAATGGCGTGCACACAGTGTAGCGGCGCAATTCATTGCGCGATAAATCGCGCCGCTACGGAAGGTGCGGTAATTTGATACGGCGCTTAGCTGGTCGGCATTTCGCTTTTCATGGCGACCTGGCATTTACTCTGCCTTCAGCACCTCTTCGTGCTCATCCAGCCAGCCCTGGCGCAGTTCAGGCACCGCGCGTTTCAGGCGTTCGAAATAGAGTTCGCTGGTCGGTTTGTCATAGTCGGCACGGGCGATTTGGGTCACTATTCTGCCCGACTTCATCACCACAATATCATCACAAACGGCGCGAACCGCATGCATGTCATGGCTGATAAACAGCACCGACAGCCCGAGCTCGCGGCGCAGTTCGCTGATCAAATCCAGCACCGCGGCAGCCACCACGGTATCTAACGCCGAGGTCACTTCATCGCACAGAATCAAATCTGGCTCCGCCGCCAGCGCGCGCGCCAGGTTGACGCGCTGCTTCTGCCCGCCGGAGAGCGCCCACGGGCGGCGCCACAGCACGGTGCGCGGCAGCTTCACCAGATCCAGCAACTGATGCAGACGGCGATCGCGATCGGCCCCTTTCAGGCCGTGGAACAGCGTCAGCGGACGCGACAAAATCTGCCCGACGCTGTGCGCCGGATTCAGCGCGGTATCGGCCATCTGGAACACATATTGAATACGGCGCAGCTCATTGTCCGGGCGCTTATGCATGTCGCCATTGATGTAATGACCGTTAAACAGAATATGGCCGTGACTCGGCGCGTTCAGTCCAGCAATGGCGTGCGCCAGCGTGGTTTTACCCGAACCGGACTCGCCAATGATGCCAATCGCCTGCCCTTTCCACAGCTTCAGATTGATGTCTTCAAGAATGCGAATTTTAGAATGGCCATTGCTGTCGCGCGGGCCATAACCGGCGCTGAGATCGCGCACTTCCATCAGCGGCTGCATATCCGCCTCGGCGCAGGTCCAGCTGCTTGGGCGCTCTTTCTGTCGCGCCGCCTCCATCAGCAGTTTGGTGTAGTCCGCCTGCGGGGCGCCAATCAGTCGTTCGGTGGTGCCGTACTCCGCCATCTGACCGCGCAGCAGCACCAGAATACGATCCGCCATCTGCGCCACCACCGCCAAATCGTGGCTGACGTAAATCGCCGTTACGCCACGCTGCGCTACCACGCGGCGAAACGCTTTCAGCACCTCAACCTGGGTCGTCACGTCCAGCGCGGTGGTCGGTTCGTCGAGGATCACCACATCCGGATCGCCAATCAGCGCCATTGCCGTCATCAAACGCTGCAACTGTCCACCGGAAACCTGATGCGGAAAGCGATCGCCGATGGTGTCGGGATTGGGCAGCGCCAGCTCACGGAACAGCGCAATCGCCTTCTGTTTGGCGTCTTTGCGCTTCATAGTGCCGTGGATCACCACCGGCTCAATCACCTGATCGAGAATGCGCATGCCGGGGTTAAATGACGCCGCCGCACTCTGCGCGATATAGGCCACTTTGTTGCCACGAAACGCGCGCAGCTGGCCCGGCGACAGGCTGCGCACGTCGGTGCCGGCCATATGAATATTGCCGTCGGCGATGCGGCAGCCGTGGCGCGCATAACCCATCAATGCCATGGCAATGGTGGTTTTGCCGGAGCCGGATTCGCCAATCAGCGCCAGCACTTCTCCTCTCTGCACGGTAAAACGAATATCAGCGACCAGATCGATCTCTTCGCCCTTGTCGGTCTGCGCGGTGACGCGCAGGTTCTCAACCGAGATCACCGGCATGGCGGTATGTGGCGTCACGTTCATGCTCCCTCCTTCGCGAGCGTCAGCGGACGCATCTGCTGCAGGCTATCGATAAACAGGTTGGCACCGATGGTCAGGCTGGCAATCGCCACCGCCGGCATCAGTACCGCAGGCGAGCCGTTGAATAAGCCCTGCAGGTTCTCACGCACCAGCGTGCCCCAGTCGGCATAAGGCGGTTGCACGCCGAGGCCGAGGAAGCTCAAACCGCTCAGGAGCAGCACGATATAGACAAAGCGCAGGCCAAAGTCGGTAAGCATCGGGTGCACCATATTTGGCAGGATGTCGTGGATCGCCACGTACCAGCGGCTTTCACCGCGCAGACGCGACGCACGCACGTAATCCATATTGCGCAAGCTGCTCGCCATGGCGAAGGCGATACGGAACGCGCCCGGCCAGTAGGTGAAGATGGCGGTGAGGATCAGCATTGGCAGCGAAGAGCCAAACACCGCGACAATCATCAGCGACAGCACTTTGCCCGGCAGCACCAGCAGCGCATCGTTCACGCGCCCCAGCACCTCTTCCAGCCAGCGCCCGGCGACCGCCGCCAGCAGCGCCAGCAAAGTACCGATGATGCTGGCACAGAGCGCAGCGGTGAGCGCCAGGCCAATGGAGAATTTCGCGCCATAAAGAATGCGGCTGAGGATATCGCGGCCCAGATAATCAGTGCCGAGCAAGTTGGCAGACGTCATGCCGCCCAGCATCGGCCCGCCGCCGATATCTTCCACGCTGTGCGGGGCCAGCTGGGTGCCGAACAGCGCCATACAGAGCCAAAACAGGGAGATCAGCAGGCCGATGCGGCCAGAGACCGACAGCGACTGAAACAGACGTACAGGCAGCAGCAATGTATTCATCAGCTCCTCCACTTCGGGTTAAAGGCGATGGTGAGGATATCGGCCGCCAGCAGCAGCACCAGATAGCAGGCGGCGAACAGCATCACGCACAGCTGCACCACCGGCAGATCGCGGTTGCTCACCGCATCGACCAGCGCACTCGCCAGGCCGGGATAGCTGAAGATCGATTCGATGATGATCACCCCGCCGAACAGATATGACAGGCTAAGCGAGATGGCATTGGCAATCGGCCCGACCGCATTCGGCAGCGCGTGACGCAGCACTGCACGCAGCGGCGACACGCCTTTCAGCAGCGCCATCTCCAGATAGGGGCTATCGAGTTGGTTGATGATGGCGGAGCGTGTCATGCGCGCCATCTGTGCCACCAGCACGCAGCACAGCGTCAGCACCGGCAGCGCATAGGCTTTGAGGTAGCTAATAACATCCATATTCGGGCTGCCAAACGACATTGCCGACACCCAATGCAGCTTCACCGCGAAGATCAGTACCGCCACGGTCGCCACCAGAAACTCCGGTACGGCGACGGTGGCCATGGTGCTGATCACCAGGAAGCGATCCAGCGCAGAGCCGCGATTCATCGCCGCGATGATGCCAATCAGCAGCGCCAGCGGCACACAAATCACCGTGGTGATGCCGGCCAACTGCAGCGTGGCGGGAATACGCTGCTCCACCAGCTGCAGCACCGGCAGATGGCTGGCGAACGAGGTGCCAAAATCCCCTTGCAGCATGCCGGTGAGCCAGGTGAAGTAGCGCACCAGCAGCGGCTGATCGAGTCCCAGCTGCTGGCGTAACGCCGCCACCGTCTCCGGCGTGGCATTTTGCCCCAGAATCATCTGCGCAGCGTCGCCGGGCAGCAGGCTGGTAATAAAGAACACCACCGCCGAGACGATAAGTAAGGTCAGGATGCCCGCGCCTGCGCGCCGGGCAATCAGGAACAACATGTATCGGTTCATCGGCGATCTCCTCGTACAGAATCATCAGGCACCGGGTAATCGGTCGCCATGAATGGCGTAATGCCGATCAGTTAAGCGCAGTATCAGATCACCGCACTTTCCGTAGCGGCGCGATTTATCGCGCAATGAATTGCGCCGCTACAATGTGTGCGCTGGGTAATTAGGGTTTTTCATCTCTTAACTGGCAACCATTGCGCCATCAATGGCGACCCTAGGTCAGGCATTCAGCCAGGCGAACTCATGGAAGCGATAGCCCATCATCATGCCGCTTGGCCAGGCTTCCACGCCGCCGACTTTCTTGCTGTAGCCATCGGTGGAGCTGATAAAGGTTGGGATGATGGTGCCGCAGTGATCGTAAATCAGCTTCTGCATGTCACCGTACATCTGCTTACGTTTGGTCTGCTCACGCTCGCCGCGTGCCGCCACCACCAGTTGGTCAAATTGCGCGTTCTTCCAGCCCGATTCGTTATTCGCCGCCGATGAGAGATAGAACTGCGAGAACAGCATATCCAGCGTCGGGCGCGGGTTAATTGAGCCATAGCCGACCGGATCTTTGGTCCAGTGCGTGGACCAGTAACCGTCATACGGCACGCGACGCACTTTGATGTTGAGGCCGGTACTGCGCGACACCTGCTGAATCAGCTGGCCGCCCTCCACCGACCCCTCAATGTTTGGCGTGGTGATAATCTCCACCGTCGCGCCTTTCATCCCGGCTTTCTCGATGTGGAATTTGGCTTTCTCGGCATCCAGCGGGCGCGGTTTGAGATCGGCGTTGTACAGCGGATGCCATGGCGGCACCGGCGTATCGTTACTGACGTCGCCATAACCCTGCAGCACGGTTTTCACCAGGATGTCGCGCGGCTGCAGATACTTCATCGCCAGCACGAAGTCTTCGTTGCTGCCCGGCTTAACGTCAGTGCGCACAATCAGGTTGGTGTACATGCCGGATTTACTCTCCAGCACGCCGTAATCGGCCGTCGCTTTAATGCGGTTGCAGTCGGCGGCGCTCAGGGTAGAGACGATGTGCAGATCGCCCGACATTAGCGCGTTGACGCGCGCGGCTTGATCGGTGACGCCCAGCAGCTCCACTTCATCGAGATGCGGCAGCCCTGGCTTGTAGTAATTAGGGTTCTTCACCCCGACCGACCGCACGCCCGGTGTGAACTCTTTCAGCCTGAATGGCCCGGTGCCGATGCCCTTGCTGAAATCTTTGGTACCGTCCTGCACGATCAGGAACGGCGCGCTGGCCAGCATAAACGGCACGTCGAAGTTGGCCTGGCTGAGTTCCAGCGTGATTTCGTTATCGTTTACCGCAGTGAAGGTTTTGAACTGATCGGCCAGCTTAAAGGCGTTGGAGGCCACCGCTGGGTCTTTGTGGCGGCTCAGCGAGTAGATGACGTCTTTGGCGGTCAGCGGTTTGCCGTCATGGAAGGTCACGCCTTTGCGCAGTTTGATCTGCCAGGTGATGCCGTCACTGGAATCGAGCGATTCCGCCAGCGCCGGCTGCACCGCGAGGCTTTTATCCAGCTCGGTCAGGCCGCTGTAGACCATGAATTGACGGGTGTAATCGCCGCTGTTGTTGCCTTTGGCCGGATCGAGCGTATCGGTAGCTGAGGCGTTGGACATGGCGGCGCGCAGCTTGCCGCCTTTCACTGGAGCGGTGGCCGCAAAGCTCATCTGCGGGAAAGCGATCAAACCGCTGCTCATCACGGCACCGGCAGACAACAACTTCATCAGGCCACGGCGCGACATTGACCCTTCGGTCAGCATGCGGTTCAGGGCCGGATTTACAGCGTCAGACTCTTTATCGAATTTACTCATCTGCACACCCTCAATATGAATGGTTGTTGATTTCGTTTTCGTCTTTTACGCGGTCGCCATAAATGGCGCCCCTACAAAACCCGCATCATCACCGTAGGGTCGCCATTCATGGCGACCGTTTGTATGGCCGCACAGGTTCTTACGACAGCCGGTCCTTGGCTTTGTAATACAAGCCCGCCAGGGGCAAAAACCACGGCTTACCGTGGTAACCGGGCAGCGCAGGCCAGGTATCGCGCTGCCAGGGATTTTCGTTGCGTTTTTCCGCCAGCAGATCGGCCATCACGCGCCCCATCCACACCGACATCTGCGTACCGTGGCCGCTGTAGCCCATCGAATAAAACACGCCGTCTTGTTCACCGGCGTGCGGCAAACGGTCGGCGGTCATATCCACCATGCCGCCCCAGCAGTAATCGATGCGTGACTTGCCCAACTGTGGGAAGAGCGCGGTCATCGCCGCCCGCAGCACGTCGCCACTGCGCGTATCAGAGGTGGGATTGCTGACGGCAAAACGCGCGCGACCGCCAAACACCAGCCGACGATCGGCGGTGGTACGGAAGTAGTTGCCGATATTCAGCGAGGTCACGTAAGTGCGATCCTGTGGCAACACCTGATTGATCACTGCATCGCCGAGCGGTTCGGTGACCACAATAAAGCTGCCAACCGGCACGATACGGCGCTGGAACCACGGGAACGGGCCTTCGTTAGAGACGCCGGTAGCCATCATCACTTTGTCGGCAACGATCTCGCCGTGCGCGGTGGTGACGCGGTGGCGATAACCGTCAAGACGGGTTAAACCGGTGACCGCGTGATGCGGGAAGATCTTCGCCCCGCTGCGCGCGGCGGCTTCTGCCAGGCCAATACCAAACTTGCCCATGTGCATCTGGCCGCCGCGCTTCTGCAGCAGGCCGCCGTGAAACGCCTCGCTGCCCACTTCGCGGCGAATCTCATCTTTGCTAATCAGTTCGATTTCCGGGTCGACGGTGTCGCGCATCAACTGCCACGCGCTGCGCAGACCGGGAAAATGCGAGGCTTTACTGGCCAATTTCAGTTTGCCGCACAGGCGGAAATCACAATCAATCTGCTCGTCGTGCACCAGCTGTTCGACATAGCTCACCGCATCGTCGTAGGCACGATAGAAGCGGCTGGCCTGCTCGATTCCCTGGCTCTGCACCAGTGAGGCAAAGTTCTGCGCCACGCCGGTATTGCAGTGCCCACCATTGCGTGCCGACGCCTGGCTCATCACCTCGCCGCTCTCCAGCAGCACCACATTGATGCCGCTGCGCGCCAGGTTGAGCGCCGTCGAGACGCCGGTAAAGCCCCCGCCAATCACCACCACATCGGCTACGCTCGGGAGCGGGCCGGTCGCTGCGCCACTAAACATTGGCGCGGTGGCTTGCCAGAATGATTCGAGTTTCATCGCCGCCTCCAGGTTTACAGTCCAACCACAGCGGGCAGCCCGCCGATATCGCTGATTTCGGTATATTCATACGCCGGATTGGCCGGATCGTGACCGCGATTGACCCACACCTTGTTTTTAATGCCCATGTCGTGACAGGTCATCAGGTCGTAACGCAGGCTGGATGAGACGTGCAGAATCTCTTCGGGGCCGCAGTTCAGCTTATCCAGCATGTACTCGAAGCCTTTCATCTGCGGCTTATACGCGCCGACTTCTTCGGCGGTGATGGTCATGTGAATCGGTGCGCCGAGACGTGGCACGTGGTGGGGAATCAGGTCTTTCATAGAGTTGGTGAGCAGCACCAGCGGGAATTCTTTGGCCACTTTGGCTAAGCCGGCGGGCACGTCAGGATGTGGACCCCAGGTGGCGCAGTCGGTGTAGATAAAATCGCTGTCCGCTTTGCTCCACTGCACGCCCCATTTTTTACAGGTGCGCTCTAACGCATCACTGACCACCGCGTAGTACGGCTTCCACGCGCCGAGCACTTCGTCGCGACGGTAGCGGGCGAAATCGGTGGTGAAGGCCAGCATCTCCTGCGGCGCTACGCGATCTTTAAAGCAGCGTTCGGCTGCACCCGCCATATCAAAGTTGATCAGCGTGCCGTAACAATCAAAGGTGATGAATTTCGGTTTAAACAGTGCCATGAAGCGACCTCGCGGTTAGGGAGATAAATTAGAAATCGATTAATACACTCTTCTGGCGCTGACAGGCCTGGAATGCCTGACGTCCCAGATCCTTGCCAATGCCCGAGCCGAGAAAACCGCCGGTCGGGATAATAAAGTCACCGGAGCGGCCATAGCGATTGACCCACACGGTGCCGGATTCCAGCGCGCGCACCGATCGCAGGGCGCGCGGCAGGCTCAGCGTATGCACGCCGGCGCACAGGCCGTAGGTTTCGTGCGCCGCCAACGCCAGCCCCTCCTCTTCGTCGTCAAACTGCTGCACGGTGAGCACCGGTCCAAAAATTTCCTGCTGCACCGCCGGATTATCGTTAGCGACAGCGCACAGCAGCGTTGGCTGCCAGAACCAGCCTTCTGCGGTGTCGGCGAAGCGTTCGCCTCCCACCAGCACTTCGGCACCCTGCGCTTTGGCATCGGCAATCACCGAGGCCACTTTTTTGCCCTGGCGCTCATCAATCAGCGGCGCATAGCGGCTGTTCTCCTGCCAGGTGACGCCCGGGCGCGGCTGCTGACACAGCGCCACCAGACGATCCAGCAACGGCTGCGCAATGCCGCGTTGCACAATCAGACGGGTGCCAGCGACGCACGCCTGGCCGCCGTTGGCGGTGAAGCCACGCAGAATTCGCTGCGCCAGTACGTCGATATCGCCAGCATCATCAAACACCAGCTGCGGACTTTTGCCGCCCAGCTCCAGCGTCACCGGTTTCATGCCGTGCTGCGCCACATCGCCCATGATGCGTGCGCCGGTCGCGGTTGAGCCGGTAAAGGAGACTTTGCGCACCAGCGGATGCGTCACCAGCGCGCTGCCGGTTACCGCCCCGCTGCCCTGCACGATATTCAGTACGCCTGCCGGTAAGCCGGCCTGCACCGCCAGCTCGGCCATGCGCACGGTGGAGAATGGCGTCAGCTCAGAAGGTTTCAGCACCACGGCATTACCTGCGGCCAGCGCCGGGCCGCACTTCCATGACGCCATCGACAGCGGGAAATTCCACGGCGTAATGGCGCCGATCACGCCATAGGGCTCAGCAATCAACATGCCGAGGCTGCTCTCCTGAGTCGGGAACAGGTCGCCGCTGTATTTGTCGGCGCACTCGGCGTAGAAACGGATGGCTTCGGCGGTGAAAGGAATTTCATGTTGGATGACATCGCTGATCGGGCGCGTAGAACCGAGCGATTCGAGCTGGGCGAGTAAAGGGTCGTTTTCAATCAGATCGGCCCAGCGACGCAGAATTTTACCTCTGGCACGAGGAGCACAGCTGCTCCAGCCGCTGGTTTTGAGTGCCTGGTGCGCGGTGGTGACGGCACGATCGACATCCTCACTCTGCGCTTCGCTCAGTTCGGCATAGACTTTGCCATCGGACGGACGCTTAACCGCAAACAGCGCGCCCGCCGTCTTAAGATGTTGCCCGCCAATATAATGACCGGCAGGAAGTAAAACTTTTTCAGGGTCGAAACTTAACATGGAAAATTCCTTATTTGTTACACCCATCACAGACGCGCTAATTAACGATTTGCACTGCGTTTTTCTGCCACGCTAATAAGCTAATGCAGAAAGTATGCCAGCCAGCTAAAAAATAAAAATGCGTAAAAAACGGTGCTAAGAAATTTTCTGCCGTATTGATGAGCGAAATTTTGCGGAATTGCCGAAGGAATAAACAGATGATTTACCTCACAAACTTCGTGCGCCGCAGCGGTGCAGCTCGCATGAAACTTGCACTAAAACGGGGATAAGCGGGAAAGTATGACGCGGCGCACAAATAAACAGCGCCGCGAACCTGAGGCTGCGGCGCTGTTTATGTTTATAGGATCGCGCAATAAATTGCGCCGCTACGATAAGTGCAGGTATTTGTAGCGGCGCGATTTATCGCGCGTTGTTGATTTTAAAGACTGCCAATATGAAAGGTTTTTTGTTCCAGATACTCTTCTATTCCGTATCGCGATCCTTCACGGCCTAATCCAGATAATTTAATTCCGCCAAAAGGTGCGGCATCTAATGATATTGCACCGGTATTAAAGCCGACCATGCCAAATTCCAGTGATTCCGCCACGCGCCATGCCCGGCGAATATTTTCGGTGAAGAAATAGGCGCCAAGTCCATAAGGTGTGTCATTCGCCATACGGATCGCTTCCTCTTCGCTATCAAAGATAAACAGCGGCGCGACCGGACCAAAGGTCTCTTCATGCGCAATCCGCATGCTGCTGGTGACATTGCCTAGCACCGTTGGCTCGACAAAGGTGCCGTTCGGCGCGCTGATGCCGCCGTGCAGCAAGGTCGCGCCCTGGCTGAGCGCATCGTCTATATGGCTGTTAACTTTCTCGACTGCGCGATCGTTGATCAGCGGCCCGATAGTGCTGTCGGGCGCAAAGCCGTCGCCGACTTTGAGCGCCGCCACCGCCTGTAACAAGCGTTCACTGAAGCGCTGGTAGATGCCGCGCTGCACCAGAATGCGATTGGCGCAGACGCAGGTTTGTCCAGCGTTGCGGAATTTACTCGCCATCACGCCAGCAATGGTGATATCGAGATCGGCATCATCGAACACAATCAGCGGCGCGTTGCCGCCCAGCTCGAGGCTCAGACGCTTAATGCTGTCTGCACTCTGCTGCATTAGCAGCTGCCCCACGCGGGTGGAACCAGTAAAGGATATTTTGCGCACCGTGCGGCTGCCGGTGAGGGTGCTGCCGATGTCGGTCGGCTGGCCGGTGAGCACCTGCAGCACGCCGCTCGGGAATCCGGCGCGTTCGGCTAACACCGCCAGCGCCAGCGCCGACAGCGGCGTGAGTTCAGAGGGCTTAACGATAATTGGGCAACCGGCCGCCAGCGCGGGCGCTACTTTGCGCGTGATCATCGCTATCGGGAAGTTCCACGGCGTGATGGCTGCGGCCACCCCCACCGGCTGCTTTAGCACCAGAATGCGGCGATCTTCGCTCGGTGCCGGAATGGTGTCGCCATAGATGCGTCGCGCCTCTTCGGCGAACCACTTAACGAAGCTGGCCCCGTACAGCACTTCGCCTTTGGCTTCCGCCAGCGGTTTACCCTGCTCGGCGGTCATGATGATCGCCAGGTCATCGGCATTAGCAATAATCAGCTGATGCCACTTCTCCAGTAGCGCAGCGCGCGTGGCGTTGGGCGTTTTACCCCAGCTCACCCGCACCGATTCGGCATAATCTATCGCCTGCTCGGTTTCCGCCGCACCCAATGCGGGAATGGTGGCTATCGGCTGTTGAGTGGCAGGATCGATCACCGGTAGCGTTGCGCCCTGATGCGCATCCTGCCAGCGACCGCCAAACAGCGCCTGCTGGCGCAGTAGTTCCGTATCTTTGAGTTGAATTCGCGACATGACAATCCCCTGTATCTTCGTCATTTCACTGTAACGTGACGCGACAGCGCAGGATGTTTTTCTGCTGGAGGGAATGTTGATTGGCGTCTGTTTTGCGGTGGGAAAAGAAATTTTATGCTGTGGGATTCGGTCGCCTTTGTGGCGACCGGAAAGCCGCTTAAATCTGGAAATCGATAGCCGGTTCGTTCTCGGTTTCGTAAGAGAGCGCCTGACGTTTGATCTCCTCCAGCGACAGATTGGCGTTACACAGCTCAAGGAACTGCCACACATAGTTGCGCTGTAATTGACCCCGCTTCAGGCCGAGCCACACGGTGTTGGCATCAAACAGATGGTGCGTATCGATTTTCACCAGGTCTTCACCTTCATAAATATCGCACGCCTGATCGGCGAGGATACCGACGCCGAGACCCAATTCAACGTAGGTTTTCACCACGTCAGAGTCCTGGGCGCTGAGCACGATATCCGGTCTGAGTCCTGCCGCCTGGAAAGCACGATCGACGCGCGAACGGCCGGTAATGCCCTGACGATAGGTGATCAGCGGATAGCGGCTCAGACTGGCGAGCGTCACCGGCTGATGCTGCAGCAACTCATGGTCGTGCGGCACCAATAGCGAGTGGTGCCAGCTGAACCACGGAAACGCTGCGAGACTGCTGTTATTCACCAACTGCTCGGAAGCGATACCGATATCGGCTTCACCGGCCAGCAGCATCGCCACGATCTCCTGCGGCGATCCCTGATTCAGCTCAAGACGTACGTTGGGATAGAGCTGGCGGAAGGCTTTGATCACCCGCGGCAGGCTGTAACGCGCCTGCGTATGCGTGGTGGCGATGGTCAGTACGCCGCTGGTTTCATTGGTAAACACATCCGCTAAGCGACGAACTTTACCCGCTTCATCAAGGATGCGCTCAGCAATGGTCAACAGTGCTTTGCCCGGTTCCGTCATTCCTAATAGCCGCTTGCCACGACGAATAAAAATTTCCACGCCCAGTTCATCTTCCAGATCGCGAATATGGCGGCTCACCCCGGATTGGGAGGTAAACAGCGTATTCGCCACTTCGGTCAGGTTGAACTCGCAACGGGCCGCTTCACGTATAATTTTAAGTTGCTGGAAATTCACACCCTTTTCTCCTGGTTCCTGCCCCTGTTTCATCCATGTTATGAAGTTGGTGTCATCGCAACAAATAATAAAAAACGGTGTGTTATGCGGAATAGTAATAAGGGAGGGTTTGAGAGACGCCCTCACCCCAGCCCTCTCCCGCAAGCGGGCGAGGGAGCCGACGGTGCGGCTAATGGGTAAGGTGATTAATGCGAGTTAAAAAGGCTGGATCGGTTCCCTCTCCCATCTGCGAGATGGGAAACGGGTTAGTGAGGTGACCAATTTTGCTGTGGAAGGGCTGGATCGGTTCCCTCTCCCGCCTGCGGGAGAGGGTTAGGGTGAGGGGAAAAGTGCGACTAACTCAACCCACCAACATCAATTCACGATCTTCCACCATCGGCTTATTCAACAGCGACAGCAGGATATTCTTCACTGCCTGCGCCGATGGCGACAGCGGCAAACGGGCAGAAATATTCAACGACAGCGGCAGATTCAACGACGGGCTGTTAATCCGCGCCATCCACGCATGCGTGGAACTCACTAACGCACGTGCGGCAGACTCTGGCAGCACCGTGACGCCCATGCCGCTGGCTACGGCAGCGGTAAGGGTGGAGATTGATTCAATTTCGCCGATGATGCGCGCACTGAGGCGACGCAGCGAGAAGGCTTCATCAACGCGTTTACGCACCGCGCTGTAGTCGCGTGGCAGGAACAGGCTCATCTGCGCCACTTCAGCCAGATCAACGCTGGCACCTGGACATGCCGTTGCGCCCACCAGATACAGCTCTTCTTTCATTAATGGAATGCTGTTGATGCCTGCGGTTGGCGCACGGTCATATAGCACTGCCATATCCAGCTGGCCGTTCATCACCTTTTCATTCAGCGACGAGCCGCTGTTTTCGTGTAGATACACCAGCACATCCGGGAACTGTTCACGTACCGTTTGCAGCAGCGGCATAGTGAGCGAGGATGCAGCGGTGCCCGGCGCTAAGCCGATAGACACTTGACCGTTCAACGCCTGTCCGGCATTGATCACCGCCGTTTGCGCCTGTTCACACTGACGCAGAATAGTGCGGGCGTGGGCATAGAGAATTTTACCGGCTTCGGTTGGCGTCACGCCGCGCTTGGTGCGGATCAGCAATTGCTGATCGAGTTCATTTTCCAGCGTAGCGACCTGCTGGCTAAGCGCAGGCTGCGCGATGTGCAGCACTTCTGCTGCCTGAGTCAGGCTGCCGATATCGACGATTTTTACAAAGTACTTGAGTCGTCTTAAATTCATGTTGCCTCCGTCAATCCCCGAATACCCAGGTTGGGTGTTTCAGCCTGCTGGCTTATGTTCATGAAGTTGCAATATGCAGGCCAGGTTTGTTAGGGACGCAGAAAAGTATTAGCGGATTTTTCCTAAAGGCACGGAAAATAAGCATTTGTGATTACCTCGAAGGAGTTAATAAGCGCGAGCGATGACGCAAACGGATTAGGATTCCAGCGCATTGCACCGCGATGGGGCAGGAAATGCGAGGCAGGCGTGCAAAAAAGTGATGGCTCAATGAGAGGATGTGGTGCAGAAGTAGCCGGAAACGGGCAGAAATGGCGATAACGAAAGAGATCGAGCAGGAAAGAAGGTAATTAACCAGCTGGAAAACTTATGTGGGGCGGTGCGCGCTTTCCCTCACCCTAACCCTCTCCCGCACGCGGGAGAGGGAACCGACCGAACGGAAATATTGCGTTATGTGCGCGCTGTCCCTCACCCTAACCCTCTCCCGCTGTTCAGTCCGGGGAGATCGTGAACACTTGTTCGGGGACATGGTAGACACTTACAACTAAGGCATAAGAACCCGTTTATGGAGTCGCTTATGCCCTGGGATGCGAGAGATA
>NZ_JBBCQO010000007.1:0-213488 GCF_037149875.1 Pantoea sp. USHLN256 | reverse complement strand
AACCGCCTGTCGCGAGGTGGCGTATATTACGCTTTCCTCCTTCAGAGTCAAACACTTTTTTCAGCGCTTTCATCCGGCGGGATGAATTTCTTCACTCCCTGCTGAGCCGCCCGCGTTGCCGCTTTGCCGTCTCAGTGGTGGCGCATTATAGGGATCCGAATTTTTTGCACAACCCCTTTTTTCGATCTTTTTAATCGACTGGCGAGTTTTCATTCTTTTCGCTGCGATCGCGAGCGATCTGTTCAAAAATCATCTTGTTTATCCGGCTTTTAAACCGCAGGCTTGGGTACAAATGTAAAAGGAGAAGATCATGTCTATAGCCCTACGACCTTACAAGAACCATTTTCCGCAAACCGGCGATCGCGTCATGATCGATAGCAGCAGCGTGGTGGTCGGTGAAGTACAACTTGCTGATGACGTCAGCATTTGGCCGCTGGTCGCGATTCGCGGTGACGTGAATAAAGTGATGATTGGTAAAAGAAGTAATATCCAGGACGGCAGCGTACTGCACGTCACGCATAAATCCACCAGCAATCCGGAAGGTTTCCCACTCATCATTGGCGAAGACGTGACGGTGGGTCATAAAGCCATGCTACACGGTTGTACCATTGGCGATCGTGTGCTGGTTGGTATGGGATCGATTCTGCTGGACGGCGTAATTATTGAAGATGACGTGATGATTGGCGCTGGCAGTTTGGTGCCGCCGGGCAAACGTCTGGAGAGTGGCTATCTCTATTTAGGCAGCCCGGTTAAACAAGTACGACCGCTAAGTGAAGCTGAAATCGCCGGGCTGCTCTATTCATCCAACAATTACGTTGGTTGGAAGAATGAATATCTCGATCAAGAAAGCAAAGCTCCTTCCTGATCGTCAAACTCACTCCTGTTGCATTGCCTGCTTTAGTTTAGTAATCACTGGCGTGATCTCTGGCATCACGCCATGCCACAGTTGGAAAGCATGAGCGGCTTGCCCCACCAGCATGCCAACACCATCTGCCAGCTGCTGCGCACCCTGCTGCTGGCACCACAGCAGAAATGGCGTTAAACCTTGTTGATAAAACATGTCATAGCAACGCGTTTGCTGGTTAATAAGAGAGGCGGTTAGTGCAGGCACCTTGCCATCGACACCACTCGAAGTGGCATTAATGATCAGATCAAACTCCTGATCCTCTAATTGCCCGAAGCCACTAGCTTGAATATCTCCGCTCTGGTGGAAAATTTCTGCCAGCATTGCTGCTCGTTCAACGGTGCGATTGACCACAACCAGTGAACATCCAAAAGAAAGAAGCGGCAGGATCACACCACGCGCTGCTCCGCCGGCACCCACCAGCAGCACACGATCGCCGGGATGGATCAGCTGCAGTCGCTCCAGATCGCTGAGTAAACCAATGCCATCCGTGTTATCGCCGAAGATCTTGCCCTGCGCATCTTTCTTTAAGGTATTAACAGCGCCGGAGAGTGCCGCTCGCTCGCTGAGCTCATCAGCAAACTCCCACGCTTGCTGCTTAAAAGGCAACGTTACGTTGGCGCCTTTACCACCCTTAGCAAAAAAATCCGCTATTGCCTGAGGAAACCCTTCTAATGGCGCACACTCTCTACCATATTGATGCTCAATACCGGTTTGCTCAGCAAACAGAGAATGAATAAAAGGTGATTTGCTATGCGCGATGGGATTACCAAAAACAGCAAAGTTTTCCATACATTAACCCTGACGAATAAGTTCACCGCTAATAACGTCGCGGATTTCAGAAGGATTCAGGCGTCCACCGGTTTCAGCGTGTAACACTGGAAACTGAGCACCAAATTGCTGAACAACTTCTTCCGCATTACGGCAAGGCGGTTCACCAGAAAGATTGGCGCTGGTCGAAACCAGGGGTTTTCCAAAACCACGGCATAGCGCCTGCACTTCAGGGTGATCGCTAACGCGAATTGCTAAAGAATCAAAACGTCCAGTGAGCCAGCGCGGTGTGTGTGGCGAAGCTGGAACCACATAGGTCACCGGGCCAGGCCAGCTGGCAAACATGCGCTCGCGCTGTAGTACAGTCAGCTCACGGTCAGCGATATAAGGTTCAAGCTGCGCGTAATCAGCTGCAATAAGAATAAGACCTTTGTCGACTGGACGCTGCTTGAGCGCAAGAAGCGCCATTACGGCATTTTCGCTATCAGGATCGCAACCCAAGCCGAATACGGCTTCAGTTGGGTAGGCGATAACTTCCTGCTGCTGAAGTTGCTCAATACAAAAATCGAGGCTTCCTGCTGAATACTGACTTGGTTTCATGATAACTCTTCGTCCTGAACAATAGGCTTACCGCAGCGTTTGCTGGCGCAGAAGCGCTTCATGCCCTGTGCGGTTTTCTTCTCTATTAATAAAGGGAACTGACAATGTGGGCAAACACCTTCAACCGGCGTTGCATTGATTGCAAACTGACACTCTGGATAGCGGTCGCAAGAGTGGAAGGTTTTGCCATAACGCGAGCGCCGTTGTACGAGTTTGCCGTTCTGACATTGCGGACAGCTGATAGCTGTTTCGTCAGGTTTGTCGATGGTTTCTGTGTAATCACACTCTGGATAATGGCTACACCCCACGAACATGCCAAATCGTCCCTGGCGCAGAACTTTATCTGCTCCACATTTTGGGCATGCGTGGCCTTCCAGTACTTTTACGACGTGACCATCGCCCTGACTCTTCAGCGGGCGGATATAGTCACAGGTTGGATAGTTGATACATCCAAGAAAGGGACCGTGTTTGCCGGAGCGTATAACTAATTCTGCCCCGCAAGCGGGGCAGGGATCGTGTTTAGGCACGGAGAATAGTGCTGGTTTACTCATATTACCGGTTGCATCAAGCGCAGATTATTAATGCAGCATACCTTCATTGACGTCGAATAGCAGTTCTTCCATTTGCTGATAGGCATTTTCACATCCTGGAATGTTAAACAACACCATCAACACCACCCATTTGAGATCTTCAAGATCGAATTCCAGGGTATCAAGGGCCATTACGCGTTCAATAACCATCTCGCGTGTTTCCATATTCAGCACCTGGACCTGTTCCAGGAACAAAATAAAACCGCGACATTCGGCATCTAAACGCTGGTTTTCCTCTTCCGTGTAGATTCGCATGGAGAGCGGATCGTTTGCCATGAGTACAGGCGCAACCAAGCCTTCCTGGTAATCCGCTAACCGTTCAAGCCAATTCAACGCATTGTAGATATCTTCACGATGGAAACCGGCATCGGTTAAATCATCTGTCAATTTATCCTGATCAACGCGCATTTCGGCTTCGTTGTGGATATACGTCTCAAACAAGTACATAAGTACGTCGAACATGGCATGCCCTCCTCAATCGGACATAGCCGCCGGGTACAGCTGCGATCCATCCTGCTAACTCCAGCTCCAGCAAGTGAGCTGCGATAACTGGCACAGGTTGGCCGGCACGTTCAGCGACGACGTCAACAGGTGTAACCTCATCACCTACGTTAGCCAACACAGTTGCAAATGGCAATGGAACATCGTCACTGTCTTGTGAATATATTGTTTCTGAAGTGCTATCAGGCAGCCATTGCAACGTTGAATGTAAATCTTCAAGAATATTGTTGGGATGCGCCACCAGCAGCGCCCCTTGCTGGATAAGCCAGTGCGTTCCTTCACTACCAGGATTACCTAAAGCACCGGGTAAGGCATAAACGTTGCGATTTTGTTCCAAAGCATAGCGTGCAGTAACTAGCGAACCGCTTTTGAGCGTGGCTTCTATCACCAACACACCCAGGCTTAAACCACTAATGATACGATTACGTCGAGGAAAGTTAACCGGATGCGGGGCCATATCAAGTGGGAACTCAGAGACCAGCGCGCCGCCACTGTTCATGATTTCGCGCGCCAGGGATTGATGGTTTTTCGGGTAGATATATTGCAGGCCACTGCCTAACACTGCCACGGTTTTGCCCTGTACTTCTAACGCGGCGCGATGTGCCACACCATCTATCCCGCGCGCTAAACCACTGGTAATAGTTAAACCACTTAGTGCCAATTGCTGCGTAAACCAGCTTCCCCATTGTTTGCCGTAATGGGTGCAATGGCGGCTGCCCACCACGCCCAGTTGGGGTGTTTGTAGAGCATCCAAACTTCCGGCGACATACAGTAATGACGGACGTCGGCTAATTTCCGCTAACGCCGTAGGATAATGTTCATCTATACATGCCACTAAATGATGCTGTTCATGCGCCAGCCATGCATGCGTTCTCTCTAATTGGCGCGGGCACAGCTCCCTGAACTGCTGTCGCTGTATTTCGCTCAATCCGTGATCCAGCAAAAGGTCATCATCAATATGAGCGTTATCCTGCAGTGTTACCGCTAAATGTCTGACAAGCCGACTGCTTAATCCTTTCACGTTTGCCAACCTGAGCATCCATTCAATTCTCTCCATGCCGCACTCCTTGTCAGCCGCGCTATCATGCGGTGCAATGCTGTCAATCGGGCATCAGAAAGTCTACAATATGCGGCAATAATCTTTTCTTTAACGCATACAGATCTGGATATTTATGTCAGTTTTGCAGGTATTACATTTCCCTGATGATCGCCTCCGCAAAATCGCTGCGCCGGTGGCAACCGTAAACGCAGACGTTCAGCGTATTGTCGACGACATGTTCGAAACCATGTACGCCGAAGAAGGTATTGGCTTAGCGGCGACTCAGGTCGATATTCATCAACGCATCATTGTCATTGATGTTTCAGAAAATCGTGACGAGCGTTTAGTACTGATCAATCCGGAATTGCTGGAAAAAAGTGGTGAAACCGGTATTGAAGAAGGATGCCTTTCCATTCCTGAACAACGTGCTTTTGTGCCGCGTGCAGAATGGGTCAAAGTGCGTGCACAGGATCGCGATGGCAACAGCTTTGAGCTGGAAACTGACGGTCTGCTGGCGATTTGTATCCAGCATGAAATCGATCATCTCGATGGCAAACTTTTCATTGATTATCTGTCGCCACTTAAACGTCAGCGTATTAAACAGAAACTGGAAAAATTGGCCCGCCTTAACGCACGCGAAGATTAAGCGCTAATAGAAGGTTAAACTGTGTCTGCACCGCTCAAAATTATCTTTGCCGGTACACCTGACTTTGCAGCGCGTCATCTTGATGCGCTGCTTGCTTCTCAGCATCAGGTAGTTGGCGTCTTTACCCAGCCCGATCGTCCCGCTGGACGCGGTAATAAACTTACGCCAAGCCCGGTAAAAGTTCTGGCGCAGGCACATGATATTCCCGTGTTTCAGCCGAAATCCCTGAAGCCTGAAGAGAACCAGCATCTGGTTGCCGAATTGCAGGCCGATATTATGGTGGTCGTAGCTTATGGCTTGATACTGCCGAAAGCCGTGTTGGCGATGCCGCGTCTGGGTTGTATTAATGTGCATGGTTCGCTGTTGCCTCGCTGGCGCGGCGCGGCGCCGATTCAACGCGCGCTCTGGGCTGGCGATAGCGAAACTGGCGTGACCATCATGCAAATGGATGTTGGTCTTGATACGGGTGACATGCTGCATAAGCTTTCATGCCCAATTACGCCTGAAGACACCAGCGCGTCTCTGTATGAAAAACTGGCGCAACTTGGTCCCCAAGGCATGTTGCTAACGCTGGATCTGCTGGCAAGTGGTCATGCCAAGCCAGAAGTTCAGGATGAAGCATTGGTCTCTTATGCCGAGAAACTGAGTAAAGAAGAAGCGCGTCTCGATTGGTCGCTTTCTGCTGTGCAGTTGGAGCGTTGTATCCGCGCCTTCAATCCATGGCCAACGAGCTATTTCATGGTAGATGAGCAACCGGTTAAAGTCTGGCAGGCAAGCGTTTTACCGCACCAAAATAAGCATCCCGGTGAAATCGTGCATGTTGATAAACAAGGCATTCAGATCGCTACAGCCGATGGCGTACTAAATCTGGAGTCACTGCAACCTGCTGGTAAAAAAGCCATGTCTGCGCAGGACCTGCTCAATTCGCGTCGCGAATGGTTCGCTCCTGGAACCGTTCTGGCCTGATCCTCCAAGCCCGGTTTAACCGGGCTTTTTGTTTGATAAAAGAAAATGAAAAAAAACACCAATTTGCGTAGCCTGGCTGCGCAACTCATTGAACGTGTTGTGGATAAGGGCGAATCACTGAGCGCCATTCTGCCTGCTGCACAAAAAGCGTTATCGGATAAAGATGGCGCACTGCTGCAAGAGTTGTGCTTTGGCGTGATGCGCACGTTGCCACAGCTGGAAGCCTTGATTGGCAAATTGATGGAACGTACGTTAACGGGTAAGCAGCGAGTGCTGCATTATCTGTTGATGGTTGGGCTTTATCAGCTGCTCTACACCCGCGTGCCAGCACATGCCGCACTGGCGGAAACTGTCGCAGGTGCCGAGGTACTGAAACGCGCAAATTTGAAAGGTCTATTAAACGGTGTGCTTCGCCAGTTCCTGCGCCAACAAGAAGCGCTTTTAGCGGAAGTTGATCAAGGTACGCAACGTTACTGGCATCCCGGTTGGTTACTCAAACGTCTGCAAGCCGCATGGCCAGAACAGTGGCAGCACATTGTAGAAGCCAATAATCAGCGCCCGCCGATGTGGCTGCGCGTCAATCGCCAGCATCATAGCCGGGATGCATGGTTAGCATTATTGCAGGCAGCAGAGAAACAGGCTTTCCCGGGCGATGCACCCGATGCTTTGCGTTTGGACTCCCCCGCTCCCGTGAGTCATCTGCCTGGTTTCGAACATGGTTGGGTAACGGTTCAGGATCTCTCCGCACAGCGCTGCGCGTTACTGCTTGAACCGCAGAATGGCGAATCCATTCTCGATCTTTGCGCAGCACCCGGCGGTAAAACCACGCATATCCTTGAAATTGCCCCGCAGGCCAAGGTATTAGCCGTCGATATTGACCAGCAACGCCTGCTTCGCGTACACGAAAATCTACAACGCCTGGATATGCAGGCTGAAGTACGTCAGGGTGATGGTCGTACACCGGCAGAATGGTGTGGCGAAATGCAATTTGATCGTATCCTGCTAGATGCTCCCTGCTCAGCGACTGGAGTGATTCGCCGCCATCCAGACATCAAGTGGCTGCGTCGCGATCGTGATATTGCCGAGCTGGCTATTTTGCAGCGTGAAATTCTTGAGGCTGTTTGGCCGCGTCTGAAGTCTGGCGGGACAATGATTTATGCAACCTGCTCAATTCTGCCTGAAGAGAATCATCAACAAATCAGTACCTTTTTGGCGGCGCACAATGATGCAGTGGCGGAGACAATACCGCAGGGACAGGCCAATGGCTGGCAGGTTTTCCCGACCGTCGATGGCGGTGACGGTTTCTTCTACGCTAAGCTGATGAAAAAATAGTGCAGCGCAATCTGACAAGAGCATCTAAGCCATGAAAATCATTATCCTCGGCGCCGGTCAGGTCGGCGGAACCCTGGCAGAGAATCTGGTGGGGGAAAATAACGATATTACGGTCGTCGATAGCGATGCCACCCGTTTACGCGTGCTGCAGGACAAATTTGATCTGCGCGTTGTGCATGGCCATGGATCACATCCACGCATCTTGCGTGAAGCCGGTGCTGAAGACGCCGATATGTTGGTGGCGGTGACCAACTCCGACGAAACCAATATGGTAGCGTGTCAGATTGCCTATTCACTTTTCAATACGCCAAACCGCATCGCCCGTATCCGCGCCGCCGAGTATTTACGCGATGCGGAGAAACTGTTTGTGCCGGAAGCCGTACCGATTGACCACCTGATATCACCGGAACAGTTGGTGATAGACAATATTTATCGGCTGATCCAATATCCAGGCGCTCTTCAGGTAGTGAATTTTGCCGAAGGAAAAGTGAGCCTCGCGGTGGTTAAAGCCTATTATGGCGGCCCACTGGTAGGCAATCCGTTATCGATTATGCGCGAACATATGCCACACATCGATACACGTGTAGCCGCGATTTTTCGTCAGGATCGTCCCATTCGCCCGCAGGGTTCCACAATTGTCGAAGCCGGTGATGAAGTCTTCTTTATTGCAGCGAGTCAGCATATTCGCGCGGTAATGAGCGAGATGCAACGCCTGGAAAAACCGTATAAACGTATCATGCTGGTTGGCGGCGGCAATATTGGCTTTGGCCTGGCGCAGCGTCTGGAAAAACAGTACAGCGTGAAGTTGATTGAACGTAATCAACAGCGCGCGGCCGAACTCGCTGAACGCCTGCACGACACCATTGTGTTTTACGGGGACGCTTCAGATCAGGAGTTGCTAGCAGAAGAGCACGTGGATCAAGTCGATCTCTTTATCGCAGTAACTAACGACGATGAAGCCAACATTATGTCGGCCATGCTGGCTAAAAAGATGGGGGCCAAAAAGGTGATGGTGCTGATCCAGCGCCGTGCCTATGTTGATCTTGTACAAGGCAGCGTGATCGACATTGCTATCTCACCACAACAGGCCACGATATCGGCCCTGCTGAGCCACGTACGTAAAGCTGATATTGTTGGCGTTTCATCGTTACGCCGCGGTATCGCAGAAGCCATCGAAGCTATCGCACATGGCGATGAAACAACTTCGCGCGTTGTTGGCCGTTTAATCGAAGATATTAAGCTCCCCCCAGGAACCATTATCGGCGCCGTTGTACGCGGTGACGAAGTGATCATCGCGAATGACAATGTGCGCGTCGAACAAGGCGATCACGTAATTATGTTCCTGACAGATAAGAAGTTTGTCCCGGATGTTGAACGCCTGTTCCAGCCTAGTCCTTTCTTCCTGTAATTGCTGCGGGCGATAGCCCGCCGTGAAAGTTTTGCTTAATCCATTGTTATAATGGCAATTGCACAAAGGTTTGTTAGACTTTAGCCATTGGCCAAGGCAAGGAGATAACAATGAGTTTATTCAAAGAGTTTCGTGATTTTGCAATGCGTGGGAACGTGGTTGACCTGGCAGTCGGTGTCATCATCGGTGCTGCTTTTGGTAAGATTGTTTCTTCACTGGTCGCGAATATCATCATGCCACCACTTGGCTTGTTGATTGGCGGCGTTGATTTCAAGCAGTTTAAATGGATACTTAAACCAGCAGAAGGTGATATTCCTGCAGTGGTAATGGAGTACGGTAATTTTATTCAGACTGTTTTCGATTTCGTTATTGTTGCTTTCGCTATCTTCCTGGCAATTAAAGTAATGAATAAGCTGTACCAGAAAAAAGAAGTCGAAAAAGCAGCACCTAAACCAACGAATGAAGAGTTACTGCTGACTGAAATTCGTGACCTTTTAAAACAACAAAATCACGATAAATTATGATGAAAAAGCCGCCCGAATAAGGCGGCTTTTTTTACTTTAGAGCTGAAGGCCAGTGATAAACTTTTCTGCTTATCACTGGCCTCCCAGTTACGTCCTTTCGCATGTTTTTCTTTACGCTGATAGCTACCCTTACCTTTCTGATTCTTCTCAATACGCTGTCGAAACAGTGGATCATGCAGTAATGCTTCGAGTGCATTATCGTTTATTTTACCTTTTTGATGCTGATAGCGGCTCATCTTGTCCTCCAGTTAGTTACGGCGCAACTATAGTCCTTACAGTGCAAAATTCAATCTTTGCTACAACAAATTTCAGGATGCGGCTCTTCACCTTTTTCTAGCGCCTCGAGAATTGAGCAGCAAGTGCTGCTATGTATATCACCGCAGCAGGTTTCGGCGAGACGATGCAATGAATGCTGGATGGTCTGTAGCTCAGCGATCATGCCATTAACTTCTTCCAGGCGTTTCGCCACAATCGCCTTTGATTCCTGACAGGTATGATGTTCAGGATCGATGCGGATCGACAATAGTCCGCGGATAGAATTTAAGCTGAAGCCCAGTTGCCGTCCGTAGCGAATAAAACGTAAGCGTTGTAAATCATCTTCGCTATAAAGACGAAAACCGCCCTCAGTACGTACCTCATGATTCATCATCTGCTGTTTTTCATAAAAGCGGATGGTATCAGGCGTAACATCCGCCATCTTTGCGAGCTTGCCTATCTTGTACATACTATTTTTCCTGCTGCAAACGCTGATGAATGACGTCGCTGTAATCGCCACGCAAAAAGTCGGTGCTAATTCCTGCCTGTTGCAGTTTTAACTGCAGCAACGCTAAACGTTTCGAGAACTCGCGCGCTTTTTCATCATTTGGATCTAACTCTTGCAACAAATCATTGAGTGCTAATGCTTCGCGGCGCATCTCCAGTTCTGGTGGCAAATAGCCGGCGTTTTTTAACAGACGATAAGCAGTGCGCAGTTCGACCGGTACTCCGCTATCGTCTTCGATGTGTAAAGGTGCACCTTCACCAGGTAGGTTACTCAGTTCACCTTTTTCTTGAGCCTCACGGATATGCTGCTCAACAAGTTGATCAATTAGCCACATCAAGGAGCTCCTGACAAATGTATCTGCCATCAGCATAGCGAAAGGGGAGGAAATGGGAAGAAATTACGGACAATAAAAAACCCGCCGAAGCGGGTTTTCTACGATACTACAAATTACTCTGCAGTAACTTCTGCTTGAGCTTCTGGACGATCAACCAGCTCGATGTAAGCCATCGGAGCGTTGTCACCAGCACGGAAGCCACACTTCAAAATGCGAGTGTAACCACCGGCACGGCTCGCGAAACGCGGGCCCAGCTCGTTAAACAGTTTTGCCACGATCTCGTTATCACGAGTGCGGGCGAATGCCAGACGACGATTAGCTACGCTGTCGGTCTTGGCAAGAGTAATCAGCGGCTCAACTACGCGGCGCAGCTCTTTGGCTTTCGGCAGAGTCGTCTTAATGATCTCATGACGAACCAGAGAACCAGCCATGTTGCGGAACATAGCCTGACGATGGCTGCTGTTGCGGTTCAGTTGACGACCACTCTTACGATGGCGCATGACCTTATCCTTCTCAGTGAAACCTTAACCTGTGATCGGGTTATTCATCAGCAATGCTTGCTGGTGGCCAGTTTTCCAGGCGCATGCCCAGAGACAAACCACGTGAAGCAAGCACATCTTTAATCTCGGTAAGAGATTTTTTACCCAAGTTAGGCGTTTTAAGCAGCTCAACCTCGGTACGCTGTACCAGATCACCGATGTAGTGGATAGCTTCTGCCTTAAGGCAGTTAGCAGAGCGGACAGTCAATTCCAGATCGTCAACAGGGCGCAGCAGGATCGGATCGAATTCTGGTTTCTCTTCTTTCACTTCCGGCTGACGTACATCACGTAAGTCAACGAAAGCTTCCAGTTGTTCTGCCAGGATGGTTGCCGCACGACGAATCGCCTCTTCAGGATCGATTGTGCCGTTGGTTTCCATTTCGATGACCAGCTTGTCCAGGTCGGTACGCTGTTCTACACGCGCTGCTTCAACATTGTAGGCGATACGGTCTACAGGGCTGTAGCAAGCGTCAACCAACAGACGGCCGATTGGGCGCTCATCTTCTTCCGAATGAATTCGGGCAGAAGCCGGCACATAACCACGACCACGTTGAACTTTGATACGCATACTAATAGATGCGTTTTCATCGGTCAGGTGGCAGATCACATGCTGCGGCTTGACGATTTCAACATCACCGTCGTGGGTGATGTCGGCTGCAGTCACAGGGCCAATGCCAGATTTATTCAGAGTAAGGATGACTTCATCTTTACCTTGAACTCTTACCGCCAACCCTTTCAGGTTAAGCAGGATTTCCAGGATATCTTCCTGTACGCCCTCTTTGGTGGAGTACTCATGAAGCACACCATCAATCTCAACCTCGGTCACCGCGCAACCCGGCATGGAAGAAAGCAGAATACGGCGCAGTGCGTTACCAAGAGTATGGCCAAAGCCACGCTCTAACGGCTCAAGGGTCACCTTGGCGTGCGTCGAACTCACTTGCTCGATATCTACCAGGCGCGGTTTTAGAAACTCTGTCACAGAACCCTGCATTGTGTCCTCTCTTTGGTACTAAGCTTTACTTGGAGTAAAGCTCGACGATCAGGTGTTCGTTAATGTCCGCAGACAGATCGGTACGCTCAGGAATACGCTTGAACACACCTTCCATCTTAGTAGCATCAACTTCCAGCCAGGTTGGCTTTTCACGCTGCTCAGCCAGCTCCAGAGCGGCCTTCACGCGAGATTGCTGTTTGGCTTTCTCACGGATGCTTACGACATCATTCGGAGATACCTGATAAGAAGCGATGTTAACAACGCGACCGTTCACCAGGATAGATTTATGGCTAACCAACTGGCGTGCTTCTGCACGAGTTGCACCAAAGCCCATACGGTAAACAACGTTATCCAGACGACCTTCCAGCAGAGCCAGCAGGTTTTCACCTGTGTTGCCTTTCAGACGTGCTGCTTCTTTATAGTAGTTACGGAACTGACGCTCCAGCACGCCGTACATACGACGAACTTTCTGCTTTTCACGCAACTGGCCGCCGTAGTCAGACAGACGCGGTTTACGCGCACCATGCTGACCAGGTGGTTGTTCAATTTTGCACTTGGTATCGATCGCGCGAACGCCAGACTTAAGGAATAAGTCGGTACCCTCACGACGGCTCAGCTTGAGCTTAGGACCCAAATATCTTGCCATTTTCTTTCTCCAACTAACCTAAAAACGGGCGTTAAACGCGACGTTTTTTCGGCGGACGACAACCGTTGTGAGGGATTGGAGTCACATCAGTAATATTAGTGATGCGGAAACCAGCAGCGTTCAGAGCACGAATTGTTGATTCGCGACCTGGACCTGGACCCTTAACCATAACTTCCAGATTCTTAATACCGTAATCTTTCACTGCTTCTGCACAGCGCTCTGCAGCTACCTGAGCAGCAAACGGAGTAGATTTACGTGAACCGCGGAAACCGGAACCACCGGCGGTTGCCCAACCCAGTGCGTTACCCTGACGATCAGTAATGGTAACGATGGTGTTGTTAAAAGATGCATGGACATGAGCCACGCCATCTGAGACTTGTTTTCTTACACGCTTACGTGCACGAACTGGTGCCTTTGCCATTATTTACTCACCCCGATTATTTCTTGATCGGTTTACGCGGACCCTTACGGGTACGTGCATTGGTCTTAGTACGCTGACCGCGAACTGGCAGACCACGACGATGGCGTAAACCACGATAGCAACCAAGGTCCATCAGACGCTTGATGCTCAGGGTGATTTCACGGCGCAGATCACCTTCAACAACGAATTTACCAACTGCTTCACGCAGCTGTTCAATTTGTTCTTCAGACAGCTCTCTGATCTTAACATTTTCAGCAATACCCGTTGAAGCGCAGATGGCTTTAGAACGAGTTTTACCGATACCGAAAATCGAAGTTAATGCGATAACGGTATGTTTTTGATCAGGAATGTTAATGCCTGCTATACGGGCCACTATGCACTCCTATAATTAAACAAATGCGTCCCATGCTGAAAAGCCCGTTTTCAGGATACTCAAATGGTAACGCATCGACATACAAAAGATTGGCTGGCTAATCTAGCCAGCTCAACCCGACTTTGCAAGAAAAATATGTGACAATATCAGCCTTGGCGCTGTTTATGCTTTGGCTCGGCGCTGCAGATCACACGCACGACACCGTCGCGACGAATGATTTTGCAGTTACGACATAATTTCTTGACGGAAGCACGAACTTTCATTTTTACTCTCCGTAACTTCTCAAGCACCCAAATTAACGGCCATAGCCCTTCAGGTTTGCTTTCTTCAATGCAGACTCGTACTGACTCGACATCATCAGAGTTTGCACTTGAGCCATAAAGTCCATGATGACGACCACTACGATGAGCAGCGATGTACCGCCAAAGTAGAATGGAACTTTCATAGCATCACGCATGAACTCCGGGATCAGGCAGATAAAAGTAATATACAGTGCGCCGATTAAGGTCAGACGTGTCATTACTTTATCGATGTACTTCGCCGTTTGCTCTCCCGGACGAATTCCCGGTACGAATGCACCAGACTTCTTCAGGTTATCTGCTGTTTCACGTGGGTTGAATACCAACGCCGTGTAGAAGAAACAGAAGAAGATGATTGCAGTCGCATAGAGTAGCACATAAAGCGGCTGTCCTGGTTGCAAATACAGCGAAATTGTTGTCAGCCAGTTCCAACCGGTTCCGCCCCCGAACCATGATGCTATGGTCGCTGGGAACAGAATAATGCTGGAAGCAAAAATAGCTGGGATTACGCCCGCCATGTTCACTTTCAACGGTAAATGTGTGCTCTGTGCAGCATATACACGACGACCTTGCTGACGTTTAGCGTAGTTGACCACGATGCGGCGCTGGCCACGCTCAACGAAAATAACAAAGAACGTCACTGCAAATACTAGAACTGCAACCAACAGCAACAGAAGGAAGTGCAGGTCACCTTGCCGCGCTTGCTCAATGGTATGGCCAATGGCCGGCGGGAGACCCGCAACGATACCAGCGAAGATAATGATCGAGATACCGTTACCGATACCTCGTTCAGTAATCTGTTCGCCCAGCCACATCAGGAACATTGTCCCGGTAACCAGACTTACAACAGCGGTAAAGTAGAATGCAAAGCCTGGATTCATAACCAGCCCCTGCATTCCAGGCATATTCGGTAAACCGGTAGCTATACCGATCGACTGGAATACAGCCAGAACCAGTGTGCCGTAGCGAGTGTACTGGCTAATCTTACGACGACCAGCTTCACCCTCTTTCTTAATCTCAGCTAACGCTGGATGAACCACCGTCAGCAGCTGGATAATAATAGATGCCGAAATGTACGGCATAATTCCCAGCGCGAAGATTGAGGCACGACTGAGAGCACCACCAGAGAACATGTTAAACATTTCAATGATGGTGCCACGCTGTTGCTCAAGCAGTTTGGCAAGTACAGTGGCATCGATACCGGGGATTGGAATAAAAGAGCCAATGCGGAAGACAATGAGTGCACCGATTACAAACAACAGTCTGCGCTTCAGTTCACCAAAGCCACCTTTGGCACTTTGAAAATCTAATCCCGGTTGCTTTGCCATCTGCTACTTATTCCTCGATTTTACCGCCAGCAGCTTCGATTGCAGCACGAGCACCTTTGGTGACACGCAGACCGCGAACCGTTACCGGTGCAGAAACTTCACCAGAAAGAATCACTTTCGCGAATTCAATCTGAACACCGATAATATTGGCCGCTTTCAGCGTATTCAGGTCAACAATACCGCCTTCAACTTTCGCCAGATCAGACAGACGAACTTCTGTAGTGATCATTGCTTTGCGAGAGGTGAAACCGAATTTCGGCAGACGACGATACAGAGGCATCTGACCACCCTCGAAACCGCGACGTACGCCACCGCCAGAACGAGAGTTCTGACCTTTGTGACCACGACCACCAGTTTTACCGAGGCCAGAACCGATACCACGACCCAGACGCTTAGAAGCGTGTTTAGACCCTTCGGCCGGAGACAGAGTGTTTAAACGCATCTCTTACTCCTCCACTTTCAGCATGTAGGAAATCGCGTTAATCATACCGCGTACTGCTGGCGTATCTTCACGCTCAACGGTGTGATTGATGCGACGCAGACCCAAGCCAACCAGAGTCGCTTTATGCTTAGGCAAGCGGCCGATTGAACTACGAGTTTGTGTAATTTTAATTGTCTTAGCCATCGTGATTACCCCAGAATTTCTTCAACGGATTTACCACGCTTGGCAGCGACCATTTCCGGAGAATTCATATTGCCCAGGCCATCGATAGTTGCACGAACCACGTTAATCGGGTTAGTAGAACCATACGCTTTAGCCAGAACGTTATGTACTCCAGCGACTTCTAAAACGGCGCGCATTGCACCGCCGGCAATGATACCGGTACCTTCAGAAGCCGGCTGCATGAACACACGAGAACCTGTGTGCGCACCTTTAACAGGGTGCTGCAGGGTGCCGTGAGTCAGCGCGACGTTAATCATATTGCGACGGGCTTTCTCCATCGCTTTCTGGATCGCTGCTGGAACTTCACGCGCTTTACCGTAACCAAAACCAACGCGGCCGTTACCATCACCCACTACAGTCAGTGCGGTGAAGGAGAAAATACGACCACCTTTTACAGTTTTAGATACACGGTTTACCGCGATCAGTTTTTCCTGCAGTTCGCCAGCTTGTTTCTCGATGTTTGACATCTTAGACCTCTACCTTAGAACTGAAGGCCAGCATCACGGGCAGCATCTGCCAGTGCCTGGACACGACCATGATATTGGAACCCGGAACGGTCGAAAGAGACATTTTTGATGCCTTTCTCAACAGCGCGCTCAGCCAGAGCTTTACCTACAGCTGCAGCGGCGTCTTTGTTACCGGTATACTTCAGTTGTTCGGCAATAGCTTTTTCTACAGTAGAAGCAGCAACCAGAACTTCGGAACCGTTCGGGGCGATCACCTGTGCGTAGATATGACGCGGGGTACGATGTACCACCAGGCGAGTAGCACCCAGCTCTTTGAGCTTGCGACGTGCACGGGTCGCACGACGGATACGAGCAGATTTCTTATCCATAGTGTTACCTTACTTCTTCTTAGCCTCTTTGGTACGCACGACTTCGTCGGCGTAACGAACACCCTTGCCTTTATAAGGCTCAGGACGACGGTAGGCGCGCAGATCAGCTGCAACCTGACCAATCAGCTGTTTATCAGCGCCTTTCAGCACGATCTCAGTCTGAGTTGGACATTCAGCAGTGATGCCGGCCGGCAGTGCATGGTCAACAGGGTGAGAGAAGCCCAGGGCCAAGCTCACAGAGTTGCCTTTAACAGCTGCACGATAACCAACACCAACCAGTTGCAGCTTCTTGGTGAAGCCTTCGGTAACACCGATAACCATGCCGTTCAGCAGCGCACGAGCAGTACCTGCTTGTGCCCAACCATCCGCATAACCTTCGCGCGGGGCGAAAGTCAGGGCGTTGTCTGCATGCTTAACTTCTACAGCACTGTTGATAGTACGAGTCAGCTCGCCGTTTTTGCCTTTAATCGAAACTTCCTGACCGTTGAGTTTTACCTCTACGCCCGCAGGAACAACGACAGGTGCTTTTGCAACACGAGACATTTTATCCTCCGATTACGCTACGTAGCAGATAATTTCGCCACCAAGACCAGCTTGGCGCGCTGCACGATCAGTCATGACACCTTTAGAGGTAGAGATTACAGCGATGCCCAGACCAGCCATTACTTTTGGCAGCTCATCTTTTTTCTTATAGATGCGCAGACCTGGACGGCTAACACGCTGAATGCTCTCTACCACAGCCTTGCCCTGGAAATACTTAAGTGTTACTTCCAGTTCAGACTTGATGTCGCCTTCGATTTTAAAATCTTCAATATAGCCTTCTTCCTTCAGCACGTTGGCAATTGCCACTTTCAGCTTGGAGGAAGGCATAGAGACCGCAACTTTGTTCGCGGCCTGACCGTTACGGATACGGGTCAGCATATCCGCGATCGGATCTTGCATGCTCATCTGTGTTACTCCCGTGATTCAAATGGTGACAATTACCAGCTAGCCTTTTTAAGACCCGGGATTTCACCGCGCATTGCGGCTTCACGGACCTTGATACGGCTCAACCCAAACTTCCGCAGGAAACCGTGCGGACGACCTGTCTGACGGCAGCGGTTACGCTGACGTGAAGGGCTGGAATCACGCGGCAGACTCTGCAGCTTGAGAACGGCATCCCAACGGTCTTCGTCGGAAGCGTTCACATCAGAAATGATCGCTTTCAGTTCAACACGTTTAGCGAAGAACTTGTCTGCTAATTTCACACGCTTAACTTCGCGTGCTTTCATAGATTGCTTAGCCATTAAGTAACCCTGCCTTACTTGCGGAACGGGAATTCAAAGGCAGCCAGCAGAGCACGGCCTTCATCATCAGATTTCGCAGTAGTGGTAATGGTGATATCCAAACCACGAACGCGATCGACTTTGTCATAATCGATTTCTGGGAAGATGATCTGCTCACGAACGCCCATGCTGTAGTTACCACGACCGTCGAAAGACTTCGCAGATAAACCACGGAAGTCACGGATACGAGGTACAGCAATAGTGATCAGACGCTCAAAGAACTCCCACATGCGCTCGCCGCGCAGAGTTACTTTACAGCCGATCGGATAGCCCTGACGGATTTTGAAGCCTGCAACTGATTTGCGTGCTTTGGTGATCAGCGGTTTTTGACCGGAGATTGCTGCCAGGTCAGCTGCTGCGTTATCCAGCAGTTTCTTGTCAGCGATCGCTTCACCAACACCCATGTTCAGGGTGATCTTCTCGACCCGAGGGACTTGCATGACAGAATTGTAGCCGAACTCTGTCATGAGTTTCTGGACTACTTCGTCTTTGTAGTAATCATGCAGTTTCGCCATCGTACTACTCCAAATTACTTGATAGTTTCGCTATTAGACTTGAAGAAACGGACTTTTTTGCCGTCTTCGAATCTAAAGCCTACACGGTCAGCCTTGCCGGTTGCCGCATTGAAGAGTGCAACGTTGGAAGCCTGAATAGCTGCTTCTTTTTCAACGATGCCACCTGGTTGGTTCAGGGCCGGGACCGGCTTCTGATGTTTCTTAACCAGGTTGATACCTTCAACGATGACCTTACCAGAAGTCAGGACATTCTTTACTTTACCGCGTTTACCTTTGTCTTTGCCGGTAAGCACGATAACTTCGTCGTTACGACGGATTTTCGCTGCCATTGCTCGCTCCTTAGAGTACTTCTGGTGCCAGAGAGATAATTTTCATGAACTTTTCAGTACGAAGTTCACGAGTTACCGGCCCAAAAATACGCGTACCGATAGGTTGCTCGCTGTTATTGTTTAAAATAACGCATGCATTACCATCGAAGCGAATGACAGAACCGTCCGGGCGACGAACACCCTTCCTGGTGCGCACCACTACCGCTTTCAGGACATCACCTTTTTTCACCTTGCCACGAGGAATTGCTTCCTTGATGGTCACTTTGATGATATCGCCGACGCCTGCGTAGCGACGGTGCGAGCCACCCAGAACCTTGATACACATTACGCGACGTGCACCGGAGTTGTCGGCGACGTTCAGCATAGTCTGTTCTTGGATCATTTTAGTGCTCCGCTAATGTCAACTACTACTTCGGGACCCAAACCTCAGGTCGTTAAAAAGCCCCATAATTGAGGGCGCGGCATTATAACACCGGTTCTCGCACATGGGTAGAAAAAATGAACGGCTCAGACGAGCCGTTCATTTTATTTTTTAGAGGAAGCGGATTCTATTACAGAACCGCTTTCTCTACAACGCGAACCAACGTCCAAGACTTAGTCTTAGACAGCGGACGAGTTTCGCGGATTTCAACCACGTCACCAATACCGCATTCGTTGTTCTCGTCATGGATGTGCAGCTTAGTCGTACGCTTGATGAATTTACCGTAGATCGGGTGTTTCACGACACGTTCGATAGCAACAACTGCAGATTTCTGCATTTTGTCACTAATAACACGACCCTGCAGAGTACGGATTTTATCGGTCATTACGCCGCCTTCTCAGTCAGTAAAGTCTTAACACGTGCAACATTACGACGCACTTCTTTCAGCAGATGGGTTTGCTGAAGTTGGCCGGATGCTGCTTGCATGCGCAGGTTAAACTGCTCACGCAGCAGGTTAAGTAGCTCAGTGTTCAGCTCTTCAACGCTTTTTTCACGCAGCTCATTTGCTTTCATTACATCACCGTCTTAGTAACAAAGGTGGTTTTGATAGGCAGTTTTGCTGCTGCCAGCTTGAAGGCTTCACGGGCCAGCTCTTCCGGAACGCCGTCCATTTCATACAGGACTTTACCCGGTTGAATGAGGGCAACCCAATACTCCACGTTACCCTTACCTTTACCCATACGCACTTCCAGCGGCTTCTCGGTAATTGGTTTGTCCGGGAATACACGGATCCAAATTTTACCTTGACGCTTAACTGCACGGGTCATAGCACGACGTGCTGCTTCGATCTGACGAGCAGTCAGACGACCACGGCCAACAGCTTTCAGACCGAAAGTACCGAAGCTGACATCCGTACCTTGCGCCAGACCACGGTTGCGGCCTTTGTGCACTTTACGGAATTTCGTACGCTTTGGTTGTAACATCAGCGACTCTCCTTACTTACGGCCTTTACGCTGCTGCTTTTTAGGTTGAGCAGCCGGTTCCGGTTGTTCAACAGCAGCCATACCACCCAGGATCTCGCCTTTGAAGATCCATACCTTAACGCCGATTACACCATAAGTGGTGTGCGCTTCAGAGGTGTTGTAGTCAATGTCTGCACGCAGTGTGTGCAACGGTACGCGACCTTCACGGTACCATTCGGTACGTGCGATCTCGGCTCCGCCCAAACGGCCGCTGACTTCAACTTTAATACCCTTCGCGCCCAGACGCATTGCGTTCTGTACAGCACGCTTCATAGCACGACGGAACATCACACGACGCTCCAGCTGTGAAGTGATGCTATCAGCAACCAATTTAGCGTCCAGTTCCGGCTTACGGACTTCGGCGATGTTGATCTGTGCAGGAACGCCAGCGATTTTCGCGACGACCGTACGCAGTTTTTCTACGTCTTCACCTTTCTTACCGATAACGATACCCGGGCGAGCAGTGTGAATAGTCACACGGATGCTCTTAGCCGGACGCTCGATAACGATACGAGATACAGACGCTTTAGACAGTTCCTTAGTCAGGAACTGACGGACTTTAAAATCGCTGTCCAGGTTGTCAGCGAATTCTTTGGTGTTCGCAAACCAGGTAGAGTTCCATGGTTTTACAATACCCAGGCGAATACCATTAGGATGTACTTTCTGACCCATTGCTAGTCTCCAGAGTCTCAGCGATCGGACACAACCACAGTAATGTGGCTGGTGCGCTTCAGGATGCGATCTGCACGACCTTTCGCACGCGGCATAATGCGCTTCATGCTTGGGCCTTCGTCTACGAAGATTTTCGCGACTTTCAGATCGTCGATATCAGCGCCATCGTTGTGTTCGGCGTTCGCAATGGCAGATTCCAGGACTTTCTTAACCAACACAGCAGCTTTCTTGTTGGTGTAGGTCAGAATATCCAGAGCCTGCGACACTTTCTTACCGCGAATCAGGTCTGCCACCAGGCGAACCTTCTGAGCAGAAGAACGAGCATGGCGATGTTGAGCAATAGTTTCCATCTCTTCCTCCTACTTATTTCTTCTTGGCTTTCTTATCTGCAGCATGGCCGCGATAAGTACGTGTCGGTGCAAATTCACCCAGTTTGTGGCCGACCATTTCGTCGGAAACAAAGACAGGAACGTGCTGACGACCATTATGGACAGCGATGGTCAAACCGATCATGTTAGGGAAGATCGTTGAACGACGGGACCAAGTGCGCAGGGGCTTCTTGTCACCGCTTTCCACCGCTTTCTCTACCTTCTTCAGCAAGTGCAGGTCAATAAAAGGACCTTTCTTGAGAGAACGTGGCATGGCTTATCCTCTAAAATTATTTGCTACGGCGACGTACGATAAATTTATCAGTACGCTTGTTGCTACGGGTCTTCTTACCTTTGGTCTGAACGCCCCACGGAGTTACCGGGTGCTTACCAAAGTTACGACCTTCACCACCACCGTGCGGGTGATCGACTGGGTTCATCGCAGTACCGCGAACGGTAGGACGAACACCACGCCAACGGGTTGCACCAGCTTTACCCAGCACGCGCAGCATGTGCTCAGAGTTGCCGACTTCGCCGAGAGTTGCACGACATTCGGATTCAACTTTGCGCATTTCGCCTGAACGCAGACGCAGGGTTACGTAGGAACCTTCACGCGCAACGATCTGCACGTAAGTACCAGCTGAGCGAGCAATCTGACCGCCTTTGCCTGGTTTCATTTCTACGTTATGAACGGTAGAACCCACCGGGATGTTACGCATCGGCAGAGTGTTACCTGCTTTAATCGCAGCATCAACGCCAGATTGAATCTGGTCGCCGGCTTTCAGGCCTTTAGGGGCCAGGATGTAACGGCGTTCGCCATCTTTGTACAGAACCAGTGCGATGTTCGCAGAACGGTTCGGATCGTACTCAAGACGCTCAACAACTGCTGGGATACCATCTTTGTTGCGTTTGAAGTCAACAATACGGTAAGCCTGCTTGTGACCACCACCGATATGACGGGTAGTGATACGACCATTGTTGTTACGACCACCGGATTTGCTGTTTTTTTCTACCAGCGGGGCAAATGGTTTGCCCTTGTGCAGCTCTGGGTTCACCACTTTAACTACGTGACGACGACCCGGAGATGTCGGTTTACATTTAACAACTGCCATTGTCTTTCTCCTCCGACTTACTCAGCGCCGCCGACGAAGTCCAGATTCTGGCCTTCCTTCAGGGTGACGTAAGCTTTTTTCCAGTCGCTACGACGACCGATACGCTGTCCGTGACGCTTAACTTTCCCTTTAACTACCAGGGTGTTTACGTCTTTAACTTCTACTTCGAACAGTTTCTCAACAGCAGCAACGATCTCTGCTTTGGTCGCGTCTTTAGCAACTTTGAGAACGATGGTATTGGTTTTTTCCATCGCAGTAGATGCTTTTTCTGATACGTGCGGTGCACGCACTACTTTCAGCAGACGTTCTTCACGGATCATGCCAGCATCTCCTCAACTTGCTTAACTGCTTCCGCAGTCATAACGACTTTGTCGAAGGCGATCAGGCTAACTGGGTCGATACCCGCTGCATCACGCACGTCAACCTTGTACAGGTTACGCGCAGCCAGGAACAGATTCTCATCCAGTTCACCGGTGATGATCAGCACATCTTGCAGCGCCATGTCTTTCAGTTTCTGTACCAGCAGCTTAGTTTTAGGCGCTTCTACAGAGAACGTCTCGACAACGATCAGACGGTCCTGACGTACCAGTTCGGACAGAATGCTTTTCAGCGCGCCGCGGTACATCTTTTTGTTAACTTTTTGACTGTGGTCCTGTGGACGCGCAGCGAAGGTCACGCCACCTGAACGCCAGATCGGGCTCTTAACAGAACCTGAACGCGCACGGCCGGTACCTTTCTGGCGCCAAGGCTTTTTGCCTGAACCAGTTACTTCAGCACGAGTTTTCTGCGCACGAGTACCCTGACGAGCACCAGCGGCATAAGCAACAACAACCTGGTGAACCAGCGCTTCGTTGAAATCACGACCGAAGGTAGTTTCGGAAACAGTCAGCGCGCTCTGCGCGTCTTTCAGTACTAATTCCATTGCTATCCCCTTACGCCTTCACAGCTGGTTTAACAATCAGATCGCACCCAGTTGCACCCGGGACGCCACCTTTGACCAGCAGCAGGTTGCGCTCAGCGTCAACACGTACTACTTCCAGGCTCTGAACGGTTACACGCTCATTACCCAGCTGACCAGCCATTTTCTTGCCTTTGAACACTTTGCCCGGAGTCTGGTTCTGACCGATAGAACCCGGAACGCGGTGTGACAAGGAGTTACCGTGTGTAGCGTCCTGGGTACGGAAGTTCCAGCGCTTAACGGTACCTGCGAAACCTTTACCTTTAGAGGTACCGGTAACGTCTACTTTTTTAACGTCAGCGAAAATTTCAACACTGATGCTCTGGCCAACAGAGAAATCTTCACCTTCGGTGCGGAATTCCCACAGACCACGGCCAGCGTCAACGCCAGCTTTAGCAAAATGACCTGCTTCAGGCTTGCTCACACGGCTTGCTTTTTTAGCACCGGTGGTAACCTGGATAGCTTGGTAACCATCGTTGTCCAGGCCTTTGACCTGAGTAACGCGGTTTGCTTCAACTTCGATAACGGTTACTGGGATTGAAACGCCATCTTCAGTGAAGATGCGGGTCATACCCACTTTTTTACCGATTAAACCAATCATTGTATCAACCTCTCAATCGCTCGATGACCTGATTAACCCAGGCTGATCTGCACGTCAACACCGGCAGCCAGGTCCAGACGCATCAGAGCATCAACGGTTTTTTCAGTTGGCTCAACGATGTCTACCAGACGCTTGTGAGTGCGGATTTCGTACTGATCACGCGCGTCTTTGTTAACGTGCGGAGAGATCAGAACGGTAAAACGCTCTTTGCGGGTTGGCAGCGGGATCGGACCACGTACCTGCGCACCAGTGCGCTTGGCAGTCTCAACGATTTCCGCGGTTGATTGATCGATCAGGCGATGATCAAACGCTTTAAGACGGATACGGATTCTTTGGTTCGACATGAGACCAAGGCTCCAAACATTTTATAAACGAAAAGAATTACTACCCGCATCCATTACGATTGATGGAGGAGTGTAATCGTTCAGCATATAACTCCACAATTGGGAGTATTGTTAGGCGATACATCAACTGCTATCCCCTGCGATTCTGCTCGAATCGCGCCGCACCAATATCGGCAGGCCCGCGCATTATACTTAGATCTGTTTAGGAAGCAACCCGTGTTGTGTTTTTAACCACATCAATCTGGCTTTTGACCTAAAAAAGCCCGCGACATTCCATTTTGATTGTGGCGGGCTTGCACGAGATTGCATGTTGGTCATAAGGCTAATGTTCGTTCTGCTCTTTTAGTTGAGACTGAAGATAATTTTGCAGACCGAGCTTTTGCACCAGGTCGAGTTCAGTTTCCAACCAATCTATGTGCCCCTCCTCTTCCGCAAGAATCTCAATCATCATGTCTCTGCTGACGTAATCATGCACCCTGTCGGCATAGGCTATCGCTTCGCGTAAATCCTTTGCGCCTTCCAGTTCTAATGCAAGGTCAGACTGCAGCATTTCCGGTACATCTTCACCAATACGTAATCGACCGAGGTCTTGCAGATTAGGAATCCCTTCGAGAAAAAGAATGCGTTCAATGTACTTATCCGCATGCTTCATCTCATCGATCGACTCATGATATTCAACGTCATTGAGTCGAGTCAGTCCCCAATTTTTGAACATACGCGCATGAAGGAAGTACTGATTAATTGCAACCAGTTCATTCCCCAGCAATTTATTGAGATGACTTATGATTTTACCATCGCCCTTCATTTTGCTTCCTCCGCTTCCAACTAAATAGAGCGTAGATGCGGATGAAAGGAAGTCAAAAAAACGCGACAGTTATTGTGGTTATTGCAGACGTACAATTAGGCGGTCATGCAATTTCTTTGTAGAGAGGCACCTGCTGTAATTCATCTTCCATAATTTCTCGTGCAAAGCGCACACATTTCCCGCACTGCTTGCCAATGGGAACCAGCTGGCGCAGCTGCTGAATTGATTTAGGTTGATAGCGGCGTACCACTTCGCGGAGGGTTTTATCACTCACGGCATTACACAAGCAGACGTACATTTACTGCGGACCTCCGTACAATTTATGATCAAATTGTAAATGAGAATGGTTTTTATTTCAAACGCAGCTTTTATGTGGGATTAATCGAAACGGCAGGATTCAGACATAAAAAAAGAGCACCGAAGTGCTCTCTTTTGTGCTGCGGAGGCTACCTTGGCAGCCTCCGACATTAACGCAATTAAGCGATAATTGTAGCAACAACACCCGCACCAACAGTACGGCCGCCTTCACGGATAGCGAAGCGCAAGCCTTCATCCATCGCGATTGGGTGGATCAGCTCAACGGTCATCTGAACGTTGTCGCCTGGCATTACCATCTCAACGCCTTCTGGCAGCTCAACGTTGCCGGTCACGTCAGTAGTACGGAAGTAGAATTGTGGACGGTAGCCTTTGAAGAACGGAGTATGACGGCCGCCTTCATCTTTAGACAGAACGTACACTTCTGAAGTGAACTTGGTATGCGGCTTGATTGAAGCCGGCTTAGCCAGAACCTGACCACGCTGGATATCTTCACGCTTAATACCACGCAGCAGAACACCACAGTTCTCGCCAGCCTGACCCTGGTCCAGCAGTTTGCGGAACATTTCAACGCCGGTACAGGTAGACTTAACAGTCGCCTTGATACCCACGATTTCAACTTCGTCGCCCACTTTAACGATACCGCGCTCAACACGACCGGTAACAACAGTACCACGGCCTGAGATTGAGAATACGTCTTCGATTGGCAGCAGGAACGGCAGGTCGATTGCACGTACTGGCTCTGGGATGTAGGTATCCAGATGCTCAGCCAGTTCAATGATCTTAGCTTCCCACTCAGCTTCGCCTTCCAGCGCTTTCAGAGCAGAACCGCGTACGATTGGAGTGTCGTCGCCCGGGAAGTCATATGCTGACAGCAGGTCACGTACTTCCATCTCAACCAGTTCCAGCAGCTCTTCATCATCAACCATGTCGCACTTGTTCAGGAACACGATGATGTAAGGAACGCCAACCTGACGACCCAGCAGGATGTGCTCACGGGTCTGAGGCATTGGGCCGTCAGTCGCAGCAACAACCAGGATCGCGCCGTCCATCTGCGCAGCACCGGTGATCATGTTTTTCACATAGTCGGCGTGGCCTGGGCAGTCAACGTGCGCATAGTGGCGAGTCGGGGTTTCATATTCAACGTGAGAAGTGTTGATGGTGATACCACGCGCTTTCTCTTCTGGCGCTTTATCGATCTCATCGAACTTGCTTGCTTTACCACCGTAGGTTTTAGCCAGAACGGTAGTGATTGCTGCAGTCAGGGTGGTTTTACCGTGGTCGACGTGACCGATGGTGCCCACGTTTACGTGCAGTTTGTTACGCTGAAATTGCTCTTTCGCCATGGCGATAATTCCTTACGTTGTGCCTTCATGAGTCATGAAGGCATCAGTTCACAATTTTTAAACCGTAGCTTATTTGCTACGAGCTTCAATAACGGCCTGAGCGACGTTGTTCGGCGCATCATCGTACTTCAGGAACTCCATGGAGTAAGAAGCACGGCCTTTGGTCAGAGAACGCAGCTGGGTTGCATATCCGAACATTTCAGACAGCGGAACTTCAGCATGGATCTGAACGCCAGTAGCGTTAGATTCCTGTCCTTTGAGCATACCACGACGACGGCTAAGGTCACCGATAACGTCACCGGTGTTCTCTTCCGGAGTCTCTACTTCAACCTTCATGATTGGCTCAAGCAGCACAGGTTGTGCTTTCTTAAAGCCATCTTTAAAGGCCAAAGAAGCAGCCAGTTTAAACGCCAGCTCAGAGGAGTCGACATCATGGTATGAACCGAAGTGCAGACGAACACCCAGGTCTACTACCGGATAACCGGCCAGAGGACCTGACTTCAGCTGCTCCTGGAGGCCTTTATCAACCGCAGGGATGTATTCAGTTGGAATCACACCGCCTTTGATATCGTTGACAAATTCGTAGCCTTTCGGGTTAACGCCCGGCTCCAGTGGGTACATGTCGATAACAACATGACCGTACTGACCACGACCACCAGACTGCTTGGCGTGTTTACCTTCGATATCGGTAACTTTCGCGCGAATTGCTTCACGGTAAGCAACCTGAGGTTTACCGACGTTCGCTTCAACGTTGAATTCACGCTTCATGCGGTCAACGATGATGTCGAGGTGCAGCTCACCCATACCAGCGATGATGGTCTGGTTGGTTTCTTCATCAGTCCAAACACGGAATGATGGATCTTCTTTCGCCAGACGACCCAGAGCCAGACCCATTTTTTCCTGGTCAGCTTTGGTTTTCGGCTCAACGGCGATAGAGATTACCGGCTCAGGGAATTCCATACGCTCAAGAATGATGACGTTGTCTGGGTCACACAGGGTGTCACCAGTAGTCACGTCTTTCAAACCGATCGCTGCGGCGATATCGCCCGCACGAACTTCTTTAATCTCTTCACGTTTGTTAGCGTGCATCTGAACGATACGGCCCAGACGCTCACGGTTTGACTTAACCGGGTTGAACACGGTGTCACCAGTGTTAACAACACCAGAGTAAACGCGGAAGAAGGTCAGGTTACCAACAAACGGGTCGGTAGCAATTTTGAACGCCAGTGCAGCAAACGGCTCTTTGTCATCGGAATGACGCTCAGCCGGGGTGTCTTTACCGTCGTCCAGCATACCGTTAATCGCGGTAACGTCAGTCGGTGCTGGCAGGTATTCAACTACCGCATCCAGCATCGCCTGAACACCTTTGTTCTTAAATGCAGAACCACAGGTAACCAGGATGATTTCGTTTTTCAGAACGCGCTTACGCAGAGAAGTTTTGATCTCTTCTTCTGTCAGCTCTTCACCGCCGAAGAATTTCTCCATCAGCTCGTCAGAACCTTCAGCTGCGGCTTCAACCAGATTCGCACGCCACTCTTCAGCCAGTTCCTGCATATCAGCTGGGATATCTTCGTAAACGAAGGTAACGCCCTGATCGGCATCGTTCCAGTTGATCGCTTTCATTTTCACCAGGTCAACAACACCGGTGAAGCCTTCTTCTGCGCCGATAGCCAGCTGAAGTGGAACTGGGTTTGCACCCAAGCGCACTTTCATCTGGTCAACAACTTTCAGGAAGTTAGCACCCATGCGGTCCATTTTGTTAACGAACGCGATGCGTGGAACTTTATATTTGTTAGCCTGGCGCCATACGGTTTCAGACTGTGGCTGAACACCACCAACTGCACAGTAAACCATTACTGCGCCATCAAGCACACGCATAGAACGCTCAACTTCGATGGTGAAGTCAACGTGTCCCGGGGTGTCGATGATGTTTACGTGGTGTGGTTCAAACTGCTTAGCCATACCAGACCAGAAACAGGTAGTTGCAGCAGACGTGATGGTAATACCACGTTCCTGCTCCTGCTCCATCCAGTCCATGGTTGCTGCGCCGTCATGTACTTCACCGATTTTGTGGTTTACACCGGTGTAGAACAGAACACGTTCGGTAGTTGTAGTCTTACCGGCGTCGATGTGGGCACTGATACCAATGTTACGGTAGCGCTCAATGGGTGTTTTACGAGCCATTTGATTCCTCTGATTCTTAGACGTTCTAAGTTAAAAAAGCCCAGCAGGTGAGTCACTGGGACGCCCGCTGGGTTAATAACAACTACGTTGCTGTTACCAGCGGTAGTGTGCGAACGCCTTGTTGGCTTCAGCCATGCGGTGAACGTCTTCACGTTTCTTAACTGCAGTACCTTTGTTTTCTGCAGCATCAGAAAGTTCGTTCGCCAGGCGGAGAGCCATAGATTTATCACCGCGTTTACGAGCAGCTTCTACGATCCAACGCATTGCCAGGGCATTACGACGAACCGGACGGACTTCAACTGGAACCTGGTAGGTAGAACCACCAACGCGACGTGACTTAACTTCGACAGTCGGACGTACGTTTTCGAGAGCAACCTCGAACGCTTCCAGGCCATCTTTACCAGCGCGTTGAGCCAGGGTATCAAGCGCGGTATAGACGATAGATTCAGCAGTAGATTTTTTACCATCTACCATCAGGATATTTACAAATTTAGCCAGCAGCTCTGATCCGAACTTAGGATCCGGCAGAATTTTACGCTGACCAATGACGCGACGACGTGGCATGGAAATACTCCGTTGTTAATTCAGGATTGTCCAAAACTCTACGAGTTTAGTTTGACATTTAAGTTAAAACGTTTGGCCTTACTTAACGGAGAACCATTAAGCCTTTGGCTTCTTCACGCCGTACTTGGAGCGTGACTGCTTACGGTCTTTAACACCTGAGCAGTCCAGCGCGCCACGAACGGTGTGGTAACGCACACCTGGCAAGTCTTTAACACGACCGCCACGAATCAGGATCACTGAGTGCTCCTGCAGGTTATGACCTTCACCGCCGATGTAGGAGGTAACTTCAAAACCGTTAGTCAAACGCACACGGCAAACTTTACGCAGTGCTGAGTTTGGTTTTTTAGGGGTAGTGGTGTACACACGAGTACATACACCACGTTTCTGCGGGCAAGCTTCCAGCGCAGGCACGTTGCTCTTTGCAACTTTGCGTACGCGTGGTTTGCGAACCAGCTGGTTAACTGTTGCCATTAAATAGCTCCTGGGATTTAGCTTTTTGCTTCGTAAACACGTAATAAATCGCCTCGTATTACTACGAGGAGGCAGAATTTTAGGGCTGTGTCAAAAGGGTGTCAAGAAATAACCAGGTTTTCGCTCTTACCAGGCCACTTGTTGTTGATGCTTCGCCGTCAACGCAACGAAACCAGTATAGTCCAAACGTGCTACTTTGGTTGAAATTTGCTCAACCAGGCCGCGCGCCGCCACATCTTCTTCTAATACCCAAAGCGTGGCCGGCGATGCGCTCAGCTTAACTAACATCTGGCTGCCGGCCAGTGCCGCGGTCACGCCATCCTGTAATAAAAGCAGGTCGTCGCCTTCCTGTAATAGCAGCAGCAGGCTATCAATGTCGCATTGCCAGGGAGATTGCAGCAGCGTGTAGAGCATGATCGGTTCTCAGAATCGTATAATACGATGGTAGCTGGCTAGCTTCTCACGAAGCGACGAGGCATCAAGCACTTCTGCTGCCATCACGCGTTCGGCAGTCAGACTTTGCCCGCGCGCTAATAGGGAATCAGCACAAACAAAACACTGATCGATGTCGTAGAGTGCCAGCACGCCGAAGGTGGCGATATAGTTGCGCGCCAGGATCTTCTCGGGCTGTTGGTCACGATTAAGTTGCAGCACGCCATCACCAATAAAGAACAGACCGATATCTTCGCTTAACGCACCGGTCGCGAGAACCGCATCCAGCCCTTCCCTGCCCGCGCTGCTGCCGTGCGGAGCCTGAGTAAACAGAAAAGCTACGCGATTCATCAGAATTGCACCAGACGATCGCAGCTGAGCGCGGCTTCCGCCAGTGCGCCCAAGCCGCTAAGTTCAAAACCCGGCTGCAAATTGCTACCCGCCAGTTGTAGACGCGTCGCTTCCTGTGCATCCGTTACGCCACGCCGTAACGCAGCGGCTACGCAGATGTTCAGTGCGGTGCCGCTCTCATCGCGCAGCCGCTGCCATTCACGCACCATATCGACTTCATCACTGGCCGGCGCGCTCAGTTGGTTAGCATTCAACACGCCTTCGCGATAAAAGAATACGCTTTCAAGCTGATGCCCCGCCTGCACTAGCGCACGGGCAAACAGCAGCGCGCTGCTGGCATGTTGGGTGCCATATGCCGGTCCGGTGACCAGCAAGCTGTAGCGCATTAGCGATCCTGCCCCTGAAAATCGCCGCTTTTAAACTGGCGAATGTAGAGGTAAACCGTGTGCTTAGAGATATTGAGACGATCGGCCACCTGGTTGATAGCGTCTTTAATATCGAAAATACCTTTCTCGTACATATTGAGGACGATCTGACGATTCTTGGCATTATTAGAAACGTTACGGTCAGCGCTCACTTCTTCTATTGCGAACTCTAACGTCTGCATCACCAGATCTTCCACCGAGCTGGCAAAGTTAACGTTGGAGTCAACCTGCTGCATTTCTGGCGGCATAAAGGTCGACATAATCTGCGAGAACGGCACGTCGAGGTTCATGTTGATGCACAGCAAGCCAATGACGCGCTGCTGGCGATTACGAATCGCGATGGTGACAGATTTCATCAGCACGCCACTTTTCGCGCGCGTGAAGTAGGCCCTGGAAACATTGCTATCGGCGCCATGCATATCGTGCAGCATGCGCAGTGCCAAATCGGTAATCGGTGAACCCACTTTACGTCCGGTATGTTCGCCGTTAGCGATGCGCACCGCGGAACATTTCAAATCTTCCAGCGAGTGCAGCACGATTTCGCAGTGCGAGCCGATAAGCATCGCCAGACCATCAACGACAGCTTCGTAGGATTTGAGAATATCGTAATCAGCTTGTTCGAACGGACGTTGCTCCAGTAAATCGAAGTCAGTCAGTTCACCGGGATTGAATGGATTAGACATCGAAGACATTACCCTAAATGGCTGGAGCCTGTCTCGACAGCATTGGGGCAGACTCATATTGTGATAATTGTGCAGGCGCTAGTCTGGCAAATGTCATGGTCTTTAGCCAGACCTTTACTCTGTTCTCAGAAATAAAAACGCCGCCCGGAGGCGGCGTAATACAGCAAGTGCAAATTACTGCGCTTTCTGATCGGCAGCGACTGGCGCCTGCGCTTTCTCATCGGCTTTAGGCGCGGGTTTGATGTCGAGCAGTTCAACATCGAACACCAGCGTAGAGTTAGCTGGAATACCCGGAACGCCATTTTTGCCGTAAGCCAGGTTTGGTGGAATCACCAGCTTGATCTTACCGCCTTTCTTCACGTGCTTCAGACCTTCAGTCCAGCCAGGAATCACACCGTCAAGACGGAATGACAGCGGCTCGCCACGGGTATAAGAGTTATCGAACTCAGTACCGTCGATCAGCGTACCTTTGTAGTTTACTACCACAGTGTCGCTGTCTTTAGGCGCGCTACCGGTACCTTCTTTCTCTACCTGATACAGCAGACCCGATTCGGTTTTCTTCACGCCTTTTTCTTTAGCGAATTTGTCGGCGTAAGCTGAACCCTTATCGGAGTTCTCTTTCGCGTCTTTTTCCATCTTCGCCTGAGCGGCGCCTTTTACGCGGCCTTCAAAGGCCTGCAGAGTTTGCTCAATCTCTTGATCGGACAGTTTGCTCTTACCGCCAAATGCGTCCTGAACACCTGCGATCAACTGATCTTTATCCAGTTTGATGCCCAGCTTCTCTTGTTCTTTCAGAGAGTTGTCCATGTAGCGACCAAGGGACGCACCAAGCGCATAAGCTGATTGCTGGTCTTCGTTTTTGAAAGCAGCATTCTTCGGTGCTTGCGGCGCGGCCTGAGCAGCGTCTGCTGGAGCAGCGGTAGTTTCTGCTGCCATTGCCAGCGGTGCATTCAGCGCGAAGGCCATGGTGGTAGCTAACAATGTGACTTTAAACAGTGAATTCATCCTTTCTCCAAAACCGAAGCCTCTCACCTCGGGAATCATTGCGGACTGAGGCCCACACTATAACTTTACGTGGCAGCGGCGAACACTCCCACAATGTAATTACCCGGTCAACCTCCGACCTTTTTTGCTTCAGGAAGTTTCATCAGAGATATAGGCGTTATGCGCCATTTCAATGTAGCGTGCCGCGTAAAGGTAAAATATCAGGTGATTCTGAAGCGAAAGGCCGTAGAATCACGCCCGAAACAGATTAACGCGCCGCACCGGAAGATGAGGAAAGATCATGCAGCAAACAGAATGGGAACAACGCCTTGAGGCGCTGGAGAGCAAGCTGGCTTTTCAGGAATACACCATCGATCAGCTCAATCAAACGGTGGTTCAGCATGAGCTGGAGATGATCAGACTGCGTGAGCAGGTCCGTCTGTTAGTGGATAAAGTGAAAGATAGTGCGCCGTCGATGATCGCCTCGCAATCAGAAGAAACACCCCCGCCGCATTATTAAAAAAGAAAGGCCACCCGAAGGTGGCCTTGCCAGACATCACACCGCTTAGTGGCTGCAGCCGCAACCGCCAGTGCCACAGCCGCCCTGACCGTGATCGTGATCGTGACCATGGTCGTGGTCATGATCGTGATGATGACCATCCGCGCCATGCACGTGACCGTGCGCCAGCTCTTCTTCGGTCGCTGCGCGAATCGCGACAACTTCCACGTTGAAGTTCAGGTTCTGACCCGCCAGCATGTGGTTACCATCAACCACGACGTGCTCATCTTCAACTTCGGTGATTTCTACCGGTACTGGACCCTGATCGGTTTCTGCCAGGAAGCGCATGCCAACCTGCAGTTCGTCAACGCCCATAAACACGTCTTTTGGTACGCGCTGTACCAGGTTGTCATCGTACTGACCGTAAGCGTCATTTGCCGGAATATGCACGTCAAACTTATCGCCTACATCATGATTTTCCAGCGCTTTTTCCAGACCAGAAATCAGGGAACCATGACCGTGCAGATAGTCCAACGGTGCACTCACCGGTGACTCGTCAACCAACACACCGTCTTCGGTACGAACCTGATACGCCAGGCTCACCACCAGGTCTTTTGCTACTTTCATGATATCTCCTAACCGTTGAGAACTAAGATCCCGTCCCATTGGTCAATTTTGCGAGCAATAACCAACCAGAAAGGTTCAAGACTGAGGATGCCAACAAATGTGTTGCTGCATACTGCTCAGCGTTAATGGCGCCGATTGTAGCGGAATTCAATCCCGCTGTAAGTTCAAGCTTAAAAAAAGCTGAGCCATTGCGCTACTCAGGATGAAAAATGCCGATCACTTGCTCATTGCTGCGCACCTGATCGCGCACCTGCTTATCCGCTTCGCGCATTTGATGGCCGCACTCGACGCATTCCACCACATCAACATTGTTTTCACGCCACAACGCTAACGTGTCTTTCTCCTGGCAGTGTGGGCAAACCGCACCGGCAATAAATTGTTTACGCATACTGTTTCCTGCCGTCGTTAATGAACGGATATCTTAAGTGTAGCCCTACTCGTCATCCCAGCCGTCAATCTGGCGTTTTTCGTGCTGCATCTCGCGCTGGAAGATATCCTCCAGCTCACGTCGCGCCTCACGCACACGCGAAGCCTGCGCGTTGTCATCATGGCTTGGCACCAGTTCGCGCAGCATGCGCATATCCAGACGGCGGAAGTGTTGCTGTGCACGCTGCGCCTGGTGCGGATGCATCCCCAGCGTAATGAGCGCCTTGCGGCCCAACTCCAGCGCACTGGAGAAGGTCTCACGTGAGAACAGCGTAACGCCTGCCTGCAACAGTTCGTGTGCTTCAACACGGCCTCGGGCACGCGCAAGGATTTCCAGCTGCGGGAAGTGCTGCTGACACAGATGTACGATGGTCATCGAATCTTCCGGGTCATTACAGGTGATCACGATGGATTGCGCATTCTCCGCACCCGCCGCTCGCAGCAGCTCCAGTTCGGTGGCATCACCATAGTAAACCTTGTAGCCATATTTACGCATCAGGCTCACCGCAGAGATATCGCGCTCCAGCACCGTAATGCGCTTGTTGTTCGCCATCAGCAAACGACCGACCACCTGACCAAAACGACCAAAGCCCACCACAATTACCTGCGGCCGATCGTCCTCAACAAAATGCTTCTCGGCATTCTCATCGGGCTCATTAAAGCGACGCGCCAGTAAACGGTCGATACCGTTCATCAGCAGCGGCGTGGTCATCATCGACAGTGTTACCGTCACCAGCAACAGCGGCATTTGGTCACCGCTAAACATTTTCGCCGATGACGCCGCAGAGAACAGCACAAAGGCAAATTCCCCGCCCTGGCTTAACACCCCGGCAAACTGCTGCCGCTCTGAACTGCGCAGGCCGTAAATACGACCCAGCACATACAGCACCAGCGTTTTCACCGTGACCAGAATCACCACGCCCAGCAAAATTTCAACAATGTGGGTGTAAAGTACGCCGAGATTCAGCGCCATACCTACCGAGATAAAGAACAGCCCAAGCAGCAGCCCTTTAAACGGTTCGATGGCCACTTCCAGCTCGTGACGATACTCACTTTCCGCCAGCAGAATACCGGCGATAAAGGTACCCAGCGCCATCGACAGGCCCAGCGCGTCCATAAACAGTGCCGAACCCAGCACCAGCAGCAGTGACGCCGCAGTAAACACCTCACGCACGCCAGATGCGGCGATAAAGCGCAGAATGGGACGCAGCAGATAGCGCCCACCCACCAGCATCCCGGCAAACGCCAGCACTTTCATGCCAATTTTCAACCAGTCAACGTGACCGCTGTCGCCGCCCGCCAGCAGTGGCACCAGCGCCAACGCGGGAATCACCGCTAAATCCTGGAATAACAGCACCGAGAAGCCGAGCTGGCCAGATTCACTGCGGTTCATGCCTTTATCACGCATCAGCTGCAGCGCCATCGCCGTCGACGACATCGCCAGGCCAATCCCGCCAATCACCGCTGCCTGCCAGCTAAAGTCGGTTAGCCACAGTAATCCGCCCAGAATCGCCGCGGAAATCAGCACCTGGGCCGCGCCCACACCAAATATTGAACGGCGCAGCGACCAGAGTTTCGACGGGTTAAGTTCCAGGCCGATGATAAACATCAGGAACACCACGCCAAGTTCAGAGAAGTGTAGAATCTCCTCAACGTCGCTGATGAAACCCAAACCCCACGGGCCAATCGCGATACCCGCCAGCAAGTAGCCCAGCACCGCGCCAATGCCCAGTCGCGCCGCAATCGGCACAATTAGCACCGCCGCGACCAGATAAATGACGCCGGCCGTCAGTAACGTTTCCCCCTCCATCACACCCCTCCTTGCGGCAGCGGTGAAGCCAGCCAGTCGCCGTACGCCCGCGCAAAATTGCGCATCACTTCCGGCGTCTGCCGACGCGCCCAGTGAATCACCATCGGCGTCATCCAGTGCATGCGGCACATCTGCGCCGTGAGCTCAAACGGCCGCATGATGTCACTCATCGGATAGCGATTCAGGCCGCTATGGTGATAAGCCGCTTCCGGCTCACCGGTGGTCACCACGCTGCGCCAGTATTTGCCTTCCAGCGCATTACCATCAGGACCGCTGGCAAAACCGCGCGACAGCACGCGATCCAGCCACTCTTTCAGGAGCGCCGGGCAACTGTAGGTATAAAGCGGATGTTGGAATACGATGATTTGGTGCTCGCGCAGCAGCTGCTGCTCATAGTGAATATCAATAAAAAAATCCGGATAGTGGGCGTATAAATCGTGCACCGTGACGTGGTCAAGTTCCATAGCCGACTGCAGCAAAACCCGATTAGCAATCGAATCCTGTGATTCCGGATGGGCGTAAAGCAGCAATATTTTAGGTGGCTGCGACATCGTTCCCCTCCAAAGCGTCGTCACGGCACAGGAATTCCGCTACCATGCTCGACGCAACAAATCATTCTCGAATTATGTTGCCGATAAATTAACATATTCTGACGATACGGCGCTTATGATTGTCTTTTCAGCATTACAAATTCGCCGCGGCACTAACGTGCTGCTGGATAACGCAACGGCTACCATTAACCCCGGCCAGAAAGTTGGCTTAGTGGGTAAAAACGGCTGCGGTAAATCGACGCTGCTGTCATTGCTGAAGGGCGAAATCAGCAGCGATGCAGGCAATGCCACTTTCCCCAGTAACTGGGCGCTGGCATGGGTCAATCAGGAAACCCCGGCGCTGAGTAAACCCGCGCTGGAGTATGTTATCGACGGCGACCGCGAATATCGTCAGCTTGAATCTGAATTAGCCGACGCCAATGCGCGCAACGATGGCAACGCCATCGCGCTGCTGCACGGCAGGCTGGATGCGATTCAGGCGTGGAGCATACCCGCTCGCGCCTCCAGTTTGTTGCACGGTTTGGGCTTTAGCCAGGAACAATTAATGCGGCCGGTAAGTGATTTTTCCGGTGGCTGGCGCATGCGCCTCAACCTTGCCCAGGCGCTGGTGTGCCGTTCCGACCTATTGCTGCTGGATGAACCCACCAACCACCTCGATCTTGACGCGGTAATCTGGCTGGAGCGCTGGCTGAAAAGCTACGAAGGCACGCTGGTGCTGATTTCGCACGACCGCGACTTCCTCGATCCGGTGGTCGATAAGATCATCCACATCGAACAACAGACGATGTTCGAATACACCGGCAACTACAGCTCGTTCGAACGTCAGCGCGGTGCCAAGCTGGCGCAGCAGCAAGCACTGTTCCAGAGCCAGCAAGAAAAAGTCGCACACCTGCAGAAGTATATCGATCGCTTCCGCGCTCAGGCGACCAAAGCTAAGCAGGCACAGAGCCGCATTAAAATGCTGGAGCGCATGGAGCTGATTGCGCCCGCACACGTCGATAATCCGTTCAGCTTTAGCTTCCGCGCGCCGGAAAGCTTGCCCAATCCGTTGCTGAAAATGGAAAGGGTTACTGCGGGTTATGGCGAACGCATCATTCTCGACGCCATCAAACTCAATCTGGTGCCGGGTTCGCGCATCGGTTTGCTCGGCCGTAACGGCGCGGGTAAATCTACGCTGATTAAACTGTTAGCCGGTGAGCTTGAGGCGCTGGATGGCAAAGTCGGCCTGGCGAAAGGCATTAAACTCGGTTACTTCGCTCAGCATCAGCTGGAGTACCTGCGCGCTGATGAATCGCCACTGCAGCATTTGTCACGCATTGCGCCAAAAGTGCTCGAACAGCAGCTGCGCGACTATCTGGGTGGCTTCGGCTTCCAGGGCGATAAAGTTAGCGAAATCACTGAACGTTTTTCCGGTGGTGAGAAAGCGCGGCTGGTGCTGGCCCTGATTGTCTGGCAGCGCCCCAACCTGCTGCTGCTTGATGAACCGACTAACCATCTCGATCTCGATATGCGTCAGGCGCTGACCGAAGCGTTGATAGATTTCGAAGGCGCGCTGGTGGTGGTCTCGCACGATCGCCATTTATTGCGTGCCACCACCGACGATCTCTATCTGGTGCATGACGGCAAGGTCGATGTGTTTGAGGGCGATCTGGAGGATTACCAGCAGTGGCTGAGCGATCTACAGAAGCAGCAAGCCCAACAGGATGCCGCGCCGAAGCAGGATAACGGCAACAGCGCGCAGTCGCGCAAAGATCAGAAGCGCCGCGACGCCGAACTGCGTGCGCAAACTCAGCCGCTGCGTAAAGAGATCGAGAAGCTTGAGAAGCAGATGGCGAAGTGGCAGAGCCAGTTGAGCGATGCTGAAGCGCAATTGGCCGACAGCGCGATTTACGATCAGAGCCGCAAAGCCGATTTGAATGTGGCATTACAGCGCCAGGCGGAGAGTAAGGCCGCGCTGGAAGAGGTCGAAATGGCGTGGCTGGATGCGCAGGAACAGCTGGAGCAGATGCTGGCGGGTTGAGTGTGCGCGCTGTCCCCCATCCCGGCCTTCCCCCGCAAGCGAGGGAAGGAGACTCTGCCACATGCAGCTTCATCACTGACATGTGGCAGCATCTTCCTCCCCCATTTATGGGGGAGGAACGTGGAGGGGGAATGCGAGCACTATTCCAAATCAAACCGGCTTATCCCCCAACACCGTCGCGCGATGCATCACCCGCCGCGCCGGATAATAATCTGCATTCGCATAGTGCTGCGTTACGCGGTTATCCCAGATCGCCACATCATTCTCCTGCCAGCGCCAGCGCACCTGAAACTCCGGCTTCGCGGTGTGCCAGAACAGGAAGTTCAGAATCGCATCGCTCTCTTTCTCGCTCAGTCCCAGCAAGCGCGTGGTAAAACCTTCGTTCACAAACAACGCCTTGCGTCCACTGACCGGATGCGTACGAATCACCGGATGCTGCACCGGCGGATTCTTCGCAACCGCCTGCTGCCAGCGCTGATGCTCTTCCTCAGTTTTGCGGTATTTGTACTCCTGGAACGACTTCTTAAAGTCGTGCTCCGCCTGCAGCCCGTTCAACAGCTGTTTAAACGGCGCGGACAGCGCCTCATACGCCGCAATTCCGCTTGACCACAAAGTATCACCGCCGCTTGCTGGCAGCAGTTTCGAAGCCAGAATGGCAATCGCCGGCGGTGTTTCAATAAAGGTGACGTCGGTGTGCCAGTTGTCGTTGTCCGGCGGATTGTCCTGATGCGTATCCAGCACGATGATCTCCTCCACACCTTCCGCATGCGGATAGACCGGGTGAATATGCAGATCGCCAAAGCGAATCGCCAGTGCACGCTGCTGCTCCGGAGTAATCACCTGATTACGCAGGAAAAGCACCTGATGGCGCAGCAGGCCATGATAGAGCTGTTCAAACTGAGCATCGCTCAGCGGACGGCTGAGATCGACATCGCTGACCTGCGCCCCGATATTCGGGCCCAGAGCGGTAAAAGTAAGACGTTCGTTCATTGCTGTTCTCCATTCCAGGGCGTCAGTCGGCGCTGCAAGGCGCGCAGACCCAGTTCTAAGCTAAAGGCAATCAGGGCAATGACGGCGATCCCGGCCAGCACGACGTCGGTGGCAAGAAACTCACCGGCCGACTGCACCATAAAGCCCAGTCCACGCGTAGCGGCAATCAGTTCCGCTGCCACCAGCGTTGACCAACCGACACCCAGACCAATACGCAAGCCGGTGAGGATTTCCGGCAGCGCGCCAGGCAAAATCACAAAGCGCAGTAGCTGCCAGCGCGAGGCGCCTAACGCCTGCGCGGCACGAATCCGCACCTGCTGCGCATTCTTCACGCCAGCCAGCGTCGATAAGGTCACCGGTGCGAAAATCGCCAGATAAATCAGTAAAATTTTTGAGGTTTCGCCGATGCCAAACCAAATCACCATCAACGGTAGATAGGCCAGCGGTGGCACCGGGCGGTAGAGTTCAATGAGGGGATCAAGCAGGCCGCGAATCGCCGGGCTTAAGCCCATCGCAATGCCAACCGGAATGCCAATCAGCGCAGCAAAGAATAGCGCGACCAGCATACGCGCCAGGCTGGCAGCTAAGTGCTGCCATAAAGTGGCATCCATAAAGCCTTGCGGGCTGGCGATCAAGATCAGCTTTTGCAGTACCACCTGCGGCGGCGGTAAAAACAGCGGCGCAATTAAGCCCAGCGCCGTGATACCCCACCACAACAGCAGCAGTAAGCCAACGCTCAGCAAGCTGAGTGAGAACTGGCGGGAGAACGGCCAGCGCATTCCACGACGACGCGTTTGGGTTTTCTCATCCATTACCTCACTCATATAAATGCCTCACGCTGGGAAAAGACCTGATTCAGAACATATTCACGCCGTTCAATAAACGCCGGATCGGATTTAATACTGCGACACGGTTCTCCGGCAGCATAGCGCTGACCAAAATCGAGATTCAGGCGTTCGACTACGCGGCCCGGCCCCGGCGATAGCAGCACCAGTTCGCTGGCGAGGAACACCGCCTCTTCAATGTCATGGGTGATCAGCAGAATCTGTTTGCCGGTATCACGCCACAGCGTCAACAGCAGGGTTTGCATCTGTTCACGGGTAAACGCATCCAGCGCGCCAAACGGCTCATCTAACAGCAGCAACTGAGGATCAGCCGCCAGCGCACGCGCTATGCCCACGCGCTGACGTTGACCCCCAGAGAGCTGCCAGATAAAACGCTGCTCTGCACCTTCCAGTCCTACTTTGCGGATTAAACGACGTGCAATGGTATGGCGTTCCGCTTTCGCCATGCCCGCCAGTTGCAAACCGAACGCAACGTTATCAATCACGTTGCGCCACGGCAGCAATCCTTCATGTTGAAATACTACGCCGCGCTCAGCGCCCGGCCCTTGCACCGCTTTGCCATCCAGCGTGATGCTGCCGGATTCCAGCGGCAGAAAGCCGGCGATTAAGTTCAGCAGCGTGGTTTTGCCACAGCCGGATGGCCCCAACACCACCAGCAGATCGCGGCTGCCCAGCTGCAAGTTAATGTCCTGCAGCGCGGGTTGACCGGCGTAACGCGCATTGAGGTTGGTGATGTTGAGCATACGGCCTCCGGTTATTTCGCTAAGGGTGCAACGAATCGCGTGGTGACGAAGCTGCTGTAATCGTTGTCCGCTTCCGGCACTTTTCCCTGTTCTTTCAGGAAGTTAGCGGTATCAACAATCGCTTTGTTCACTGGCTTGCCGAGCTGCTCGACCTGCTGTTGCGCCGTCAGGTAAGTGTTGCCTTTCACCAGCACTGGCACATCCGCTTCCGGCACACCGCTCAGGCGCGCCAGCTTGCTCAGATTATCTGACTGCTTCAGCCATTGATCAGGATTGGCGATATAAGCCTGCTGCGCTTCTACGGCGCTGCGGGCAAACGCGGTGACAATTTCCGGATGCTGCTGCGCGAAGTCTTTACGCACGACCCATACGTCCAGCGTCGGCGCGCCCCATTTACCCACCTGCGAGGAGTCGGTCAGAACGTTGCCGTCTTTCTCCAGCTCATTCACTGCCGGAGACCAAACGTAGGCGCCGTCAATATCGCCACGCTTCCAGGCAGCAATAATCGCCGGTGGCTGCAGGTTAACTAGCGTCACCTGGGAAGGTTTGATGCCCCAATGCTTCAGCGCCGCGAGGAAACTGTAATGGGTGGTAGAGATGAACGGCACAGCGATGCGCTTGCCGATCAGGTCTTTAGGATCCTTGATGGTTTTCTTCACCACCAGCGCTTCAGAGTTGCCTAGCTGCGAGGCGAGCAGGAAAGCTTCAATCGGCAGCTTTTGCGTGGCGGCCACGGCCAGCGGACTGGAACCGATATTACCGATCTGGACGTCGCCCGACGCCAGTGCACGCAGCACGCTGGCACCGCTATCGAATTTACGCCAGTCCACGGTGGCACCGCTCTCTTTGGCGAAGGTGTTATCCGCCTGCGCCACTTTGGCCGGTTCAGCCGAGGTTTGATACGCCACGGTCACGTTGACCGCCTGCGCCTGGAACGCCATCAGGGCCAGAGCCGCTGCGACCGCCGTTATTGTTTTTTTCACTGCCATCATCGTTCACCCCAATGTGTTTTTGTGGTGGCAGTTTCTCCAGCAGCAGTAATTTCATAAAGGAATTAAAAATTATCCCTAATGACGATCCGTTCTTAGATCAACATCGGGCAAGGCTATGCAAAAAGTGCAAATGGAAAGAACCGGTAAATCGGTAAATATGTCACGCGCTCACAATAGGACTGTGATATTGATAGACTTCTCATTTTTCACCCCTCTACTAACGGTCCCAAATCCATGTCGATTGAGAAAGTCGCGCATTTAGCTGGCGTGTCAAAAGCCACAGTTTCACGGGTTTTGAATCACAATCCGGGCGTGCGTCCGGATACGCGTGCCAAAGTGCTGGCGGCGATCGACATCTGCGACTATCAACCCAATTTGCTGGCGCGTCAGTTACGTACTGCTCAAAGCCATATGCTGCTGGTGCTGATTCCTGACATCACCAATCCGTTCTGCTCGCGCGTGGTTCAGGGCATTGAGGCAGAAGCTGAAGCGCAGGGTTATCACATTCTGCTGTGTAACTCAGGATCACAGCTGCGGCGCGAAGCGGCCTATATTGCGCTGCTCACCGGTAAAGTCGTGGATGGCGTGATCACCATGGATGCCGCTGGCTGTTTGCAGGAATTGAAGGAGCTGATTGGCGACGCGCCTTGGGTGCAATGTGCCGAATACGATCCGTCAATCGAGGCCTCCAGCGTGGCGATTGATAATAAAGAAGCGGCGTTTGAAACCGTGCGTTATCTGGCGGGCAAAGGTCGTCGCCGCATTGCGCTGGTCAACTGTGATATGCGCTACCTCTATTCACATCAGCGCGAAGAAGGTTATCGCGATGCGCTGGAACAGCTGGAACTAAACTGGGGCAGCGTAGCGTACGCCGAGAATATTACCTGCGAGGCCGGCAGCGCGGCGTTGCGCGAACTGCTGGCGCAGTCAGAACCGCCCGATGCGGTGTTTGCGGTATCGGATGTATTGGCAGTGGGCGTAATACACGCAGCGCTGGAAGCGGGTTTGCGCGTCCCGGAAGATTTAGCGGTAGTAGGATTTGATGGCATTAACTTTACCAGCAGCCTGAATCCACCGCTGACAACCATTGAGCAGCCGATGAATCGCATGGGCGCGCGTAGCGTACAACTGCTGCTGCAGCGCATTCGTCAGCCAAACTCAGCGATGGTGCATGAAGTATTGCCCTGGAAGCGCGTCGAGCGCGCTTCCAGTTAACTCAGTGCCAGATCAGCAACACGCAGGCTGCAGTAAGCAAGCCCATCGCCAGATTGAAGATTTTCCATGCGCGTGGGCTGCGCAGCAAACGTCCAATCATTGAGCCAAAGCCCATCCAGATCACGCCGGAAACCACGTTCACCATCAACATGCCGAGACTAATCGCCACCACCGAATGAAGATAGTCCGTGCCCGCCAGGCTGAAGCTGGCCACAGCACCGAGCGCCATTAGCCAGGCTTTCGGGTTGATCAGCTGCAGCAAACCGCCTTGCCAGAATGGCATCTGCTTCACCGTGACATCGTCAGTTTCCAGCTTTTCATACGCGGCGGTAGCGATTTTCCACGCCAGCCACAGCAGATAGAGGCTACCGGCAATCTTGAGGATCAGATGTAGTGAGGGATAAAGCAGGATAAGACTGCCGATACCAAATGCCACCATCAGCAACATGACTTGCATACCAATCATGATACCAATGAGCAGCGGAATGGTGCGCAGGAAGCCAAAATTAGCACCAGAGGCGGTAAGTAACATATTATTGGGCCCGGGCGTGATGGCTGCGACCCAAAGAAAACCTAACATTGATAAAAAAAGACTCAGTTCCATGTATATTCGGGTGCTCCTCACCCAGTAAAGCGAACAACCCATCGAAGCTATCAGCGACTTATGCATCAGACAAGCCTTTACCCAAGCTATTTTGATCGCCCCAGCGGCGAGCGCTTTAAACCACTGCGCGGATTCACTAACGCGCACCTGCAAACGCTGCTGCCGCGCATTCTGCGCCGCCGCGTCACCTTACGTCCGCACTGGCAGCGTCTTGACTTGCCGGACGGCGATTTTGTTGATTTAGCGTGGAGCGAAGATCCGGCGCAGGCGCGTCACAAGCCGCGCATGGTGATGTTTCATGGCCTGGAAGGCAGCTTTCGCAGCCCCTACGCGCACGGCTTGATGCAGGCGTGTCAGGCACGTGGCTGGCTGGCGGTAGTGATGCACTTCCGCGGCTGCAGCGGCGAACCGAACCGCCGGGAGCGCATCTATCACTCCGGTGAGACCGAAGATGCCACCTTTTTCCTGCACTGGCTGCAGCGTGAATGGGGCACGGTGCCGACGGCTGCGGTGGGTGTTTCGCTCGGCGGCAACATGCTGGCCTGCCTGCTGGGATTGCAAGGTAACGATGCGCCCATTGATGCCGCCATCGCCATCTCAGCACCGCTGGCGCTCGAGCCGTGCAGCACCAAACTGGATGTCGGCTTCTCGCGTTTCTATCAGCACTATTTGCTGACGCGGCTGAAGAAGAACGCCACGCGTAAATTACACGCCTGGCCCGGCACGTTGCCGGTCGATCTCAGCCAACTGCGCGCTTTTCGCCGCTTACGCGAATTTGATGATGCGATAACCGCACGTGCGCACGGTTTTATTGACGCGAACGACTATTATCAACGTGCTAGCGCCATGCCGCTGCTGACCGGCGTGCGCAAACCGTTATTGATCATCCATGCGCAAGACGATCCTTTTATGACCGATGCCGTGATCCCGCGCCCCGAACAGCTGTCAGCCTCCACGCAGTATCAGCTGACGCAGCACGGTGGCCACGTTGGCTTCGTCGGCGGCAGCTTGCTTAAACCAAAAATGTGGCTGGAACAGCGCGTACCCGATTGGCTCTCAACGTATCTGGATGTGTAATTGTGATTATTCCCTGGCAAGAACTCGAAGCGGACACGCTGGAAAATCTGATTGAAACCTTTGTGTTACGCGAAGGCACCGATTACGGCGAGCAGGAGCGCAGTCTGCTGCAAAAAGTTGCCGATGTGCGGCGTCAGCTGGAGCGCGGTGACGTCGTGTTAGTGTGGTCAGAACTGCATGAATCCATCAATATCATGCCGAAGGGTGAATTCCGCGGCTGATGCACCCAAGCGCAATTCGTGGTAACAATGCTCATCGCCGGACCTCACAGGGAGCTCTGTTATGTCAGCCAGGCATCCAATTATTGCCGTCACCGGTTCCAGCGGTGCCGGAACCACCACCACCAGCCTCGCCTTCCGCAAGATTTTCCAGCAGCTTAATCTGCATGCGGCGGAATTAGAGGGCGACAGTTTCCATCGCTTCACGCGCCCGGAAATGGACATGGCGATCCGCAAAGCGCGCGATCTCGGCCGCCACATCAGCTATTTCGGCCCGGAAGCCAACGACTTTGGCTTACTGGAGCAGACGTTCAAGCATTACGGTAAAACCGGCCTGGGCGAATCGCGGAAATATCTGCACACCTACGATGAAGCCGTGCCGTGGAATCAGGTGCCCGGCACCTTCACGCCGTGGCAACCGCTGCCGGAAAACACCGATGTGCTGTTCTATGAAGGCTTACACGGCGGCGTGGTCACACAGCAGCAGAATGTGGCGGAGCATGTTGATCTGCTGGTGGGCGTGGTGCCGATTGTTAACCTTGAGTGGATTCAGAAGCTGGTGCGCGACACCGGCGAGCGCGGCCATTCACGTGAAGCGGTGATGGATTCGGTGGTGCGTTCGATGGAGGATTACATCAACTTCATCACGCCACAGTTTTCACGCACGCATATCAACTTCCAGCGCGTGCCAACCGTTGATACCTCAAACCCGTTTGCCGCACGTGAAATTCCGTCACTCGATGAAAGCTTCGTAGTGATTCACTTCCGCGGTCTGGAAGGTATCGCCTTCCCCTATTTGCTGGCGATGATTCAGGGATCGTTTATTTCCCACATTAATACGCTGGTGGTGCCGGGCGGCAAAATGGGATTGGCGATGGAGCTGATAATGCTACCGCTGGTTCAGCGACTAATTGAAGGAAAACGGATTGAGTGAGGGTTACTCGCCGGTATGGAACCGGTCGCCATGAATGGCGACTCTACAAAAACGCGATGATTTCGTAGGGTGCGCATTGATGCGCACCTGGAAGCATTAAAGCTCGATCACTTCATAGCTGTGGGTGATTTCCACGCCCTTGCCCAGCATGATCGCCACCGAACAGTATTTTTCCGCAGAGAGATCAACCGCGCGCGCTACAGCTTTGTCACTCAACGCTTTGCCGCTGACGATAAAATGCAGGTTGATATGGGTAAAAATGCGTGGTGCTTCTTCGCGGCGTTCTGACGTCAGTTTGACTTCGCAATCGGCGACATCGCTGCGCCCTTTTTGCAGAATCGACACCACATCAATGGCGCTACAACCGCCGGCGGCCATGAGCACCATCTCCATAGGACTTGGCGCTTTATCACCGGAATTACCGTCCATTAATACCTGATGACCGGATGAGGATTCTCCGAGAAAGGTAAGACCTTCCACCCATTTCACTCGTGCCTGCATGATTCTTTCTCCTGAAGCGGCGGTTTTGCCGCCAGATTACGCTTTCACCTGATAAACAGCAATCCAGACTATTCCCCCGTTTGCTGAAGCGAGACAACACAAGACAGCTCGCAAAAGCTGTGCTACAAACAGTGCTGAAAATATTTTCGTCGTTACAGACGAAGGCGGGAAGAATCAAAAGCGTAGCTTAAGAATGACCCGGAATAATTTTTCCATTACTGGAAACGCTCGACGATTAAACCGCCTGACAGGGAAAAAATGCCCCCTGTATTTTGGGCACGATTACAACAGAGGATAATAGCGAATGGTTCTCGGCAAACCGCAAACAGACCCTACACTCGAATGGTTCCTGTCCCATTGCCATATTCACAAATATCCATCCAAAAGCACGCTCATCCATCAGGGTGAGAAAGCGGAAACGCTGTACTACATCGTTAAAGGTTCCGTAGCGGTACTGATTAAAGATGAAGAAGGCAAAGAGATGATTCTCTCCTACCTCAATCAGGGAGATTTCATCGGCGAACTCGGTCTTTTCGAAGAAGGCCAGGAACGTAGTGCCTGGGTGCGTGCGAAGTCTGCCTGCGAAGTGGCTGAAATTTCATACAAAAAATTCCGTCAGCTGATTCAGGTAAACCCGGATATTTTAATGCGACTTTCGTCGCAAATGGCGCGTCGTCTGCAAGTGACATCGGAGAAAGTGGGCAACCTCGCTTTCCTTGATGTGACAGGACGTATTGCGCAAACGCTGCTTAATCTGGCTAAACAGCCAGATGCGATGACTCACCCAGACGGCATGCAAATCAAAATCACCCGTCAGGAGATTGGTCAGATCGTGGGCTGCTCACGCGAAACTGTGGGCCGTATCCTGAAAATGCTGGAAGATCAGAATCTGATCTCCGCACACGGTAAAACCATCGTCGTTTACGGCACCCGCTAATTTCTTCTCACCCACGGCGTGATGGCAACATCGCGCCGTTTCTATTTGCGATGAGCTGATGTGGCGCCGAATCATCTATCATCCTGAAGTTAACTATGCGCTGCGGCAAACGCTGGTGCTGTGCCTGCCTGTGGCTCTCGGCTGGCTGTTTGGCGATCTGCAAAAAGGTCTGCTGTTCTCGTTAGTGCCTGCCTGCTGCAATATGGCGGGTCTGGATACGCCGCATAAACGCTTCTTCAAACGCCTGATTGTCGGTGGTTCGCTGTTTGCCACCGGCAGTTTCCTGATGCAAATTTTGACCGCTTACCAGATTCCGCTGCCGCTGATCCTGCTGGCGCTGCCGCTGCTGATCGGCGTAACCGGCGAAATCGGCCCGCTGCATGCGCGGCTGCTGCCCGCCACTTTAATCGCCGCCATCTTTACGCTCAGCCTGGTTGGGCGTATGCCGATATGGGTGCCGCCGCTGCTCTATATTGGCGGCACGCTGTGGTACGGCTTATTCAACTGGTTCTGGTTCTGGCTGTGGAAAGAGCAGCCGATGCGCGAATCACTCAGCCTGCTGTTCCGCGAACTGGCCGATTATTGCGATGCCAAGTACACCTTATTGACGCAGCTAACCGATCCGGAAAAAGCGCTGCCACCGCTGCTAGCACGTCAGCAAAAGGCGGTCGATCTCATTACCACCTGCTACCAGCAAATGCATATGCTGTCGGCCAGCCGCGATAACAGCCACAAGCGCCTGACGCGCGCCTTCCAGGTAGCGCTGGATTTACAGGAACACATCTCGGTCAGCCTGCATCAGCCTGAAGAGGTGCAGAAGCTGGTGGAGGAGAGTCACGCTGAAGCGGTGATTCGCTGGAACGCCAAAATTATCTCCGCACGGTTACGCGTGCTGGCCGATGCCATTCTCTATCATCAACTGCCGGATCGCTTTCATATGGAGAAACAGCTCGGCGCACTAGAGAAAATTGCCCGCCAGCATCCGGATAATCCGGTCGGCAATTTCTGCCTCTACCACTTCAGCCGCATCGCCCGCGTATTGCGCACGCAGAAACCGCTCTACACGCGCGACCTGATGGCCGATCGTCAACGTCGTTTGCCACTGCTGCCAGCACTGCGCAGTTATCTGTCGTTCAAATCCACCGCCTTACGCACTGCGGCCCGCTTCGCCGTGATGCTGATGTTTGGCAGCTCGCTGGCACTGTTCTTTAATATCCCTAAACCGTACTGGATTTTGATGACGATAATGTTCGTCAGCCAGAACGGCTATAGCGCCACGCGCGTGCGTATCCAGCACCGTGCGCTGGGCACCTTTGCCGGTTTATTGATTGCCGCGGCCTCGCTGCAGCTGGCGGTGCCAGAATCGATCACCTTGCTGTTTATGCTGGGCATCACGCTGGCGAGCTATCTGATCACGCGGAAATATTATGGCTGGTCGATGATTGGCTTCACCGTCACTGCGGTGTATTCGCTGCAGCTGCTGTCGCTCAACGGCGCGCAGTTCTTGTTGCCGCGCATGATGGATACCTTGATGGGCTGCCTGATTGCTTTCGCCGGCATGATTTGGCTGTGGCCGCAGTGGCAAAGCGGACTGCTGCGCAAGAATGCGCACGATGCGCTGGAAGCATATCAGGAAGCGTTGCAGCTGCTGCTTGGCCCGGAGCAGTCGCCGGAGAAGCTGGCGTATCAGCGTATCAAGGTTAACCAGGCACACAATGCGCTGTTCAACTCATTGAACCAGGCGTCGAGCGAGCCGGGCTTTAACCTGAAATATCTGCAAGATATGCGCATGTGGGTGACCCACAGCCAGTTTATCGTTGAGCACATTAACGCCATGACGATTCTGGCGCGCGAGCACACCATGTTGACGGCGAAGCTAGCGGAACGATATCTGCAATCTTGTGAAATTGCGCTGCAGCGTTGTCAGCAGCGGCTGGCGTATGACGGGCCGGGCAACGACAGCAATATTCTGGAAGCGCCGGAGAATCTTAACGAAGGGCCGGTTACGATTGTCGAACAGCACGTGAAGCGGATTTTGCAGCACCTTAACGTCATGCACACCATCTCTTCACTGGCGTGGAGCCAGCGACCGCATCATGGCCGCTGGCTCAAGGTGTTACGTCCGAAAGCGGATTAAGCGGCCAGCACCTTTTCAATCGCCGTCGCGAAACGCGTCATGCCTTCGGCAATATCGGTTGGCTCAATTACCAGCGACGGCACAAAACGAATCACATCGGTGCCAGCGGTGAGAATCATCAGCCCTTCCGCTGCAGAAGCATTGAGGATGTCGCGCGCCTTGCTGGCGAACTGCGGCTTCAGCGCGGCACCTATCAGCAGGCCTTTGCCGCGAATCTCGCTGAAGATATCGAATTTTCTGTCGATGGCTTGCAGCGCTTCAACAAATTGCTGACGGCGCGCTTCCACACCCTCCAGTACTTCCGGTGTGTTGATGATATCCAGCGCGGTTTCAGCAATCGCACAGGCCAGCGGATTGCCGCCGTAGGTGGTGCCATGTACGCCTGGCGCCATCACCGATGCAATGTCGTTGGTGGTTAACATCGCGCTCACCGGGAATCCGCCGCCCAGCGCTTTTGCGCTGGTGAGAATATCGGGCTTGATGCCGTAATGCTCGTAGCTAAACAGTTTGCCACTGCGGCCCATGCCGCTCTGCACTTCATCCAGCACCAGCAGCGCGTTATGTTCATCGCACAATGCGCGTAAACCCTGCATAAACGCCTGCGTAGCGGGCACTACGCCGCCTTCGCCCTGAATCGGCTCCACCACGATGGCGCAGGTGTGATCGTCAATCACCGCTTTTACTGCGTCGAGATCGTTGAAGGGCACATGCACGATATCCGCCGGTTTTGGCCCAAAGCCATCGGAATATTTCGGCTGCCCGCCAACCGAGACCGTGAACAGCGTGCGACCGTGGAAGGCGTTATGGAAGGCGATGATTTTGCTCTTAAACGGGCTGTGTTTTTTACAGGCGTAATAACGTGCCAGCTTGAAGGCTGCTTCGTTGGCTTCTGCGCCGGAGTTACCAAAAAACACGCGGTCGGCAAAAGTGGCAGCAATAAGTTTGCTGGCCAGACGCAGCGCCGGTTCGTTGGTGAACACATTGCTGGTATGCCACAGTGTTTCGCCCTGGGTTTTCAGCGTCTCCACCAGCGCCGGATGACAATGGCCCAATGCAGTTACCGCGATACCGCCTGAGAAATCGATATACTCTTTGCTCTGCTGATCCCACACTCGGCTGCCTTTGCCCTTAACCGGCACAAACTGCGCAGGTGCATAAACAGGCAAAATAACGTTATCGAACGTTTCCCGGGTTACCGCTAGTTTTTCCGCTGCCATTGATGACCTCATCGGGTTATATGTTGAGCTAATGTGAAAATATAATCACAAAATATGCATAAAAAATCATACGAAGGCAAACATAAGTTACGCGCTGAGGAAATTAGCCAGCAGTTGGTGGCCTTGTTCACTGAGGATGCTTTCCGGATGGAACTGCACGCCTTCCAGCGGCAAGGTGCGATGGCGGAAGCCCATAATCTCATCCGGCTCGCCGTCGCGCAGGCTCCACGCGGTGATTTCAAACTCAGCGGGCAGCGTATCACGCGCCACAATCAGCGAATGATAGCGCGTTACGGTAAGCGGGTTATTCAGGTTGCGGAACACACCTTGATTGCTGTGTTGTATGCGCGAGGTTTTACCGTGCATCACCTGCCGCGCACGTACCACCTGCGCACCGTACGCTTGGGCGATGGCCTGATGCCCAAGGCAAACGCCGAGAATCGGTACGCGCCCGGCAAAGTGGCGAATGGCGGCAAGCGAGATGCCGGATTGATCTGGCGTGCACGGGCCTGGCGAAATCACCAGATGCGTTAGCGGCAACGCTTCAATCTCTTGCAGCGTAATGGCATCGTTGCGCACCACGCGCACATCCGCGCCAAGTTCGCAGAAGTATTGGTAAAGATTCCAGGTGAAGGAGTCGTAGTTATCGATTAGCAGCAGCATAGTAGATCGTAGCACTGAGTCATTACGGGCAACCGGTGCAAGAAAGGTCGCAAAAAAACCATGTTAACACCTCCAAACTTAATACCCGCTAGCTGATAAAAAAGATTCTGATTACTCTCACACCCAGTGCTATATTTTGGAGAGTTGCTATGCCAGCTACAACACGAGTATTCAAAACCAAATGGTTCAGTAAGCAAGCTCGTCGTCATTTGATTGGCGATGATGAACTTTGTCAGGCTATTGCAGCAGTAAAGCTCGGTCATGCTGATAACTTAGGTGGTGGCGTTTTTAAAAAACGTCTGCAGCAAAATCGTGAGCGCGCCATTATTCTGGCGAAAGGGGGAAAGAATTGGATTTATACCTTTTTATTCGCCAAACAGGATCAGGCCAACCTCAGTGAAAGCGAGCTTGAGGGCTTCCGTGACCTGGCAAAGCATTACTCGCGAATTTCAAACGAGACGCTAAATCGGTTAATAACCGTTCAAGAATTGGTGGAGATATGTCATGACCAAAGCGCATAAATTTAACAGCCCGGCTTTTGCAGCCATCCATAGCGCAGCGTCGGGTCTGTTTGAAGCGGGTGCACTTAGCAAACAGAGCATGCGTGACTTTGATGAACGTTGCCTGAGTGAAGTAACAGCCTTGGATGCGCAGGCAATAAAAAACCTGCGCGAGAATTTAAATGTGAGTCAGCCTGTCTTTGCCCGCTATCTCAACACCAGCGTGTCAACCGTGCAAAAGTGGGAAACTGGCGCTAAACGGCCAGGTGGTATTTCTCTCAAGCTGTTGTCGGTGGTGCAAAAACATGGGCTGCAAATCCTGCTATAAAATTTTTGCCGGGCTCACCACTTTCGCAAACTGGGCAGTAAGCGGATCCAGATCGCCCGCAACGCCAGCCGAGATCGCGGCGCGCCACGCCTCGCGTTCAAGTGTTTCCCACGACAGCTGATAACCGGCGTGCAACGCCAGCTGTTCGAAGAAGATGCGCTGCGCGCGTCCGTTGCCAGCGCGGAACGGATGCAGGACGAAAATCTCACAATAGTAATGGGCGATGCGCGCCGTGAACGTTTCCACTGGCAGGTCGGCTAAACCGCGCTCCTCTTCCAGCGCCTGCATCAGCGTATTGCCCTCTTTCTCGATGTATTCGCAGTGGCAATAGGGCGTTTCATCACGCCAGATATCGATAGTGCGCAGCTCTCCCGCCCAGCTGTAGAGATCCTGAAACAGCGTGCGATGAATATGGCACAACCGCGGCAAGCCGATGCTGCGCGGCCCCAGTTCTAACGTCGCCAGACGCGCGCTGCTGAAGGCCAGTTCGGCTTTACGCAGCTGCGCTTCGTCGTGAATGTCGAGGCGATTCTTCAGCACGCTGTCGTTATGCCACAGGTAGGGATCGCGCACCGCTAAGCTGTTATCCGCCATATTGTCTCCTCAGCGACGCCAGTCGTTCTTCGGCGTGTTCTGCATCGATTAAAGGTTCACTCGACGTGTAACCGGCCAGGCGACAGCTGGCTTGATAGCTCGCAGCACGGCGCTGCTGCCACAACGTGGCTTTCTGTTTCTCGGTGAGTTTGCTGGTCATAGCGCCTCCGGCAAGCAATGAGCCCTAAGTATAAGCAGCAATTTTTTGCTTTGCCGGAGATGAAATGACGCGCCAATAGAATATGGCGCGTTACGCGATTAAGGCAGGACTTTGGCGGAGAGGATAACAATCGGTTTTGACGGCACATTTTGGTACGGGCCCACATCTTTGGTCGGCACCTGAGCTATCTTATCGACCACATCCTGGCCTTTCACAACTTTACCAAACACCGCATAACCAAAATCACGCTGACCGTGATCGAGGAACGCGTTATCTGCCACGTTGAGGAAGAATTGGCTGGTGGCGCTATCTTTATCTGCGGTACGCGCCATTGAAATGGTGCCGCGCAGATTACGCAAGCCGTTATCGGCTTCGTTTTTGATTGGTGCAACAGTTTGCTTCTGCTGCATATCCGTCGTGAATCCGCCGCCCTGAATCATAAAGCCAGGAATAACGCGGTGGAAAATGGTGTTGTTGTAGAAACCATTGTTGACGTAATCGACGAAGTTTTTCACCGAAACCGGGGCTTTCTGGTTGTTCAGTTCGAGTTCAATATTGCCCGCAGACGTGGTGAGCAGCACATGTGTATCCCCTTTGGCTGCCAGAGCGGCAGAAGATACAGAAGAGAGCGCTAACAGGGCAACGGCCGCTGTCAAAGTACGTTTAAGCATGAAAGATTCCTTACCATGGAGAGCTAGCTCAAAAACGAGATTGATTGTAAAGAGCATGTGATCCAAGAGCCAGCGTTTTACCGATATTTACGTGGATGTTGCGATTGTCATACTTTTGCCGCCACGCAATCATTTGCGTGATTAAAATCACACTCTTAGTGAAATAGTTCCTGCTTGTTTCACTCGTTGTTTATTAAGATCACAGTTGCACTTACAATTCATGACACTTTTTTGCCAATCTCGGCGCTTCACAGGTTCAGAACATGACAAACCGTAATCGGCTCGGCCTTACCTGGATTAGCTATTTCTCCTATGCGCTCACCGGCGCACTGGTGATCGTAACCGGTATGGTGCTGGACAATATCGCGCAGTACTTCCAACGCCCTATCTCAGAAATGAGCAACACCTTTACTTTCCTTAATGCGGGCATTTTGGTGTCAGTGTTTCTGAACGCCTGGCTGATGGTGATTGTGCCGCTGAAGCGTCAGTTGATTTTTGGCTTCGTGCTGATGATCCTCGCCGTCGCTGGCCTGATGACCAGCCACGATCTCACCGTCTTCTCGCTGTGCATGTTCGTACTCGGCGTGGTCAGCGGAATTACCATGTCGATCGGCACCTTCCTGATCACCCATCTGTACGACGGTCGTCAACGCGGCGCACGTCTGCTGTTCACCGATTCATTCTTCAGCATGGCGGGCACCATTTTCCCGATTATCGCCGGTATCCTGCTAGCGCGTGCGCTGCCATGGTATTGGGTCTATGCCTGCATCGGCGTGATTTATGTCGCGATCTTTGTGCTAACGCTGTTCATCGAGTTCCCGGTATTGAAAAGCGAGGCGGCTAAGCCAGGCGTGGAGAAAGAGAAGTGGGGCATTGGCGTACTGTTCCTGTCGATTGCGGCGCTGTGCTACATCCTTGGCCAGCTCGGCTTCATCTCCTGGGTACCGGAATACGCCACCAAATCAATGGGCATGGATATTGCCGCTGCCGGTCAACTGGTCGGTAATTTCTGGACCGCGTATATGGTCGGCATGTGGGTGTTTAGCTTCGTGCTGCGCTTCTTCGATCTGCAACGCATTCTGATGGTGCTGGCAGCACTGGCAACGGGTTTGATGTATTGGTTCGTCACGTCCAAAGATGCTGGCATGCTGCACTGGATCATCATGACGCTGGGCTTCAGCTCTAGCGCCATTTACACCACCATCATCACGCTGGGCTCGCTGCAAACCAAGGTCTCTTCACCGAAGCTGGTGAACTTCATCCTGACCTGCGGCACCGTCGGCACCATGCTGACGTTCGTGGTGACCGGCCCAATCGTGGCAACCGGTGGCGCACATGCGGCGCTCTCTACCGCCAACGGTTTGTACGCCGTGGTGTTTGTGATGTGTGTTCTGCTGGGCTTTGTGACCAAACATCGCCAGCATGGCCACGTTACTCACTAAGTTTGACGGGCGGACTTCGGTCCGCCCTGCTCTTCACCGCTTAAACGTTACCGCTTCTTTTTCCGCTAAATAGATTTCACTGCTGGCTGGCTGCGTCGCTGCCACTAATACCCCTTTGCGCAGCGAATAACGCACCGGCACCTGACGCCGCACGGCATCAAATCCGCTCTCCGCCGGCAGAATAATCAAACTGGCCTCGTGGCCCGGTTGAATACCGTAATTCGCCAGCTGCAGGGTTTTGGCGCTGTTCGCTGTAATCAGCTGTAATCCGTTATCGATCTGCTCGTAACCCATCAGCTGACAGACGTGCAGTCCCATATGCAACACCTGCAGCATGCTGGCGGTGCCAAGCGGATACCAGGGATCGAACACGTCATCGTGCCCGAAACAGACGTTGATATTGGTCTCCAGCAGCTCTTTCACCCGCGTGATGCCGCGACGTTTGGGATAGCTATCAAAGCGCCCTTGCAGATGGATATTCACCAGCGGATTGGCGATGAAATTGATATTGGAAAGCTTGAGCAGGCGAAACAGCCGCGACGTGTAAGCATTGTTGTATGAGTGCATCGCCGTGGTGTGGCTGGCGGTGACGCGTTCGCCGTTGCCATCGCGATGCGCCAGCGCCGCCACCGTTTCGACAAAGCGCGACTGCTCATCATCAATCTCATCACAATGCACATCCACCAGCCGATCGTAGCGATTGGCCAGCGCAAACGTCTTATGCAGCGACTCGACGCCATATTCGCGGGTAAATTCGTAATGCGGAATCGCGCCAACCACATCCGCGCCCATGCGCAGCGCCTCTTCCAGCAAGGCTTCACCGTTGGGATAAGAGAGAATGCCCTCCTGCGGAAATGCCACAATCTGGATATCGATCCACGGTGCCATTTCCGCTTTCACTTCCAGCATCGCTTTTAACGCGGTAAGCGTGGGATCGGAGACATCAACATGCGTGCGCACGTGCTGAATGCCGTTGGCGATTTGCCACTTTAGCGTTTGCTGCGCGCGCTGTTTAACATCCTCATGGCTGAGCAACGCTTTGCGCTCCGCCCAGCGTTCAATGCCTTCAAACAGCGTGCCGGATTGGTTCCACGACGGTTGACCGGCGGTTTGCGTGGTGTCGAGGTGTATGTGCGGCTCGATAAACGGTGCGCTCGCCAGTCCGCCCTCAGCATCCAACGTGTCAGGCTGTGCTGCGGTTTGCGACGGCTGCGGGCGAAGGTGCGCAATTTTGCCGTTGTCGATTTCGATTTGCCACAAGCCTTGCTGTCCTGCTAAGCGCAGGTTGTTAATCCACTTCAGTGACGGGTTTGCCATGCCGTTCTCCGCTAAAACACAAAATCTAAAGCTAGCATGAAAACCAATGTCACCGCGGGCACATTCCGTAGCGGCGAAGAAAATGATTGGGTAATTATCAACCAAATAAGCCACTTAACTTATTTGTTCAAAATCAGTTACATACCTCTAAATAGGTATATAAGGGCGCGCTTGATGTATATCAATAAGCGCCTAAAGCGGGGCGTTAAGGTAGCCGCAGATACCGCAATTTTTGAGGCAAGCATGAGCAAGCACAGTGTCGTTATTATTGGCAACGGCATGGTCGGCCACCGCTTTATAGAAGAACTTATCGACAAAGATGTTTCGAATCAGTTTTCGATAACCGTTTTCTGTGAAGAACCCCGGGTCGCCTATGATCGCGTCCACCTTTCCGCCTATTTCTCCCATCACACCGCTGAAGAACTTTCACTGGTTCGCGAAGGTTATTACCAGAAGCATCAGGTGAATGTATTGCTTGGCGAACGCGCCATCACCATTAACCGCGACGAAAAACTGATTCACTCCAATACCGGTCGCGCGGTGCATTATGACACGCTGATTTTCGCCACCGGATCCTACCCATGGATTCCCCCCATCAAAGGTGCGGAAGGCAGCGACTGCTTTGTCTATCGCACCATTGAAGATCTGAACGCCATTGAAGCCTGTTCCCGTCGCAGCAAACGCGGCGCGGTAATTGGTGGCGGCTTGCTGGGGCTCGAAGCTGCAGGCGCGCTGAAAAACCTCGGCATTGAAACCCACGTGATTGAGTTCGCACCCGTGCTGATGGCGGAGCAGCTCGATCCGCAAGGCGGCGAGCAGCTGCGACGCAAAATCGAGCAGATGGGCGTGCGCGTCCACACCGGCAAAAACACCCAGCAAATCGTTCATCATGCCAAAGGCGGTAAAACGCTGGAGTTTGCCGACGGCAGCGCGCTGGATGTGGATTTCATCGTCTTCTCTACCGGCATTCGTCCACAGGACAAACTGGCTAAGCAGTGCGGTCTGACGCTAGGTCAGCGCGGCGGCATCGCCATTAACGATCATTGCCAAACCAGCGACGCGGCCATCTACGCTATCGGCGAATGCGCCGCCTGGCAGAACCGTATTTATGGCTTAGTTGCGCCGGGCTATAAAATGGCACAGGTCGCCAGCGATAGGCTGTTGGGCCGCAATAATGCCTTTGCCGGTGCAGACATGAGCGCCAAGCTGAAACTGCTGGGCGTGGATGTCGGGGGCATTGGTGATGCACATGGCCGCACGCCGGGCGCGCGCAGCTACCTGTGGCTCGACGAACAGAAAAATATCTATAAGCGGCTGATTGTCAGCGAAGATAACCGCACATTGCTGGGCGCGGTACTGGTGGGTGACACCAGCGATTACGGCAATCTGCTGCAACTGGCGCTGAATAACATCACGTTACCCGAAAATCCCGAATTGCTGATCCTGCCTGCAGGCAGCGGCGAGAAACCGGCAATGGGCGTTGATTCGCTGCCGGATAGCGCACAGATCTGCTCCTGCTTCGACGTGAGTAAAGGCGATATCGTCAAGGCCGTGCAGGGCGGTTGCCACACCGTAGCGGCGCTGAAAGCCGAAACCCGCGCCGGAACCGGCTGCGGCGGCTGCATTCCCTTGATTACGCAGGTACTGAACGGTGAACTGAGCCGTCAGGGCATCGAAATCAACAATCATCTGTGTGAGCACTTCCCTTACTCGCGTCAGGAGCTGTATCACCTGATTCGCGTAGAAGAGATCAAATCGTTTGACGCGCTGCTGGCCAAATATGGTCAGGGCTACGGCTGCGAAGTGTGTAAGCCCACCGTGGGTTCGCTGCTGGCCTCGTGCTGGAACGAGTACGTACTGAAGCCACAGCTGGCACCGCTGCAGGACAGCAACGATCTGTTCCTCGGCAATATTCAGAAAGATGGCACTTACTCGGTGATCCCGCGCTCAGCCGGAGGTGAAATTACCCCGGAAGGGTTGATGACAATTGGCGCCGTGGCGCGCCAGTACAATCTCTACACCAAAATCACCGGCTCGCAGCGTATTGGCCTGTTTGGCGCGCAGCGTGACGATCTGCCTGCCATCTGGACACAGCTGATTGAAGCCGGTTTTGAAACCGGACAGGCGTATGCCAAAGCGCTGCGCATGGCGAAAACCTGCGTCGGCAGCGTCTGGTGCCGCTTTGGCGTTGGCGACAGCCTTGGCTTCGGCATCGAGCTGGAGAATCGCTACAAAGGCATTCGTACCCCGCACAAGATGAAGTTTGGCGTCTCCGGCTGCACCCGTGAATGCGCGGAAGCTCAGGGCAAAGACGTAGGCATTATCGCCACCGAAAAAGGCTGGAACCTATATGTGTGCGGCAATGGCGGCATGAAACCTCGTCACGCCGATCTGCTGGCTGCCGATCTCGATCGCGACACGCTGCTGCACTATCTGGATCGCTTCATGATGTTCTACATCCGCACCGGCGACCGCCTGCAGCGAACTTCGCTGTGGCTGGAAAGCATGGATGGCGGTATCGACTATCTGCGCAGCGTCATTGTTGACGACAAGCTTGGCCTCAATGCGCAGCTTGAAAGCGAGCTGACTCGCCTGCGCGGCGAAGTTGAGTGCGAATGGACCGCAACGGTGCAACATCCGCAGCAGCACAATCACTTCAACACCTTTATCAACAGCGATCAGCGCGATCCGCTGGTGCAGCATATTAACCAACGCGATCAGCATCGCCCGGCGCGTCCCGACGAGCGCATTGCGATCACCCTGATTGAGGAGATCGACGCATGAGCCAGTGGCATCCGGTGTGTGAACTCAACCAAATTCTCCCGGCGACCGGCGTTTGCGCCCTCGTCAAAGGCCAGCAGATTGCCATTTTCCGACCGCGCGATGATGAGCAACTCTACGCATTAAGCAATATTGATCCTTTCGCCCAGGCCAGCGTGTTATCACGCGGTTTGATTGCTGAGCACCAGCAAGCGCTGTGGGTGGCAAGCCCACTGAAAAAGCAGCGCTTCCGCCTGAGTGATGGCTTTTGTCTGGAAGACGAAGCGCGTTCCGTGGCGAGCTATCCGGTGCGCGTCAGCGCAGGCAAGGTTGAGATAGGTGCCTGACCGCATTCCTTCACTTTATGAGACGTCACTATGTTTACTGACACCCTTAATAAATGCGCCGCCAATGCGGCGCGCATTGTGCGTACTGCACAGCACAGTCCGCTGGCTTTTTGGATCGGTTCAGCAATGGCCGGCGCCTATGTGGGCCTGGCAATTATCCTGATCTTCACGCTCGGTAATCTGGTCGAAGCGGCATATCGTCCACTGCTGATGGGAGCGACCTTTGGGATTGCGCTGACGCTGGTGATCATCGCCGGTTCCGAGCTGTTCACCGGTCATACCATGTTCCTCACCATTGGCGTGAAAGCCGGCACCATCAAACAAGGTCAGATGTGGTGCGTGTTGCCGCAAACCTGGTTAGGAAATTTGGTCGGCTCGGTGCTGGTGGCACTGATTTATTACTATGCCGCGGGTCCGCTGCTGCCAAATGCTGGCTCGCTGATCCACAGCGCAGCGCTGGCGAAAACCACGCAGCCGGCCATGGCGCTGTTCTTTAAAGGCGCACTGTGTAACTGGCTGGTGTGCCTGGCGATTTGGATGGCGGTGCGTACGGAAGGGACGGCGAAGTTTATCGCCATCTGGTGGTGTTTACTGGCGTTTATCGCTTCCGGCTATGAGCACTCGATTGCCAACATGACGGTCTTTGCGCTGTCGTGGTTTGGTCAGCATAATGCAGACCTCACAATGAGCGGTATCGGCCACAATTTGCTGTGGGTGACGCTGGGCAATATGTTCTCTGGCATGGTGCTGATGGGCCTTGGCTACTGGTATGCCACGCCGCAGGCGCAACGCCCGCAGCCCGAAGCGCAAGCCGCGCCGCTCAAAGCGGTATAACACTTTTTTAGCCCGCCCCGTGCGGGCTTTTTTCAGGATGAGCTATGGACTACTTTCCGCTGTTTTGCCGCCTGCAGGGCAAACGTTGTTTATTGGTTGGCGGTGGTGATGTGGCAGAGCGCAAAGCGCGTTTGCTGCTGGATGCCGGTGCCGATCTGCACGTGGGCGCGCTGGATTTCTCCCCTGCCTTCCAGCAGTGGGCACAACAGGGAAAGTTGACTTTACTACCCGGCGCGTTTGATGAGCGCTGGCTCGACGGCTGCTGGCTGGTGATTGCCGCCACCGACGATGACGCGGTCAATCAGCAGGTTGGCGATGTGGCTGAGCAGCGTCGCATCTTCTGTAATCTGGTGGATGCACCACAGGAAGCCAGCGCCATTATGCCATCGATAATTGACCGCTCACCGCTGATGATTGCGGTGTCATCCGGTGGTCGTGCGCCGGTGCTGGCGCGTTTACTGCGGGAAAAACTCGAAGCAATGCTGCCACAGCATCTCGGTGAGCTGGCTGCACTAGCCGGTTCGTTGCGTAGTCGTGTGAAGCGCACCTTCGCCAGCATGGCGCAGCGCCGCGCGTTCTGGGAACGTTTTTTTGTTAGCGATCGTCTGGCACAAACCCTGGCAAATAATGATCGGCCGCGCGCGGAGCATATCGTCGAGACCTTATTCGATGCACCGCTGTCGCAGCAAGGCGAAGTGGTGCTGGTGGGCGCCGGGCCGGGCGATGCCGGATTGCTGACGCTGAAAGGCCTGCAGCATATTCAGCAGGCCGATGTTGTGGTGTATGACCGCTTAGTCTCCGAGCCGATTCTCAATCTGGTGCGCCGCGATGCTGAGCGTATCTTCGTCGGCAAACAGGCGGGCCATCACTGCGTGCCGCAAGCGCAGATCAATCAGGTTTTGCTTGAGCAGGCGCAGAGCGGCAAGCGCGTAGTGCGACTGAAAGGCGGCGATCCCTTTATCTTTGGTCGCGGCGGCGAAGAGCTTGAACTGTTGGCGCAGCACCATATTCCGTTTAGCGTGGTGCCGGGCATTACTGCCGCATCGGGCTGTGCTGCCTACAGCGGCATTCCGCTTACGCATCGCGACCACGCGCAAAGCGTGCGCTTCGTGACCGGCCATTTGCAGCAGCACGGGGAAATCGAATGGCGCAAGCTGGCCGCCGAGCAGCAAACGCTGGTGTTCTATATGGGACTGGCGCAGGCGCCTGAGATCCAGCAGCAGCTGTTGCAGCACGGCATGGATGCGACCATGCCAGTCGCGATTGTGCAGAATGGCACCACGCCGCAGCAGCGGGTCGAAACCGCAACCCTGGCTGATCTGGCGACGTTAGCGCAGCAGTTTGTCAGTCCAGCTCTGATTATTGTTGGTCGCGTTGTGGAACTGCGCTCACAGTTACGCTGGTTCTGAAGCGGCAAAAAACTGTACAGCGCTGCGCTTTGTCGCCAGACTAATAGCCATCTTTCTCATTGATAAGGAGTTTCCATGCGCGTTGCTTCACTGGTTTGCGCGTTGCTATTGCCGCTAAGCGCGGTTGCCGCTGCTGCACCCGTTACCTGGTCGAACGTCGTCGGCGAATGGCAGGTGGTGGCGGTAACACCTAAGAAGGAGATGGGTCAGATCTACATTAAGAATGACCCGCAGTTTATGGGTGCGCGCGTGGCGTTTAAGCCGAATGCGATCAACTGGACGCGCGGTACCGCCGAACGCAGCATCAATCCTTCGGTCGATAACTGCGCAACTAAACCGCGTCTCACTGCCGCCAATGGCGCGGGGCAAGATCGTGATTTCACTTTCCGCTACGGTTTCAACGTGAGCTGTGGCAATAAGTCGTGGGGACCAGCACCGGGTGCCGTGCTGAGCGTGCTGGCTGACGGCAATGCCCGTCTGTTCTGGGATGGCGCCGAACTGGCGTTACATCGCATCAAATAAAAACGGCGGGTCATGATGACCCGCCGTTCTGCTCTATGCTGCAAGCCGTTTATGGCTGTGCGACAAAACCTACCGCTTCGTACACTTTCTTTAGCGTTTCCTGCGCATGCGCTCGGGCTTTCGCTGCGCCATCGCGCATCACCTGATTGAGCAGCTCTTCATCGTTGCGGAAACGATGATAACGCTCCTGCAAATCGGTCAGCATGCCTGAAACTGCATCCGCAACCGCGCCTTTCAGATGGCCATACATTTTGCCTTCAAACTCCTGCTCCAGCTCGGCAATGGTTTTGCCTGTGACGCCAGCGAGAATGTCCAGCAGGTTAGAAACACCGGCTTTCTCTTTGATGTCGTAGCGCACCACGGGCGGCTCGGCAGAGTCAGTCACTGCGCGTTTGATCTTCTTCACCACCGCTTTGGTGTCTTCCAGCAGACCAATCACGTTGTTACGGTTGTCGTCTGACTTGGACATCTTTTTTGTTGGCTCAAGCAGCGACATCACACGCGCGCCCGATTTCGGAATGAACGGCTCAGGCACTTTGAACACGTCGCCATACAGCGCATTGAAGCGCTGCGCGATATCGCGGCTCAGTTCCAGATGCTGCTTCTGATCTTCGCCCACCGGCACCTGATTGGTTTGATACAACAGGATGTCTGCCGCCATCAGCACCGGATAATCAAACAGGCCGGCAGTGATGTTTTCCGAGTAACGCGCTGATTTATCTTTGAATTGCGTCATGCGGCTCAGCTCGCCGAAATAGGCGTAGCAGTTCAGCACCCAGCTCAGCTGCGCATGCTCTGGCACATGCGACTGAACAAAGATGGTACTTTTGGCCGGGTCGATGCCGCAGGCAAGGTACAGCGCTAAGGTATCCAGCGTGGCTTTACGCAGCGCAACCGGATCCTGACGTACGGTTATGGCGTGCAGATCGACGATGCAGTAAATGCAGTGGAAATCATCCTGCATCTGCACCCACTGACGCAGCGCACCCATATAGTTGCCAATGGTCAGTTCACCGGAAGGCTGGGCGCCGCTGAAAACGATGGGTTTGCTCATGTTATGTCCTGATAATCACAGCCCGATAGCGGGCAAAAGTTCGTCAAAAGAGTCGAGAGTTAAATCGGGTTGGCTTGTCGCAATCGGCTCGCCGTAGTTGTAGCCAAATGTCATGCCGATATTCGGCACGCCTGCTGCCTGGGCCGCGAGAATATCATTGCGCGAATCGCCGACAAACAGCAATTGTCCGGGAAGCACGCCAAAATGGCCAAGCACGAGGAAGATAGCCGCCGGGTGGGGTTTTTTCACCACCACATCATCGCCGCCGATAATCTGCGTAAAGTAATCAGCAATACCGAGTGACTTAAGCAGCGGCGCAACAAACGGCGTCGGTTTGTTGGTGACGATCGCCAGCGGCAGGCCTTGCGCCTGCAGCGCTGCCAACGTCTCTTTCACCTGCGGGAACAGCGTGCTGCCCGCTTCCACCGTTTGGGCGTAATATTTATCGAACAGTGCACGCGCATCACGTTGCTCTTCGGCATGCGGTTCGCGTCCCAGCGCCCACGTCAGCGCGCGGGTCATCATCACGTCGGCACCGTTACCAATCCAGGTGGAGGCTAATGCCAAACCCGGCGGCGGCAATTGCAGATCGGCCAGCGCATGATCGATGGCCTGCGCCAAACCCGGCGCGCTATCGACCAGCGTACCGTCAAGATCGAACGCCAGCGCGCGGATATCAGTGAAATGAGCCATTAACTTTCTCCAGTTCGCCACGCATCTCGTCGATTACTTTCTTGTAATCCGGATGACCAAAGATCGCAGAGCCCGCGACAAACATGTCTGCACCGGCAGCAGCAATCTGGCCGATGTTGTCGATTTTCACGCCACCATCCACTTCCAGACGAATGTTATAGCCGCTTTGATCGATCAGGCGACGCGCTTCGCGCAGTTTGTCGAGCGTACCGGGAATGAAGGATTGACCACCAAAACCAGGGTTCACCGACATCAGCAGAATGATATCCAGCTTATCCATTACGTAGTCGAGGTAGTCGAGCGGTGTCGCGGGGTTGAATACCAGACCCGCTTTGCAACCGTGCTCTTTGATCAGCTGCAGCGTGCGATCAACATGCTCGCTGGCTTCCGGGTGAAAAGTAATAAAGGTAGCGCCCGCTTTAGCGAATTCCGGGATCAATGCATCCACTGGTTTTACCATCAGATGCACATCAATAGGTGCAGTGATGCCGTAATCGCGCAGCGCTTTCAGCACCATCGGCCCCATGGTCAGATTAGGAACGTAGTGGTTATCCATTACATCGAAATGGACCACATCACCACCTGCCGCCAGCGCTTTGGCTGTGTCTTCGCCCAGACGAGCGAAATCAGCAGCAAGAATTGAAGGGGCCAGTAAAAATTGTTTCATCCGAATCTCCCAATTTTGTGCGCCAGCCGGAGCTGGCGTAATGCGTTGGTCGCGGACGAAACAGACTAGCGGAAAAGCGCCAGCAGTTCGTCGACCTGAGTGCGACCACTTATGCTTCGGCTGATGGAACGCCGGGCTTTGACTACGTGTAAATCCGCATTCTGATACCACTCGCGCGTGAGCACTGTATCGTGGTTAGAAATCAGTACCGGGATGCGATTTTGCTGCGCCAGCTTATTGGCCAGTTCCGCCAGATGCTGCTGCTCGCGCAGGCTAAAACTGTTGGTGTGATACGCGGTAAAATTCGCCGTTGCCGAGAGCGGCGCATACGGCGGATCGCAATAAACCACTGAGCCTTCAGCGGCGTTGTTCAGAGTAACATCGTAAGATTCACAGACAAAGGTCGCTTTTTGCGCCCGTTCGGCGAACCACAGCAGCTCCGCTTCCGGGAAATAGGGCTTACGATAGCGACCAAAAGGGACGTTAAACTCCCCACGCAGATTGTAGCGGCACAGCCCGTTGTAACCATGGCGATTGAGATACAGGAACAGTACCGCGCGCTGATATTCATCTCTGCTGGCATTGAATGCGATACGCTGCGCGTAGTAGGTTTCCGCCGTGTTACCGTCGGCGTTGAAAAGCTGGCGCGCGTCTTCAATGAACGCTGCGGTACGCGTTTTGACGATGTTATAGAGATTGATGAGATCACCGTTGATGTCCGCCAGGTGATAGCGGTCATAATCGGTATTGAGGAATACTGAACCGGCGCCGACAAAGGGTTCGATTAGACAATCACCTTGTGGCAAATGACGACGGATGTCATCAAGGAGCGGGTATTTCCCTCCGGCCCATTTCAGGAAAGCGCGATTTTTTTTCATGCTGTCGTGGTTATTACATCTTAATTATTGGCTGTGGTGAAACCGACAGCAGCTCTGCGCTTTAAACGGGGCCACATCTGCGCAGCCCCACATCAATTACTGACTTTCTTTCTTCACCTGACTAAGCGGTTTCACCCAAGGATTCGCCGCACGCACTTCTGCTGGCAGCGATGCCACCGCGCGTTTCGCATCGGCTGGCGTGGCGTAAGCACCACTCACCAACACGTACCATGGCTGACCGTTGCGCGTGGTTTTATACACGTGATAACCGCTCAGGTTCTGTTTTCTCGCCCAGGCGTTCAGGCTCTCTTCTTTCGACGCACCGCTCAACTGCAGCGTGTAGTTGCCGCCCGATGGCAACGATTTGCTGGCGCTGCTGCTCGCAGGCGCCGCATTACGCGCTGGCGTAGTGTGCGTGTTGTTCTCTTTCACCGGCGTCGATTTAGTCGCTGCCGGAGCTTTGTGCGTGGTGGTGCTAGCAGCGTGCGTCTCGCGTGCACCGTTGCTGGCATTACGCGGTGGGGTTTCCGCACGCATCGCTGGCGGCGTCATCGCCTTACCGTTGCCACTCACCGTTGCCGGTGCGGTTGGCAGCGAACTGTTACCCTGTGCGCCTTGTGCCGCAGCATCAACAGAACCCTGCTGATTGTTCAGCGCGGTGTTGAGATCGCCCGGCAGCGTGACACGCTGTTGGTTTGCTGGAGTATCAACGGTTTCGGCCTGAGTGGGCGTTGAGGATACCGGTGGCATCGAGATGGACTGGGCGTCGTTGCCCGCAGGTGCAGCCGCTCCCGCTGTAGTTTGCGCAGCGCCGCCATCAGCAGACTGTGTGGCATTTTGCTGGCCGCTCATGGACGTCGAACCTGAAAGGTCGATGTTCTTTTCGCTGCCACCGGCTGAAGGTGCCGCGCCATTATTTGCGGTATTGGTTGCTGGTTTCTTCTCATCTGGACCGGTTAACGCCGAACCAATTCCCAGCACCACCAACAGCAGAACTAAAATACCAATGCCCATCATCATATGCTGACGAGAAACCGGTACTTTCACTTTCGGCGCAGAAGACGATTTGCGTGACCGCGTCGGACGGCGGTCACTGGCGTCAGGTTTTAACTCGTCTTCCGGTTTGAACTCATCCATTTAGCCTCCTCCGTAAAACGACGCGCTTCCCACACGCCGCATCACCACTCATCACTTCTAATAATCAGGGTTTCTGGCAATCATTGATTGCTGCCAGCACCATATCATGAGCCACACCTGCACGCACTTCAGAGCGGCCAATAGCGAGAGGCAGCACCAGACGCAACTCGCCGGCCAGCACTTTTTTATCGCGCATCATGTGAGGCAGATAATCTTCCGCCGCCATGCTCGCCGGGCCATGCACCGGTAAACCGGCGCGCAATAGCAGCGCGATAATGCGATCGGTTTCAGCTGAAGTGAACTGCCCCAAACGCTCGGCGGTACGCGCGGCCATCACCATGCCAGCCGACACCGCTTCGCCGTGCAGCCAGTTGCCGTAACCCATATGCGCTTCAATCGCATGACCAAAAGTATGGCCCAGATTAAGCAGTGCACGCACACCGGTTTCGCGCTCATCAGCCGCGACCACTTCGGCTTTAAGCTCGCAGCAGCGACGAATGCAGTAAGCCATGGCTTTTTCATCCAGTGCCAGCAGAGCATCAAGATTCTGCTCCAGCCACAGGAAAAATTCGCCATCAAGAATAATGCCGTATTTGATCACTTCCGCCAGACCCGACGCGAGTTCGCGCGGCGGCAGAGTGGCCAGGCAATGGGTATCCACAACCACAGACGCGGGCTGGTAAAACGCCCCAATCATGTTTTTGCCAAGAGGATGGTTTACCGCGGTTTTGCCACCCACGGAGGAGTCAACCTGAGACAGCAACGTGGTCGGCACCTGAATAAAGCGCACACCGCGCTGATAGCTGGCCGCAGCAAATCCGGTCAGATCACCAATCACTCCACCGCCCAGTGCAATCAGCGTGGTATCACGACCGTGCGGCTTTTTCAGCAGCGCGGTGAACACCTCGTCCATTACAGCCAACGTTTTGTACTGCTCACCATCAGGCAAAATGACCTGATCTACCTTCACTCCAGCCTTGCTGAGTAGCGCTGCCAGGGGTTCCAGATAGATCGGCGCCAGTGTCTGGTTTGTTACCAGCATGGCATTGTCGCCTGCTTTGAGCGGCCAAAAAGAAGCCGGATCGTTAAACAGTCCGGCAGCGATGGTGATGGGGTAACTGCGATCCCCGAGTGAGACAGTGATCTTCTCCATGATGACCGATACCTATTACTGAGCCCTCAGGGCGCTGGATTAGTTCTTTTCCAGCATGTTGATAATCTGATTGGCCACCACTTTTGCACTCTGATCGTCAGTGCGAATAGTGACATCAGCGATCTCTTCATAAAGCGGATTACGTTCACCTGCTAGCGCTTCCAGTACTTCGCGCGGCGGTGATTCAACCTGCAACAGCGGACGCTTTTTATCACGCTGGGTACGAGCAAGCTGCTTTTCGATGGTGGTTTCTAGGTATACGACCACACCACGGGCGGAGAGACGATTACGGGTCTCGCGGGATTTGACGGAGCCACCACCGGTCGCCAGGACAATGCCCTGCTTCTCGGTCAGCTCATTAATGATCTTTTCTTCACGATCGCGGAAGCCTTCTTCGCCTTCCACATCAAATACCCAGCCTACATCCGCTCCGGTGCGTCGCTCAATTTCCTGATCGGAATCGAAAAATTCCATATTGAGTTGCTGAGCCAACTGACGACCAATAGTGCTTTTGCCGGCACCCATCGGCCCAACCAGAAAGATATTGCGTTTCTCTGCCATTTTATCGGTATTACTAAGAATTCGTTGATGATACCCCGCGTTCAGCATAGCTGGCGGGACAGGAACTGAGACCTCATGAGCGTTAACAAGAGTCAGACGGAAAATTATCTCAACACTCATGGCCGTTTGGCAACCGAATAAATTGCCCCCGGCGACCTCTTAACAGGACCGGTCTGTGGTTCGCGAGACGGTAACGCACCTCCGCTAATCCGCTATATTTCGTGCTACAGGCACGCTGGCCGGGGTCATCCACCGTAATCGCTTACCAATGTAAGCACAGTGAATTCACTCATTTAACGTCCTACTGGAGCTCGAATTATTTTGGAGATATTTCTTTTGACGTCAGTATCGCTTGTGACCGACGTCATTCGGAAGGTTATTCTGCCGCGTTCCGTTACACCGTTTTGAAAATCGCTAAACCTTGTAAGCTAATTCCAGCCCTGCGTCAACGCAGTTGGCCTCACAGAACGAATTTTCCGCTTTATCCGGCAGTAAGCGCTGCTTCCCTGACCAGTCTGGGGGTAATAAAGATAACCAGCTCCTTTTTTTTCTGCTCGTCGGTCTGCTGACGGAACAAATTCCCCAGCAGCGGCAATTCACCCAGCCAGGGAACGCGTTTTTCGCTCTGCGTACGCTGCTGCTGAAAAATGCCGCCGAGCGCTAAAGTTTCGCCATCTCGAAGCGTTACCTGAGTTTCAATCTCCTGCTTGTCAATACTCAGTACCTGATTATCGCCAATGTTAACGCTCCTTCCCGGCAGGTTCTGACTCAATCTGAGTTTTAGCTGGATGCGTCCATTACCTAACACCACGGGTGTAACCTCCATGCCCAGCACCGCTTCTTTAAATTCAATCGCCGTCGCCCCGCTATTACCTGACTTCACCTCATAGGGGATTTCCGTTCCCTGCTTGATAGTGGCGGTCTGTTGATGCGCGGTAAACAGGCGCGGGCTGGCGATAATTTCGATTTGGTTCTCCTGCTCCAATGCGCTTAATTCGAGGTTCAACAATTCGCCACTCACCTGGCCCAGCGTCACGCCGGCACGAAACGCCGGATTGCCCACCGCCAGGGGAATATCCAGCAGTGGATTACGCAGCGCCTGGGTCACGACTTCTGCGGGTGAAGTGCCCCAGTTAACGCCCAGCTCGCGCAGATGCTCTTCATTGATGGTGACGATGTGTGCAGCCAGCTCAACCTGCTCCAGCGGTAAATCTAATGCTTTTAACCAGCGCTCAGTGTCACGCAGCGCCTCGGTCGTATCGCGCAACAGCAGACTGTTGGTGCGACTGTCCACCGTCACGCTGCCACGTGGCGTCATCAAGGATCGCTCGGCTTGTAAGCTACGATAAATATCGCTGGCGCTGGCGTAATGCAGCGTCACGGTTCGTTGTTCCAGAGGCGTTTGCTGTTTTTCCTCCTCACGCTCTGCCTGCGCTTGTTGCGCCTGCAACTGTTGCCAGCTTTCTGGGTAGACCAACAGCACGCCCTCTTCCTGTACCACGGTAAGTTTTGCCAGCTGTGTCACCAGGGCGAGCGCGCGCTCCCAACCCACATTATCTAAGCGCAGCGAGAGGCGGCCCTCAACACCCGGTGCAATCAGCAGGTTGGTCTGCTGATAATCCGCCAGCGCCTGTAAAATGCGTTCAACCGGCGCATCATCAAACGTCAGGCTCAGGCGATCGTCACTGGCGCGCAGCGGGGCGCTCAGAGACAGCAGTATCAGTAACGTCATCCATTTCATAAAAACCTCCTTTTATTACCCATGTGATTTGCTGGGGCGAACAACTTTGTGCCGCGTTCAGCACCAGCGTGCGTGCCGTAAGCTGCACGACTTGCCAGGGCGGCAGCGGAAAGGGTGTTTGCTCGGTCAGCCGATGACTTTTTCCCTGCGGAGAAACCAGCCACGCCACATAGTGCGGCGCTGCACCAATGATGCCCTGCAAACGCCAGCCTTGCGGCGCGGCAACCTGTGCCTGGCAAAGCGTTTCTGTCAGCGGCTGGAAAGGATCGCGCGCTAGCGCAAGGGAGCTGCAGAGCAGCAACAGCAGCGCGCTACTCCGCATCGTCACTCTCCAGCCAAAGTTGCGTGTTCAGCACGCCCTGCTCGGCTTGCAGCTGAAAACGCTGTGGCACGGCTAAGCGGGTCGTGGCGAGCTCGCTAAACAGCGGCAGAAACTGTGGCCAGATGAGCCGCAGCTGTAGCTGTTGCGGCTGGCTGTCCGGATGCCAGGCTTCCAGCTGGCTACCCCGTGCAGCAACAATTGTCTCCAGCGTTTGCTGCGCCGCCATGTCCGGCTCAGGTTGCTGCAGCGTGGCGATCTCATCTTGCAACAGCTCAATGGTTGGAAAGAGTGCCAGCTGTTGCAAACGCTGTTGCTGTTGTTGCCTCATTTTTCCCAGCTGTTGCTGTTGCGCTTCATGCATCTGCTGCTGCGGACGAAGCACTACCCACCACATCAGCGCGAACAGCAGCAGCGATAACAACAGTAATGCTACGATGCGTAGCGGTAGCGTTAACATCAGCCAGCGTTGCAGCAGATCATTCATCGGCCAACTCCTGTATGCGCGCATGCAGGGCGAAGCGATAATCGCCGCCGGACTGGCGCTGCACACCGCCCTGCTTCACGCTGCTGAACAACGGCTGCGTTATCAATTGATGACGAAAATCACTCACTGCCGCCATGCTCTGCGCCTGCCCCTCCAGCACCAACTGCCCCTGCCGCCGCTCAAGGCGATGTAGCCATAAGGTTTCAGGCATTAGTTCCGGCAATTGCTGCCAGAAATGCTGCCAGCGATGGTGCTGATCTTGCCGCTGTTGCTGGGCGCGCTGCGCCTGAAGAAGTGACTCACGCAACTGCAGCAGCGATTGCTGCTGCTCAAGCTGCTGTTGCAGTGTGTTGAGGATGAAGGTGATATCCATCAGGGCTTCCGCCTGTAGCTGCCGTGCGATTGCGCCACGCCACCACAGCGCTGAAAGGATCAGCAAGGTGCAAACCAACGTCAGTGCCAGCAGCGTGATGCTCTGCTGGCGCCGCCGCTGCCATTGCTGGATGCGCCAGGGAAGCAAGTTGACCGCCAGCATCAGGCATCCTCCGGGCGCAGTGCCAACCCAAGCGCGATAGCAAACTCACCCTCCTGCTCGGGCAAAGGCGGTTGCAGATAGTGCAGCAGCGTAAACGGCTTGCAACGTTTCACCTGCTCCTCAGGCAAGACCTGGGGTGACGTGCAGAGTACGCTCTCCATCTGTGGAAAGGTGTCACGCAGTTGCGCGAGAGTGAGGGGTTCGGTGGCTGCGCCTGAGGTGGTGCTTTCACCTGCCAGCGTCCATAGCCAGTGATCGCTAAGCGGATGAATCAACAGCTGGTTGTGGCGTAAAGGCATACGCATGCCGATTTGCGTCAGCGCCAGGCTACTCAGCTCAAATACGTCAGGTCTCAGACCCGCCTGTTTGAGCGGCGTCAGCCATTGGCCGATCACCTCGCGCCGCGCCGCAGTGACGCAAAGCTGCGAAGCCTTACCCGGCGATCGATAATCCAGCGATAGCGAAGCCGGCTCAACCGGGAAAAGACGCTGTGCGGAAGCCGCCACATAACGCCCTAATGCTGGTTCACGCAACGAGGTTTCCGGCAAGGGTAAGGTTCGTTGCAACACCAGCTGTGGCGGCAGACCAACACGCAGCGAATAACGTTTCGGCAGATGGCGCTGCCAGCGTCCTAACATATCCAGTAACGCAGGCGTGGTTTGCAGCACACCGTTTCTTAACGTATCTTGCGGCAGCGTTTGTTGCCACCAGTGTCGCAACTGCCAACCATGACGACGGCGTTCAATGCCAAGGGCACAGATCTGCCCATTTTGGATGTCCAGTCCGATTTGCCAGCGCTCAAAAGCCATGCGCGCGATCTCCTTATCATTACCATTGAAGGGAATTAGGCCAATACTCGAAAGAATTGGCGTTGCAGGAAGTCGGCAAGTGCATGAATCTCCAGCCGCTTACATGAGTTAGTGACTAAGGTGAGTACACCTGGCCAACGCACCGGCAACTTCAAGTCTGACGGGTATATCAAAGCGTCAGGCTTGTCTTTATACTACCGCGCGGTTGCTTATAAACTGCTCAAACGACAACAGATGGGAATTCTCAGGTGAAGTTCGTAAAGTATTTATTGATCCTTGCAGTGTGTTGCATTTTGCTGGGAGCCGGCACGGTTTATGGTTTGTACAAATACATAGAGCCGCAGCTGCCCGATGTGAACACATTGAAAGATGTGCGCCTGCAAACGCCTATGCAGGTTTACAGCGCGGATGGCGATCTAATCGCCCAATACGGTGAGAAGCGCCGTGTGCCGCTGACCCTAAAGCAGATGCCGCCTGAGTTAATCAAAGCGTTTATTGCCACCGAAGACAGCCGTTTCTACGAGCATCACGGTGTCGATCCGGTGGGGATTTTCCGTGCTGCCAGCATTGCACTGATGTCGGGTCACGCATCGCAGGGTGCCAGTACCATCACCCAGCAGCTGGCGCGTAACTTCTTCCTCAGTCCAGAGCGCACCTTAATGCGTAAAATTAAGGAAGCGTTCCTGGCAATCCGCATTGAGCAGCTGTTAAGCAAAGATGAAATTCTTGAGCTGTACCTCAACAAGATTTATCTCGGCTATCGCGCGTACGGTGTGGGCGCTGCGGCGCAGGTCTACTTTGGAAAATCCATTGATCAGCTGTCGCTGAGCGAAATGGCGGTGATTGCCGGGTTGCCAAAAGCGCCTTCCACCTTCAACCCGCTCTATTCTCATACGCGTGCACTGTCGCGTCGTAATGTGGTGCTGGCACGTATGCTGGATCAAAACTACATCACGCAGCAGCAATATAACGAAGCGCGTAATGCACCGTTGACGGCCAGCTATCACGGCCCGGAAATCGCCTTCTCCGCACCTTATTTAAGTGAAATGGTGCGACAGGAGATGGTGAAGCGTTACGGCGATAAAGCGTATGAAGATGGCTATAAGGTTTACACCACCGTGACCCGCCACCTGCAGGAAGCCGCACAGCAGGCGGTGCGTAACAATGTGATGGCCTACGATATGCGTCACGGCTATCGCGGTCCGACTAACGTGCTGTGGAAAGTGGGTGAAGCTAGCTGGGATCAAACCCGCATCCAGAGCGCGCTGAAAAACTTGCCAACTTATGGCCCGTTGAATGCCGCAGTGATCACCAGTGCCAGCGCCGATCAGGCCACGGCTATGCTGAAAGATGGCAGTAGCGTCTCATTGAGCATGGCGGGCGTGCGCTGGGCGCGCCCTTACAAATCTGACACGCTGCAAGGCCCAACGCCGCGTAGCGTGACGCAGGTGCTGCAAGCCGGTCAGCAGATTTGGGTGCGTAAAGTGAATGATGATTGGTGGCTCGGCCAGGTTCCCTTGGTGAACTCCGCGCTGGTGTCTCTCAATCCTGAAGATGGTGCCGTACGCGCCCTGGTCGGCGGTTTCGACTTCAACCAGAGCATGTTTAACCGCGCTACCCAGGCGCTGCGTCAGGTCGGCTCCAATATCAAACCGTTCCTGTACACCGCAGCGATGGATCGCGGTTTAACGCTGGCATCGATTCTCAATGACGTGCCGATTTCGCGCTGGGATGCGGGTGCAGGCGCCGACTGGCGTCCGAAGAACTCGCCACCTACCTATGCCGGTCCTATCCGTTTACGTCAGGGCTTGGGCGAATCGAAAAACGTGGTGATGGTGCGTGCGATGCGTGCAATGGGCGTAGATTACGCGGCGGAATACCTGCAACGTTTCGGCTTCCCGGCGCAGAACATCGTACATACCGAATCGTTAGCGTTAGGCGCGGCTTCGTTCACGCCAATGCAGGTGGTGCGCGGTTACGCGGTGATGGCAAACGGCGGCTTCCTGGTCGATCCGTACTTCATCACCAGAATTGAGAACGAACAAGGCGGCGTAATCTTTGAAGAGAAACCGAAAATTGCCTGCCCGCAGTGCAACTTGCCGGTGATCTATGGCGATACCAAAAAGTCGGTGGCGCTGAACGAAGAGAGCATTGAGAATGTCGCCACTTCCGAGCAATCGCAGAACCAAACCGTGCCGCAACCGGAGCTGGAGCAAGTCCCCGCGCAGCCGCAGCCGGGTGGCGATCAGCAATATGCACCGCACGTGATCAACACGCCACTGTCATTCCTGATCAAGAGCGCGCTAAACACCAACATCTTCGGCGAACCCGGCTGGATGGGAACCGGTTGGCGTGCAGGTCGTGACTTAAAACGTAACGATATCGGCGGTAAAACCGGTACCACCAACAGCTCGAAAGATGCGTGGTTCTCCGGTTACGGTCCGGGCGTAGTGACCTCAGTGTGGATTGGCTTCGATGATTCACGTGCGCTCGGTCGTTCAACGATGTCAGGCGCGATTCCGGACCAAATCTCCGGTTACGAAGGCGGTGCCAAGAGTGCTCAGCCAGCGTGGGATGATTATATGAAATCCGCGCTGGAAGGCGTGCCGGTTCAGCCGCTGACACCGCCAGATGGCGTAGTCACCGTTAATATCGATCGCGGTACCGGTAAACTGGCCAACGGCGGCAACTCGCGTCAGGAGTACTTCATCAACGGCACGCAGCCAACGGAATATTCGGTGCATGATGTAGGAACCACCATCATGGACAATGGCCAAAGCCACGAACTGTTCTGATCAAAAAAGCCGGCAACTCTGCCGGCTTTCTTTTTTAAGCGATACTCAAAGATTAGTAGCTTAAACGTCCCTGCTTCACCAACCATTCGCGCACCATAAACAGGGCGCTGACGTTACGCGCTTCGCGGAAATCAGGTTCCTCCAGCAGCGCCAACAGGTTATTTAACGGCCAGCGATGAACAATCAGCGGCTCCGGCTCATCACCTTCCAGCTTCTCTTCGTACAAACCTTCCGCGACCACAATGTTCATCTTGCTGGAGAAGTAAGAGGGCGCCATGGTCAGCTTGCCGAGCGCTTCCAGTTTAGTGGCACCAAATCCCGCCTCCTCTTTCAGCTCGCGGTCGGCGGCTTCAAAGGCACTTTCACCGGGATCGATCAGCCCTTTCGGGAAACCGAGTTCATAGCTTTCCAGACCCACGGCGTACTCCTGTATCAGGATCACGTCATCGCCGATAATCGGCACAATCATCACCGCTTCCCGATCGGAAGGCTTCATGCGTTCATAGACGCGACGCGCGCCATTGCTGAAAGCGAGATCGACCGCTTCTATGGTGAACAAACGGGAGCGGGCAACCGCTTCCACATTGAGGATGTCAGGTTTTTTCATTGGGGTTTTCATATCAGCCTCAAACTTAGCACAACCCTGTGAAACGTGATGACGCCAGCATACCGAAGCCCGAACTATTGTGCGAGACGCGGTGTAGGTAAACTATGGTGACATACATTCACTCACTGCCGCTAACAACTTCTTGTTATCTATGCAGTTAAAAATTCACAATAAGTCAACGATGTTGTGCACAATTCAGATAATGCCGATATTTAATTGAGTTTTATCTGGTTAACATCCCGTTAAGGAATAATCTACCAAACTATAATCAAATGATTTTGCGCGTTATTTTATCTGACTTTTCCCTTGTCAGAATCACTTCTGCTCGCCAAAATTGACTTGTATTGATGGATTCACCGGGAGTACATCGTTAACGTGAAGGCAGTTTTTTGGCTGGATTGAGCAAAGCATGAGCACTTACATTGTCATTCTGGCAGTCATGCTCGCCTGTTCGTTACTCGCAGGTATCGGCTATTGGTACGCTATGCGGCATCGTCCGCCGTTGGCGAAACCTCTGCCGTTTATCAGTCCGCCTCATCGCAAGCTTACTGACGAAGAACGTGATGCCGTTGAAAAGTACATTGCGTTGCTGGCCAAACAGCAGCAACACAGCAGTACCCGTTCTGCAAAGAAGTCACGCGAACCCGAAGCGCTGACGCTCACCGCGCAAAGCAGTAACGTTTATCCTGTCACTCGTTCCATCACCCGCTATGGCCTCTCCACCGACGATCCGCAGAAATGGCGCTACTATCTCGACGAAGTCGAGGTGCATCTGCCGCCGCTGTGGGAGCAGTACATCGCCGATGAAAACTATGTTGAGTTGATCCGTACGCAAACGCTGCCGCTGGTGATTTCGCTCAACGGTCATTCACTGGTGAGCTACGCCGTTGAACAACCGGCGCTGCCGCCGCTGGTACGACCGATGTCAACCAACGCCTCTATTCGTAAAGAAGAGAGCGAGAACGTTGAACTGCTGCAGGTGCGCAAAGAGACCTCGGAAGAGTATCAACTGTCACGCGCCGACGGCACGCGTGAAGCGGTCGCCATCTGTTTCGCTTTCCTCTTGTTCTTCCTTAGCCTGGTGCTGCCCGGCAGCCTGATGGTATGGATTGCCCTGCTCGGCTGCCTGATGATTGCCGTCAGCCTGTGGTTCCTCTACCGCTTCCCGGGTGCGAATGGTTTGCGTGACGTCCACTGCCTGCGCGGTGCGCCCAAGCGCTGGGGATTGTTCGGCGAATCAAATCAGGAGCAGAGCAACATCTCGCTTGGCATTATTGATCTGATCTACCCTGCACACTGGCAGCCTTATGTGGCGCATGATCTAGGCCAGATCACCGATGTTGAGATGTACCTCAATCGTCAGGTGGTGCGTCAGGGCCGCTTCCTGTCGCTGCAGGACGAAGTGCGTAACTTCCCGGTGCAGCGCTGGCGTAAAAACCTGGTGCTGGCGTGTGGTTCGCTGCTGGTGCTGGTAATGCTGTTCACCTGGATTCCGCTCAGCATGCCGATCAAACTCAGCCTCGCGTGGGTAAAAGGCACCGAGAGCATCGAAGTGAACAGCGTTGATAAGCTGAATGCGCTGCCACTACACATCGGCGACAGCCTGAAAGTGGGCGGCACCGGCATGTGTTCGGTGCCAGGCAACTACCAAAGCAATCGCAGTTACGCCTACATGCCGTTTGACTGCTCAGCCATTTACTGGAACAACGCCGCGCCGCTGCCACAGCCGCAATCGGATATCATCGATAAAGCTTCCGCGTTGCTCGACACCACCACGCGCCAGCTGCATCCGGAAACCAACACCGATCCGAAGCTCAACCCGCAGCTGGCCTCGGCGATTCAAAAATCCGGCATGATTCTGCTGGATGACTTCTCCGATCTGGTGCTGAAAACCCAGGAGCTGTGCAGCCAGCAGCAGGATTGTGTGCGCCTGAAAAATGCGCTGGTAAATCTGGGCAACGCCAAAGATTGGGATTCGCTGATCCATCGCGCAGATTCCGGCAAGCTGAATGGCATGAATGTGCTGCTGCGCCCGGTTAGCGCTGAAGCGCTGGAAAATCTGGTCAACACTGCTACTTCTACTTTCTTCGCACGCGAGACCCGTCGCGCGGCAGAAAACCTCAATAGTCCGCCGCCGGGTGGTTTCCTGATCATCAGTGATGAAGGTCGCCAGATGGTGACGCAGCCGCAGCCGTCAGTTTCGCTGTTTGATCTCGATGCCCCTTCGCAATGGCGTGAGCTACAGCGCATGTCTGAAATGCTGCTGCATACGCCGTTCGCCGCCAGCGGCATCATCACCAGTATTACCACTGATGCTAACGGTACCCGTCATATCGCGCTGCATAACGAGCCAGATGCGATGGCGCAATGGCGCTATCTAGGCACCGCGTTGCTGATGCTGGTACTGATTGCCAGCGCGGTGATCAACGGCTTGCTGGCGCTGCGTCGTATTCACCGTAATCGTCTGCGTATGGCGGAAATTCAGCAATATTACGACAAGTGCTTCAACCACAATCTGAACACTATGCAGAGCGTGCGCTCGCTGTTCTGAGCCCTTCCCTTCTGTGCTACCCTGTCGCCCACTTTTTTGCGGCGAGAAAGAAAATGCAGGTTACGCTTAACTGGTCAGAGATTGATACCGTGCTGCTGGATATGGACGGCACGCTGCTCGACCTCGCCTTTGATCGCCACTTCTGGCTGGAACACGTTCCTGAAACCTTAAGCCGTGAACGCGCGATCACGCTGGGTGAAGCCCATCAGCTGATTGAGCAGAAGTATCAGGCCGTGATGCATACGCTAAACTGGTATTGTCTCGATTACTGGTCGCAGGAACTGGCGCTGGATATTCGCGCCATGACGTGGGAAAAGCGCCATCGCGCCGCAATGCGTGAAGATACGCTGCCGTTATTGCAGGCGCTACGCGCCGCAGGCAAACGCACCATTCTGCTGACCAATGCGCATCCTTATAATCTGGATGTCAAACTGGAGCAGACCGGATTAGCTGCCCACCTTGATTTATTACTTTCCACCCATACCTTTGGGTATCCGAAAGAGGATCCGCGTCTCTGGCAGGCTGTTCAGCAGCACACTGCGTTTGAGCGTTCGCGCACGCTATTCATTGATGACAGCGAAGCGATTCTGGATGCAGCGACAAGCTGGGGCATTCGCTGGTGTTTAGGCGTCAGCAATCCGGATTCCGGTCGGCCCGATCAATCTTTCCAGCGTCATCCGGCGGTACGAGATTATCGTCAGCTGTGTGAGACGCTGCGTTAAAGCAGGAGCCGCAATGAAAGAGAAAATCAGCGAAGGCGTCCGCCTCGACAAATGGCTGTGGGCCGCGCGCTTCTATAAAACCCGTGCGCTGGCTCGCGAGATGGTGGAAGGCGGCAAAGTGCATTACAACGGTCAGCGCAGCAAGCCCAGTAAACTGGTGGAGCTGAACGCCGAGCTGACGCTGCGTCAGGGCAATGATGAGCGCACCGTGGTGATCACCGCGGTCACCGATCAGCGTCGTCCCGCCACCGAAGCGCAAGCGCTGTATGCCGAAACCGACGCCAGTATCGAAAAGCGTGAGAAAACCGCGCTGGCGCGCAAGATGAATGCGTTAACCATGCCGCACCCCGATCGTCGCCCGGATAAGAAAGAGCGCCGCGATCTGATGAAATTTAAATTGTCGGGCGATAAATAACGCGCCCCCAACGAGAGAAACACTATGTCTGCAAACGATCAACTGCACCGCTACCTATTCGAAAATGTCGCCGTGCGCGGTGAGCTGGTTAACGTGACGGAAACCTGGCGTGAAATTGTCAAAAATCACGACTACGTTGAGCCGGTAAAAACCTTGCTTGGCGAGCTGCTGGTGGCCACCAGTCTGCTGACGGCAACGCTGAAGTTTGACGGTGATATCACCGTACAGTTGCAGGGCGATGGTCCGCTGACGCTGGCGGTGATCAACGGTAACAACCGCCAGGAGCTGCGTGGCGTGGCGCGCGTCAAAGAAGATGCCGAGATCGCACCGGGCAGCAGCCTGAAAGAGATGGTCGGTAACGGCTATCTGGTGATCACCATCTCGCCAGAGAAAGGCGAGCGTTATCAAGGCGTGGTGGGCCTGGAAGCGGATACGCTGGCGGGTTGCCTGGAAGATTACTTCATGCGCTCTGAGCAGCTGCCAACGCGCCTGTTTATCCGCACCAGCGAAAAAGGCGCGGCGGGCATTCTGCTGCAGGTGCTGCCAGCGCAAGAGCCGAGCCCGGATGATTTCAATCATCTCGCCACGTTGACCGAAACCGTGAAGAGCGAAGAGCTGATCGAACTGCCCGCCACCGACGTGCTGTGGCGTCTGTATCATCAGGAAGAAGCCACGGTGTTTGATCCGTCGCCGGTTAGCTTCAAATGCACCTGCTCACGCGAACGTTGCGGCGAAGTCCTGAGTACGCTGCCGATTGAAGAGGTGGACGAAATCCTCGCAGAGGATGGCAAAATCGATATGCATTGCGACTACTGCAATTCGCACTATGTGTACGATGCGGTGGATATTGCCGCCATTCGTAACGCGCCAACCAACAACAGCGATCAAGTGCATTAATTTCCTGCCGGGCGGTTCAGCCGCCCGCATTTCCCTCTGAACGTATCCCTATCATTTATCACGGTTATTAGCTAAATAACGCTGACTTTAATTACATAAGTGGCAGATTTCTCTACTTGTCACGTTCCAGCTCGCATTTCTGACTATCTTCTCTTTTCCGCTGTGCTCATAAGAGTACACTGCGCGCGATCTGCCCTGTGTGGCTATGCACGGCAGGCAGCAGAATCCCCCCATAAAAAATACGCAGTAACAGATACCGATTAAAGGAGCAGTCACATGCGCGTTAACGGCCTGACATCGCAAGACCTCGCCTCTATGGGCATCAGCGGCACCACCGAAGTGGTGTACAACCCTGACTTCGACACGCTATTTCAGGAAGAGACCCGCCCAGAGCTGGAAGGTTATGCGCGAGGCATTCTGACGCAGAGCGGCGCCATTGCCGTGGATACCGGCATCTTTACGGGTCGCTCGCCCAAAGATAAATACATCGTTCGCGATGACACCACGCGCGACACGCTGTGGTGGAACGATGTTGGCAACGGCAAAAATGATAACCAGCCGCTGTCGCAGGAAACCTGGCAGGCGTTGAAAGATCGCTGCACCCAGCAGCTTTCCGGCAAACGTCTGTTTGTGGTTGATGCGTTCTGCGGTGCCAATCCCGACACGCGCCTGAGCGTGCGCTTCGTGATGGAAGTGGCCTGGCAGGCGCACTTCGTCAAAAACATGTTTATCCGTCCGAGCGAGAGCGAGCTAGCTGACTTCAAGCCAGATTTCGTGGTGATGAACGCCGCGCAGTGCACCAATCCGGACTGGCAGGCGCAGGGTCTGCACTCTGAGAACTTCGTCGCCTTCAACCTGACTGAGCGCATGCAGTTGATTGGCGGCACCTGGTACGGCGGCGAGATGAAGAAAGGCCTGTTTGCCATCATGAACTACCTGCTGCCGCTGAAAGGTATTGCGTCGATGCACTGCTCGGCTAACGTCGGCAAAGCGGGCGATGTGGCAGTGTTCTTCGGCCTCTCCGGCACCGGCAAAACCACCTTATCCACCGATCCGGATCGCCAGCTGATCGGTGATGACGAACACGGCTGGGATGACGATGGCGTGTTCAACTTTGAAGGCGGCTGCTACGCCAAAACCATTAATCTGTCTGAGCAGGCAGAGCCGGAAATCTACCGCGCTATCCGCCGCGATGCACTGCTGGAAAACGTGGTGGTGCGCGCCGATGGCAGCGTGGATTACGCCGACGGCAGCAAAACCGAAAACACCCGCGTCTCCTATCCTATTGAGCATATCGAAAACATCGTGCAGCCGGTTTCCAAGGCGGGCCATGCGAAGCGGGTGATTTTCCTCACCGCCGATGCTTTTGGTGTGCTGCCGCCGGTTTCGCGCTTAACGCCGGAACAGACGCAGTATCACTTCCTGTCGGGCTTTACCGCCAAGCTGGCCGGCACCGAGCGCGGCGTAACCCAGCCGACGCCAACCTTCTCCGCCTGTTTTGGCGCGGCGTTCCTGACGCTGCATCCCACGCAATATTCCGACGTGCTGGTGAAGCGCATGGAAGCGGCGGGTGCGCAGGCCTATCTGGTCAATACCGGCTGGAACGGCAGCGGCAAGCGCATCTCACTGAAAGACACACGGGCCATCATCAACGCGATTCTGGCCGGTGAACTGGATAACGTGGAAACCGAACAGCTGCCGGTGTTTAACCTGCAGATGCCAAAGCATTTACCGCAGGTGGATAGCGCGATTCTCGATCCGCGCCGCAGCTGGCCAACGGAAGCGGCCTGGCAGCAAGCCGCGCAGGATCTGGCGCAGCGCTTTATCACTAACTTTGAGAAGTATACCGATAACGACGCCGGGAAGGCGCTGGTGCAGGCCGGTCCGCAGCTGTGATGTGACGTGGTTGAGGCCATAAAAAAGCCGCTATCCTGCGAGGGATAGCGGCTTTGTTGTTTCTGCATCGACGGGTTTTGTAAGGTGATTTGTGCCCACATGGCCATCACGCGCTGTGGTTAATGCTCACCACTGCGCTGCTACTGCTGCCTTCGGGGATCGGCAGCCACGCGCGAATACGCAATCCGCCGCGATCGCTCTCACCAATCTCCAGCGAACCTTCATGGGCATCGATAATACGCTGCACAATCGCCAGGCCCAGGCCGGTTCCGCTGGTGCTGCGAGCGCTGTCGCCACGCACAAACGGCTGGAACAGATGTTGCAGCTGATCCGGTTTGATGCCGGGACCATCATCTTCCACCTGGAACCACGCGCGGTTCAGCTCTTTGCCGCTGCTAACCTTAATCCAACCGTTGCCGTAACGCGCCGCATTGACCACCAGATTCGCCAGCGCGCGCTTAATCGATAACGGGTTGATATCCAGCATCACATCTTCGGACATCACCGCATTCTCAATCTCGCGCTCGTAGCCGCTTTCAGCCGCCACCACTTCGCCCAGCACGCTGTTCAGGTCGGCACGTTCGGTCTGCATCTCCTGTCCGGTGCGCAGATAATCGATGAACTGCTCGATAATGGCGTTGCACTCTTCGATATCTTTGTTGATCGACTCCGCCAGATAACCATCCTGCTCACCCATCATTTCGGTGGCAAGGCGGATACGCGTCAGCGGCGTACGTAAGTCGTGGCTGACACCGGCCATCAACAAGGTACGATCGTCGGCCAGCTGCTTCACCCCGGCCGCCATTTGGTTAAAGGCGCGCGTCACTGAACGCACTTCAGACGCACCGTATTCGCGCAGCGGCGGCGGAATGATGCCTTTACCCACCTGCAATGCCGCATGTTCCAAATCCACCAAGGGTCGGTTTTGGATGCGGATAAACAGCCAGGCGCCGCCTATCGCCAGCAGCATAATCGCGAGCGTGTAGCGGAACAGCGGTGAGAAGTCGCCCTGATGGATTTCGGTGAGCGGTACGCGCACCCAGATATCCGGCGACAGCCAGGTTTTCAGCCACACCACCGGCGAGTTTTTATTCACCTCGACCCGGACATCGGTGGGGCCGCCCAGCTGTTGGCCCATCTGTTCACTGAGGAATTCGTAATGCTGCGCCCAGCGCAAACCGCTCTCTTCCGCCGCCGCGTTGGTATACAACGAGATGCCCAGCTCACGATAAATTTCGCGTCGGAAGGCCGGCGGCACTTCCAACTGTGTTCCATCTTCCAGCTGCAGCCGGTCAGTCATCAACATACGCACTTCGTACGCGAGGACCTTATTGAACTGCTGCAAACTGGGAAGAATGGCGAAATTGAGCACCACCAAATAGGTCGTTACCAGGCTGACGAACAGCAAGGTAACGATCAATAACAAGGTGCGGGCAAACGAACTGCGGGGTGAGAAGCGCAATCGCCTCATGCTTTGCTGCCGTCCGGAACGAATACGTAGCCAAGGCCCCAAACGGTCTGGATATAGCGCGGATGCGCCGGATCTTCTTCCACCATGCGACGCAGACGGGAAATCTGCACGTCGATGGAGCGTTCCATGGCGCTGTATTCACGACCACGCGCCAGGTTCATCAGCTTATCGCGCGACAGCGGCTCACGCGGATGGCTCACCAGCGCTTTCAGCACGGCAAACTCACCGCTGGTCAGCGGCATCGGCTCATCTTCACGGAACATTTCGCGAGTGCCGAGGTTCAGCTTAAATTTACCGAAGGCGATAACCGCTTCTTCCTGCGAAGGTGCGCCTGGCAGTTCATTGGCCTGACGACGCAGCACGGCACGAATTCGCGCCAGCAGCTCACGCGGGTTGAACGGTTTTGGAATGTAGTCATCCGCGCCGATCTCCAGACCAACGATACGATCCACTTCTTCACCCTTGGCGGTGACCATAATGATCGGCATCGGGTTACTTTGACTGCGCAGACGACGGCAGATAGATAAACCATCTTCGCCCGGCAACATCAAGTCGAGCACCATCAGATGGAAAGATTCGCGGGTTAACAGTCGATCCATTTGCTCGGCGTTGGCAACGCTACGCACCTGAAAGCCCTGCTCGGTGAGATAGCGCTCCAGCAACGCACGCAGACGCATATCGTCATCGACGACCAGAATTTTGTAGTTCTCTTGCATGTTCAACTCCCAAAGGCGCCATTGCCTGAGCCAATATTGTTAAAAAAAGAGGCCTCAGTGTGACAGTCATTAATGGTTTATATTCTAGCCGAAATTGTTACAAAGCATATTAAACAGCAGCTTATATTTATTTTTAGCCCCGAAATGCGCTTCGCTTCGCGTTTTTTATCTGTGCTTTCAAGCCGCTTAGCGCTTATCTGAAAATTTGGCGCATATTCTTTCTGTTACTGGAACATTACACATTAAATCGCGGCCAGGAAGGCGCTCAGCGCGATTTGGCTTAAGGTAACGGTGCAGAATATGCCAGTACCAGCTGAAGGGCAGCATAAAATATTGTGCTTTCGCCATCAGCCGCGTATCTGCTCTCGGAACAATTCCACGCCAGGAAAAAACAAGGCCAGCATTAAATAAAGGCTGATAAATCAGGCAATAAACACGTCTTTCTTATCGCAGCGCGATCTCCGACACTGCATGCGTACCTGCTGTTATTGAGTTCATGTGGAGAGAGAAAGATGAAAAAAACCGTAATTCTGCTGGGCGCACTGGTACTGACCAGCATCACTCAGGTTCAGGCGGCCACCAGCGCGGGCGAAGCGGCTGGCGCACAGGCGTCCACCACGGCGAAAGGAAACTCTGACGCTATCGGTATTGGCGCGGTTGGTGCGTTGCTGGGTGTTGCACTGGCGACCATGAGCGGCGGCGACAAAGGTGGCAACAGTACCTCAACCACCACCGCGACCACGCCAGGCAAATAATTCATACTATTGATGCGCGGCAAGGCTGCGGCGCTTTCCCCTCTTTTACTGTCAGCCCATTTCGCCACCGGAGAATAAGTTGCGCCCCGGCCTCGTTATCCAGGCCATTATTCTCCGACTCTTTTTAGGGCGTCTCTTTTACATAGTCGATGCTGTTCACAAACCAGATTTTCTGGCCTTCCGGCGTGTTCACCACCACTTCGTCATCCACTTCTTTCTTGATCAGCGCGCGCGCCATCGGCGAATCAATCGAAATGTACTCTTTCATCGTCTCGCCATAGATTTCATCCGGGCCGACAATGCGAAACCGCTTCACGTCGCCCTGCTCGTTCTCCACCTGCACCCACGCGCCAAAAAACACTTTGCCTTCCTGCTGCGGTGCGTAATCGACAATTTTCAGGTCGGCGAGGCATTTACGCAGATAGCGTACGCGGCGATCGATCTGGCGCAGCAGACGTTTGTTGTAGGTGTAATCGGCGTTTTCCGAACGATCGCCGAGGCTGGCCGCCCAGGAGACAATTTTGGTCACTTCGGGACGCTTTTCGTTCCACAAATGGTCGTGTTCGGCGCGCAGCTTGTTATAGCCTTCGCGGGTAATCAGTTGGGTTTTCATGACATCAACTCGTGGTAACGGCGTTTCTTCGCAGCAAAGAGGCTAACAATAAGCGACCGATTCGCCATCAGCAAGAAGCAGACTTTAAAGCGCGCGCTGCATTCAGAAAAAGACGGATTCACTGGCCCCCGGCTGGCAATTTTCGCCCTCAGCCCGTATAACTGTCCCCTATTTCTAACCCTGTGTAAGCATTGTTAATGATGATGAAAGATTCGCTGAGCCAGATTATCGCAAGTGAGCTAAAGGCACGCGCCGACCAGGTTGATGCCGCCGTGCGCTTACTTGATGAAGGGAACACCGTGCCGTTTATCGCACGTTATCGTAAGGAAGTGACCGGAGGCCTGGACGACACCCAGCTGCGTTTACTGGAGAGCCGTTTAGGTTACCTGCGCGAGCTGGACGATCGTCGCCAGTCGATTCTTAAATCTATCGACGAACAGGGCAAACTTACCCCTGAACTCGCTACCGCCATCAACAGCACGCTGAACAAAACCGAGCTGGAAGACCTGTACCTGCCGTACAAACAGAAGCGCCGCACACGTGGACAGATCGCGATTGAAGCCGGTCTCGAGCCGCTGGCCGAGACGCTGTGGCAGGATGCGTCGCAGGATCCCGAGCAGCTGGCCGCGGGCTACGTTGACGCCGACAAAGGCGTTGCCGACGTACGCGCCGCGCTGGATGGCGCACGCTACATTCTGATGGAGCGCTTTGCAGAAGACGCCTCGCTGCTGGCGAAAGTGCGTGAGTATCTGTGGAAGAACGCGCATGTGGTTTCTCGCGTGGTGGAAGGCAAAGAGGAAGAAGGCGCGAAATTCCGCGACTACTTCGATCATCACGAAGCGCTGAGCGGCGTGCCATCGCACCGCGCGCTGGCGATGTTCCGCGGCCGTAACGAAGGCGTGCTGCAGCTGTTGCTAAATGCCGATCCCCAGTTTGAAGAAGCCCCGCGTGAAAGCTATGGCGAAACGCTGATCGCCGAACACCTCAACCTGCGCCTGAATAACGCCCCGGCGGACAGCTGGCGCAAGGCGGTGGTGAGCTGGACCTGGCGCATCAAAGTGCTGCTGCACCTCGAAACCGAATTGATGGGCACCATTCGTGAACGCGCCGAAGATGAAGCCATCAATGTGTTTGCCCGCAACCTGCACGATCTGCTGATGGCCGCACCGGCGGGAATGCGCGCCACTATGGGTCTCGATCCCGGTTTGCGTACCGGTGTAAAAGTCGCGGTGGTGGATGCCACCGGCAAACTGGTCGCCACCGACACCATTTATCCGCACACCGGTCAGGCAGCGAAAGCGGCCGCGGCCGTCGCGGCACTGTGCACCAAACATCAGGTTGAACTGGTGGCGATTGGTAACGGCACCGCTTCGCGCGAGACCGAACGCTTCTTCCTCGACGTGCAGAAGCAGTTCCCCCACGTTAACGCGCAGAAAGTGATTGTGAGTGAAGCGGGCGCATCGGTTTACTCTGCGTCGGAATTGGCGGCGCTGGAGTTCCCGGATCTCGACGTCTCGATTCGTGGTGCAGTTTCCATCGCGCGCCGCCTGCAGGATCCGCTTGCCGAATTAGTGAAAATCGATCCGAAATCCATCGGCGTGGGCCAATATCAGCATGATGTCAGCCAAAGCCAGCTGGCGAAGAAACTGGATGCGGTGGTAGAAGACTGCGTAAACGCCGTGGGTGTTGATCTCAACACCGCATCGGTAGCGCTGTTAACCCGCGTAGCCGGTTTAACCCGCATGATGGCGCAGAATATTGTCAGCTGGCGCGATGAGAATGGACGTTTCCAGAATCGTCAGCAGTTATTGAAAGTCAGCCGCCTGGGACCGAAAGCCTTTGAACAGTGCGCCGGCTTCCTGCGTATTAACCACGGCGATAACCCGCTGGATGCCTCAACCGTGCACCCGGAAGCTTACCCGCTGGTCGAGCGCATTCTGGCCGCCACCGAGCAGGCGCTGAATGAGTTGATGGGCAATCCGGGCAGCCTGCGCGATCTCAACGCACGTGAATTCACCGATGAGCGCTTCGGCTTGCCAACGGTGACGGACATCATCAAAGAGCTGGAAAAACCGGGTCGCGATCCGCGCCCTGAGTTTAAAACCGCGCAGTTTGCTGAAGGTGTGGAAACGCTCAACGATCTGTTTCCGGGCATGGTGCTGGAAGGCGCGGTGACCAACGTCACCAACTTCGGCGCGTTCGTTGATATCGGCGTGCATCAGGACGGTTTAGTGCACATCTCTTCCCTTTCCGACAAGTTCGTCGAGGATCCCCATCAGGTGGTGAAAGCCGGCGATATCGTCAAAGTGAAGGTGATGGAAGTGGATATGCAGCGTAAACGTATTGCGCTCACCATGCGTCTGGATGAGCAGCCAGGTGAAAGCAATGCGCGCGGGAACAACCGCAGCGCGGGCAAAGAAGCAGCGCGTCCGGCGGCCAATAACAAAGGCCGTGGCAAACCGGCCAGCGCTTCCGCCGGCAACAGCGCGATGGGCGATGCGCTTGCCGCAGCCTTCGGTAAAAAACGTTAAGATCCTGCCCTAAAAACGCGCGGAGATAACGCTATCTCCGCGCGTATAAGCCTTGATAAATCTCCTCGCCCAACTACGCTAAAAATTCTGTGTGAAAAAATGACGCTTCCGCGTGGCCCAGCGATCCAATGGATATTATCAACGCCTTAATCGATGAGATTTATCACGGCAGCTTTCCTGCCCCAGCGCGTGAACGCCTGCTTTCACACATTCGAGCCGCGCGCGATACGGTTAAACTGCCGCGCAAGGCGCACTGGGATGAGAAAGATGTGGTGCTGATCAGCTACGCAGATCAGTTTCGCGAACCGGAACAACCCACCCTCGCCAGCTTTTCACGCTTTTATCAGCAGCATCTGCAATCCACTTTCAGCCTGGTGCATCTGCTACCGTTCTTTCCTTATTCATCCGATGATGGCTTCTCGGTTATCGACTATCACCAGGTCAATCCGATCTGCGGCGAGTGGCAACATATCAGCGCGCTACATACTGAAACCCGCCTGATGTTCGATTTTGTCTGCAATCACATGTCGGCGCACAGCGCGTGGTTTCGCCATTTTTTGGCGCAGGATCCCGGCTGGGATGATTTCTTTATCAGCATGCCGCCCGCTACCGATCTCAGCGCGGTCACGCGCCCACGCACTTCACCCTTATTAACACCGTTTGAGATGGCCAACGGCGAGACGCGCTACATCTGGACCACCTTCAGCGCCGACCAAATCGACCTCAACTTCGCCAACCCGGAAGTGTTGATTCGCATGGTCGACGTGCTGCTGGATTACCTGATCAAAGGCGCGGATTATGTGCGGCTCGACGCCGTGGGCTACATGTGGAAAACGCCCGGCACCCACTGCATTCATCTGCCGAAAACCCATCAGCTGGTGAAACTGTTTCGCGCCATCGCCAATGAAGCGGCGCCCGGCACGGTGATCGTCACCGAAACCAATGTGCCACACAAAGACAACATCAGCTATTTCGGCAACGGCAAAGATGAAGCGCAGATGGTGTACCAGTTTTCACTGCCGCCGCTGGTGCTGCACGCCATACACTCCGGTTCGGCGCGTGCGCTGCGTCAATGGGCCAGCACGCTGGATTTAGGCGGCGGCACCACCACCTTCTTTAACTTTCTCGCCTCGCACGACGGCATTGGGCTGAATCCGGCGCGCGGTATTTTGTCGGAAGTGGAGATTGTGGCGCTGGTACGTGATTTAGCGCTGGAGGGCGCGCTGGTCTCCTACAAGAACAATGCCGACGGCACCACCAGCCCTTACGAAATTAACGTCACCTATTTCGATGCGCTGAATCAGCAGAACGACGACGATGACACGCGTTTGCGCCGCTTCCTGCTGGCACATGCAATTCTGCTGTCGTTTCCCGGCGTGCCCGCCATCTACATTCAAAGCATTCTCGGCTCACGCAACGATAACGAAGGCGTGCGTGCCGCTGGCCACAACCGCGCCATCAACCGTGAGAAGTACAGCCTGCGCGAGATGGAGGCGTGGATTAGCGGCGGCAATCCGCTGCGACAGCAGGTGTATGAACGTCTCAGCGCGCTGATTCAGCTGCGCACGCGCCAGTCCGCGTTTCATCCGGACAATCCGATGACGCTGCTGGAGAGCGAGAATACCTTGCTGGTATTGCGTCGCCATAAACCGGATAGCGAAGGCTTACTGTGCGTGTTTAATCTCAGCAACCATGATGTAACCACACAGCTGCCGCTGGCGGGCCAGGTGCAGGATCTCATTAGCGGGGAGAAGCTGGATGGCAGCCAGCCAATAACGCTGGCTGCGTGGCAGTTTATGTGGCTGCGCGGACAAAATTCAGCACCTGCTGACAGAAAGCATCCGGATGGGAAATAAATGGCGCATGCGCCGCTTTCTCCATCACCACCGATGAAGAAGATGGCCAGCGCGTATCCAGCTCCTGTGCGATACCACGCGGCACCAGCCCATCAAGATAACCATAAATGCGTAGAAACGGCAGAGTGAGGTCGTCGAGCGAAGCCCGCAAATCGTCCTGACGCAGAATCTCCAGCCCGCCTTCTAATACCTCGACCGATGGCATCGGCTGCGACAACACCACCTCTTTCAGCTGACGTGCATCTTGTCGCGCATGCTCGGTGCCCATGGTTTGCAGCGCCAGAAAACGCTCCACGGTGCGTTGGAAATCTGTGCTCAGCTGTTGCTGGAAACTCTGTAGCGTCTCGGGCTTGATGCCCGGCCACGCATCACGTGCGGTAAAGCACGGCGATGATGCCACGGAGATCAGTGCTGTAACACGACCGGGCTGGGTTAAAGCCAATTGGCTGGCGACTAATCCGCCCAGCGACCAGCCGAGCAGCACCGCGCGCGGCGGTAACTGCGGTAACAGTTGCTGCGCCATTTCCGCTAAGGTCAGCGGGCCAAAACCCTGGCTGCGACCAAAGCCCGGCAGATCCACCAGGTGCAGGCGAAAATGCGAGCTGAGTCGAGGAACAATGTTTTGCCACACTTCGGCGTTCAGACCCCAGCCGTGCAGCAGCACAAGATCGCAATCGCCCGTGCCTGTGGTGTGCCAGTAAAGCGAACTCATCGGTTACACTCCCGAAAAGTGAAAAGGAGGTCGCTATGCTACCAATCCCGGCACTGTGTTGGCTATGCCGCCTGCCGCTGCAGATTGCCGGCCACGGTTTGTGCAGTCGCTGCGTGCAACAAATTCCACGGCTGCCGGCGCTATGCCCATGCTGCGGTTTACCGGCCAGTGGCGCCCAACCCTGCGGGCGCTGCATCCGCCATCCGCCGCCGTGGCAAAGTCTAACCTGCGTCAGTGATTATCTGCCGCCGCTGAGTGATTGGGTGCAGCAGCTGAAGTTTTCTCGCATTACCGCACTCAGGGTGATGCTGGCGCGGCTGATTTTGTTAAAATTATTAACAATGCGTCGTGATTACCGGCTGCCGCGTGTAGATTTGGTGCTGAGCGTGCCGCTGCATCGTCGGCGCGCCTGGCAACGCGGCTATAATCAGGCGGCGCTGCTGGCAAAACCGCTGGCACGCTGGCTGGGCTGCGACTATCGCGAAGGGGTAAAACGCGTGCGGCACGGCGCAGTGCAGCATTCATTAAGCGCTAGCGCACGTAAAAAGAACCTGCGCGGTGCCTTTCGCCTTGAAATGCCGGTGCGCGGGCGCCATATCCTGCTTATCGACGATGTTGTGACTACCGGAAGTACCGTGGCGGAAATTAGCCGCATCCTGCTGGCGCAAGGCGCGGCCAGCGTACACATTGGTTGCCTGTGCCGTACCTTGTAGAGCGTCGGTGTTGGGCGTATTATAACCAAGTAATTTAGTCAACTATTGAGCAATCGCCATGATCGTTATTACTGATGCTGCGCAAGAGCACTTCTCAAAATTGCTGTCCAAACAAGAAGATGGCACTCAGATTCGCGTATTCGTCATTAATCCGGGTACGCCAACCGCTGAATGCGGTGTTTCTTACTGCCCACCCGATGCAGTAGAAGCTTCCGATACCGAATTTAAGTTCGAAAAACTGTCAGCCTTTGTTGATGAGCTGAGCGCACCGTACCTTGATGACGCGGAAATCGACTTTGTAACCGACAACCTCGGTTCGCAGCTGACGCTGAAAGCGCCCAACGCCAAAATGCGTAAGGTCTCTGACGATGCGCCAATGGTTGAGCGCGTGGAATATCTGCTGCAAGCGCAGATTAACCCGCAGCTGGCTGGCCACGGCGGTCGCGTATCGCTGATGGAAATCACCGATGACGGCATCGCCATTCTGCAATTTGGCGGCGGCTGTAACGGTTGTTCGATGATCGACGTCACCCTGAAAGATGGTATCGAGAAAGAGCTGCTGGCAGCCTTCCCTGAGCTGAAAGGCGTGCGTGATTTAACCGAGCACCAGCGCGGTGAGCACTCGTACTACTGATTCAGCACGCGGCAGCAACCCGATGCTGCCGCGCGTTTTAACTACGCTTTCCGCCCTTCATTTACTGCTTTTAATACCTTCTGCACCTCAGGCGTGAACATCGTTTCCAGCGTGACATTCAACTTGCGACGCCAGTTAGGATATTCATTGACCGTGCCCGGTACATTGACCGGCGAAGAGATACCGAGCCAATCTTCCGGCTGCAGCCCAAGTAGTGCGCTATGAGTGCGCGCCAAATAACGGTGAAACGCCAACGTCAGCGCAGGAGATAAAGCCATGCCATCAGCTCGTTTGCCGCTACGTGCAGGCAGCGCACCGGCCTGATGCAGTGCATCCAGCAGCGCTTGTTTTTGTTTCACCCGCTGTTGCTGGAGAGATTGCAGCACGCCGTCGCGAGCATAGATGCCCAGCTTGTCACCCAGCGTTAAGTCATCCGCATGCCAGAATCCGCTCAACGTCGGTAGATCATGCGTGCTGGCACTGGCAATCGACTGGCGCGGATACGCGTGCGGCTGGTGATAGCTGCCGTCGCCGTGCTGCTCGAAGAACAGCACTTTCCACGAGAAAATGCCGCTGTTGCGCAGCAGGCTGACGATCTCTTGCGGTACCGTACCGAGATCTTCGCCGATCACCATGCAGCGATGGCGCTGACTCTCCAGCGCGAGGATCGCCAGCAGATCGTGCACCGGATACGCCACGTAAGCCCCTTTATCGGCACTTTCGCCGTAGGGAATCCACCATAAACGCAGCAGCGCCATCACGTGATCGATGCGCAGTGCGCCGCAGTCGCGCATGTTGGCGCGCAGCAGATCGATAAACGGCTGATAACCGCGCGCGCGCATCACATGCGGATCGAGCGGCGGTAACGCCCAGTTTTGTCCCTGCGGACCGAGGCGATCCGGCGGTGCGCCGACTGATGCGCCAAGCTTATAAAGTTCCGGATCTTGCCAGGTTTCGGCACTGCCCTGCGCCACGCCGACCGCCAAATCGCGGTATAACCCTACCGCCATGCCCAGCTGCTGACTGTATTGCCAGCAGGCCGCAAACTGCTGCTGCGCCAGGTACTGCAACCAGCTCCAGAACTGAATCTCCTCTTCGTGTGCAGCACACCATTGCTGCACTTCCGGCAACAAGGCGTTACGCCAGCCTTCCGGCCAGTTTGCCCAACCCCACTCATCGGGATGTTGCTGGCTGCGCTCGGCGAGAATGCCGTCAAAGGCGGCCTGATAACGCAGATGCTCGGCACCGTCGGCGATAAATTGCTGGAATTCGACGTCGGCTGCCGCGCGTGGCTGATAGTTTTGCCAGGCAAAACGCAGCGCGGCTAATTTCAGTTCAGCCACCGCGCTGTAATCGACAAACTCGCTGGCGCGCACTTGCTGCAGAGCCTTGCGCGTTTTAGCGCTTTTCCACCAGCGCTGGCCGTCCTGACTGTGCTGGAAATCCGCCACCTGATTGATGTCGAGATACAGCACATTGAGCCAGCGACGCGACGTGGGGCTATAAGGGCTGGCATGTTCTGGCAGCGCCGGATAGAGCGCATGCAGCGGATTAAGGCCAACAAAATCGCCGCCATGTTTAGCAATCTGTTCCAGCATCAGCCTCAAATCACCGAAATCGCCAATGCCCCAGTTGCTTTCTGAACGCAGCGTGTAGAGCTGCACTAATGCACCCCAGCGTTTTTCGCCCTGTTCCAGCGGCGCTGGCAGATAGCAACTGCGCGGGGCAATGATGATGCGCGTTTGCCACTGCTGGCGACCTTTGCGCAGAGTCAGCTGATGATAGCCCTGCGGCAGACGCGGCGGCAGCGTGAGCGGTTCGCCGGCCTGCACCTCGCCGCTGAAGCTTTTGCCCTGTTCGCTGTGCAACTGCCAGGAAAAGCTGCCGCTGCCTTGCGGCGTCAGTTGGCGTTTGGCGCGGGCGGCAAACACCTGCACCGGCGGTAGCGGTGGAGCCTTGCCGACTGGGGTTTCCATCACCGCCAGCAATGCGCGTTTGGTGGCATCACTGATCGTTTCCGGCTCGCCATGGGCATTGATAAAGCGCAGCGCGATGCCGGCATCCTGTGCCGCCTGATCCAACTTATTGAGCGTCATCCTTTCTCCTGATCATGAAATTTGCACTTACCGTAGCGGCGCGATTTATCGCGCGTTTTGATGGCAGCACCGCGCCCCTCCAGGCGTTGCGCAATAAATTGCGCCGCTACACAGCGCTGACGGATGTAATACATCAACGCGCCGCCTGCCAAATCAACTGCTGATAATCACGAATCGATCGGTCAGAGCTAAAACGGCCGGTGTGCGCGGTATTCAGGATTGCCGCGCGCGTCCAGGCTTCCGGGTTTTTCCACAGCGCTTCAACCTGCTGCTGGGCCGCGATGTAGGCATCGAAATCGGCCAGCACCAGCCAGGGATCGCCACTCTTCGTCAGGCTGTGCAGCATCAGATTAAACGCGTGTTTATCACCCTCGCTGAACTTGCCCTTCTCCAGCTCCTTCAGCAAACCATCGAGGTAAGGATGGTGCTTACGTAGCTTTTTCGGGCTGTAACCGCCCGCCTTCAGCGCTTTAACCTCGTCCACGCTATTGCCGAAGATAAAGATATTCTTCTCGCCCACCGCTTGCGCAATCTCCACGTTGGCGCCGTCCAGCGTGCCAATGGTCAGCGCACCGTTTAGCGCCAGTTTCATGTTGCCGGTACCGGAGGCTTCATAACCGGCGGTTGAGATCTGCTCAGAGAGATCGGCGGCCGGGATCATTAATTCGGCGGCGGTAATGCGGTAATCCGGAATAAACACCACTTTCAGGCGATCGCCGATCCGCGGATCGTTGTTGATCACCTCCGCCACTTTGTTAATCGCATAGATGATGTTTTTGGCAAGGTAGTAGCCGGGCGCGGCTTTGGCGCCAAACAGAAATACACGCGGCACGAAGTCGGGATTATCCGGATTATCGCGCAGCTGACGATAGCAGTGCAGCATATGCAGCAAGCTCAAATGCTGACGTTTGTACTCGTGCAGACGCTTGATCTGCACGTCAAACAGCGCATCCGGATTGATATCAATACCGGTCACGCGTTTGACGTAAAGCGTCAGCCGCTGCTTATTTTGCTGTTTGATGGCGCGAAACTGCTGGCGGAACGCTTTCTTGCGCGCGAACGGCGCCAGCCATGCCAGCGCATCGAGATCGTTAGCCCATTCCACCTGCAGACTGTCATCAATCAGCGTCGACAGCAGCGGGTTACACTGCTTTAACCACCGGCGCGGCGTAATGCCGTTGGTGACGTTATGGAATTTGTTCGGCCACAGCTGGTGATATTCCGGAAACAGATCTTTCACCACCAGCTCGGAGTGCAGCGCCGCCACGCCGTTCACCGCGAAGCAGCTCACCACGCACAGATTCGCCATCCGCACCTGGCCTTCAGCTACCACCGCCAGCTTGTGCCACATCGCCTTATCGCCCGGCCACTGCTGTTTCACCCGCTTTTTAAACCGGCGATTAATTTCGCGGATGATCAGCCAGTGGCGCGGCAGCAAGTCGCGCACCAGCCGTTCGTCCCAGCGCTCCAGCGCTTCCGGCATCAGCGTGTGATTGGTGTAGGCAAAGGTGCGGCTGGTGATGTGCCACGCGTCGTCCCAACTCAACTGATGTTCATCCAGCAGCACGCGCAGCATTTCCGGAATGGCGATGGTGGGATGCGTGTCATTGAGCTGAATCACTTCGAAATCAGGCAAGCTGCGAATGGCGCGCCCGGCGAGATGATGACGGCGCAGAATATCGCCCACCGCGCATGCGCACTGGAAATATTGCTGCATCAGGCGCAGGCGCTTACCTTCCGCATGATTATCATTGGGATAGAGCACCTTAGTCAGCTTGTCGGCCTCGATGCCTTGCTGCTCGGCCTGCAGGAATAGGCCGTTGTTAAACGCGGTGAGATCGAACGGCTGCGCGCTGCTGGCTTTCCACAATCGCAGCGGCAGCGTGATGCCATTGCGATAACCCACCACCGGTAAATCCCAGGCTTCTCCTTTCAGCAGGATGTTGGGACGCCACTGAAGGCTGCCATCGTGATTCTCTTTTACCTTGCCGCCGATGCCGACCTGCACATCCAGCGCCGCGTTGTAACGGAACCATGGATAGCGATCGCGCTGCCAGTCGTCCGGCGCTTCCTGCTGCTGCCCGTCGGCAAACGTCTGACGAAACAGACCATATTGATAGTTGAGGCCGTGGCCCATCGCAGCCTGGCCGACGGTTGCCATCGAATCCATATAGCAGGCGGCTAAGCGCCCCAACCCGCCGTTGCCGAGTGCCGGATCCACTTCCTCCTCCAGCAGTTCGCTCAGCTCAACCTGATGTTCCGCTAGCGCGGCTTGCACGTCGTTGTACCAACCAAGGTTGAGCAAGTTATTGCCGGTCAGGCGACCAATCAAAAACTCCATCGACAGATAATTGACGTGGCGCTGCCCTTGCTTCGGCGGTGCCGGTGGCTGGGTCGCCAGCATTTCGGCCAGCACGCTGCTCAGCGCTTGCCACCATTGATGCGGTGTCATTTGCTGGGCGGAAGTGAGTCCAAGGTGCTGCCATTGGCGGGTGAGAGCGGCGTCGAAACGTGTTTTATTGAATTTTTGCTGCGACATATCAATCCCTTCGTGTCCGTTAACGGTAAAGCCGGGGCGAGCGCAAGAGGTGAATGGATAAGTAAAGCTGCGGGTGCAGAAAAAAGCGACAGGGAAATGCGCGTGTTAAGAAAAAAAACGGTGCGTATAAATGCGCACGCTACATCGTAGGGTCGCCATTCATGGCGACCTGGCTATGCAACATCAACAGAGCTCGAGATGAACTTCGTGCTGTTCAATCACTTTCAGCACGCTGGCCGGCGGGCTTTGATCGGTATACATGTAATCAATCAGGCTCATATTGCCGAGGTTAACCATCGCATTACGGCCGAACTTCGAGTGATCCACCACCAGCATCACGCAGCGCGAGTTTTCGATAATCGCGCGTTTGGTGCGCACTTCGTGATAGTCGAACTCCAGCAGCGAACCGTCCATATCGATGCCGCTGATACCGAGAATGCCGTAATCAAGCCGGAACTGCGAGATGAAGTCCAGCGTCGCTTCGCCCATGATGCCGCCATCGCGTGTGCGTACTTCACCACCGGCGATGATCACGCGAAAATCCGGTTTCGCCATCAACAGAATCGCCACGTTGAGGTTGTTGGTGACCACGCGCAGATTGTTGTGATTAAGCAGCGCGTGCGCCACCGCTTCCGGCGTGGTGCCGATATCGATAAACAGCGTGGCGCCATCCGGGATCTGGCTTGCCACACGCTCGGCGATGCGCGCTTTCTCCGCTGACCACATCATCTTACGATCCTGCCAGGCGGTGTTCTCGGAACTGGACGGCAACGCCGCCCCGCCGTGATGGCGCATGATTTTATTCTGATCGGCCAGGTCGTTGAGATCGCGCCGAATGGTTTGCGGGCTGACCTCGAAGTGCTCTACCAGCTCTTCGGTACTGACATATCCCTGACGCCGGACCAGATCGATAATGGCGTCATGACGTTGCGTCTGCTTCACATCTCTCTCCTCGGCTCGAAGCCGCTGTTTTATTCGCGCTGCTAACGACGCGCGATGTTGCGCGTATCAACAAATGCCATCGCTAAACCGACCAGCAAGCCGGTAACGTGCGCCGCGTTGGCAATCGCCAGGCCAAACGCGCCGTAAAAACCAATCACCAACCACACCACCGCGAAGCCAATCAGGCCACGCTCCAGATAAATACCACTTTCGGGATCGCGCTCACCGCGTAACCAGCAATATCCCATCAGCGCGTACACTACGCCCGACAAACCACCAAACAGCACGCCGCTAAACTTCGCCTGCATCCAGCCGGTGAGCAGCGCCGAGATCAACATAATCACAAACAGTTTGCCGGTGCCGAGACGTTTCTCGACCGCACCGCCGAGGTACCACCACCACATCAGGTTAAACAGGATATGCAGCAGCGAGAAGTGCAGCAGCGCATGACTGAACCAGCGCCACACCTGGAAATATTGCGACGCATCCGCCGGCCACGCCAGCCAGTCCAGCGCCACGTCATCGCCGACGATCTGCATCACGATAAACACCGCGATACAGGCAATCATGATGCTCATGGTGAGCGGACCGGCGCGCTGGCGAATGTTCGCCCAAATGTGGGTGCGCTCATAGCGCAGGCCGCTGGCGGTATTACCGCTATGCCAGCTGGCAGCTTGATAACGCGGATGGTTGGGATCGCGCACGAACTGCGCGAGTTCGTTTTCGACCATCTCCAGCTTACTTTCATCATCCAACATAATGACAAAGTGGCTTTCGCGCTCAATACGTAACTTCACGCCGCGCGTCGCCATGTAGTCGACAAACGCCTGCGCCATGCGCGGATTATTAAACTGGGTGATGCGCATCATGCGGTGCTCTCCTTCCTTATGCGATGGGCTTAGGCGTCGCCGGTGGCAACCTGCGCCGGGAATGCCGCGCGCCAGGCGTCAAAGCCGCCGTCAATGCTATAGGCCGCGTTAAATCCCTGTGCAAGCAGGAACTGCGCCGCGCCTTTACTGCTGTTGCCGTGATAGCACATCACCAGTACCGGTAAATCCTGATTGGCCTTGGCGATGAAGTCCGCCAGGTTATCGTTGGTCAGATGCTGCGCGCCCGCGGCGTGGCCCATCATGAAACTTTGCGGATCGCGGATATCCACCAGCTGCGCACCTTGTGCCAGATGCTCTTGCGCCTGCAGGACATTAATACACTCGAAGGTTTCCATGGTGTCTCTCATTACTTCGTCACAATTAGCGCCTAGTTTACCCTGAGAATCGGTCGCGATAACCTGACAAGTCCTGTGGTTATGTGATTTTTTTCCTGTCGGAATGTTAGCTATATCACGCAAAAATGTTTTTATTCAGTTAACCGCTGGCGTCGATGTTGGTTTCCGATTATTATTACGCTCGAAAACGAACATTTTAGAACTATTCCGAACATCGGAGGAGATGACGTGGAAACCAAAGACCTGATCGTGATCGGCGGCGGCATTAACGGAGCCGGCATTGCAGTGGACGCTGCAGGACGCGGACTGTCGGTGCTGATGCTGGAGGCGCGGGATTTGGCCTGTGCAACCTCCTCCAACAGCTCGAAGCTGATTCACGGTGGCCTGCGCTACCTTGAACACTATGAATTCCGCCTGGTTGGCGAAGCCTTAGCCGAGCGTGAAGTGCTGCTGAAAATGGCACCGCATATCGCTTTCCCGATGCGCTTCCGTCTGCCGCACCGCCCGCACCTGCGTCCGGCGTGGATGATCCGCATGGGCCTATTTATGTACGATCGCCTCGGCAAACGCACCACGCTGCCGGGCAGTAAAAGCCTGCGTTTTGGCGCGGATTCGGCCCTCAAGCCGGAAATCACGCGCGGTTTCGAATATTCCGACTGCTGGGTTGATGATGCACGCATGGTCGTGCTCAACGCGCAGGAAGTGGAAAAACAGGGCGGCGAAGTGCGCACCCGTACTCGTGTGACCCGCGCCTGGCGTGAAGCTGGTTTGTGGATGGTGGAAGCCGAAGATATTGATAGCGGCAAAACCTATACCTGGCGCGCCAAAGGTCTGGTCAACGCGGCTGGTCCATGGGTAAAAGAGTTCTTCGACGACGGCCTGAAGCTGAAATCGCCGTACGGCATTCGTCTGATCAAAGGCAGCCACATCGTGGTGCCGCGCGTCCATCGCGAAAAGCAGGCGTATATCCTGCAAAACGAAGATAACCGTATCGTATTTGTCATTCCGTGGATGGATGAGTTCTCCATCATCGGCACCACCGACGTGGAGTACAAAGGCGATCCAAAAGACGTGAAGATTGATGACAACGAAATCAGCTACCTGCTGAAGGTGTTCAACGGACACTTCAAACAGCAGCTGAGTAAAGATGACATCGTCTGGACTTACTCGGGCGTGCGTCCGCTGTGCGATGACGAATCGGATTCGCCGCAGGCCATCACCCGCGATTACACGCTGGATGTGCATGATGACAACGGCCAGGCACCGCTGCTGTCGGTGTTCGGTGGCAAGCTAACCACCTATCGTAAGCTGGCGGAACACGCGCTGGAAAAACTGACTAAGTACTACCCGAATATCGGCCCAGCCTGGACCAAAAGCGCGGTATTGCCGGGGGGTGATTTCTCCGGTACGCGTGAAGATTACGCTGCGGGCCTGCGTCGTCGCTATCCGTTTATCAGCGAAGGTATGGCGCGCCACTTTGCCCGTACCTACGGCAGCCGTACCGAAGTGCTGCTGGAAGGTGCGAAGAGCATTGATGATTTGGGTGAGAACTTCGGTCACGAGTTCTACGAAGCCGAGCTGCGCTACCTGGTGAAAAACGAATGGGTGCGCGAGCTGGATGATGCGATTTGGCGTCGTACCAAACAAGGTATGTGGCTGAGCGAAGCTGAACAGGCGCGCATTCGTGAGTGGCTGGCGGTCAACGCACAGAAACCGGCGCTGTCGTTAGCATCGTAATCCGAGCCAATTAAAAGGCCGTTATTCCAAATTGGATAACGGCCTTTTTTATGGAAAAACGCGCGATGAATCGCGCCGCTACGAATGTGTGCACATACTGTAGCGGCGCAATTTATTGCGCGTCGTTAAGCTTACAGCCCCGCATTCTCACGGATGTACTTACGCGCTTTCACCGCATATTCGAACGGATTGGCCAGCGCCGGATCCTGCTCCGCTTCCACCACCATCCAGCCTTTATAGCCGTAATCGTCGAGAATTTTGAACACCGGTTTGAAATCGATCACGCCATCGCCAGGCACGGTGAAGGTGCCCTTCTTCACGCCATCCAGGAACGACAACGATTTTTCGCGCACTTCCGCTACCACGCTGTCGCGCACGTCTTTCAGATGCACGTGGAAAATACGCGGCAGATATTTAGTCAGCACGTCCAGCATCGCCTGCTGTGACCCTTCGGAGTAGTAGATGTGGCCGGTGTCATACAGCAGGCCGACATTGTCATTGGTCGATTCCATAAAGCGATCAATCTCGGCGGGCGTCTGGATGCCGGTGCCCATGTGATGATGCAGCGTTAAACGCATGCCCTTTTTCGCGGCGATCTCGGCCAGCTCGTTGTAGCCTTCCGCCGTCAAGCGCCACTCTTCATCACTGAAGATTGGCTTCTGCTCCAGCACCGCCAGCGTGGTGCCCTGAATACTTTTGCTCTGCTCAGAGCAGCCAATCACGCGCGCACCCATGGCATGCAGGAAGTTCATGTGATTGGTGAATTCGTCGATGGTTTTCGCTTTGTCGCCGTTGGCGAAGAAGGTGCTGAACCACGCGTTGCAGATCTGAATACCACGGATATCCAGCATCGGCTTGAGAATCGCCGGGTCGCGCGGGTATTTGCTGCCCACTTCACTGCCGGTAAAGCCGGCCAGTGCCATCTCACTGACGGTTTGCTGGAAGGTGTTTTCGCTGCCCAGCTCCGGCATGTCATCGTTGGTCCAGCCGATTGGCGCAATCGCCAGTTTTACGTTGTCTTGGTTCATCTTCAGTTCCCTGATTCACAGAGGCGGCCGCTGAGCCGCCGAGGAGTTAGCGCACAGCTCAGTTATTTGGCGTAGAAATCCGGACGCGGCGGCATGGTTACCGGCTCAATCGCGCCGCTGTTCTGCGCTTTCTGGCAGGCATCGGCGGCCACGGAGGCAGCAAAGCCATCCCAGGCCGAAGGACCGGTCAACTCGCCGCTTTTTACGTCATTAATGAACGCCTGCAGCTCAACGTCGTAGGCATCAATGAAACGGTCTTTCCAATCGGTCAACAGCGGAACGCCGAGACGCGCGTTTTTGCGCGTTTGAATAGCAGAAGGTTCAGGCAGTTTCGCGATGCCCTCTTCACCCACCACTTCACACTGGATGTCGTAGCCGTACGCGCAGTTAACGAAAATCTCTACATCAATACGGATGCCTTTCTGCGTTTCGAACAGCACGATTTGCGGATCTTTCAGTTTGGCATGAGACTTCGACGTGGTACGCGGGAACACCACCTGCACGGTTTTATAATCGTCTTCCGTCAGCCAGCGCAGCACGTCCAGCTCGTGAATCAGGGTGTTGGTGATCGCCATATCGGTGGTGTAATTCTCGCCGACGCTCTGGTTGCGGTGCGCGCAGTGCAGCATCAGCGGTTCGCCGATTTCACCGTCGGTAATCACTTTTTTCAGCGCGCGATAGCCGGAATCATACGGGCGCATAAAGCCCACCTGCACCAGACGTTTGCCGTGTTTGATCTCGGCATCGACGATGCGACGGCAGCCTTCGGCGCTCAGTGCCAGCGGCTTTTCACAGAACACCGGTTTGCCCGCTGCGATGGCCGCCAGCGTGAACTCTTCGTGGGTCGGATCCCAGGATGTCACCAGCACGGCATCGACTTCTGGCGAGTTGATCACCTGATGGCCATCCTGATACACCTCGGCGTCGATATTCAGGCGTTGCAGCGCGGCACGCGCTCCTTCAACGTTGATATCAGAAACTGCCACCACTTTCGCACCCTGCAAGACGTTATTGCAGCGGCGAATGTGTTCCTGACCAATTGCACCGGTACCAATTACACCGAGTTTGAGCGTCATAATTACACCTGTAGAGTCGGATAAGTATCCCCTTCATACTTGAGGATGCAGGTACGTTGCCGCCTTCCTGCATCTCGAATTATGTTGGGAATAGGGTTAAACAAAGCCGGAGAAGCCGGCCTAAAAGAGGATTTAGTACTTACGCGCCTGTTCGATATGCACGTTAAGGTTGTCAGCCACTTCCTGCGTACGGGACGAAGTTGAGGTCTGCGCCACGCCCACGTGCCACCAGCTGAAGTACTTATGCACCATGGTTTTTGGCAGCACTTTGATGTCGAACAGCGTCGAAACGGTCTGCTGCTGCGCGTCAATCAGCGCGGCCTCCAGCTGCTCCAGCGTGGTGATGCGGTAAGTTTTGCAGCCGTAGCCGCCAGCAATCGCCGCGAAGTCCACCGGCACAAAGCCGCCATCCAGTTTGCCGCCTTCCGGATTACGGAAGCGGAACTCGGTGGTGAAACTGTCCATGCCGTGTTCCATCTGCAGATTGTTGATACAACCGTTAGTCATGTTATCCAGCAGCACCACGTTGATTTTGGCCCCTTCCTGAATCGAGGTAACCAGCTCGGAGTGCAGCATCATGAACGAACCGTCGCCGACCATGACGTAGACTTCACGCTGCGGCTGCGCCAGCTTGACGCCCAGCGCGGCATTCACTTCATAGCCCATACAGGAGTAGCCGTACTCAACGTGGTACGAGTTGTAATCTTTGGTGCGCCACACGCGCTGCAGGTCGCCCGGCAGGCTGCCCGCTGCCGCGACAATCACCGCATCCTTTGGGAGCTGCTCGTTTAAGGTGCCCAGCACGCTGCTCTGCGTCAGCACCGATTGTGTCAGGCGCTCAAATTCGGCGAATAGCGCTTCACGATCGGCGTGGTCGGCGATTTCTGGAATGAAGTCGTCGGTGTTATAGGTCGCCGCGTACACGCGCTGCGTCTCTTTCAGCAGCTTGCTTTGCGACAGCTCAATCTGGCCGCCCCACTGATTTTCGAAACCTTTCAAGCCGCTTTCCAGCGCCGTCAGGCCTTCACGCGCATCCGCCAGCAGCTGCACCGCATCCAGCTTGTAACTGTCGAAGTTGCTGACGTTGAGGTTCAGATAGCTGACGTCCGGATTCTGGAAAATCCATTTCGACGCGGTGGTGAAATCGGTGTAGCGCGTACCAATGCCAATCACCAGATCGGCCTCTTTCGCCAGCAGGTTAGCCGCCAGACAGCCGGTTTCGCCCACGCCGCCGACGTTCAGCGGGTGGTCGGAAACGATGGTGCCTTTACCGGCCTGGGTTTCAGCAAACGGAATATTGAAGCGCTCGGCAAACTTCAGCAGCGCATCACCGGCGTCGGAATATTTCAGACCGCCGCCGACAATGATCAGCGGTTTGTGTTTACGCGCAATCAGCGCCAGCGCATCGTCTAACTGCGCAGCGGTTGGCAGGCGACGATCCAGACGATGCACACGCTTCTGGAAGAAGTACTCCGGGAAGTCCCAGGCTTCAGCCTGCACATCCTGCGGCAACGCGATGGTTACTGCACCGGTTTCTGCCGGATCGGTCAGTACGCGCAGGGCGTTAATGCAGGCGGTCATCAGCTGCTCTGGGCGGCTGACGCGGTCCCAGTATTTGCTCACCGCACGGAACGCGTCGTTGGTGCTGATGCTGAGATCGTGACTCTGTTCGATTTGCTGCAATACCGGATCCGGCTGGCGCGTAGCGAACACATCGCCCGGCAGCAGCAATAACGGAATGCGGTTAGCGGTTGCCGTCGCAGCGGCCGTGATCATGTTGGCCGCGCCAGGTCCAACAGAGGAGGTACAGGCAATGATCTGACGACGCAGCGACTGTTTGGCAAAACCAATGGCAGCATGCGCCATGCCCTGCTCGTTACGGCCCTGATGCACTACCAGATCGCCGCTGTCCTGCTCCAGCGCCTGTCCCAATCCCAGCACGTTACCGTGACCGAAAATGGCAAAAATGCCCTTCACGAATTTGGTTTCCACGCCGTCAACGTTCAGGTACTGATTATCAAGGAATTTTACCAGCGCCTGTGCTGTGGTGAGTCTGATTGTGCCCATATGCTTCTTCCTTTACATGCTGGTACCTGCGGTGAGGTACATCGCGGTTCGGGTAAAAACTGCCGTTCACGGCGCCCGCGGATTAAGTGAAACGTGAGGCGATTATAAACAAATATTTTTTTCATTAAATACGATTACAGAAGAAACATTTCATTTTGCGATGGAGATCAAATTCAGCGATGAAACGTGCGCTGCCTGAGCGCCGAAAGGCGGGAAAGTGGAACAATAAAAGGTCATTTGCCGGTCATAACGAAATTTCATTTCACTTCAGTAGCTTCCTTGATTCATCGCCACTTTCCTGAGACCTGGCTCACAAGCCTGACTATCACTGAAACGCCCGGTTTATGCGATGCCACATTGCGCCCTGGCCAGAGTTTTACCTGGCTCACAAAATCGTGATGGATGTTTCATTTCATATTGAAATTGGAATTTTTATTCCTCATACTGCGACCAAAGCCAATCAGGCACCTTGAGAACCCGGAAGCAAAGCGCTCGATGTTGGGCGGCAGCGCTCGCAGTGTCTGCTTATCACAGAAGGAAACAACAGGTATGAGTACACAACAGAAGCGGCTTGATGTGATTTGTATCGGACGCATCGCCGTCGACCTTTACGGTCAGCAAATTGGATCACGTCTGGAAGATATGACCAGCTTCAATAAGTATCTGGGCGGTTCTTCCGGTAACGTGGCTTACGGCACAGCCATTCAGGGCCTGAAATCTGCCATGCTGGCACGCGTTGGTGACGAACATAATGGCCGCTTTTTGCGTGAAGAACTGCAGCGTGCAGGCTGCAATACCGAAGGGCTGATCACCGATAAACATCGCCTCACCGGCCTGGTGATCCTCGGTATCAAAGATGAAGAGACTTTCCCGCTGATTTTCTACCGCGACAACTGCGCGGATATGGGCCTGGTGCCGGAAGATATCAACGAAGCGTTTATTACCTCTTCACGGGCGGTGGCGGTCACCGGCACGCATCTTTCGCATCCGCAAACCCGCGCGGCAGTGCTGAAAGCGCTGGATATCGCCAAACGTAACGGGCTACGCACCGCGCTGGATATCGATTATCGCCCGGTGCTGTGGGGTCTGACTTCACTCGGCGACGGCGAAACGCGTTTCATTGAATCGGGCGAAGTGACGCAACAGCTGCAGGAAGTGCTGCACTATTTCGATTTGGTGGTCGGGACGGAAGAAGAGTTCCATATCGCCGGCGGCAGCACCGATACGCTGACTGCGCTGAAAAATGTGCGTAAAGCGAGCCAGGCCACGCTGGTGTGCAAACGCGGTCCGATGGGTTGCGTGGTATTTGAAGGTGATATCCCGGATAGCTGGGAACAGACCAAATTGCAGAGCGGCGTGCGCGTTGAAGTCCTGAACGTCTTGGGCGCGGGCGATGCCTTTATGTCTGGCCTGCTGCGCGGCTGGCTGAATGACGAAAGCTGGGAGCAGGCGTGCCGTTACGCGAACGCCTGTGGCGCACTGGTGGTTTCCCGCCACGGCTGTGCACCGGCGATGCCAACCAAAGAAGAGCTGGATGATTTCCTCAGTCGCGATAAAGAGGTGCAACGCCCGGATCTGGATGCGCGTCTGAACCATCTGCATCGCGTCACCACGCGTAAACAGCAGTGGCCAGAGCTGAATGTGTTTGCCTTCGACCACCGTAAGCAGCTGGCCGATATGGCGCGCGAAGCGGGCGTTAGCGAAGAGCGCATTCCGCAACTGAAACTGCTGCTGCTGCGCGCGGCAGAAGAAGCGGCGAATGAAGCCGGTTTGAATGAGAAGAGCGGCATCCTCGCGGATACCACTTACGGCCAAAAAGCCCTCAACGCGATTACCGGTAAAAACTGGTGGATTGGGCGTCCGATTGAACTGCCCAGCTCACGCCCACTGCGCCTTGAGCACGGCAACATTGGCTCGCAGCTGGTCGACTGGCCTGCCGAGCACGTGGTGAAATGCCTGGTGTTTTACCATCCGCACGACAGCGCTGAACTGCGTAAAGAGCAGGATGATCTGGTTCTTGATGTGTGGAATGGCTGTAACAAAAGTGGACATGAACTGCTGCTGGAGCTGATTCTGCCGGAGAGCAATCCGGACCGTAATGAATCCTACTATTACGAGATGCTGAGCCATTTCTACAGCCTCGGTATTCAGCCAGACTGGTGGAAACTGCCGCCGCTGTCAGCGGAGAGCTGGCAGGCCATTAGCGGATTGATCGAACAGAACGATCCGCACTGCCGCGGCATTCTGCTATTGGGTCTGGATGCGCCAGAAGAGACGCTGAAAGCCGGTTTCGCGGCAGCAGCACAAGCGCCGTGGGTGAAAGGTTTTGCCGTGGGCCGCACCATCTTCGGCCAGCCGTCACGTCAGTGGCTGCAGGGCGAACTGGACGACAAAGCGCTGATCGAAACCGTGAAAGGTAATTATCTACGCCTGATCGGCTACTGGCGTGCGGTGCGCGGTTGAGTTGTTGAATTAGCCTGAGAGAAGCGGCCGATGGCCGCTTTTTTTTGGCACTGTGCGCGCTGGCCCTCATCCTAACCTTCTCCCGCAAGCGGGAGAAGGAACTGCCCTCTGCGACCTGATGCCCTCACCCCGGCCCTCTCCCACGGGAGAGGGAGACACTGCCACATGTGAGTGATAGATAAAACGTTCACTCGATCGGTTCCCTCGCCCGCTTGCGGGAGAAGGAACTGTCCTCTGCAATTTTGCAGAACGAATGCTCTCTTCCACCGACTCTGGATCGGTTCCCTCGCCCGCTTGCGGGAGAGGGTTAGGGTGAGGGGAAAACATGCACATTCTGTGAGGCATTTCATAAACCGATGAAATAACCGTCACGAAGATGTCAAACGAATGAAATTTTCCATCCATCTGGTACTATAGCGCTCATTATCCAGCCATATTTTCTTTTTTAGCGGGCCGAAGTAATGACCAATAATCCAACACAACTTACCCTGTTACAGGACGATATCCGTCGTCGCTATGAGACGCTGAGTAAACGCCTGAAGCAGGTGGCTCGTTATATTCTTGATAACAGCAACAGCATTGCGTTCGATACCGTTGCCTCCATCGCGCAACATGCCGATGTACCGCCTTCAACGCTGATCCGCTTTGCCAACGCCTTTGGCTTTAGCGGCTTCAACGAAATGAAACAGGTTTTCCGTCAGCACCTGATGGAAGAGACGGTTAACTACACCGAGCGCGCACGTCTGTTCCGTCAAACCGCCACCGACGACAGCGCAACCTCACCCGAGAGCCCGGCCGAGATCCTCAACGTCTTCACCATGGTGAACAGCCAGGCGCTGCAACAGCTGGCGATGCAGGTGAATCCGGACCAGCTCAACCGCGCGGTGAAAATGCTCGATGAAGCCGAGAACATCTACATTATCGGCCTGCGCCGCTCGTTCAGCGTGGCCTCCTATCTGGTCTATGCGCTGCGCCATCTGGAGCGCCGGGCATTCCTGATTGACGGCCTCGGCGGCATGTTCACCGAGCAGCTCAGTATGGTAAATCCCAAAGACGTAGTGATTGCCATCAGCTATTCGCCTTACGCGCGTGAAGCGGTGGAGTTGGTTGAATTGGGTGCTAAGCGTGGCGCGCATCTGATCGCCATCACCGATAGCCAGGTGAGCCCGCTGGCCGCCTTCAGCGATGTGTGCTTTGTGGTACGTGAAGCGCAGGTGGATGGCTTCCGTTCGCAGGTGGCGTCGCTGTGCCTGGCACAGACGCTCGCCGTGTCGCTGGCGCTGAATAACAACGTTATTAGCGAATAAATACCTCGTAGAGTCGCCATTGATGGCGACCAGCCAGCAAAAAGGGCAGCCACATGGCTGCCCTTTTGCATTGGTGCGGCTTACTTGCTGCGCGGATACTTATCGCTGTTCACCCAGGCGTGATCTTGCTCCCAGGTAAATTTCCATAGACGTTTTGGACCCGCCATCACGTTCAGATAGTAGTTATCGTAACCGGCAATCGTTGCCACCGGATGATAACCACGCGGCACCGTCACCACATCGCGATTGTACGGCGCCATGCACTCGTCGAGCGAACGATCGTCGGTATAAACGCGCTGCATGGCGAAGCCTGGCTCAGGATCGAAACGGTGATAGTACGTCTCTTCCAGATAGGTTTCGTCCGGGCTGTTTTTCTGGTCGTGCTTGTGGCTTGGATATGAACTGGTCGCGCCTTCGTCGGTATACACTTCCACCACCAGCAGGCTGTCGGCCTCTTTGTCATCCGGCAGAATGTTGTGCACCAGACGCTGGTTGCGGCCTTTGCCACGCTGCTCAACGCCAACATCTTCCGGCGCAATCAGGCGCGCCGGCAGGTTACCGCTGCTCGGTGCATTACACACCGCCAGCTCCAGATCGCTATCCGCATACACTTCAATGTCATCGTTATGCGGCACATACACCGAGTAAGGCGGAGTGCGTTCAAACGGCGAGAGACGCTTACCGAGATTCGGGAACTCGGCGTGGCGGGTTTTCACCGACGCAAAGCCCGCCACCAGCACCAGACACAACTCTTTGTCGCCGCTGCTCAGTTTCAGGCTCTGCCCTTTTTTCAGCAGATAGGCATCAAAGCCAACATATTCCCAGCCCGCGCTGTCAGGCGTGACGTGTTGAATTCGACCGTTGCTGTCGGGTTTTTGCGCTTTCGAAATCAGAGACATCCTGTTCCTCCTTGTTGAGCGAAATTAGCCCAGCGTCGGCATGCTGAACTCAGATACGGTTTGCTGACCGCTCGGCCAACGCACGGTTGCGGTTTTCATGCGGGTGTAGAAACGCACGCCGTCTGGACCGTGCACGTTCAACGCACCAAACACCGAACGCTTCCAACCGCCGAAGCTGTGGAACGCCATTGGCACCGGAACCGGTACGTTCACGCCAACCATGCCAGCTTCGACGTTCTGCACGAATTCACGCGCGGTGTGGCCATTGCTGGTGAAGATGGCGCTGCCGTTACCGAATTCGTGGCTGTTAACCAGTTGCAGTGCGCTGTCGAAATCAGTGGAACGCATGATGCTCAGCACCGGTCCGAAGATCTCTTCGCGCCAGATGGTCATCTCTGACGTCACGTTGTCGAACAGCGTGCCGCCCACGTAGTAACCTTCGGCATGGCCGGCCACCTGGATGCCGCGACCATCAACCACCAGCTTCGCGCCTTCCTGCTCGCCTTTGTCGATGTAGCCCAGCACTTTCTTCTGGTGCGCAGCAGACACCACCGGCCCCATTTCATTCTCTTCGGCACCTTTCTGAATACCAGGACCGACGCGCAGCGCTTTGATCAGCGGCGTTAAACGGGCAATCAGTTTGTCGGCCGTGTCGTCGCCGACCGCAACCACCACCGGCAGCGCCATGCAGCGTTCACCGGCAGAACCAAACGCGCCGCCCATAATGGCGTTCACGGTGGCATCGAGGTCGGCATCTGGCATCACGATGGCGTGGTTTTTCGCCGCGCCGAATGCCTGCACACGTTTGCCGTGGGCGCTGGCGGTTTTGTAGATGTGCTCAGCCACACCGGAAGAACCGACGAAGCTGACTGCCGCGATACGCGGATCTTTGTACAACTGCTCGGCATCTTCATTAGACGAGTGCACCACGTTGAATACGCCATCTGGCAGGCCCGCTTCTTTCAGCAGTTCGGCCATGCGCACCGAGGCTGACGGATCCAGCGCCGGTGGCTTGAGGATAAAGGTGTTGCCGCACGCCAGCGCGATCGGGAACATCCACAGTGGCACCATCGCCGGGAAGTTGAATGGCGTGATGCCCGCCACCACGCCGACCGGCTGCATCAGCGAGTAGCTATCTACGCCGGTGCCCACGCTTGGTGAGTTTTCACCTTTAATCAGATGCGGAATACCGCAAGCAAATTCAATCACTTCAATACCGCGCGTCAGTTCACCCAGCGCATCCGACCACACTTTACCGTGCTCAGAAACAATCAGCGCTGCCAGCTCTTCGCGATGCTTTTCCATCAAGGCTTTAAAGTTGAACATCACACGGGCACGACGTAACGGAGCGGTTTTCGACCATTCCGGGAACGCAGCGTGAGCGACTTCAATCGCCTTCTCCACTTCAGCAGAGGTGCTCTGCGTCAGTTCACGCACAACTTTGCCGGTCGCCGGATCGTACACGGGAATGGTTTCATTGCTGGCGCTGTGGGTAATTTTGCCGCCGATAAAGTTTCCTACGATAGTCATGTCGTTGCCTCTTAGATGTGAAGTTCCCTGCAGACAGCCGGTTCAAACCGCAACGCTGCGTGTGCAGGCAATACTTAAAGCGTGCTATGAAGCTATAGCAATGAAATAAATTTTTCAAATACTTCTTTTTGGAAAATTTCCTTTTAGCGGCATGGATCGCATTTTTTCCCTGTACGCTGACAGCCAGGTAAAAATCAGCCAGTAGCGCTTCCCTGCGGGCGATAAGCCCTTATCAAATCACACCGTCGCTAAGCCGTTGTGAGCAGAGAAATTGTGTCTGAAATCCTGCATCCACATGTAACGCGAAACGAAATATGAAATTTTTGCGAGGCAGATCCAATATCTGATATTTCATAATTCAACAATTATGAAATAAATGTTCTCTTTGCAGCACCTTATCCGTACCCTTTACAGGAGCCGCAAATGGCCATCGATCCAACCCGTTTCTGTATTAACCGTAAAATCGCGCCTCAGCTGTCGCTGGAAGCCTTCTTTCAGCTGGTGCAACGCTTAGGATTAAGCAAGGTTGAACTGCGTAATGATATGCCGAGCGGCAAGGTAACCGATGATCTCAGCGTAACCGAGCTGCGGGCGCTGACGGATAAGTATCATATTGAGATCGTGACGATTAACGCGCTTTACCCGTTCAATCGTGCCGATGACACGCTGCTGGCCAAAGCCGATGCGCTGCTTGAAGAAGCGCACGCCATTGGTGCGCAGGCGCTGGTGATGTGTCCGCTCAATGAAGGCGTTGAGGTTACGCCCGAGCAGACGCTGGAAGCGCTGCAGGTGCTCGCACCGCGCTTTGAGAAGTATGGCATTCAGGGATTGGTGGAACCGCTGGGTTTCCCGGTGAGTTCACTGCGCTCGGCGGTGCAGACGCAAAAGCTGATTCAGCAGGCAAACGTCCCGTTCAACGTGCTGCTCGATACCTTCCATCACCACCTGTATGAGAACGCCGAGCACGAGTTCCCGCAGGAGATTGATATTAATTACATTGGCCTGGTGCATCTTTCCGGCGTGGAAGACACCCGCCCAACGGCGCAGTTGACCGATGAAGAACGCATCATGCTCAGCGACCACGACGTACTCAACAGCGTGGCGCAGGTGAAACGTCTGGAGATACTCGGCTACAAAGGGATCTACGCGTTTGAGCCGTTTTCGTCGGAACTGGAGACGTGGAACACCGCAGAGATTGAGCGCCAGATTCGCCACAGCATCGAATTGCTGCAAGCCTGAAAGAACCCTTATCTGTGTCTTTTAGACACTTTTGCTAGTGTTAGGCCTCGGTCGGAGGCCCTTTTTTATCCCCGTCATAATTTACGTGATAGCTGCGTTGGCTGCGCGTGCTCACCCCAGTCACTTACGGGCGTAAGCTCCTGGGGATTCTCACGCTTGCCGCCTTGCTCTGACGTAAATTATTTAAGGGATACCTGAGTTATTGTGCCTGAGTTATATAGAACATTTACGCACTCTCTTTAATCTCTGCTGCGGCGGTTTCCGGCATTCTTTTGATCATGCGCAGCGTGCAGAACAGCGCTAAACACACCAGCAGCGCGGTGAGGAAATAGACCAGCGACACGCCGGCATAGCTCATGATGAAACCGGCGATTGGCCCGGTGATGCCGAGGGATAAATCCATAAACGCGGTATAGGTGGCGAGCGCGCTGCCCTGATTCTGCTGTGGCACCACTTTCACCGCCACCACGCCAATCGCCGGGAACACCAGCGAGAAACCCGCGCCGGTGAGGAATGCGCCCATCTTCGCCATCCACGGATCGAACGAACCGGCCACCAGAAACAGACCAATCGCCTCCACCACAAAGCAGATACTCGCCACGCTTAATCCGCCCAGCTTATTAATGGCATTGGGAAACAGCAGGCGCGTGCCAACGAACGCGGCGCTGAACATGGTCAGCGCGAAGGCGGCACCATCCCAACCTTTATCCTGATAGAACAGCGTGATAAAGGTGGCGATGACACCAAAACCGGCGGACCCCATCGCCAGAATCAGGCCAAAACCGTACACCTTGCTCAGCACGTCCCGGAACGGCAGCGGCTTGGCTTTGCTGCCTTTTACCGGCGCACGCGGCAGCGCCAGCGCAATCGCCAGCAGACAAATGGCGATGATAATGCTGGAGAGCAGCAGCAAACCGCCGCTGCGGAAAATCACCACGCCGAGCGGCGCGCCGATCGCCATCGCGCCATAAGTGACAATGCCGTTCCACGAAATTACCCGACCAATATGCAGCGAACCGACGCGCGCCACGCCCCACAGCGAAGTGCCGGTGCCGGAGAAGCTCTGCCCTACGCCCAGAATTACGCGGCCCAGACACAGCAATACCAGACTCAGCACGCCCTGCCCTTCACTCAGCGCTGATAGCAGAATACAGATGCCGCTCAGCAAGCAGCCCACCAGCCCCAGCACCACCACTTTTTTCGGTCCCCACAGATCGGCGAAGCGCCCTGCGTGCGGACGACTCAGCAGCGTGGCGATGTATTGCAGGCTGATCACTAATCCGGCCCAGAAAGCGTTGTAACCCAGCCCGTCATGGACAAAACCCGGCAGCACCGCCAGCGGCAAGCCGATGGTGAGATAGCTGGCAAAGTTGAACTTCACGATGGAGAGGATCAGTAAATTAAGGCGGAAACGGCCATTTTCAGGTGCGGCGGCGGGCAGGTCAGGCATGAGTGATTGCGCTCGTGGGTGACGGAATTTTTATAACACAAGGATAACTATACGTCATTTGGCGTACAGCGCATCAGTGAAATGCCCAGTTTTACGGTCATCATTTCGTCATATCGCGCTCGTAGACTCGCCCCCTATCAAATCCCAAAGAGGATAAAAATCTGATGACGCTCCTGATTTCACCTCAGGCGCGCGTGCGCAACGCCTACTCTCTTGCCGGAGGTGGCCGATGATGCATGCGGCGCTGCCTATTGAACTGAAAAATCTCAGATGGTCGGTGGGTAACCTGACTATTCTGCACGATCTCTCCCTGACGATTCCCGCCGGTGAAATCCTGGCGCTACTCGGCCCGAGCGGCTGTGGCAAAAGCACGCTGCTGAAACTGCTGGCAGGCTTACTGCAACCGACAGAGGGCGAGCTGTGGATCGGTGAGCGCTGTGTGGCGTCGGCGCACCACTGTGACGCGCCAGAGAAGCGTAACCTTGGCATGGTGTTCCAGGATTACGCGCTGTGGCCGCATATGTCGGTGGCACAGAACGTCGCCTTCCCGCTGCGCATGCGCGGCATAAAAAAAGCCGCCGCACATCAACAGGCCGATGCCGCCCTGGCGCAGGTTGGCCTTGCTGATTTTGGCGCTCGTAAACCGGCGCTGCTCTCCGGCGGCCAGCAGCAGCGCGTGGCGCTGGCGCGCGCGTTGGTCGCGAAACCGGCGATTCTGCTGTTCGACGAACCCCTTTCCAACCTTGACCGCGACCTGCGTGAAACGCTGGTTCACACCATGGCCGATCTGCTGCGCACGGCGGGCATCACCGCCGTTTACGTTACGCACGATCGCGAGGAAGCCAACACCCTCGCGGACCGTATCATTCACCTGGCGCAGGGCCAGATTGTTTCCGTTACTCACCTCTCAGGGGACCGCAATGCCATCTCTCAAGTCAGTTAAACGAGCCATTAGCCAGAAAGGAGCCATCAGCGCGATGATTTTGACTTCCGCCATGATGATGAACGATGCCCAGGCGTTAACGGTGTATACCGCCGGTCCGGGATCGCTGTCGAAAAGCCTCGCCGCCGGGTTTGAAAAGCAAACCGGCATCAAAGTGAATATCTTCCAGGCCACCACCGGTAAAGTGATGGCGCGCCTGGAAGCCGAACAGGCCAATCCGCAGGCCGATGTGCTGATCTCAGCCTCGTGGGATACCGCCGAAGATCTGCAACAGCGCGGTTGGCTGCTGCCGTTCCACAGCGCCAACGCGGCGAACGTACCGGCTCAGTTCAAAACCGCCCACTACGTGGCGCAGGGCATCTCCGCGCTGGGCATCGTGTGGAATACGCAAAGCAACACGCCAGAGCCAAAAACCTGGCAGGATCTCACCGCACCCGCCTTCAAAGACAAGGTCACCACGCCGGATCCGGCGCTGTCAGGTGCGTCACTCGATCTGCTGATTGGCCTGCAAAATAGCGAAGGCGAAAAAGCCTGGCAGCTGTTTGACCAGCTAAAAGCTAACGGCATGGTCATGAGCGGTCCGAATGCGCAGGCGGTAACGCCGGTGCTGCAAGGCGCCAAGGCGGCGGTGTTTGGCGCGGTCGATTACGTCACCTATAACAACATTGCGCAGGGCGAGAGCGTGAAGGTGATCTTCCCGGAGAACGGCACCGTGGTGGCACCGCGTCCGATGATGATTCTGAAAAGCAGCCAGCACGCCGCAGACGCCAAAGCCTTCGTTGATTACGTGCTGTCGGATGAAGGCCAGCAGCAGGTGGCGAAAGCCTGGCTGATGCCAGCGCGTACCGATATCAAAGCCCAGCGTCCGCTGATTACCGAGATTAAGCTATTGCCGACCCAGCAGGACGGCAGCAGCGAGCGCTCGGCAGTCCTGAAGCGCTTCGGCGCGCTGTTCGGGCAATAACAATGTCCCGTGCCTTGAACGGATTGATTCTGCTGGCGTTACTGCTGCTGGTGGCGCTCCCGCTGCTGTTTATCGTGCTGCAGGCGCTGTTTCCACACTTTAGTGAAGGCAGCTGGCATGGCGCTCTGAGTACCTTACCGGCGCTGCTGGACGATCCGCAGCTACTCTCCATGTGGCTGGGCACGCTGAAAATCGGCGGCGGCGTGGCGCTGTGCAGTTTACTGCTGGGCTTACCGCTCGGCGCACTGCGCGGCCTGTTCCGCCTGCCGGGCGCGGCGCTGTGGGATCTGCTGTTCCTGATCCCCTTCCTCACGCCGCCCTATATCGTGGCGCTGTCATGGACGCTGGCGCTGCAACGCAACGGCTACATTGAACAACTTACCGGTATTCATTTCGTCAGCCTGCTGTTTAGCAGCAGCGGTATGATTCTGGTGATGACCCTGAACATCTTCCCGGTAGTCTATTTCGCGGTGTCACGTTCGCTGCTGGCGAGCGGACAGCGCCTCGCCTGGGTGGCGCGGGTACACGGCGCATCGGCGTGGCGCAGCTTCTGGCATATCACGCTGCCGCTGACGTTACCGGCGCTGGCGGGCGGCGTGCTGCTGGCGTTCACCCTGGCGATTGAGGAGTACGGCGTGCCCGCCGCGCTCGGCGCGCAGGCGAAGCTGACGCTGATGACCGTTGGCATTGAAACCAAACTCGCCGATTGGCCTATCGATCTGCCCGGCGCGGCGTCATTGTCGCTGATGCTGAGTGTGGTAGCGCTCGCGGCGTGGTTGCTGCAGCGCAAACTGACCGGCAGCAGCGATGTGACGGCGGTGAGCGGCAAACCGGTGAATCAGGAACTGGCGCATGCCGGTCGCTGGCAGATATTGCTGCTGCTGCCGTTTGTGCTCACGCTGCTGCTGGCGGTGGTGCTGCCGCTGGGTGCTATGGCGTTGAGCGGCCTGCTAAATACTCTCTCCGGCGGATTACGGCTCAATAACCTGACGCTGCGCCACTTTAGCGCACTGTTTAGCCAACAAGGCGATGCGCTGGCCGCCTTCTCCACCAGCATCGGACTGGCGCTCGGCGCGGCGTTGCTGACCGGCGCGCTAGGGTTTCTCATCGCCTGGCGCGTATCGGAAGGTAAAACCCGCATGCTGGCGATGATGGATGGACTGGCGTTGCTGCCTGCCGCGATGCCCGGCGTGGTGGTTGGCGTGGGGTTGATTCTGCTGTGGAATCGCGGTTTCTGGCCAGTTTCGCCCTATAACACGATGTTTATTCTGCTGTTATCGTACAGCTGTTTGCTGCTGCCGTGGCCGGTGCGCTATGTCAGCAGCGCATTGCGCCAGCTGGCCCCGACGCTGGAACCGGCTGCGCGCGTGCATGGCGCCTCACGCCTGCAGGCGCTGCGCCTGATTGTGCTGCCGCTGGTGGCACCCAGCCTGCTGGCGGCAATGATGATGGTGTTCGCGGTGGCCTCACGCGAGTTGGTCACCTCGCTGCTGCTGGCACCGGCCGGCACACAAACCGTGGCGATCTTTATCTGGCGCCAATTCGAGCAGGGCTCTGTGGGGCAAGGCATGGCGATGGCGACCTTAACGCTGCTCGCCAGTTTGAGTTTGATGTTAGCGGCCACCGCATTGCTGAGGCGTCAGGGAAAATGAATAGCTGCAGATACCGTAGCGGCGCGATTTATCGCGCACATCAATGCAGGCACCACGCCCAACTAAGTAATGCGCAATAAATTGCGCCGCTACGAATGTTACGAAATGGATGCTTTCTCTTTATCTTAAAATACAGAGAGTTAATTTTAATCAGCTACACTTGCCTGAGCAAAATATGTCTCAGGAGAGAGAATGAATAACCTGCTACAGGAAAAAATTGGCCAGAACATCCTGGTAAAACTGGCGATGCTGGTGATTATTCTGGCGGGCATTCGCGCCGCCTCGGACATCCTGGTGCCCTTCTTATTAGCCAGCTTCCTGGCGATTGTGTTGAATCCGCTGGTGACGATGTTGATGCGCCGCGGCGTCAAGCGCAGCCTGGCGATTACGCTGGTGATCACAGTGATTTTCATTGTGTTACTGCTGCTGGTCGCGGTGCTCGCCAGCTCGGCGAGTGATTTCAGCGATACCTATCCGCAAATTCGTACCATGCTGGAACAGAAGCTCGCTGTGGTTCAGCACTTCGCCGGACGTTTTCACATCAACATCTCTACCGATGCGCTGGCGGCACGCCTCGATCCCAACGTAGTAATGAATATGGCCACCACCATATTAACGCAGCTATCAGGCGCGATGACCAACGTGCTGCTGCTGATTCTGACGGTGGTGTTTATGCTGTTTGAAGTGCGCCATCTGCCCTACAAAATGCGTAACGCGATGGTCAATCCGCAGATCCGTATTGCCGGTTTACACCGCGCGCTAAAAGGGGTGACGCACTACCTGGCCCTGAAAACCCTGGTGAGCTTGATTACCGGCGTGGCCGTTTGGCTGTCGCTGCTGCTGCTCGGCGTGAAGTTTGCGCTGTTCTGGGGCGTGGTGGCGTTCATCCTCAACTTTATCCCTAACATCGGGCCGATCATCGCCGGCATTCCACCGTTTATTCAGGCGCTGGTGCTGAACAACATTTATGACGCCATGCTGGTGGCCGCGCTGTTCAGTGCAATTCATATGGTGTTTGGCAATATGCTCGAGCCGCGACTGATGGGGCGCGGGCTGGGACTCTCAACGTTGGTGGTGTTTCTGTCGTTGATTTTCTGGGGTTGGCTGCTGGGCCCGGTTGGCATGTTGCTGTCGGTGCCGCTCACCAGCGTGACCAAGATTTTGATGGAGACCACGCCGGGCGGTAGCCGGTTAGCGATTATGTTGGGTAATGGGCGGCCGGGTAAACGGGCGCGATAACGCCTTTTTACAACACATCGCGCAATAAATTGCGCCGCTACAAATGGTTGCACAGGTTCCGTAGCGGCGCGATTTATCGCGCGGTTTTCGATCAGTGCGTTTGGAACACGCTGTTATCGGTAATCGCCTGGACATCGACTTTGTTTGGCAAGATTTTCAACTCGCTGAACAGATCCGATACCTTCTGCACTTTCGCCACATCATCCGCCGTTACGCCGCGCACGCCGTGTGAAATTCGCGCGGTAATCTGCTGCGCATCCGCCGGTTGCAGCCGCGTTAGCTGCGCATACACCGCGTTATACTGCTGCGGATGGGCCAGCGCCCATGCGCGCGCTTTGGCCAGACGATGCGTAAAATCGGCAATCGCCGCCCGCTTGCCAGGATCGTCAAGCGAGCTTTGCGTCGCGGTAACAAACGACAGCGCGGTGGTGAGCCCTTTGCCGTCACGCAGCAGGCGCGCACCGTGCTGCTCAGCAATGCCCAGATAAGGATCGAAGGTCGCCCACGCAGCAATCTGCCCAGAATTGAACGCTGCGCTGGCGTCGGTTGGCAACACAAAGCGCACCGGCACCGTATCGCGCGGCACCTGTGCCTCTTCCAGCGCTTCATACAACAAGTGCTGCGAGATACTACCGCGCGCCGATGACACCACCACCTGCTTGCCCGCCAGATCCTTCACGCTGTGGATCGGCGAATCGGCGGGGACGATCAAGCCATTCGAACCACCATCGCCGACATTGGTGGCGATGATTTTGAGCGGCACGCCGCCCGATGCGGCCATCAATACCGGCAAATCTCCGGCGTAGGAGGTATCTACCGCGCCGGCACGCTGCGCTTCAAACAGCGGTGCAGCGCCCTGGAAGTTCGCCCAGCGATATTGATAGGGCGCATCTTTCATCACATCCGCCGCTTCGATCAGCGAGCGCAGATTGCGCGCCTGATCGCCCAGCACAAGCGTGACCTTACTCAAATCAGGCGCGGCCTGGCTGCCAAACGCCGCGCACAGCAGCAGCGCAGTAACCACCGGTTTCATCCATTTCATCAGGTCAGCTCTCAGAGTGCGTTGCGGTTGAGCTGGCGGATGTAAGCATCCCAGTGCAGCTGATATTTGTGATGACGGATGCTGTTATCAAATGCCTGGGCGGCTTTCTCGGCGACCGCATCCGGCAGGATGATCAGCTGCGCGCCGCCGGATTGCGCCGCCAACTGGGCTTGGCAGGCACGCTCGAGATAATAGAGGTTGTAGAACGCCTCTTCGATACTGCCGCCGCTGGTCAGCAAACCGTGATTACGCAGAATCAGCGCGTTGCGATCGCCGAGATCGGCGACGATGCGCTGCTGCTCATCAAGATCCAGCGCGATGCCTTCATAATCATGATAACCAAGGCGATTATGAAAACGGGTGCTGTGCTGCGAAATCATCAGCAGGCCATTTTTCTGCGCCGAAACGCCAATGCCTGCGGCCGTGTGCGTATGCAGCACCGCATGCGCATCGGGACGCGCGCGATGAATCGCGCTGTGAATCACAAATCCAGCAAGGTTAATTCCCAGCCCGGTTGGGTCGTCAATAATGTTGCCGTCGATGTCGATCTTCACCAGCGTTTCCGCCTGAATTTCATCGAAGGTTTGGCCAAAAGCATTGATGAGAAAGTGCGGCTTATCGCCCGGCACGCGCAGGGAAAAATGGGTGTAGATATGATCGGTCCAGCGCAGTTTCGCCGCCAGATGATAGGCCTGAGCCAGCTTCACGCGCGCCTGCCATTCGCCTTCGCTAATACGCTGCCGTAATGACGCGACATCCAGTGTTTCAGTGCTCATTTCCGTTCCTCATTTCAGGTCAATATGCTTGCCTAACATCGTGGCATAGCGATTTTGCCGCTGGGAAATGCCAATAACGGCAAAACATTGTCATTAAACGCAAAGTGAGGTTGATAATTGACCTATATCAGATCGGTTAATTCTTAAATCGCTAACATGCAGCGCCCGATGAAAGTGGTATGCTGCTGACGCCGCTGTTTGCCTGCTTTCAACTGCTTTAACCGACCGAGGAATGCCTGGTGCCTCCGCAAAAACGAAATCGCGATTTTGGCTGGCTATTAATTATCTGCGCCGGATTATTACCGCTGGTGCTCGGCATCCTTTGTACCGCCATCGAAGCACGCCATACCGTCAGCCAGCAGCAGATTTCCACCGCCAATGCGTTGCTCACCCAGGCCGAAAAGATGAGCGACACTGCGTGGGATATGATTACCGAATTGCGCCAGTATCATTACCAATCCTGTGCGCAGATTGAGGACAAATTGCAGCGCGCCGGCACCCTCAATCCCTATTTTCGCTCGATTGGCATGCTGAAAGGCGATGATATCAGCTGCTCTTCCGCCTTCGGCCTGGCGCCCGGCACGCTGACCGAAATGATGATGCAGCCGCCGCCGATTACCGGCAAAGCCTGGTGGAGCATCTCGGTGCGCGGCACGGTGGGCGTGCCCAATCGTCCGGCGGTAGTCTTTGTCCGTCAGCTGCCGGATACCACCGGTTTTTGGGCGGTGATTGATGGCCAATATCTGCTGGACTTTATGCACGCGATTGGCGAATCGCGCGATTATCAAATGAGCCTGCAGTTTAGCGGCGGCACGGTGATCAGCAGCGGACCAAACGACAACACGCCTGAGCTGTATCTGCAAAGCGAGACCTTCCAGACCGAATCCAGCCGCTATCCTATTAGCGTTACTGTTACGGCGCCCGCCTCCGAATTGCTCAAAGCCTGGCGTCAGGCGCTGTTCATCTTCCTGCCCATGGCGGCAATTTTCTCGATTCTGCTGATGATCCTCACCGCTAACTGGCTGCGTCGCCGCATCTCCTGGCACGATGAGATTGCCCGCGCCATCCGTGCCCGCCAGTTTTCAGTGCACTATCAACCGGTTTACAGCAATAAGTTACAGGCCTGTTCCGGTGCAGAAGCTCTGCTGCGCTGGCAACTGCCGAACGGTGAGATGATTCGTCCTGATATCTTTATCAGCGCTGCCGAAACTGAAGGAATGATTGTGCCGTTGACGCAGCATTTGCTGGAGCTGATGGCCGAAGATATTCAGAGCTGGCAGGTAAAACCCGGTTTTCATATCGGGCTGAACCTGGCAGCGGAACACCTGCAGCATGCTGATTTTGTGGCAGATATCGAGCTATTTGCGGCGCGCATTAAAGATAAACAGATGTCCATTACGCTAGAGCTGACCGAACGTAGCCTGATTGAAGATGGCGAAATGGTGGCCGAGAAACTGCGCCATTTGCGCGCGCAGGGCATGAAAGTGGCGATCGATGATTTCGGTACCGGCCACTGTTCCTTAACGTATCTGATGAAGTTCCCGCTGGATTACCTGAAGATCGATCGCGGCTTTATCAACGCCATCGAAGGTCTCGAGATTGAGACGCCGGTGCTGGATGCCATTATTAATCTGTGCCACAAGCTGGAGCTGGATGTGCTCGGTGAAGGCGTCGAAACCGCGACACAATTTGAGTACTTACGCCGGCGTGGTGTGATATTTATTCAGGGCTTCTATTATGCCCGTCCATTGGATAATGACCGGCTACGTGCCTGGCTCAATGAGCATGGGCACCAGCCGATTCTCGTTGAGGAACATCATGAACCTGAACTGCATCATTCTTGATGATTATCAGAACGTCGCCCTAACGCTTGCCGATTGGGCGTCTCTCGAACCGCTGGTTCACACCACTTCCCTCACTGAACATTATGCCGACCAGGATGAACTGGTTAAGAAAATCGCCCATGCTGACATTTTGGTGGTGATGCGTGAGCGCACGCCGCTCAGCGCCGAGCTCATTGGCCGCCTGCCTGATCTGAAAATGGTGGTCACCTCCGGCATGCGCAACGCTTCAATTGATTTGGATGCCTGCGCCGAACGCTATATCGCGGTATGCGGCACCGCCAGCAGCAGCGCCGCGCCGATGGAGCTCAGCTGGGGATTGCTGCTTGGACTGGCGCGTCACATCGTGCCGGAGAACCAGGCGCTGCGCAGCAACGGGCCGTGGCAGCACACCTTAGGGATGAGCCTGCATGGCAAAACGCTGGGCTTACTCGGCTTGGGTAAAATTGGCGGCGAAATGGCCAAAGTGGCGCAGGCGTTTGGCATGCAGGTGTGCGCATGGAGCCAAAATTTAACCGCGCAACGTGCGGCAGAGTGCGGCGTGAAACGCATGCCGTCGCTGACTGCGCTGCTGAATACAAGTGATGTGGTGTCGATCCATCTGGTGCTCAGCGATCGTACGCGCCATTTGCTGGACGAAGCTGCGCTGGCGCAGATGAAGCCGGACGCGCTGCTGATTAACACCTCACGCGCGGGTATTGTCGATCAAGCCGCGATGATCGCCGCGCTGCAATCCGGACAGTTGGCCGGTGCGGGATTAGATGTGTTTGAACAGGAGCCGCTGCCCGCGGATCATCCATTGCGCCAGCTACCTAATGTGCTGGCCACGCCGCATCTCGGCTATGTTGCCGACAGTAACTATCACAGCTACTTTACTCAGGCGGTGGAGGATATTCAGGGATGGTTAACGGGTGCGCCGCTGCGCTCACTGCTCTGAGCGGCCCGCGCGACGTTTTTCGGCGATGCGTAGTGCCACTTCAAGGCTGTCTTCCGCCAGTGCGCTGGCCGGCAGATCGCGCTGCGCGTTAAGACGTTGGTTGATGCGTTCCAGCGTGGGCGTTAATTGCCCTACCAGCTGTTGATATTCATCAAGCTGCGTGATGGGTTGGTTGCGTGCGATGCTGGTTTGCGTCAGCCGTTGTAGCTGGCGCACGCTTTCCAGCGCCTGACTGGAGAGTAATCCCGCCTGGCGCCAGCTTTTCAGGCGCAGCAACAGCTCATCCGGTTGTTGCGCCAGTAATGCCAGCTGCGCATCCGCACGCTCACCACAGTTTATCCATTCGATCGAGGCAGCAGGAACGGCAGCCGTACGCGGTGCCGCAGGCACAAGATTGATAAGATTCCTTTCTACACTGTCAATCATCGACAGCCAGGGATTATCAAAAAGCTGGGCGTTTTTCCTCGACATGAACACTCCACCAAAGCAAGGCGGCAGAGTATTACTGAATGTTTTAGAGCTGGCAAGCAGTGGTTACCGCCTCGCTTAATGGTAAGTTTTTCTTATTTATTTGCGCAACAATCAGGTATGGCAATAAAGCCGCGGCATACCAGCATAATTGATTATTTGGTCACCATTCGGCAGTTGATACATCTGATAAAAATCATTATTTGCTTCACGGGCCGAGGTGAAAAGGATGATGGGTGCGAGGGCCGCAGGTAAGGTATCGTCGCCCATGACCTGGACTTTTTGCGTATAGACCCGCATGAAATCCCCCTGGCGATGCCATGTGCCGCTGGAGATGCGGTGCAGCCGATAGTGGCTATCGCTTGAAGTTACCGTGCCAAGCAGCATGGCACTGCCGCTGCCATCAGCTTTATAGCGATTACGTGAAGTCGCCTCAATCGTTCCTGCTGGCTTTCCTTCATTATCAATGCGGTAGGGAAACTCACACCATTCCGGCACCGGCTCAGCGGGACGAATGAGCAATACCAGCGCCCACGGCAAGATAAAGGCGACAAAAATAGCGCTGCCCAGCAAAGATTTACGCATCCGGTAACTCCTGGAAAAAAACCATCCACGACATGCATTCGTTATTCTTTTGCGCCATCGGTTTAGCGCAGAGGAAGGCGCTGGTAAATACGCGGGTGCGCGAGCGGTTGATATACAACAACTGCGGGACGGAGCCATCGGGCAAATGCGGTTTTAAGGCACGGAACCGGGTGAGTGCATCTTTCACCACGTACGAATCTGCGGAGAGGCTTTCGGTAATAAACACCTGCGTCTGCTGCTCCTGCCCATAAGATTTGTAGCGCGTACCTTCATGGTCGGTTGGCACAAACTCCTGTCGTGCCATCAATGCCAGGCCTGCATTGAGCAGCAGCGCTGCCGCCAGCACGCCGCGCAGCCGCCAGGATTTTTTCTTTACTAGCGGCGGTTTCGTCAGCGGTTCGGGCGACGCCACTGGCGTTGTTTCTGCGGCCGGAAGAGAAGGCGCATCGTCATCGACAGGCACAACATCCACCTGCTCCGCCAGCACGCAGCCGATTAACGGCACATGATGAATCAACGGACCCGGAGCAAGCGCCAGCTGCGCCAGACGATTGATCTCAGTGATGGCAACGGTAAGCCGCTCGGCAAAGGGAGCATCCGAGGTTTCACGCTGGAACAGCACATGCAGCGCCTGATTGCGCACCAGCTTCCCCTGCGCGTTAACCACACGATGCAACATGGCGCTTTGCAAAGGCGTCAGCGCCACGCGCTGGGCGGGAGAATTCAGCGGATATAACACCTGTTGTTTGGCATCAAAACAGAGACTTTTGGCAAACAAAACAAAGCGCGCCATGCGGATCCTGATTTCCAAAAAGCAATTGGCGCAAGTATAAGTAGTTTCAGCGTTTGGCGCACGCTTACCGCAAATTACTACGAGATTTAGCTGGTTTTTTTGACGCGTTTAAACACGCTATAAGCCACAGCATTAGCTAAAAAATAGACAGTTAATGGCGGAAACATGACAAATATCACACAAAATCGGTATACTCTGTCGCGGTTGGCAATCATTACCCCCCTAATAATTGCCAGGCAGGCCAGGGAAAATCGTTATTTCACGGCTATGCTTTAATTTTCTCAACGCCGCGGACTGTTAGCATTCTTTGAGTCCGCAGCGTTGAGGATTTTTCGAATTCCAATACAGGGTAACTGCATGAAACTACGTAGGAAGCGTGTAAAACCTATCGGGATTGATGATGTCACAATTATCGACGACTCCCGTTTACGTAAAGCCATTACCGCGGCTTCGCTGGGCAACGCGATGGAGTGGTTTGATTTTGGTGTTTATGGCTTTGTGGCGTATGCGCTGGGTAAAGTGTTTTTCCCGGACGTAACGCCAGGTATTCAGATGATTGCCGCACTGGCAACTTTCTCGGTGCCATTCCTGATCCGTCCGCTGGGCGGCCTGTTCTTCGGTATGCTGGGCGACAAATACGGTCGTCAAAAAATCCTCTCCATTACCATTGTCATTATGTCGATCAGTACCTTCTGTATCGGCCTGATACCCTCTTATGCCTCGATTGGCATCTGGGCACCGGTGCTGCTGCTGTTGGCGAAAATGGCGCAGGGCTTCTCGGTCGGCGGTGAATACACCGGCGCCTCAATCTTCGTCGCCGAATACTCGCCAGACCGTAAGCGCGGCTTTATGGGCAGCTGGCTTGATTTCGGCTCCATTGCCGGCTTCGTGCTGGGTGCGGGCGTCGTAGTACTAATTTCCACCATCATTGGTGAAGAGAAGTTCCTCGAATGGGGCTGGCGTCTGCCGTTCTTCCTCGCGCTGCCGCTGGGTATTATCGGTCTGTATCTGCGTCATGCGCTGGAAGAGACCCCGGCGTTCCAGCAGCACGTTGAGAAGCTGGAACAGGGTGACCGCGAAGGTCTGCGCGATGGCCCGAAAGTCTCGTTCAAAGAGATTGCGACTAAACACTGGAAAAGCCTGCTGGCCTGTATCGGTCTGGTGATCGCCACCAACGTGACCTACTACATGTTGCTGACCTACATGCCGAGCTACCTGTCGCATAACCTGCACTACTCGGAAGATCACGGTGTGCTGATTATTATCGCCATCATGATGGGTATGCTGTTTGTACAGCCGGTAATGGGGATGCTGAGTGACCGCTTTGGTCGTCGTCCGTTTGTTATCATCGGCAGCATCGCGTTGTTCATCTTCGCGATTCCGGCCTTCATGTTGATCAATAGCGGCGTGCTGGGCCTGATTTTTGCTGGTCTGCTGCTGATGGCGGTGATCCTCAACGCCTTTACCGGTGTGATGGCTTCGTCGCTGCCTGCGATGTTCCCGACGCACATCCGCTACAGTGCGCTGGCGAGTGCGTTCAACATTTCGGTATTGGTTGCCGGTTTAACGCCAACGCTGACTGCCTATCTGGTTGAAGCCACCAACAATCTGTATATGCCGGCTTACTACCTGATGGTGGTGGCAGTGATTGGCTTAATCACCGGTATCTACATGAAAGAGACCGCCAACAAGCCGCTGCGCGGCGCAACACCGGCGGCCTCGGACATGGAAGAGGCGCGTGAAATCCTGCAGGAGCATCACGACAACATCGAGCAGAAAATCGAAGATATTGATGGTGAGATCGCCAAGCTTGAGGCGAAACGTAAAAACCTGGTGCAGCAGCACCCGGACATCAACGAGTAATCTTCCCCACTCCCGCCGCCCGGCGGGAGTTTTCGTTTCCGCACACAATCCTTCATCCGCAGCCGTGAAAAGGGGTAAACTATTGCCACTTTTTTAACCTGCAAAAGTTGTCGAGCATGTCTGAATTTAATCTTATCCAGCGCCCAAGAAGGCTGCGTAAAAGCGCGTCAATGCGCGAAATGTTCCAGGAATCCAACCTGAGCCTGAACGATCTGGCGCTGCCGATCTTCGTCGAAGAGGGCGTAGATGACTACGTGCCTATTAACGCCATGCCGGGCGTGATGCGTATTCCTGAGAAACGACTGGCGTATGAGATCGAGCGTATTGCCAAAGCGGGCATCCGTTCTGTGATGACCTTTGGCATTTCACACCACACCGACGCCACCGGCAGCGATGCCTGGAATGAAAATGGCCTGGTGGCGCGTATGTCGCGTATTTGCAAAGACACCGTGCCGGAAATGATCGTGATGTCCGATACCTGCTTCTGCGAATACACCAGCCACGGCCATTGCGGCGTACTGTGCGATCACGGCGTCGATAACGACCAAACGCTGATCAACCTCGGTAAGCAAGCGGTGGTGGCGGCACAGGCCGGCGCGGACTTTATCGCACCTTCTGCCGCGATGGATGGTCAGGTAAAAGCGATCCGTCAGGCGCTGGACGCTGCCGGCTTCAACGATACCGCTATCATGTCGTACTCCACCAAGTTCGCTTCTTCCTTCTACGGTCCGTTCCGTGAAGCGGCAGGTACCGCGCTGAAAGGCGACCGTAAGACTTATCAGATGAATCCCATGAACCGCCGCGAAGCGATTCGTGAGTCGCTGATTGATGAAGCGGAAGGCGCTGATTCCCTGATGGTCAAACCGGCCGGAGCCTACCTCGATATCCTGCGTGACATCCGCGAGCGCACCACGCTGCCGCTGGCTGCGTACCAGGTTAGCGGTGAATACGCAATGATTAAATTCGCCGCGCAGGCCGGTGCCATCGACGAACGCAATGTGGTTCTGGAAAGCCTCGGTGCGATTAAACGTGCCGGCGCCGATCTCATTTTCAGCTATTTTGCCCTTGATCTCGCCGAGCAAAAAATGCTCTGATCCTCGTTACGCTTGGCAGTGGTTATCGCAGCCGCTGCCCGGCGCTTTCTGCCTGTGTGGCAAAAACACCAGTGTTGTCGTAATTCCATAATTAATAAGAGTAACGCGATGAAAGCACCTGCACTGCCTGCGGACGAGTCACATCGTCTGGCCCAGTTACGTGCGCTCAACATTCTGCATACGCCGGCAGAAGAGCGTTTCGACCGTTTAACCCGCCTTGCCCGTCGTCTGTTTGGCGTGCCGGTGGCGCTCGTGAGCTTAATGGAAGAGGACCATCAGTGGTTCAAATCCATCGCTGGACCGAGTGCTGCCACCGCGCCGCGCAATACCTCCTTCTGCGGCCATGCCATTCTGCAAGACGATGTGATGGTGGTGGAAAATCCCTTAGAAGATGAGCGTTTCTGCGACAACCCGCTGGTGAAAGATAACGACAATCCGATACGTTTTTACGCCGGTTGTCCGCTGCGCACGCCCGCTGGCGCTAAAGTCGGCACGCTGTGTCTGATTGACCATCATGTGCGCGAGTTTGACGCTGACGATATCCATACCCTGCGCGATCTGGCTGCCATGGCGGAAGCGGAATTGGTCGCATTTCAGACCGCCACCTCCGATGAGCTGACGCAAATCACCAACCGCCGCGGCTTTATGACGCTCGGCCAGCTGGCGCTGAATGAGTGCCAGGTGAAGCAGTTACCTGCCAGCCTGACCTTCCTCGATCTCGATCGCTTTAAAGCCATCAATGATACGCTCGGCCACCGCGAAGGCGACCGCGCGCTCATGGATTTTGCTGATGCCATGAAGGTGAGCTTCCGCCATGCGGATATCTTTGCCCGCCTGGGCGGTGATGAGTTTGTGGTGCTGTTTAACGGCTTGCAGCAAGCCGATGCCGAAGGCGTGCTGGCGCGCTTTGATCGGTTCCTGCAGCAGCAAACCCAGGATTTGGATCGCCGCTACGTTCTGCACTTCTCATCGGGAATTGTTGAGTTTGATCCCGACCATCCGCAATCGCTGGAGCAGCTGCTGGAAGGCAGCGATGAGCGTATGTACGCCGCTAAAAACGGCAAAAAGCAGCAGAGCGTATAACAAGCGGGTCGCCAACCGTGGCGACCTCATAATCAATGCGTTTGGCCGCTATTTACGCGTCAGCGCCTCAATCAATTGCTGATTAAATTTCTGCGGCTCTTCCATTTGCGGCGCATGTCCCATGCCCGGGAATTCGATTAAACGGGCACCGGGAATCATCTGCGCCACCTGCTTACCCAGGACGTTGTAATGCCCCAGCTTCGCTTTCACTTCCGGTGGCGCAATATCACTGCCAATCGCCGTGGTATCGGCGGTGCCAATCATCAGGGTGGTTGGGACGCGTAAATCTTTAAACTCGTAATAGACCGGCTGAGTGAAAATCATGTCGTAGATTAATGCCGAGTTCCACGCCACTTTCTTGTGCCCCGGCCCGCCGTTCAAACCTGCCAGCATATCGACCCATTTGTCATATTCCGGCTTCCACTGGCCGCTGTAATAGGTCTGTTGCTCGTACTTCTTGATGCCCGCCGCGTCCAGTTTGAGTTCACGCTGATACCACTGATCGACCGAGCGCCACGGCGCGCCTTTGGCTTTCCAGTCCTCTAAACCAATAGGGTTCACCAGCACCAGCTGCTGCGTTTGCCTGGGATACATCAGCGCGTAGCGCGTTGCCAGCATGCCGCCGGTTGAGTGCCCAATGATGATGGCGTTTTCGACGCCGAGCTGCTGCAACAGTTGATGGGTGTTCTGCGCCAGCTGCTGGAAGGTGTATTGATAGTTGGCCGGTTTGGTTGAACTGCAGAAGCCAATCTGATCCGGCGCAATCACACGATAGCCTTTCTGGCTCAGCGCTTTGATGGTGTCGTCCCAGGTGGCGCCGCAGAAGTTTTTGCCGTGCATCAGTACTACGGTGGCTCCATTGGCCTGCTGCTCAGGCTTAACGTCCATATAGCCCATGCTCAGCGTTTGCTGCTGCGAAGAGAAGGAAAAGTGCTGCAGTGGATAGGGATAGCGGAAGCCTTCCAGCTGTTCGCCATACACATTGGCGGCGAACGCAGGTGCAGTACTGGCTATCGCCACCGTGGCCAGAATAACGGCAAGTGACTGTTTTGTCTTAAAACGAAAACCCATATTGCCCTTCCTTAACAGAGAAAACCTTCAGTCTGACACGTTAATCCGTTTTACGTATTGATGGCGTGTGCCGCAGAGGGATGTAAATTTTACATTTAGCCCATCAACACTATGAAAAATTTGAGTTAATAATAACGTCCGTTATTACGATAAATATTCAACATCAGAACAACACGCAAACGGTTTTGCGCACGGAAAACAAGACCAGTCTTGATGACAAATAATAAATAAGCCAAATAATCAGAAAACTTTACATTAATTGCAGATTGGAAAGATTAATTAAATTACACTCTCTAAGTGTTTATGGAGGACTACAATGACACAGCAAAAATATAATGAAGGGGTGATTGATTCGGTGACCGAATGGATTATGTCTAATTTGGATCAACGTTTAAGCATTGATGATATCGCATTAAAATCGGGCTATTCAAAATGGTATTTGCAGAAACTTTTTGCCCGCTATCACAATGAAACCCTGGCACGCTACATTCGTAAAAAGAAACTGATTCACTGCATCAATGATTTGAAAAACAGCAACGCGCCGATAATTAGCCTGGCCGTAAAATACCACTTTGAAAGTCAGCAATCTTTCACGCGATCGTTTAAACACGTACTCGGCTGCACGCCACTCTTCTGTCGCAAAAGGCAGCTCGATAAGGAAACCCAACAAGCACTGCACGAAAGTAATGATCCCTGCGTACTTTGTCGACAGGCCGGATTTGATGTTACAGAACGCACGCGAGAAATTGTTGCTCCTAAAGTACGCAGTAATGAATTTTTACCACGTATCAGCTGCGTGATGCGCTAACGAATCCATCACGCTTTTATTAACGCCTTTGCACTCATTTCTGACGCTAATAGACTTATTCATGTCACATTTAAAGGCTATATCAACGCTGAAAAACGGATGGCGCACCATCCGTTTTTTCATTTAATAGCTGGCTTTATTCAGCGCGATTGCACTGTTTTTAAAATGCGCTAAACGATTATCCAGCGCGGCGGTATAAAGCATGGTATCTACCCCGACGGCGACAAAATTTGCCCCCCAATCGAGAGCACGTTCCGCCATGGCCAGATTAACCGCCAGAAAACCAGCGGCTTTTCCCGCACTGCGGATGCGTTTAATACTGTGTTCAATGATCTTCTGCACCTCGGGATGATCGGCATTATCGGGAAAACCTAATGAAGCTGACAGATCCGCTGGGCCAATAAATATCCCGTCAACACCCTCAACCTCTAGCAGCGCATCCAGATTCTCAATGGCGGTTTTGCTCTCGGCCTGTATCAGCAAACAGAGTTCGTCATTGGCACGCGCCATGTAATTTTCCACCCGCCCCCACCGCGCCGCACGCGCTACTCCAGCACCTACCCCGCGCGTGCCATAAGGTGGATAGCGTGTCGCCCGTACCAGCGCCTGTGCCTGCTCGGCAGTATCAATCATCGGCACCAGCAAAGTACGTGCACCGATATCCAGCACCTGCTTAATCAACGCCGTCTGGAACTCTATCGGACGAATCACCGGCTGGCTGCGATAAGGCGCAATAGCCTGCAGCTGATGATAGAGATCCTGCACGGTATTCGGTGCATGTTCGCCATCAATCAATAACCAGTCGTAGCCGCTGGTGGCGGCAATCTCGGCCAGATACGACGATGTGCTGCTGAGCCATAAACCAATCTGCGTTTCACCGTTGGCCAGGCCGGCTTTAAAGGCATTTTTTAATGGATCCTGCATACCCACTCCTTCTTTAATGCGACGCCTGCTGAGATTGTGGCAATTGACGCTCCACTTTCAGGCTGAGAATAATCAGTGAACCGATGGCAGCGATCAGCGCCAGCGCCAGCAACCCGGCGCTGCTGCTGTTAAACTGCGCCTCGGCATTGACGCGAATCAGCGGGGCGAGGAAGCCACCGACGGCACCAAACAGATTGACGAAGCCGATGCCCGCCGCCAGCGCGGTGCCGGACAGCAGCTGAGTTGGCATGGTCCAGAACACCGGCTGCACGGCAATAAAGCCTACCGCCGCCACGCTAAGTGCGAGGATGGCCAGCAGCGGCGACACCAATCCGGATAGCCCAATCCCCAGCGCCGCCGCTAGCAAGGTAAACGCCGCCACCCGACGCCGTTCGCCGCTGCGATCGGAATAACGCGGAATCAACCAGGTGCCAAACAGCGCGGCAACCCACGGAATCGCCGCCACCAGCGAAGCGAGAAATCCGACTTTGGTGCCGATCAGCGCCGCCACCTGCGAAGGCAGGAAGAAGATCAGGCCATATACTGCAATCTGAATGGTCATGTAGATAATGGCGAGCTGCCAGACGCGACCGTTACGCAGCGCATCACGCAGTTGTGCGGTGGGCTTTTGCTGCTCCTCGCTCTCCAGCTGGCGCTGCAACGCTTGTTTCTCATCAGCGCTGAGAAAACGCGCGGTTGCCGGCGTGTCGTCGATATAGCTGAAGGTGAAAAACCCGGCGGCTACCGCTAATAATCCCTCAATAATGAACATCCAGAACCAACCCGGATGTCCCAGCACGCCATGCATTTCCAGCAGCGCGCCCGAAAGCGGCGAGCCTAACGTCAACGCCAGCGGTGCGCCCATGTAGAACAAACCCATTACGCTGGCACGCTGCTGCTGCGGGAACCACAGCGATGTCAGATAGATCATGCCAGGAAAGAATCCCGCCTCAGCGGCACCGAGCAGTGTGCGTACCAGCAGAAATTTGGCCTCGGTGTCGGCAAATGCCATCGCCGCCGAAAGAAATCCCCACAGCAGCGTGGTGCCGCCAATCCAGCTGCGTGCGCCAAAACGTCGCATCAGCAAATTGGCCGGCACGCCGAGCAATGCGTACACCACAAAGAAAATCCCGGCACCGAGCGCGTAAGCCTCGTTACTTAAGCCGGTATCGAGTTGATACGCCTCTTTGGCAAAGCCGATGTTGGCGCGGTCAAGAAACGCCAGCACGTAGAGCATCAACATGAAAGGAATGAGGCGGGCACGGTTTTTCTTCACCGCGCTGTGCACCAGATTATCCATTGGGAAAGCCCTCACAAAGGGCTGCGACCATCAGCCGCAGCCCGCGCGGTTAATGGTGATAAGGACGTTTCAGACCTTCGCGATTCAGCTCTACGCCAAAGCCCGGTTTATCCAGTACCGATTTGTGTATGCGGCCATTGACTGGCACCGGCTCATTGATGAGCAGCGGATCAAACTGCGGGCGTAGCGTGCTGCAATCCGGGCTGGTCATCAGGAATTCACTGAATGGCGTATTGGTGAACGTGATTACCGCATGATGCGAGTAAACCGAAGAGCCGTGCGGCACCACCAATTGACCGCGTGATTTTGCCAGCGCGGCCACTTCAACCAACGTAGTCAGGCCGCCGCACCAACCGACATCGGGTTGCAAAATATCGATGCCGGTTTCTGCCAGGGTGCGGAAGGATTGCAGCGTGCCGTGATGCTCGCCGCTGGTGATTAACATGCCCTGCGGCGCCTGCTTTTTCAGCTGGGCGTAGCCTTCAAATTGTTGTGGCGGCAAACACTCTTCCAGCCACTTGACGTTATAAGGTGCGCAGGCGTGTGCCAGTTTGGTGGCAAAATTCACGTCCTGGCTCATCCAGCAATCCAGCATCAGCCAGAAATCTGCGCCACAGGTTTCACGATAGTGGGCAATGCGCGCCACCTCTTTACGGATGCCTTCGTCACCATCGTGTGGTCCCCACTGCACCGCCATCTTGCCACCGATAAACCCCATTTTTTGCGCCAGATCTGGACGAGCGCCGGTAGCATAGAACTGCAGTTCATCACGCACCGCGCCACCCAACAGCTTGTATACCGGCAGCTCGGTAACTTTGCCGAACAGATCCCACAGCGCCAAATCGACGCACGAAATAGTATTCATCACCACGCCACCGGAACCGGCGTAGTACATGGTGGCATTCATCATCTGGTCGTGAATCAGTTTGATATCGCTAACGCAGCGCCCTTCGATGAAGCGATTCAGATGCTTTTCAACGATAAAGCAGCCCATTTCACCGCCGGTGGTGATGGCAAACCCGGTTTGCCCGTTATCGGCTTCAACTTCAACAATCAGCGTACCTAGCACGTTGATGCCTAAGGATTGTCGCGACTGCTCATACTGTTTGTATTTGCTCATCGGCGTGGCGACATGGTCATCAATCCAGTGATTAGCACCCTGATCGTGGTAATCGCCGCCAGCCGCCGCTTTATCGGCCGTTGCGCCACCGGCAAAGTAGGCGCGGACAGTTTTAATTTTTGGTAGGGACATGAGCTTCTCCGGGTTACGAGGCGTGTTTTTCCGCCGGGCTACGCCAGCCCAGCAGACGGGAAATATCGCGGGCGCAGGCTATCGCCAGGCCGGCAAGGTAATCGCGCTTATCGTCATCAATTTCCAGCCGGGTACCCACCAGCGAAATGGCGGCGACTAACTGCTCGCGAGCATTAAAAATTGGGGCGGCCACACAGCGCACATCGGGATAATCCTCGCCGTTATCAAAGCTCCAGCCCTGACGGCGAATGCGCGCCAGCTCAGTACGCAAGGCATCGGCGCTACGCAGCGACGTGGGCGTTACCGCCACAAAGCGCATGTCGTTGATGATGCGTTCCTGCTCTTCGGGGCGTTGCCAGGCAAGCAAACACTTACCAATGCCGGAGCGATACAGCGACAGGCTTTTACCTTCGTGCGAGCGCACGCTGATAGTGGCAGCCGATTCGAGTTTGAGGATGTAACAGGCATGACCGCCATCAAGGATGCCGAGATGACACAACAGGTTGGTTTGCTGCATTAACCGCGTAAGACGCGGGCGCGCGATATCGCGGATGTCCATGTGCTGCAGTGCGTGACCGGCGAACTCCACCAGTCGCGTCCACAGGCAGTAGTTGTTATTGCGATCGATGGTGATCAGACGCTGTTTTTTCAGTTCGGCGAACAGCAGATAGGCACTGCTTTTAGGCAGCGCGAGCGTTTCTATAATCTCAGCGGCGCTGCACGGTCCGTGCTGCGCAATAAAGTCGAGAATAGCAATCGCGCGCGTCAGTGCGGGGACAGGTGTGACTTCCAACATGCTGGACTCCAGTCTGATTATCTGGAGGGCAGTGTTGTGGTTTTAGTTGGGTATAAGTGTGCGCCGTATCAAATTCCCTTAGGGAGAGCGCTTCATACAGCAGCGTGTGTGCGGGAATGTGAATCGTGCCGCGCTGAAAGTACAGCCGATTGTACTCAACACCCCAGCGCGCAAGAATTTACGAGAAGATATATTTAACAGCCGCAATCACCATGGTGGTGGCCATCACCATCAGTAAGCGTTTAATCCAGCGCATGTCAGTTTTTAATGCAGAGACGTCTGCTTTCAGTTGTTTGACATCAGCTTTAAGTTCGCCAATATCTTTTTCCACCGCGTCGAGGCGCGTTTCAACTGCGAACAGGCGCGTGTTCAGTTCCTGTATAGAGCCACTTAGTCGAGAATCCAGTTCTTTAATCGCACCGCTCAGCCGATCATCTAGCTCTTTAATTGCCCCACTTAGCCGAACGTCCAGTTCTTTAATCGCACAGCCCAGCCGATCATCCAGTTCTTTAATTGCTCCACTAAGGCGAAGATCCAGCTCTTTAATACTCCCGGAAATCCCTTCTCCAGCCTTCATCAAATCCGCACGTGACAGCGCATTGTCCTGCTGCATTTCAGTAAAGATTTCTACCATCGCTTCGGCTTGTTGATCGCTGACACCAGCCAGCTGCAACGCTTTAAAAGCTTTGTGAGTATTCATCATCGCGAGTGTCATCCGTGAAGCTCCTGAGTTGATGTGACGCGTCTGTCAAACATCATGCCCAGCGAGCAATTATTGCACCATGTGACTGTTTGCATTTTGCGCTACACGGCGAAAAATATCAATTAGTACAACAAGTAACGTGCAATGGGATGCGAGAGCGCTCGCAAAATGTGCGTTAGGATCTGCCTCGAAAGGTTTTACGATATTGCAGTGGGGAGGTGTTCAGCTGCTTCTTAAAATGACGGCGCAGCATCAGCGGCGATGAGAATCCGGCTTTTTCAGCAATCAACTCCACCGGTTGATCGGTTTTCTCCAGAAAACGCTGCGCCAGTGCCAGGCGTTGATTCACTAACCAATCGCTAAAACAGCTGCCGGTGGTTTGGTTAAAGCGGCGGGTGAAGCTGCGGCGGCTCATCAGCGCTTTCTCAGCCAGCTGCTCCAGCGTGAGCGCCTGCTGCAGGTTTTCTGTCGCCCAGCTCAGCGCCGACATAAAGCGATCGTTGCCTGCCGAATGATAAACCGGCTGCTCAATGTACTGCGCCTGTCCGCCCTGTCGATGCGGCGGCACCACCAGCATACGCGCGACGCTATTGGCCACATCAACACCACACTGCTCGCGCACCAGATGCAGACAGCAATCAATACTCGCGGCGGTACCTGCCGACGTGACGATCTGCCCTTCGTCGATGTACAGCACGTCGCGATCAATCGCCACATCCTGATACAGGCGTTCAAAATCCGCCATCCAACGCCAATGTGTGGTTGCACGGCGCTGGTTCAGTAAGCCGGCGGCGCCGAGTACAAACGCACCGAGACACAAACCCACGACTTTCGCTCCGCGCTGCGCCGCCTGCTGAAGCGCCTGCAGCAGCTCAGCGGGTGGCGGCACCGAGGGATCGCTCCAGCTTGGCACCACCACCATATCGGCATCGGCCAGCTGTGCTAATCCATGCTCAGCAATGATCGAAAAACCGCTGTTGGTTTTTAATGGGCCGGGATGCGTAGCGCAAATCATTAACTGATAGCACAGGGTGCCGTCGTCCTGAGCCGCCTTTTCAAATACCGCGCAGGGCACTGAAAGGTGGAACGGGATGATGTCGTCGAACACCACGACACCGACTTTGATGGGCGAAGCCTTACCTGGCGTTTTTGGCGCAAACTGAACGTTATTTGTCATCCGTTGTACTCCTTCACTCACGGCGAAATCGCCATACTGCACCCCATCGGAAGCCGTGCTGGCCTCCTCTCTACGCTAAACCATCAAAGGATTATTACGTATGAAAAATATTTTTGCTTCAGGAACTCTGGCACTGGCCATGGCAATTTCAGGCAATGCTTTCGCCGCTGAGACTAAGCCTGAGAAAGCGCCGACTATTCGTACCATGAGCGGTGCTACTGCTACTACTTCACTCAATGCGAAGCAAACTGCTGTGATCGTCATTGATATTCAAAACGAATATTTCCCTGGCGGTAAAATGCCGATCCCGGATGGCATGCAAGCGCTGAAAAATAGCAAACGCATCGTCGAGTTCGCTCACAAAAACAAGATGCCGGTCTTCTTCGTCCAGCATTTAGGTGATGCCGATGGTCCGCTGTTTGCGAAAGGCAGCCGTTTTGCTGAGTTCCATAAGGATTTGCAGCCAGCCAAGGGTGATCGCGTAATCAGCAAAGCCACGCCAAGCTCATTTGTCGGCACCGACCTGCAGAAGCAGCTGGACTCACTGGGCATTAAACAGCTGATCATTACCGGTCTGATGACGCACATGTGTGTGTCATCCACCGCGCGTGATGCGGTGCCGCTCGGCTACTCCGTCATTATTCCGGAAGATGCGACAGCAACACGTGATCTGGCAACCTGGGACAACAAGGTGGTGGATCATAAAGTCTTGCAGCAAGCGGCACTGACCGGCGTCGCAGATGTGTTCGCTGAAATTAAAACCACCGATGCTGTGCTGGCGATGCCCGTTAAATAATTACTGAACCGGCTGGCCGGGTAACAGTTTGTCAGACATCAAACGGCGGCAGGAGAGACTCTCCTGCCGCGCTTGTTGCTGTTGCTCCGGTGACAAATCCTGCCAAATGCTTTGCAGATGATCTGCAAGCCCTGGCTTGAAATGAATCTTCTGCAGCGCGTAATCGGAATTGCTGCCTTCAATGATGTGCTGCATATCCTGTGATGTATTGCCGCGCCCATCATGAGTGAGGGTACAGAACGTGGCGATGTAGTAGGCTTTATCCTCGTCGCTGTAGTGCGGCATCAGCCACCAGACAACGGCGCTCAGCACAATCAGCAACGGCAGAAGAAATTTGATTTTTAACATGAAGGGCGTCACCCGCTGAAGAGTAAAGCGCGCGATAGTAGCAGATTGCGCGCGTGCGGCCTATTCAGCACGCACTACAGCGCCTGCGCGCACGCCCAGGCTGAGCTCCACGCCCACTGGAAGTTATAGCCACCCAGCCAGCCGGTGACATCCACCACTTCACCAATAAAGAACAGCCCCGGCACATCGCGTGCTTCCATGGTTTTCGACGACAGCTGCGTGGTATCCACGCCACCCAGCGTCACCTCAGCGGTACGATAACCTTCGGTGCCGTTCGGCTGCACACGCCAATGATGCAATGTGTTAACCAGCTCGCTCTGCTGCTTGCTATTCAGCTGCTTCAGCGTGACGTCGGGAATCTGTTTCAGCTCCTGCAGCACTTCCACCAGCCGTTTCGGCAGGATCTTCGCCAGGCTGTTTTTCAGGCTGAGATTAGGATGAGCCTCGCGCTGCACATTAATGAAATCATCCAGCGAGGTGGCCGGCGACAAATCAATGGTGACGAATTCGCCAGGCTGCCAATAGCTGGAGATTTGCAACACGGCCGGGCCAGACAGGCCGCGATGGGTGAACAGCATCGCTTCTTTAAATAAGGTGCCGTCCTGCGCGGTGATGGTAGTAGGCAACGCCACGCCCGACAGCGTATTGAGCTGTTCAAGTAGCGGTTTATGCAGCGTGAAAGGCACCAATGCCGCGCGCGTGGGGAACACTTTCAGGCCGAACTGCTCGGCCACTTTGTAGCCGAACGGCGTCGCACCCAAGCCCGGCATCGAGAGTCCACCGCTGGCGATGACCAGTTTTTCCGCCTGCACCGCTGTGCCGTTAAGCTGCAAGGTGTAACCGCTGTCGTCACGATCCACGCTCATCACTTCGCTGCGCAAACGCACGGTAACCTGGCCAGCCTCACACTCTTTTAATAACAGATCGACAATCTGCTGCGCCGAGTCATCGCAGAATAACTGTCCCAGCGTTTTCTCGTGATACGCAATGCCATGGCGATTCACCAGGTCGATGAAATCCCACTGGTTGTAACGCGCCAGCGCCGATTTACAGAAATGCGGGTTATGCGACAGATACGCCGCAGGCTCGGTGAACATGTTGGTGAAGTTGCAGCGGCCGCCACCCGACATCAAAATTTTGCGTCCGGCTTTTTTGCCGTTATCCAGCAGCAGCACGCGACGACCCAATTGCCCTGCCTGCGCCGCACAGAACATGCCGGCTGCGCCTGCACCAATAATGATAACGTCAAACTTTTCCACTGCTTTATCCGCCTTGCCCGAAAGGCGCTGATTGTAGGGATTTGCGGCTTTTAGCGCTAGCGTCAAAAAATTGCCGTAAATATGTCATAATGTAACTCACTAATTTTTAGCTATTTTTAGCTAAATCTATACGCTGCATTACAATTTTAAGACAAGAAAGAGCTATATTTTTCTTTCATATCGCGCACGTTGTCGCAGATAATGCGCCGCGTTCATGTCCTCCCAAAATGGCGTAACGTTTATGCTACATCTGTTTGCTGGTCTCGACCTCAGTACCAGCCTGTTACTGATTCTTGCTCTGCTGTTTGTATTGTTTTATGAAGCAATCAACGGTTTTCACGACACTGCTAACGCGGTCGCGACTGTCATTTATACCCGTGCGATGCGGGCGCAACTGGCGGTTGTCATGGCGGGTGTCTTCAACTTTCTGGGTGTTTTGCTTGGTGGATTGAGCGTGGCGTATGCCATCGTTCACATGCTTCCGACCGATTTACTGTTGAATGTCGGTTCGGCCCACGGCCTCGCAATGGTCTTCTCCATGCTGCTGGCCGCGATTATCTGGAACCTTGGCACCTGGTATTTAGGTTTGCCGGCGTCCAGTTCTCATACTTTGATTGGCGCCATCATCGGTATTGGTCTCACCAACGCCCTGATGACCGGCACCTCGGTGGTTGACGCGCTCAACTTGCCGAAAGTCATCAATATCTTCATGTCCCTGATTCTTTCGCCGATTGTTGGTCTGGTGATAGCAGGCGGGCTGATCTTTATCCTGCGTCGCTACTGGAGCGGAACCACTAAGCGTTCACGCATCCACATGACGCCTGCCGATCGTGAAAAGATTGATGGCAAGAAAAAGCCGCCGTTCTGGACGCGCATCGCCCTGATCGTTTCGGCGATTGGCGTGAGCTATTCACACGGCGCAAACGATGGTCAGAAAGGCATTGGCCTGATTATGCTGGTGCTGATCGGCGTCGCGCCAGCCGGGTTTGTGGTTAACCTGAATGCGTCGGGTTATGACATCACCCGCACACGCGATGCTGTTAATCATCTGGAACAGTATTATCAGCAGCATAACGAGTCGCTGGCGCATATGGTGCAGCTTGCACCGCCGGTGGTACCAACGCCGGAAGAGTCAGTCGGCGGCCCGCAGGAGTTCCATTGCGATAGCAGCCGTGCGCTGCAAGCCATCGATCGTGCGCAGCTGCTGCTGAACAACCTGCAGAGCTATGACCAGCTGTCGGTTGATCAACGCGGACAGATGCGTCGTCTGCTGCTGTGTGTCTCCGATACCGTGGATAAAGTGGCTAAGCTGCCGGAAACCAGTGCGGAAGATAAGCGCTTCCTCAACAAGCTGAAAAGCGATTTGCTGGGCACCGTTGAGTACGCACCGATCTGGATTATTGTTGCTGTGGCGCTGGCGCTGGGCATCGGTACCATGATTGGCTGGCGTCGCGTTGCCACCACCATCGGTGAGAAAATCGGTAAGAAAGGCATGACCTATGCGCAGGGTATGTCGGCGCAGGTGACGGCTGCGGTATCGATTGGCGTCGCCAGTTATACCGGTATGCCGGTTTCCACAACGCACATTCTGTCATCGTCGGTAGCCGGTACTATGCTGGTGGATGGCGGTGGATTGCAGAGTCGCACCATCAAAAATATCGCCATGGCGTGGGTATTCACCCTGCCGGTGTGTATTTTGCTGTCGGGTTCGCTTTACTGGATCGCGTTGAAGCTCATCTAAGCAAACCGCAGAAATATCAGAGGGCGACAGCGATGTCGCCCTTTTTTATGGCACTTTTTAAGCGCAGTTTTATTGCCAGATTGCCATCGCAATCAGGCTGACCACCACCAAAAAACAGAGCCCGCTGGTCAGCACGAACTGACCGCGCACGCGCTCACAGCGGCGAATGAATTCGTCGTCATGATGATCGTGATAGCGCTTATCCCAGATATAGCGCACCAGCCGCACCTGCTTGCTCGGCTGCCCGTGCGAGGTGAAGAACCCCGCGCCATCCACGTATTGATATAACAGCGGATCGCAACCGCGCAAAACGGCCAATAGTGAGCGCAAAGAAGAGAAGTAGCGCGCCATATTCACCAGACAAACCACACACAGAGCCCAAAAAAGCGCGATAGTGCTGATCATGTTCCCCTCCCGGCTGGAGCCGCAACGACGTCGAACGCAGCGGGGAATTGCTGTAGACGCCGCACGGGAAATAAACCAGCCACTGAATGATTCCGATTGCATTGTTGTTATGCGAACCTGAGTGCGCGACTCATACGGCAGTGGCACTTATTTTCAGTGTAGGAGATCTGTTCAATTTTTTTCCAGCGATGATTTTCGTTCGGGGCGAGTGAAAAAGCCGATAACGCTTGATCTTCCTCACAAGCGGACTTTCGCTTGCAGCATTTGTTAACAACTCTGGCTATACTCAGGGCATAACAAAAACCGCCTGCAAGGCTGAAATAGTGGTTGGTGGCGCTTCATCGCCGTCTCGCGCAAAGGAACCGCCTACCGTGAAAGCAGGAAGATTGCCCCGAATCTTGAGAAAGGAGTTTTATCATGGCTTATAAACACATCCTGATTGCAGTAGACCTTTCCCCGGAAAGCCAGTTGCTGGTTGATAAAGCCGTTTCGCTGGCCCGCCCTTACGACGCGAAAATCTCGCTGATCCACGTTGATGTGAACTATTCAGACCTCTACACCGGGCTGATTGACGTTAATCTGGGTGACATGCAGAAGCGTATTTCTGAAGAGACGCACACCGCGCTGAAAGAGCTTTCGATCAATGCCGGCTATCCGATCAGTGAAACCCTGAGTGGCAGCGGCGATCTCGGCCAGGTGCTGGTGGATGCGATTAAGAAATATGACGTGGATTTAGTGGTATGTGGCCACCATCAGGACTTCTGGAGCAAACTGATGTCCTCAGCACGCCAGTTGATTAATACCGTGCATATCGACATGTTAATCGTGCCGCTGCGCGATGAAGACGAAGAATAATTGATCAGGTCAGCGTGAATGCTGACCTGACAATTCGTAAGGTCGGCATTCATGCCGACCTTTTTCATGCCCGCACGACCTACGCCAGCGGCGGATAAATATCAAAACGATGGCTTTTAGTCACCACCGCATCTTGTGTCACCACGCCCGCTAGCGGCGGCGCGTAGTCCGGACGCTTCACCACGATACGCTTCTTCGCCAGTCGGCGCGCCGGTTCCAGCAGCGCATCGGCATCTTGATCGGGCCCCACCAGCGACTGAAACACGCGCATCTCTTTCTTTACCATCGCGCTTTTCTGCCGATGCGGATACATCGGATCGAGATACACCACATCCGGTGCGGGAGTGATCTCGCTAAGCGCCTGTTGGCTAGCGACATGCAGTAGCGTAAGGCGATCGCGCAGCCAGCCGCCAATCTCTGCATCCTCGTAGCCACGACGCAAACCATCCTCCAGCAACGCCGCCACCACCGGATGCCGCTCTAGCATACGCACACGACAACCGAGCGCCGCCAGCACAAAGGCATCGCGCCCTAATCCGGCCGTCGCATCAATCACCTCAGGCAGATAACCACTTTTGATGCCGACTGCTTTCGCCACTGCTTCGCCGCGACCGCCACCAAACTTACGCCGATGCGCCATCGCACCCGACACGAAATCCACAAAGATGCCGCCCAGTTTCGGCTCATCCAGCTTACGCAGTTCAAGGTGCTGCGGCGTTAACACCAGCGCCATGGTTGCCTGATCGTCCTGCTGCAGGCCCCAGCGCTCAGCCAAATGTAATAAGGCGCCGTCTCCGGCGCCTGATTCATCGATTAAACCAATTTTCACAAGCCGGCTTATCCCTGAATTCCGTAGTGTCCCAGCATCGCATCGAGCTGTGGTTCACGGCCACGGAAGCGTTTGAACAGCTCCATTGGCTCTTCAGAACCGCCACGCGTCAGGATGTTGTCGAGGAACGACTGGCCAGTCTGACGGTTGAAAATGCCCTCTTCTTCGAAGCGCGAATAGGCATCGGCAGCCAGCACATCGGCCCACAGATAGCTGTAGTAACCCGCCGCATAACCGCCGGCGAACACGTGGCTGAAGGCGTGCGGGAAGCGGCCCCACTCCGGGCTTGGCACCACGGCAACCTGCTTCTTCACTTCACGCAGGGTTTCGAGGATTTGCGCGCCTTTCGCCGGATCGAACTCGGTATGCAAACGGAAATCGAACAGGCCGAACTCCAGCTGACGCAGGATAAACAGCGCCGCTTGATAGTTTTTCGCCGCCAGCATTTTATCCAGCAGCTCCTTCGGCAGCGGTTCGCCGGTTTCATAGTGGCCGGAGATAAACGCCAGCGCTTCCGGCTCCCAGCACCAATTCTCCATAAACTGGCTCGGCAGCTCCACGGCATCCCACGGCACACCGCTGATACCGGATACGCCCGGCGTTTCGATGCGCGTCAGCATGTGATGCAGACCGTGACCAAATTCGTGGAACAGCGTGATCACTTCATCATGCGTGAACAGCGCCGGTTTGCCCTGCAGCGGACGGTTGAAATTACAGGTGAGATACGCCACCGGCTTCTGCAGGCTGCCATCGGCTTTACGCATCTGGCCCACACAATCGTCCATCCACGCGCCGCCGCGCTTGTGTTCGCGCGCATACAGGTCGAGATAGAAGCTGCCGCGCAGTTCGCCGCTTTCGTCGAACAGATCGAAGAAGCGTACGTCCGGATGGTAAACATCCACGTCTTTGCGCTCTTTGGCAGTAATGCCGTAGATGCGTTTTACCACCTCAAACAGGCCGCTTACCGCGCGCGCTTCCGGGAAGTACGGACGTAGCTGCTCATCGCTGATGGTGTAGAGATGCTGTTTCTGCTTTTCGCCGTAGTAGGTCAAATCCCACGGATTCATCTCGTCGATGCCAAACTCTTTTTTGGCGAAGGCGCGCAGCTGAGCCAGCTCTTTTTCGCCCTGCGGACGCGCACGTTTCGCCAGATCGGTGAGGAACTCAATAACCTGCGCCGGATTTTCCGCCATTTTAGTGGCCAGCGATTTGTCAGCGTAGGAGTCGAAGCCCAGCAGCTGAGCCAGTTCGTGGCGCAGCGCCAGCTCTTCCGCCATCACCGGACCATTGTCCCATTTGCCGGCATTCGGGCCCTGCTCGGACGCACGCGTTGAATAGGCGCGATACAGCTCTTCACGTAGCGCGGCGTTATCGCAATAGGTCATGACCGGCAGATAGCTTGGGATATCCAGCGTCAGCAGCCAGCCCTGTTGCTCTTTGGCTTCGGCCTGCGCTTTGGCTGCGGCCAGCGCGCTCTCCGGCATGCCCGCCAGATCGGCTTCATCGGTCACCAGCTTGCTCCAGCCCATGGTGGCATCAAGCACGTTGTTGCTATACGTCGAGCCCAGCTCAGACAGACGCGCAGCGATTTCGCCATAGCGCTTCTGTTTCGCTTTATCGAGGCCGATACCGGACAACTCGAAATCACGCAGGCTGTTATCCACCGCTTTCTGCTGCGCAGTATCGAGGCCCGCGTAGCTATCGCCCTCTTTCAGGTTGCGATATGCCTGATACAAACCTTCGTGCTGGCCAACCCAGGTGCTGTACTCGGAGAGCAGCGGCAGCGTTTGCTCGTAAGCTTCACGCAGTTCCGGGCTATTTTTCACTGAATTGAGGTGGCTGACCGGCGAGAACAGGCGACCTAAGCGATCGTCCACTTCAGCCAGCGGCTGAACCAGATTATTCCATGTGTAGGGCGCGCCTTGCGCCACTACGCGTTCCACCGCTGCACGGCAGTCGTTCAGCGCTTCGGTAACCGCTGGAACCACATGTTCAGGTTTGATGGCAGAAAACGGGGGAAGCGAAAAAGGCGTGAGTAACGGATTGGTCATAAGCGCAGTCCTTTCATGATGAAGTTGCACGCGAACTCTCGCGCGACACAATTTTACTAACATGCGGCTTGATGGCATGAAAATCAATGCCACTAAGGATGGACTAGCGAAGAAAAGCCCGCCAGAAGGCAGGCTGAAGATTATTTAATCGCGAGCTGATAATGGATGACATCGTAGGGCGCCACCCACGGCGGCAAAGGTTCACGCTCAAAGATATCTTTGGCCAGCGCCCAGCCTTCCACTTCGCCCCCTTTACCGGTGAGCGACATGCCGTCATGCATCAGCGGCGGCAGATGATTATCAAAGGGCACGTTGTCATCCGCAAAATTGTTAATGACTTTGCCGCTCAAGGTGCTGACTTTTACGTTAAGTTCTACCGGCTGGTCAGGAATGAGCTTCGATTGCACCGATTTCACCGCAAACCAGTGCATACCGTTTTCTGCCCGCAGCGCCTTGCGCTTCTCTAGCTGCTGATTCAGCTGCGCATAGCCTTTGGCAATTAGCGCACTCATCCCTTTATTGATCGACGCCTGCATCGTGGCATAACGCTGCGCCATCTCTTTACTGCTTAGCGCCGAGGTGCCGGTTTTCAACTGCGTGGTTACGCCAGCGATCAACTGATCCATGCTGATGTCGAGACCGACATCTTTTACCATTTGCAGCTGCGCGACGGCATTGCTGGCGATGGATTGGCCCAGCGTATAGCCATCACGTTCGGCATCACTTTGCGGTGCCGCGATCGTGCTGGCGTCACTCCTGGTCTGCCTGGCCGCCAATTGCTTTTCCAGCTCGCTGATGCGGGCGCGCAATTGCTTCACTTCTCTCTGATCGGCTGCATGGACGACAGGCCTGTCGACCGGTTTTGCTACCGGCGGTAACTGCGGTTTTGGCTTTTGGACTGGTACAGGAGGCAGCGTGCGTGCGGCATCGCCAAAGGCGTGCAGCATCTCCTCTTCAGAAGCCGCGCAAGCCAGCGCCGGGAATAATAGTGCGGTGATGAAAAGGACAACGGGCAGATGACGCTGTGTCATCACAATCTCCTGAGGCAGCCTTAAGAACACAAAAGGCTTCATCTCTATGGATAAAATAGAGATGAAGCCCATCCTGCGCGCGAAATATCACGCTGCTACTTCGCGGGTATGATTAAGAACGCGCGTGTTAACCGGCCTGGCGAATAATCAGCTGTGACAGACGAGTCTTAATACGGAAACACAACTCACGAATCTGGAACTGATAACGTGGCATCACTAAATCGTTAATATCCGCGCCAATTGAATCTTTAATTTGCAGATATTTATTGGTCTGGGCGCCGATTTTCTGGAATTCGGCTTGATAGCTGTCATACGAGGCCTGGCTATAAAGGCGCATCGCGTCGAGCTCTTTGCGGCACTGCTGAATGTTGCTGGCACGGTCATCACTAAATGAGGCGCTTGCTGGCTGAGCCGGTGCGGAAGCCACAAAAGGAGTACCTTGCTGCTCTGGCGCATTTTGCGCAGCAGGCTGCTCGTCCGCAGTTGGCGGTGTGACCAAACTATGAACGGGTTGTTGTTTCGCGCAGCCCGTCAGTACCAACAGGCTTGCCACCGCGATACCAGTCATTTTTTTCATTATTTTCACCAGGAGTTGTTAGAGATGCTTGAAGCAAAAAATTATACGGCCTTAACCGGAAAGTTTCCTGCCAGACTCTCTGGCATTTGGCTTATGACCGCTTGGTTTAGCGCAGACTAACTTACTTAATCTATGGATGAAATTCGAGTAAGGAATTTTCCTTAGGAATATTCGCTGATAACCAGGCAAGTCGCAACCCGCTATAGCGACGCTTTGTCGCAAAACTTAAGCGTCTCGCAAAACGTCAGCAATTTTTACCTAGCACGGCTATAATCGCGCCACACACGATGTATTGATTCCCTTTGATCCAACCGCGGACCCCTCTCTTTTATGCTGAGTTATCGCCACAGTTTTCATGCCGGCAACCATGCCGACGTGCTGAAACACACCGTTGAAAGCCTGATCCTCACCGCCCTGATGGAGAAGGAGAAACCTTTCCTCTATCTGGATACCCATGCCGGTGCCGGACGTTACCTGCTGAGCGGTGAGCACGCCGAGCGTACCGGTGAATATCTGGAAGGCATCGGCCGTATCTGGCAGCAGCCGGATGTGCCTGAGCTGCTGAAGCCGTATCTTTCGGCGGTGCGTAACCTCAACCCACACGGCACCTTAAAGTATTATCCCGGTTCACCGCTGATTGCCCGCTTCCTGCTGCGTGAAGAGGACAAGATGGAGCTGACCGAGCTGCACTCCAGCGATTATCCGCTGCTGCGCACCGAGTTCAGCAAAGATTCGCGCGCGCGCGTGGCGCGTGGCGATGGCTATCAGCAGCTGAAAGCCAAACTTCCGCCGCTGAGCCGTCGCGGTCTGATTCTGATCGATCCGCCATATGAGATGAAAAGCGATTATCAGGATGTGGTGAAAGGCATTCAGGAAGGCCACAAGCGCTTCGCCACCGGCGTGTTCGCGCTGTGGTATCCAGTGGTGATGCGTCAGCAGATCAAGCACATGGTTAAAGATCTGCAGGCCACTAATATCCGCAACATTCTGCAGATTGAGCTGGCGGTACGTCCGGACAGCGATCAGCGCGGCATGACCGCCTCCGGCATGATCGTTATTAACCCGCCGTGGAAGCTCAAAGCGCAGATGGAAGAGCTGCTGCCGTGGCTACATCAGAAGCTGGTGCCAGCCGGCACCGGTCACTTCAGCGTCACGCAGATCGTGCCAGAGTAAGTTCGCTCACGGCGTTGCCAGCCAAATAGGATAATTATCATGTGGATCATTCTGGCTGGCGCGCTCGCTGTGCTGTCGCCCGCCAAACGTTTTTCGGTACTGCTGCTTACGCTGGCCACGATTCTCGGCCTGTTTCAGGATGTGCTGGATTGGCCGGCGATGCTGCTGCTCGGCGCAATAGCCATTATCGCGTGGGTTCGCGTCGAAAACAGCGCGCGCTGGATTCAGCTGGTCAGTGAAGCCGCGCTGGTCGCCATCGCCATTGGCCTGTTTATGCACTTCTTCCCGGGCTTCAAAAATCCGCGCCAGGTTGAAGATGTGCAGGCCGGGCCGCTCAGCCTGCCGTTCAGCTTCTCCTACAACTTCGATAAAGCGCTGATTCCGTTTGTGTTGCTCATCTGCTTGCCGCAGCTGTTTCGCACCAAGGCCGCTCCGCCGCGTTACAAAATTTTGTGGCTGGCGCTGCTGGCGGCGATTCCGCTGCTGCTCTACGTGGCGGTGCAGTTAGGTGGTTTGGCCGTTGAGCCGCACTGGCCGGAGTGGCTGGGCAGTTTTATGCTGGCGAACCTGTTCTTCGTTTCACTGGCGGAAGAAGCGTTCTTTCGCGGCTATCTGCAGCAGCGCCTGCGCCAGCACATCGGCGCCGTGGCGGCACTGCTGCTGACGTCGCTGCTGTTTGGTTTAGCGCATTTTCCCGGCGGGCCGCTGCTGATGATCTTCGCCACGCTGGCCGGGCTGATTTACGGTCTGGCGTGGCACTGGAGTGGACGCCTGTGGGTTGCCACCGGCGTGCATTTCATTTTCAACATGACGCACCTGCTGTTCTTCACCTATCCGGCGCTACAGCACTAAACCTCGAACACCGCGAAATCATGTGCCAGCTCGGTCGCAGCAAACACCGACTGGCACTCCGCAAGCAGTTTTTCCCGATCCTTCGATAAATAGCGCGAGCTGAAATGCGTGGCGATCAAGCGCTTAGCGCCTGATTGTTTGGCCACTTCGGCTGCCTGAATCGTGGTTGAGTGACCGCGACCGTTGGCTTTCTCCTGCAGCGCCGCTTCCAGCGTGGTTTCGTGCACCATCACATCGGCATTGGCGGCCAGCTGCAGCGCAACATCGGTGGGCGCGGTGTCGCCAAATATCGCCAGCACTTTGCCTTTGGTGGCAGGCCCAAGATACTCCGCGCCGTTGATCTCCCGACCATCCTCCAGCTGGATGCGCTTGCCTGCTTTTAAATCCTGATACCACGGACCGCGCGGTACGCCTTCTGCTTTCAAACGCGGCGCATCAAGGAAGCCCGGCTTGTCGTGCTGCTCAATGCGATAGCCAAAGCACTCAATCACATGATTCATCGGCCAGGCGGTAACACGAAACTCGCCATCATCCAGCACCAAACCGGCTTCGATTTCGACAATTTCCAGCGGATAGGAGGTGTAAGAGCCGCTTAAACTGAGCGCCGTTTCGATAAACTGGCGAATACCTGTTGGACCGTAAATGGTCATCGGTTCGGGGATGCCCGCCATCGAACGGCTGGTGAGCAATCCCGGCAGCCCGAAGATGTGGTCGCCATGCAGATGGGTGATGAAGATTTTTTCCAGCTTGCCCGGCTTGAGCGCTGAGCGCATGTATTGATGCTGTGTTGCTTCGCCGCAGTCGAACAGCCAGGTTTCACCGCGTTTCGACAGCGTCAGCGCAATCGCGGTGACATTACGTTGCAGGCTGGGCGCACCGCCGCCGGTGCCGAGAAAAGTCAGTTGCATATTCATTTCCTTTTGACGAGTAGCACCCGTCATAATTCATGTTGCAGGAAGGCGGCAAATCCTTTAATCCCCAGGAGCATAGTTCACTATGTGACTGGGGTTAAAGGATGCAGCCAACGCGTCTGCGGCTTGAAGTATGGCGGGTTTCGGGATTCAACCCTATTACATTTATAGGTGCAATCTTTGCGCGCCTCACGCCTCAAGCGTTAAACTCTATGCCAATTTTCTTCCAACAGATGGACATAACGGATGACCAGACATTTTGACTACCTCGCCATCGGCGGCGGCAGCGGCGGTATCGCCTCGATTAACCGCGCTGCGATGCACGGCCAGAAATGCGCGCTGATTGAAGCCAAAGAGCTGGGCGGCACCTGCGTCAACGTCGGCTGCGTACCGAAAAAGGTGATGTGGCACGCGGCGCAAATCGCTGAAGCGATTCATCTTTATGGGCCGGATTATGGCTTCGATACCACGGTAAACCGTTTTGACTGGTCAATTCTGGTGAAAAATCGTAGCGCCTACATCGATCGCATTCACAGCTCGTATGACAACGTGCTGGGCAAAAATAAGGTGGAAGTGATCAAAGGCTTCGCGCGCTTTATCGATGCCAATACCGTTGAAGTGAACGGTGAAACACTCACCGCCGACCACATTCTGATCGCCACCGGCGGTCGTCCAAGCCACCCAGACGTACCGGGCGCGGAGTACGGTATCGACTCAGACGGCTTCTTCGAGCTGGATGCGTTGCCAAAGCGCGTGGCGGTGGTGGGTGCAGGTTATATCGCGGTAGAACTGGCCGGCGTGGTTAATGCGCTGGGCGCAGAAACGCACCTGTTCGTGCGTAAGCATGCGCCGCTGCGCAGCTTCGATCCGCTGATCGTCGATACGCTGGTAGAAGTGATGCAGGCGGAAGGGCCAACGCTGCACACCGAATCGATTCCGAAAGCCGTGATTAAAAACGCTGACGGTAGCCTGACGCTGCAGCTGGAGAGCGGCCACGAGCAAACCGTGGATTGCCTGGTGTGGGCGATTGGCCGTGAACCGGCGACCGATAACCTCAATCTGGCGGCAACCGGCGTTAAGCTGAATGAAAAAGGCTATATCAGCGTCGATAAATTCCAGAACACCAATGTGAAAGGCATTTATGCGGTAGGTGATAACACCGGCGCGGTTGAGCTCACGCCAGTCGCGGTAGCGGCCGGTCGTCGTCTCTCCGAGCGTCTGTTTAACAACAAGCCGGACGAGCATCTGGATTTCAGCAACGTGCCAACCGTCGTGTTCAGCCATCCGCCGATTGGCACCGTTGGCCTGAGCGAACCGCAGGCGCGCGAGCAGTACGGCGACGATCAGGTGAAAGTGTACACCTCCTCCTTCACCGCGATGTACACCGCGGTAACGCAACATCGCCAGCCGTGCCGCATGAAGCTGGTGTGCGTCGGTCCGGAAGAGAAGATTGTCGGCATCCACGGTATCGGCAACGGTATGGATGAAATGCTGCAAGGCTTCGCGGTGGCGCTAAAAATGGGCGCAACCAAAAAAGACTTCGATAACACCGTGGCGATCCACCCCACCGCGGCCGAAGAATTTGTGACAATGCGTTAATATCGGTTTGATTAATAAACCGCTAATCTCGTAAATAACATCAGGATGCTTATGCATCCTGATGTTGGTTTATTAAAGTTCATCGCTATCTTTTTCCAGTTTCGCTGGTTTAACAAGTGACTTCTTTTCTGCTGAAGCCAATCTCCGCTCAACTTTTTTTACATCTTCAGCAGCCGATAAACTTTCAGGTCTAATTCCTCGACTGAGTAATGTTTCTCTTACCGCCTGGTTATTATTAACGTGCTCGCCGGATATCTGCAGCTCACTTTGCATTTGTAGCGTACGAGCATTATGAATAGTAATTTCTGTGGCGAAATCTTTGGCTTTTAAAATTATGGTTGGCGCGAAATCAGCTAATGGGCGACTTTCTGGCACAGCCCACTGTGCTTTCATAACCTGAGTAGTACGATTAAACAGGGCAAAATCACCTTTACTGCGAATAAGTGCGAAGTTCTGACTTCCACCCGTTTGTTCGTAGATTACGTTTGAAAGCTCTTTTTCGGTTCCGCTCAGTTTTTTCCTTGCCTGCACCCGCTCAGTTTCTAGCAGCCTTAATTCGATAAGCTCCGCTTTACGCGTCTGCATGGCGAAGTAAGTCTGCGCAAAGGCAATCTCCTGCTTTCTGGGATCGCCGTTTTGAGCAATCAGATAACATGCATACCGCGTAAGCATGACATCATCAATTTTGCGCTGCCCACCTTTGCCAAGTTCGATCATTTTCCCGACGTCGGCAAAATGATCCAACACCTCATGCCCTGAAATCTCGCAAGCCGTTTTGGCTTTCAAAACCACACTTTGAAAGTTGTCCCATTTGCCATATCCCAGCAGAAGTTGCACATCTCGCGCTAACCAGAACTCCACACCACTATCAGTTTGTTGAGAACAGCGTTGAAAAGCATCGGTCAGCATCTGAATATGTTTGTTTTCCATCATTCCCCCTAAAATGCGTGTCCACACATCACTCGGGGATCAAACTGCCCAGCCTTCCTCTACATCGATAGCAGGTCCGTCTTATTTTTCGTTATCGCTTATTGGAACTTAACCGCAATCAGTCCTGGAAAATAGTTCGGTATACTTCATTTCCTGAAATACAAAACCCATTTTCTTCACTACTCAACAGTCCACGTAACGGATAAGATTTATTTCTTTGCGGATGCTGAATTATTCGGCCGCCATTAATGACAAAACAACAACGCGTTACCGCGATGTTGTAGGGTGCGCATTAATGCGCACCGCAAACTTAATGGCATTGCCGGTTTATATTTTTTTCGGGGAGAACGGTGTGAAAACAGGTCGTAATCGGGCATGAATATTATCGATATCATCATGTCCGCTGGCAAAGCTTCGGTGGACGTGGCGCTCTACACCTTAATTCCAATTATGGTGGTGATGTTATTCATCATGAAATATCTGGAAGTCAAAGGTCTGTTGGACTTCGTCGTACGTCATGCCACGCCGTTATTAAAACCCTTCGGTATTACCGGGCTGGCTTTTTTTGCCATGATTCAGCTTAATTTCGTCAGCTTTGCGGCACCGCTGGCGGCGCTGGCGATTATGGAAAAGCGCGGTACCTCCGATCGTCATATGGCGGCCACCCTGGCGATGCTGTTTGCCATGGGTCAGGCCAGCACCTTTTATCCGCTGATTCCGGCGGGATTACACTGGAGCAGCGCGCTATTTATCTCGGTCTGCGGCGGAGTCGTAGCGGCGGCGGCCACCTATCACTTCTTTGGTCGCAAACTTTCGGACGCAGCCCTGCTGAACGAAGATGACGCCGTCACCAGCAACGAAAGCAAAATGGGGCTGATTGGCATTATTAACAGCGCCGGTTCCGATGCGATTCGTCTGGCGCTCGGGTCGCTGCCGATGCTGATAATTTCGTTATCGGTGGTTGGCGTTTTAAAAGAAGCTGGCGGCATAGATATGCTGACGCGCCTGATATCGCCGCTGCTCGACAAGCTGCACATTTCCGAGGTCTACATTCTTCCGGCGCTAACCAAATGTCTGGCGGGCGGCACCGCTTATTACGGCGTGGTGGCAGGATTGGTGGAGAAAGGCTTGTACAGCGCGCACAACATCAACGCCTCGGCGGGATTACTGATTCAAACCTTCGATCTGCCCGGCATCGGTATTTATCTTGGCCTGTCGAGCCGCTTCCCGCGCCTGTTCCGCTTCGCCGTGCCCGGCATTCTGCTCGGCATCGCGCTGCGTGCAGTGGCGCACGCCATCCTATTCTGATTATTTCTGGCGCTGAATAATATTTTCAGCGCCCTTTTATCAATAACACTACAATTCACAGGCGTTATTTATTATTACCCCTATTTAATTCATCGTTATTTTCAGCAGTTGCACCGTCATTAATTTTAGTACTATTATCGCAAGAGATACTTCGATAATGTAATTAACCCTGATTAAATAACGGGTTAATTAATAAAGCCCTTTTTTTCATCGCAGGTAATATTCCTGCTCACTCTCTTTTACATCGATAGGGTAACTCCATGAGCGGTAAGCAAATAAGCTGGAATGGCGGTTTACAACCTGAGGCCATTGATATTCTCGCCAAAGATGGCGGCATGATTGTTAGTCCCACCAAAGTGGGTTACATCATCATGACATCCGACAAAGCCGGGCTGGAACGTAAGTTCGAAGCTAAACAGCGCAAGCGCAACAAACCGGGCGTAGTGCTGTGTGGCTCGCTGGAACAGCTGCGTTCGCTGGCGCAACTGACGCCAGAAATCGACCAGCTTTATCAGCGCCATTGGGATGAAGATATTCTGCTGGGCTGTATTTTGCCGTGGCGCGACGATGCGCTGGCGCGTATTCCCGCTGATGGCTCAAAAGAGTTGATGATGGATGGCCGTCAAACCAGCTGCTTCGTGATTAAATTTGGCAAGCCAGGCGAAAATATTGCAAAAGCATTGTGGGAGCAGCACGGTAAATTCTCCTTTGCCAGTTCGGCAAATCCGTCCGGCCAGGGTAATCGCGGTTTGGTCGAGGGTATTGGCGAGCGCATTGAAGCCCGCGCCGATTTAATTATCGAAGCCAATGCTTACGTGAAGTCCATCCAGCCTAACGACACCAATAAAGTGCGCTATGAACAGGGTGTGATGGTGTCGATGGTAGATAGCGAAGGTCGTCTGATTCCACAGCAAAACGGCGAACGTAAAATCACGCCGTGCCCGGTGCTGATCCGTAAAGGGTTAGATGTGGATAAAATTATGGCGCTGCTATCTGACATCTTCCCTTCATGGGATTATCGCCACGGCGACTACTACTGACTTTTATAGGTCTGTTTCCGCTATGGAAACAGACTCTGCGTTTTACCACTCCACCGTAATCTTGCCAAAATGCCCCGCGCTCTGCTGATGCTTAAACGCCGCTGGCAGATCGCTCAGCGCACCATAGCTATCGCTAATCACCGGCCGAGCATCGGTTTGCTCCAGCGCGCGTACAAACGCCTGTTGTTGACGACGATGGCCGACAATCAGCCCCTGAATTCGCGCCTGTTTCGCCATCAATAAGGATGTGGGGATCACGCCTTCGCGACCGGTGAGCACACCGATTAACGCAATATGTCCGCCAACGCGCACCGCCTCAATTGACTGCGCCATGGTACCGGGACCGCCGAGCTCAATCACCACATCTGCGCCTTGCCCATCGGTCAGTTGCTGTACCGCTTTGCCCCACGCCGGTGTAGTGCGATAGTTGATGCCGGCATCGGCACCCAGCTCACGCGCGCGCGCCAGTTTTTCGTCAGAAGACGAGGTTACAATCACGCGTGCGCCCATTGATTTGGCGATCTGCAACGCCGTGATCGACACACCCCCGGTACCCAGCGTAACGATGGTGTCACCCGCTTTAATCTGTGCATCACCCACCAGCGCACGCCAGGCGGTGAGGCCTGATGTAGTAATGGTCGCCGCCTCCGCATGGCGCCAGCCGCGCGGTGCCAGCGTAAAATGTTGCGCCGGACGCACCACCACGTCGGCAGCAAAGCCGTGCGCACCATCGCCCGGTGTTTGTGCGAAATTACCCACCTGGCTAAACGGCAAGCCGTCCTGCCACTGAGGGAAGAAGCACGACACCACATGGTCGCCCGGCTTAAATTCGCTGACGCCTGCCCCCACTTCCTCCACCACGCCCGCGCCGTCCGCCATCATAATGCGGCCATCGGCGGTGGGGATCGATCCATCCGCCACCAGCAGATCGTGGAAATTGAGTGACGTCGCGTGGATCGCTACACGGATCTCACCTGCGCCAGGTTTACCGGGATCGGGGAGATCCGCCAGTTGCAGATTCTCTAATCCACCGGGATTCTTCAGGATCATCGCTTGCATGTTGGAACGTCTCCTTGGCTCATAAGATTGCTTGCGGATGGGTCGCCATCAATGGCGCCCCTACTCTGACCGTTGTAGGGTGCGCATCCATGCGCACCAGGCAAAAATGCACAATGGCTGAGTTTGGCAGCTATCTGCGGATTGCGCCTAACATCCTATGCGGTTACCCATCCGCGCCAAAGGCCACATCACGCTGCGCACGCAGTTCCGCCAGCCGGCTCTCCAGCGCCGCTTCGATATGCTGATACGCGGTGCTACCGAGCGCCAGGCGCAGCGGCATGCTGGCCTGATCGAGCGTGGCGATCATCGCCACTACACATTTCCCGGCATCGCCCGCGATAGTGAAATCACCCGAGAGAATCGCCTGGCGCAGCTGGCCTGAAGCGTTATCGCGATAAACATCCAGCGCCGTGGCCACATCCAGGCCGGCAGCGAAATGCGTTGCGGTTGGGCCGGGTTCGACCAGTAAGAAGTCGATGCCGAAGCTGGCAACTTCCTGACGCACCGCCTCGACAAATCCTTCAATACCCCATTTGCTGGCGTGATACAGACTGAAGTTGGGATATGCCACCTGCCCGCCTTCTGAAGAGATCTGCGCAATACGCCCACCGCCCTGCTGGCGCAGAAAAGGAATCACCGCGCGAATCAGCTGGATGGAGCCGGTAAGATTGGTGGCGATCTGGCGATCGATCTGCGCATCGCTCAACTCTTCTGCCGCACCAAACAGGCCGTAAGCGGCATTGCTTACTACCACATCAATGCGATCGACGGCGGCAAAAGCGCGGGCTATGACCGGCGCGATGCTGGCAGTTTGTGCCAGATCCAGCGCCATCACCTGCAGCCGTTCGCCGTAGCTTTGCTGCAGATCGACCATTGCCTGCTCACGGCGTACACATGCCAGCACGCGATCGCCGCGCGCCAGTAAACGTTCACTCATCAAACGCCCCAGCCCGCTGCTGGCGCCGGTAATTAACCAGGTTTTCATCTTGTGCTCCTCTTCTTGAAAACCTGATGGTAGAACGCTTTACTGGTGGTGATAATCCACCTAATTACGCATGACCCGGTGAGGAAAAACCACCAATGAGACGTCCTTCATGGCACGAGTTGCAGGCCATTAAAACGCTCGGTGAAGCGCGCAGCTTTCGCCGCGCCGCCGAACTGCTCGGCTTGAAGCGCTCCTCGCTCAGCCATCTGGTGAAAACGCTGGAGCACAATCTTGGCGTGCAGCTGTTTCAGCGCACCACGCGCAGCGTATCGCTCACCGATGCCGGGCAACAGCTGCTGGATCGGCTCTCGCCGCTGCTGAATCAGATGGATGATGTGCTGCACGACATCTCCGCCAGCCGCCATCAGCATTACGGCACCTTGCGCATCAGCGCCAGCGATGCCTCGATCGGTTTGCTGTTGCAGCACGTCGTGGCGGACTTTAGCGCGCGCTATCCCGATATCCAGCTCGATTTCGCTGCGCAAGGCGCGTTGGTGGATATCACTGCCGCGGGTTTTGATGCCGGCATTCGGCTGATTGAGGATGTGCCGCAGGATATGGTGGCGGTGCCGATCGGCGGTGCGCTGACCTTTGTCACCGTGGCAGCGCCGGCATATCTGGCGCGACGTGCTGCGATTGTTCATCCGCGCGACCTGCTGCAACAGCAATGTATTCGCCAGCGCTTACCGAGTGGTAAACGTTATCAATGGGAATATGCACAGGCCGCTGAAACGCACCAGATTGATGTTCCCGGCACCCTCACGCTGGACAGCAACGCGCTGATGGCCCGGGCGGCGCTCGCCGGTTTAGGCATTGCTTATGTGCCGTCGCTGTATGTGGAGCAGGAATTGCGCAGCGGCCAGCTGGTGGAGTTGCTGGCCGATTGGCGGGTGCAATCGGCGGGGATTGCGCTGTGGTTCCCGCCCAACCGACATCAGTCGATGGCGCTGCGGCTGTTTATTGATGCGCTGAAAGTCAGCCTGCCGCGCCCATCGTGATTCAAGCGGTGCGCTGCGGGGCTTTGTGCACCATGGTGTAGGCGTAATCAACGCCCATGCCGTAAGCACCGCTGTGTTCACGCACCAGATCCATCACCGCATCGTAGGTCTCTTTGCGTGACCAGTCGCGCTGGTACTCGAGCAGCACTTGCTGCCAGGTGACCGGCACCGCGCCTGCCTGCACCATACGCTGAATCGAGCGTTCATGCGCATCAACGCTGGTACCGCCCGAGGTATCGGTCACCACATACACTTCATAACCCTCTTTCAATGCCATCAAAGCAGGGAATGTCAGGCACACTTCAGTCCACAGCGCGGAGATAATCAACTTCTTACGGCCCGTTTTCTCCACCGCTTCAACGAATTTCGCGTCTTCCCATGAGTTCATCGAGGTACGTTCGATCGGCTTCGCTTCCGGGTGTACCGCCAGCAGTTCAGGCCAGATGTAGCCGCTGAAGCTTTCGGTTTCTACCGAGGTGTAAATCACCGGCACGTCGAAAATTTTGCCGGTTTTCGCCAGGGCGACGGTATTATTTTTGAGCTGCTGGCGATCGATGTTCGCCACACCAAAAGACATCTGCGGCTGGTGGTCGATGAAAATCAGCGTGGAGTTCTGTGGGTCGAGCAGATCGAATTTAGACATGATGTGTTCCTCTAAAGTGGTTTTAAATTTGTCTGTTGTGCTGCTGGAATGAACTTTAGAGAAGGTGAACAGAAAGAGATAACGCAAAGAATTTCACAACTTGTTCAAAGCGTTTATAGAAGATTGATTTAACTATAAAAAAATAGCTAATCGCTATGCCATTGGCCTTAAAAATGCTGAGAATGGGCGTTGTTCAAGCGCACTGAGCGGCGTAACCTGTTGCCACAAAATCAAAAAAATACACCATCGCAAAATGATCGTACGTCCTCATCAACACTGGTTTATGCGCTTGTTTGACTGGCACGGCTCGGTGCTCAGCAACATCGTGTTCCGCCTGTCGCTCAACCTGTTAATGTCGCTGATCGCCATCTTTGGCTATCCGTGGTACTCCACCTTCGGCATTCACCTCACCACCGCACCCTTTAGCCTGGTCGGCGTGTCGATCGCTATCTTCCTCGGCTTTCGCAACAACGCCAGCTATGCGCGTTTTCTCGAAGCGCGTAATTTGTGGGGCAGCCTGCACATCACCCAGCGATCGCTGCTGCGGCAAATTAAAAGCATTCGCGGCGTCAGCGAAGAGCAGATACGGGAATTTACCGGCTTGCAGCTGGCGTTTTGCTGGTGTCTGAAGCACCGGCTGCGTAAAACAGAGGTGCAGACGGATTTGCAGCGCTTGCTGCCCGCGCGCTGGCACAGCGCGGTGCTCGATCATCCGCTGCCGACCTCACAGATTTTATTGTGCCTCAGCGAATGGCTGGCGCAGCGCCGTGATGAAGGGTTGGTGTCGGATATCGTCTGGCAGAGCATTGATGAGAATCTTAATCAGCTGTCGACCATTCTGGGCGGTTGCGATCGCATCGCCAGCACGCCCATTCCGTTTGCCTACAGCCTGATTCTGCATCGCACCGTTTATCTGTTCTGTACGCTGCTGCCGTTCGCGCTGGTGGCGGATTTGCATCTGATGACGCCGCTGGTGTCGATGTTTATCTCCTACACCTTTTTGTCGCTCGAGGCGCTAGCGGAAGAGCTGGAACATCCGTTTGGCACCGCGCCGAACCATCTGCCGCTCGATGCGCTGTGCGTCAACATCGAACGCAATTTGAAAGCGATGAATGGCGATATGCCGCTGCCCGAACCGTTACGGCCGGATGCGCATTTTAATCTGACGTGATATTTATGGGGCATGCCTGGTCGCCATGAATGGCGACCCTACGCCGGTTCTGTAGGGTCACCATTCATGGTGACCACCCCAATGGGCGCACCAACCGTGATGACGCTATTTATGGCTAACGTGATTACCCCAGATTATCCAGCCAGCGCACATAAGCCTGATCCCACAGCGCGGCAGGCGTGCCCGCTTTGCCGAGACCAAAACCGTGGCCGCCGCTGCTAAGCTCAATCAACTCAACCGGCACACGCATGCGGCGACAGGTATCGCGCATGATTTCGGTATTGTGGGGATTTGAGGTGCGATCGTCTTCGGCCTGCGCGAGGAAGGTGGGCGGATATTGCCGCGTGACGTAGTTTTGCACCGACCAGTTGGCTTCCTGGGTTGGCGTGGCGTTATGGCCCACCAGCATCAGGTGCGTGTTGGTGTGCTGATACGGCGCTTCGAGGGTGATCACCGGATAGATCAGGCCAACGCTATCCACGCTCGGTCTGACCTGATCCAGCGGGTCCTGCGCCGGATAGGATGCGAAATCCGGTCGCGCGGCGGCCATGCCGAGCAGATGTCCGCCGGCGGAAAAGCCCAGCACATGCACCTTGCGCTCCATGGAGCGCACCAGACGAATCGCCCGTTGCGCATCCTGCAGCGGCGCCAGATTGCCCGCCTGCCACTTCTCACCCGGCAAACGGTAGCTGAGCACATACACGGTGTAGCCGTTTGCATTGAGCCAGCGCGCGACCGGCCAGGCTTCGCGCCCCATACCAATAAAACGATAGCCGCCGCCCGCTGCGACAATCACCGCTTCGCCGTTGGGATTTTCCGGGCGAAAACGCTGAATGGCGGGAGAAACGATGTTGGTCCAGGAGCCGTATTTGTTAACTTTAAGCAAACCCGAAGGGCCGCCGCCGCCAGGCGGATCGTCGGGCCACAGCGGAATGACGTCGTCGCGAGCAAATAACTTGCCCGTGGTCATCGAGAGAGCGGTTGCTCCGGTTGCCAACAAAAAGTGACGACGTGTAATCATCTTGCCCAGTGCCAGTATGCAAAAAATGCCAGCTTTAACAGCTGAATCTCATTATGTGACGCATGTCTGATTTCGACGTTGGCGATTATGTACGTAAATCGTACAAAAAAGCCATAAAAAAACGCGCCTAAAAAGGCGCGAGTTCTTTCGAATACCTTAAATAATTCGAGCGGCAGAAAGTATGACGGGTATTAATCCTGTTGCTGGAACTGGGTCATCACCGTTTGTTCACATTGCTGCTGATCTTTACGCAGTTTGCCGCGCTCATCTTCGCCCAGCTCCAGCCACGCGCTAATCACTTCCTGCGCGATCTCTTCATTGAATTCAGGCTGCTGCATCGCCGATGAAGACTGGCTAGCCGCCAGTTGGGACTTCAGCTTCTCGGTGTAGCCATCCAAATCGCTGGTGCTCTTCTCGCTGCTCACCAGATGACACAACTGGCTGGCATAGACATTCTCTTCCTGATTATTGTCACCCTCGGCAGCAAACACACCGGCCGAAAGAGACAGCCCAACGAGGGCGAGTAATAACGCTTTCATAACAGGCTCCAATAATTTCCAATAAATCAGTTTTCGTTGCGCTCCGCGCGTGCGGCCTGACGGGCGGCACGCCAGTTTAACAACGGCGTTACCGTGATGCCGTGCAGCACAATACTGCACACCACTAACGTCAACGCCATATCCACCATCTGCTCCGCCTCGGGTCCACGCATGCCGTGCACCCATGCATAGGCAATATAATTGATACTGCCGATGCCGCGAATACCCAACCAGCCAATCAGCAGCCGTCGCATTAACGGAATATCGCAACGCCACGTCGTGATCCACACCGCCAACGGACGCACCACCACAAACAGCAATAGCGCCAGGCCGATGCCGGTAAGATTCCAGTGCTGCGCCAGCGTAATGCCGAGCACCACCATCATGCCTGCGGCGAGCAAGCGCTCGATAGTATCACCAAAGGAGAGCGCATCGCCGATCACCAAACCGACCGATTTCACCATGCCGCTACTGCCTTGCGCCATACGTTGACCGGTATTCACCCGCGCTTCCGCCGGTAAGAAACGCTCCTCTTCTGACATCTCATCCTGCGGATAGTGCTTCACTACGCGTAATTCCGCACGACGCAAACCGACGCCAGCGGCGAAAGTCGCGAGAAAGCCGGAAGCATCAACCGACTGCGCAGCGGCGTAGCTGAGCGCAATCAGCGCAAGAGCAAACAGATCGTTCGGCGCTACATCCTGATTAGCGGTGCGTAGATGCGTCGCCAGTTGGCCAATCAGCCAGCCCAGCGCAAAACCTATCCCCAACCCGCCGCCGATCGCCCACAGCGCGTCTTTGGCGAACCATTCGCCGAATGAAGCCATGTTCAACGCGCCCGGCTGCAGCAGCAACATGGCCAGCATCAGCAGCGGCAGCGCCGAGCCGTCGTTCATGCCGGCTTCGCTGGAGAGCGCCACACGCAGCGCATCGTCATCGCGCGCATCATTGACGGAAATCAGGCTGGCGAGCACCGGATCGGTCGGCGCCACAATGGCACCAAATGCCAGCGACAGCGCCCAGTCAAAGCCGGTAATCCAGTGCACCAGCACCGTCATACTGCCTACCGTCAGCAGCATCGCCGGAAACGCCAGCCGCACGCCGATGCGCCACGCATGCGCATTGAGCGGCAAACGTAGCTTGAGCCCGGTGATAAACAGCGAGGCGGCCATGGTAATTTCAGTGATGTGCGCAGCGAGATTGGCGTGACCGATAATATCGACTTGCAGCAGATTGAGCATCCACGGGCCACAGAGGATACCCGCGAACAGATAGAGACCAAATGAGGTCACTGGCCCGCGGTGAATCCAGCCGGAAGCCAGTGACATAAGAAGTAGCAGACCGCCGGTGGCGGCGGTCCAGGCCAGGAAATTCATAACGCTCCGTTTTTAAATAATATTCTTCCTTTAAGCCTGGCACATGTTACGCGGTTAGTTTTTCAGATGACGGCTTGCCAGGCGAATCATCAAGGCAAGCGCAGCGGCTAAAGTGGAAAGTGCCACCACACCGGTCCAGCCCCAATGCGCCAGCGCCAGGCTACCCAGCGCCGCACCGGTTGCCATGCCGATAAAGACCACGGTAAACATCAAGGCGTTAAGACGACTGCGCGCTTCCGGTGCCAGGCTGTAAACCAGCGTCTGATGCGCCACCAGCGTGGCCTGCACACCCAAATCAAAACCGATGGTGCTGAGGATAATCAGACCAAGCTGCGCCGGCATCGGCAACAGCGGCAGCAGGAACATCAATGCGAACGACACCATCACCAATGTGGCACCGTACTGCGTGACACGTGCGGGACCGATACGATCCGCCACGCTACCGGCTAACGGTGCCGCTAACGCCCCTGCCGCACCGGCCAGGCCGAACGCACCGGCAACGGCGCTATCCAGATGGAATTTGTCGCTTAGCATTAACGCCAGCGTTGACCAGAAGGCGCTAAAGCCCACCGATAGCAGGCCCTGCGCCAACGCCGCGCGCCGCAAAGTTTGATGGTGCTGCCACAGATGCGCCAGCGACAACAGCAGACGCGGATAGCTCACCGAGGTGCCTGGCGTAAAGCGCGGTAACACGCGCCACAGCGCACCGCTAATCAGCAACACCGCTACCGCCGCTATCAGGTACATGGTGCGCCAGCCGAAATACTCCGCCACCACGCCGCTCACCACACGAGACAGCAAAATCCCCACCAGCAAGCCCGTCATCACCGTGCCGACGATTTTGCCGCGACTGCGCTCCGGCGCTAACGCCGCCGAAGCCGGTACGATGTCCTGCGCCACGGTGGCGGTTAAGCCGGTGACGAAGCTGGCGATCAGCAACGCGTTCAACCCGCCCGAAAAGCCACACAGCAGCAGCGCGGCAACCAGCAGCAAGCCTTTGATCAGGATGATGGTGCGTCGATCGTGGCGGTCGCCGAGCGGAGCCAGCAGCAGAATGCCAAGCGCGTAGCCGGCTTGCGTCAGCATCGGCACCATGCCTACGCTACCAATCCCGACGTTGAACTGTTTGCTGATGATATCCAGCATCGGCTGGCTGTAGTAAATCGATGCAACGCTGAGTCCAGCACCGGCGGCGAGCGTAAACACCAGCGGCGCGGGCAGTTTCTCAGCGGGCATGGCTGAAGATGAGATGGCTGACATAATGGATTCCCCCGTGAAAGTGCGCTTATTAAAGCGCGTTGCCGCCATACGCGGTAGACTGCTCAAACACAGAACTGTTATGCGTGGTACGTATGAACACGGTTTCCAGCGTTGATCGCATCGAACTGATGCAGACCTTTATCCGCATCGTCGAGAGTGGATCGCTTTCGGCAGCAGCAAGCCAGCTCGGCACCACGCAGCCCACTATCAGCCGTCGGCTGCAGGCACTTGAGCAGCGGCTCGGTCTCAAACTGATTATGCGCACCACGCATGCTCTGAAGCTCACCGATGATGGCGAGCGCTGCTATGCGCAGGCGCGTCAGCTGGTGGCGACCTGGCATGCGCTGGAAGATGATCTGACCGGGGCCAGCGACGATCCGATTGGCATCCTGCGCGTGCGCGCACCGCACGCCTTTGGTCAGGATCAGCTGATTGAGCCGCTGATTGATTATCTGCACCGCTACCCGCGCTTAACGGTAGAGTGGATGCTGAATGACCGCACGCCGGACTTTATCAGCGAAAACATCGATTGCGCGATCCAGGTCGGTGCGCCGAGCGACTCATCCATCGTGGCGATATTGCTGGCTGAAGTGCCGCGCTTTGTGGTGGCCGCGCCATCGCTGCTGGCGGCCTATCCGCCGGTGACCGAAGTAACGCAGCTCAACAACCTGCCGTGGCTGGCGTTGACCAGTTTTTATCGTAACGAAATCGCCTTACAGCGTATCAGCGACGGCCAGCCGGTGAATCTGGCGATTGCGCCACGTCTCGCCAGCGACAGTTTGTACGCAGTACGCAAAGCCGCCGTGGCGGGGATGGGCGCAGCAGTGGTGTCATCCTGGGTGGTGCAGGAAGATTTGGCTAAAGGGGATCTGATTCAGTTAATGCCGGAGTGGCAAGCGCCGCCGCTGCCGGTGTGGCTGACTTATCCGTGGGCCAGCTATTATCCGGCGCGGCTACGGCAGTTTTTCGAAATGATTCGTGAAGTGATGCCTAAGCTGGCGGGCGCGCAGCCAGCGACGCGGTAGCGGTTTTTCCCTCACCCCAGCCCTCTCCCGCAAGCGGGCGAGGGGGCGGACCGTGCATCAATCGGTTCCCTCTCCCACCTGTGGGAGAGGGTTAGGGTGAGGGAACAGCGCACACCACCCTACATCTTCGCAGCGTTCTTATCCGCCTTCGACATATTATCCAGCCAGCCCATCACAAACGCCGACAGCACAAACGTCAGGTGGATAATCACGTACCACATCAGCTTTTCGTTTTCGACGTTGCGGGCGTCCATAAAGATGCGCAGCAGGTGAATTGACGAAATCGCCACAATCGAGGCCGCGACTTTGTTTTTCAACGAGCCGGAGTCCATTTTACCGAGCCAGCTCAGCTTCTCTCTGTGCTCATCAATATCCAGCTTGGAGACAAAGTTCTCGTAGCCCGAGAGCATCACCATCACCAGCAAGCCGCCGACCAGCGTCATATCCACCAGCGACAGCAGCAGCAGAATCAGATCGTTTTCGGCAATGCTGAAAACGTGCGGCAACAGGTGAAAAATCTCCTGAAAAAATTTGATAGTCAGCGCCAGCAGGCCCAACGAAAGTCCCATGTAAACCGGAGCCAGCAGCCAGCGCGATGAATACATCAGGTTTTCGATAAAACGTTCCATAAGTTCCCATTAATCAACAGACAAGTGGGCGAGTATAACCGAACTTATGTGAAGTTATTTCAGCCCTTCTTCAGAAATTTCTGGCGCTGCCGGCAGCGGCAGGGACAAACGGAACACCGCGCCGCCTTCCGGTCGGTTCTCCGCCCAGATGCGCCCACGGTGGGATTCAATAATGGTTTTGCCAATCGCCAATCCCAGCCCCACGCCCGGTACCGCCGACTCTTTATCGCCGCGCGCGAACTTGTCAAAAATGCGCGTCAGGTTCTCCGGCGCAATACCCGGCCCGCTGTCCCACACCGCAATCTCCAGCCGATCGCGCTCGCACCAGGCGCGAATACCATGCTGCGCGGCGTTGCCCGCGTATTTCAGGCTATTTTCGACAAGATTGGTAAACACCCGCTCCAGCATGGCGCTGTCGCCTTTAATCAGCACCATCTCTGGCAAATCGAGCGTAAATTCGTGGCCTTTCAACGACGGCCCCATACTGCTCAGCGCCCCGCCGATCACCTCATCCAGCGCCACCCACTCTTCGCGCAGATTGAGTCCACCGGATTGAATGCGCGCCATATCCAGCATGTTGCTCACCAGGCGAATGGTGCTCAGCGTCTGCTCACGAATCTGATTGGCCTGGCCGACATATTTTGACTCTTCGCTGGCCAGATCGAGCATTAGCATCTCCGCCTGACCAAACAGCACCGTCAGTGGCGTACGCAGATCGTGTGACAGCGCTGACAGCAGCGCATTACGCAGTTGCTCGCGCTCGGCGGCAAGGCGCGATGCCGCTTCACTGTGCGACAGCGCCATACGTTCCAGCGCGTTGGCGATCAGCACGGTGAAGGTTTCCAGCAGGCGCTGCTGCTCGGGGATCATCAGCTGGCGCAGGTTTTCCGGTTCAACCACCAGCAAACCGCGACAGTGATGGCCACTTTTCAGTGGCAGAATCTGGTACGGCACCGCCGGTAAGGTATCGGTGCCAGCGCCCGCTGGCTGGCCTTTGCTGTAGCTCCATTTGGCGATGGCGAGATCCGGCGGCGTGCCCATTGCGCTATCGCCAATAGTTTGCAGCTCGCCCTGCTCATCGGGCAGCAGCAGCAAACTGCGCGCCTGCAGGGTGACATCAATGATGCGCTGGCTGGTGGTGGCGATATCCTGCGGCGTGAGGTCGCTGCCGAGGGCTTTCGCCATCTCATACAGATGGCGCGCACGCTGTTCGCGATAGCGCGCCACTTTGGCCTGGTAGCGCACGCCCGCCGTCAGATTCCCGACAATCACCCCCACCGCCAGCATCACCGCAAAGGTCACCAGATACTGCAAATCCGACACCGCCACGGTGCCGGTCGGCGCGACGAAAAACAGGTCGAAGGCAATGATGTTGATCACCGTGGCGAACACCGACGGCCAGCGACCATAGCGCAGCGCCACCAACACCACCGCCAGCAGATAAATCATCACGCTGTTAGCCGGATCAAACGCCACCAGCAGCCAGCGGCCCACCGTCGTGACCAAAATACACAGCAGCAGCGCCATCAAACAGCCGCGCAGATAGAGCCGCCATTTTTCGCTGCTACCGCGCTGGCCGCTGAGCGGATGCGGCGCGTCGCGCACCGGTTCATCCAGCGCGACCACCAGTAAATCAACATCCGGGCCGAGTTCGCCCAGGCGCTGAGCAAAACTGTCGCGCCGCCAGCGTCGCTGTGGCTGTCGTCCGATGACGATTTTGCCGAGATTGTGCTCGCGCGCATAACGCAACACCGCACGCGCTTCATCAGGATCGGAGAGCGTGGCGGTTTCCGCGCCGAGCTCCTGCGCCAGCTGCAGCGTGCGCAGAATGGCACGACGCCGTGCTTCCGGCAGGCGATTCAGGCGCGGCGTTTCCACATACACCGCGTGCCATGCGCTGCCGAGCCGTGCCGCCAATCGCGCGGCGGTGCGGACCAGCTTTTCGCTGCCGGTATCATCACCAATGCACAGCAGAATGGCATCGCGCGTGTGCCACACTTTGTCGCGCCCCTGCTGGTCGCGCCAGGCGCGCATCTGGTCATCCACGCGATCGGCGGTACGACGCAGCGCCAGCTCGCGTAGCGCGAACAGATTGCCTTTGCGGAAGAAGTTTTCGATGGCGCGTTCGGCGCGATCGCCGACGTAGACTTTGCCCTCTTTCAGCCGCTGACGCAGATCGTCCGGCGGCAGATCCACCAGCACCACTTCGTCGGCGCTATCGAAGAAGGGATCGGGCACGGTTTCACGTACCTGGATGCCGGTGACGCCGCCGACCACATCATTCAGGCTTTCCAGATGCTGCACGTTAACGGTAGTGATGACGTCAATGCCCGCCTCGAGCAACTCCTCAATATCCTGCCAGCGTTTCGGATGGCGCGAACCCTGCACGTTGGTGTGCGCCAGCTCATCCATTAGAATCACCGCCGGATGGCGTGCCAGCGCGGCATCAAGATCGAATTCAGCATGGCGCGAACGCCCGGAGGTACGACGTGGCAACACCGCCAGCCCGTTAATCAGCGCGGCGGTCTCTTCACGGCCGTGGGTTTCCACCACGCCGGCTAACACGTCGAGCCCCTGCGCGCGCAGACGCTGCGCCTCCTGCAGCATGGCGAAGGTTTTTCCCACGCCCGCGCAGGCGCCGAAGTAGATTTTCAGTTTACCGCGATGGCTGTCGCTGTGATTGAGCAGCAGCGCATCGGGATTGGGGCGGGAAATGTCGTCGTTCATCGATCGTCCATTGTAAAAACCGCGCGATAAATCGCGCCGCTACGATGACGTGCTCATACCGTAGCGGCGCAATTCATTGCGCAATCGGTTTAACCTTGCAAATCATCCAGCGCCAGATTCAGGCGCAGCACGTTTACCGTCTCTTCGCCAATAAACGGCAACAGCGGGCGCTCGGTGTGGCGGGCAATCAATGCTTCCACATCCTTCAACGCCATGTTGCGTGCGGCGGCAATGCGCGGCGCTTGCCACAAGGCGGCTTCGGGCGAAATATCCGGATCCAGGCCACTCGCCGACGCGGTCACTAACTCTACCGGCACCGCTTTGGGCGCCTGCGGATTGGCCGCACGCAGCGCGGCGACACGCTCCGCCACCGCTTTATCCAGCGCCGGATTGCTGCCCGCCAGATTGCTGCCGCTCGAGGCCAGCGCATTATAAGGCGCATCACCGGTGGCGGAAGGACGCCCCCAAAAGTGGCCCGGCTGAGTAAACACCTGACCCATCTGCTCGGAGCCGCGCATCGCGCCATCCTGCTCAATCAGCGAACCGTTGGCCTGCGACGGAAACCACCATTGGGCCAGACCGGTGGTCAGCAGCGGATAGACCGCGCCGGTGAGCAACGTAAGCACCATTAACAATACAATAGCCGGACGTAACTGACTCATTTCTCTTCTCCTCAAGCCAGACCAAGCAGCGTCAGCAGCAGGTCGATAGCTTTAATCCCGATAAACGGCACCACTAAACCGCCCGCGCCATAAATCCACAGGTTGCGACGCAGCAGCGCCGCAGCGCTCAGCGGACGATAACTCACGCCTTTCAGCGCCAGCGGAATCAGGAACACAATCACCAGCGCGTTGAAAATCACCGCCGACAGAATCGCCGAATTGGGCGAATGCAGCCCCATCACGTTCAGCATATTGAGCTGCGGATAGGTGGCGGCAAACGCGGCCGGAATAATGGCGAAATACTTCGCCACGTCGTTGGCGATACTGAAGGTGGTGAGCGAACCGCGCGTCATCAGCATCTGTTTACCGATGTGCACCACTTCCAGCAGCTTGGTCGGGTTGGAGTCGAGATCGACCATGTTGCCGGCCTCTTTCGCCGCCTGGGTTCCCGAGTTCATCGCCACCGCCACGTCGGCCTGCGCCAGCGCCGGGGCGTCGTTGGTGCCGTCGCCGGTCATCGCCACTAAGCGTCCTTCGGCCTGATACTGGCGAATCAGCGCCAGCTTGGCTTCCGGCGTAGCTTCCGACAGGAAATCATCAACGCCCGCTTCGGCCGCAATCGCCGCCGCAGTTAATGGGTTATCTCCGGTAATCATCACCGTTTTGATGCCCATCTTGCGCAGCTCGGCAAAGCGCTCTTTGATGCCGCCTTTAACGATATCTTTCAGCGCCACCACGCCCAGCACCTGCGCGCCTTCGGCTACCACCAGCGGTGTGCCGCCAGCACGCGCCACCTCTTCAACTGCAGCGTTCACTTCCATTGGGAAGCGGCCATGATTGGCTTCAATGTGGCGACGCACCGCATCGACCGCGCCTTTGCGGATCAGCCGATCCTGCACGTTCACACCGCTCATGCGCGTTTGCGCCGAGAATGGAATAAAGCTGGCACCCATGCTGCTCAGGTCGCGTTCGCGCAGGTTAAATTTCTGCTTCGCCAATACCACGATGCTGCGCCCTTCCGGCGTCTCATCGGCCAACGATGCCAGCTGCGCCGCATCGGCCAACTGCTGCTCGCTGACGCCCGGCGCGGGCAAGAACTGCGTCGCCTGACGGTTACCGAGCGTGATGGTGCCGGTTTTATCCAGCATCAGCACATCGACGTCACCCGCCGCTTCCACCGCACGGCCGCTGGTGGCGATAACGTTGGCGCCGAGCATACGGCTCATCCCCGCCACACCGATGGCCGACAGCAGGCCGCCGATGGTGGTCGGAATTAAACACACCAGCAGCGCCACCAGCACCGTGATGCTCACTGGCGTGCCGCCATAAGCGGAGAACGGCCACAGCGTAACGGTTGCCAGCAGGAACACGATCGTCAGGGACACCAGCAGAATGGTCAGCGCCACTTCGTTCGGCGTTTTACGACGTTTGGCGCCTTCCACCATCGCAATCATGCGGTCGAGGAAGGTTTCACCCGGATTGACGCTGCACTGCACCACCAGCCAGTCAGAGAGAATGCGCGTACCGCCGGTTACCGATGAGAAATCCCCGCCCGATTCACGGATCACCGGTGCGGATTCACCGGTGATCGCGCTCTCATCCACCGATGCGCCGCCCTCCAGCACTTCGCCGTCGCAGGGGATGATGTCGCCGGCTTCCACCAGCACCACATCGCCCTTGCGCAGCGTATCGGCGGCCACGTTATGCCACGCTGCGCCGTAACGCGCTTCCGCCAGTTTTTTCGCATCGCTGGTTTTGCTGATGCCTTTCAGGCTGTTGGCTTGCGCCTTACTGCGCCCTTCCGCCAGCGCTTCGGCGAAGTTGGCAAACAGCACGGTAAACCACAGCCAGATGGCGACGCTGGCGGTAAAGCCCGCGCTGCCGCTGAGCGAGCCGGTTGCCATGCCGACCGCCAATACCGAGGTCAGCACGCTGCCGATCCACACCAAAAACATCACCGGATTGCGGAACTGCACGCGCGGATCGAGTTTTTTCAGCGCATCCAGCATGGCAACGCGAGTGAGCGCCGCATCAAACAGCGCCAGTTGTTGACGACTCATGATTCCGTTATCCCTGAATTAATTGCAGATGTTCCGCGACCGGGCCAAGTGCCAGTGCGGGGATGAACGTCAATGCGCCCACCAGCAAGACGGTGCCAATCAGCAGCGCGATAAACAGCGGGCCGTGCGTTGGCAGCGTGCCGTTGCCCACCGGCTGAATTTTCTTCGCCGCCAGCGAACCGGCAATCGCCAGCACCGGAATGATGATGCCGAAACGCCCCACCAACATGATCGAGCCCAGCAGCAGGTTCCAGAACGGCGTGTTGGCGCTGAGTCCCGCAAAGGCGCTGCCGTTGTTGTTGGCCGCCGATGACACCGCGTACAGCACTTCGCTAAAGCCATGAATACCCGGATTGGCCATGCCCGCGCGTCCGGCGTCGGTCATCATTGCCAGCGCGCTCCCGAGCAGCACCAGCGTTGGCGTCACCAGAATCGCCAGCGCGGTCATCTTCATCTCCCACACGTCGATCTTTTTGCCCATGTATTCCGGCGTGCGACCGATCATCAACCCGGCGATAAACACGCCGAGCAGCACGAACAGCAGCATGCCGTACAGGCCCGCACCGACGCCGCCAAACACCACTTCGCCTAGCTGCATCAACCACATCGGCACCATGCCGCCAAGCGCCGTAAAGGAGTCATGCATCGCGTTGACCGCTCCGCACGACGCGGCGGTGGTGATCACCGCGAACAGGCTGGAGTTGAGAATGCCGAAGCGCGTCTCCTTGCCTTCCATGTTGATGGCGCTGTCCGCGCCAAGCGCGAGAAAGTGCGGATTACCGCGCAGTTCGGCCCACATCACGGTGATCACCGCGAGCACGAACATGATGGTCATCGCCCACAGCAGCATGTGGCCCTGACGACGATCGCCAAGATGCTGACCAAAGGTGAAACAGAGCGCCGCTGGAATCAGGAAGATGCTCAGCATCTGCACGAAGTTAGTCAGCGCCGTCGGGTTTTCGAACGGATGTGCTGAGTTAACGTTGAAGAAACCGCCGCCGTTGGTGCCAAGCATTTTGATCGCTTCCTGCGACGCCACCGGACCGAGCGGCAGCGTCTGCCGCGCCCCTTCCAGCGTGGTGAGCGCGTGGTAAGGTTCGAAGGTTTGAATGCTGCCCTGGCTGACGAAGAACAGCGCCATCGCTAAGCTGATCGGCAGCAGCACATAAACGGTGATGCGCGTCAGGTCGCGCCAGGCGTTGCCGAGCGTCGCCAGCGAACGGTTAGCGAAACCACGAATCAGCGCAAACGCCACCGCGATACCGGTCGCCGCCGACAGGAAGTTCTGCACCGTCAGGCCCGCCATCTGACTGAAATAGCTCAGCGTGCTTTCGCCCGCGTAGGATTGCCAGTTGGTGTTAGTGACAAAGCTGATGGCGGTATTCAGCGCCAAATCCCAACTCAGATTGGGCAGATGCTGCGGGTTAAGCGGCAGCGCCGCCTGCGACATCAACATCAGCAGTAACACAGCAAAACCGAGTGCGTTAAACAGCAGAATCGCCAGCAGATAATGCGGCCAGCGCATGGCGGCGCCATCCGCACCGGCCAGCCGCCACAGCGCGCGTTCGGTGCGCGGCAGCAGCGGCTTGTCGGCGACAAAGTGCGCGAGGAGACGTCCCAGCGGTTGTGCCAGCACCATCAGCACCAGCAGGAACACCGCAATCAGCAAGAATGCATTCGCAGCCATCAGAACGCCTCCGCATTAAGCAGGGCATAAATCAGGTAGCCCAGAAGAACAAATACCAGCACGATGCCGGTTATCACGCCCACGCTCACAGCAACCTCCAGAGGATTTGGTAGTGCTGCAAGCATGCGCGGCGCGGCATAAAGAAGAGGTAAAAAGGCGGGAATCAGGCGTAAATAAAGTATAAAAATGGTGCGAAATTAAGCGGTTTCCAGTGCCCAGATGCGATTCAAATCGATGTTCTGCCACAGACCGCTGTCTTCCGCGCCGGTGATGCTGTCGGTGCAGAAGCTGTCGCCGAGATCGAGCTCCTCCGGTTTAACCTCGCGCTGGGCGTGCAAAGACCAGAACACGTGCACTTTGGGTTTCAGCAGCGATTTCTCTCCGGCCTGCACCACCAGCGCTACGCGCCCGGAAGCCAGACGTACCAGCGATCCCACCGGATAAATGCCGATAGTGCGTACAAAAGCGTGCAGCAGCGTGTTGTCGAAGTGACCGCGCCAGCTCAGCATGTTGTGCATCGCCTCAGCAGGCGTCCAGCCTTTGCGATACGGCCGATTCGACGTCACGGCATCGTAGACGTCACACACCGACGCCATACGCGCATACAGCGAGATTTCGTCCCCTTTCAGGCCATGTGGATAACCATTGCCGTCATACTTTTCATGATGATGCAGCGCAATATCCAGCAGATCTTCGCCGGCATCGGCTTCCATCAGCATCTGCGCGCCAACAATTGGGTGCTGCCGCATCACGGTGAACTCTTCATCGCTCAGCTTGCCGGGCTTGTTGAGGATCTCCAGCGGTACCGCCGCTTTTCCGACATCGTGCAGCAAGCCGCCCATACCAACGCGACGCAGCTGGTGCTCATCAAGGCCCATTTTTTTGCCGAGCGAAATCATCAAGCCGCACACCGCCATCGAGTGCAGGTAAGTGTAATCGTCGTGATTTTTCAGCCGCGCCACGCTGAGTAGCGCCGTCGGTTCGCGGGTGATCGAACCGGCAATTTGATCGACCAGATCAAGGGTGTAATCGAGGTCGAGGCCTTGCCCCATGCGCGCCTCGTTAAACATCGCCAGCACCTGCGGTTTACCCTGATTGAAGATGCTCTGCGCCTGATCCATCTCCTGAAAAAAAGGCGTTTGCGGAATATCTTTTTTTGGCACCGGCGCCACCGGCGCCTGAACCGATTTGTCGAGATCGATCCACAGTTGCAGGATCCCTTCATTGCGGATCATCGCGATCTGGCGTTTATCAGTGATCAGCATTTGGTTGCGAATGCGCTTATCTTTGACCCACCAAACCTCCAGTTTGTGGATAAACATTCCCTGCCGCAGTTCGTCAACGTTAATCAGCTTTATCACGATATCGCTCCTTAATATCAGTGGGTGGTAAGGAGATATCGGCAGCTGAGCAAAAAATCTTCAGAGTGGATTTGTGCGATCGGGGAGGATTGTGAGGGAGGTGCGCATCGATGCGCACCCTACGGGAACAATGTTTACGCCACCGCGGCAGCGCGCTGCGCTAAAAAGACATTCAACGACGTTACGCGGCTCAATTCTTCCTGAGTTCTGGCATCGTTTTCCACTTCCCATAGATCCAGATGGCGCTGCAAATTCAGCCACAAGTCGACAGAGGTATCGAAAACAGCTGCCAGACGATACGCCATTTCGGTGGTCAGTTTTCGGTTGTTATTGACTAACGCGCTGACGGTATTGCGGTGCACATTCAGCATTTCTGCCAGGTCATTCACCTTGAGGTTAAGCGGCTCAAGAAATTCGTACTGCAGAACATCGCCAACGCTGGTCGGTTTACGCATCGCCTGTTTCATGGTTGTTTCTCTTTAACTGTTAGTACTTTGCCACAAGTGGCTGCTAGCGGTGTTTACGGTAAGTATGTGGGTCAAGATAAAGATCTCTTGCCTCGCCATTCGTCCACTGAAAAATGAGTCGATACTGCTCATTGATCCGAATTGAGTAGTAACCGAGCAGCGGAGGTTTCAATGCCTCAAAGCGATTACCCGGTGGTGATCGCAAATCATGATGCGATGTTGCCGCATGGATGATGTCGAGTTTGCGCGCCAGTGCAGACTCTATAATGACCGGAATATGCTTATGCGGCGTTGCATAAACAAAAAATAAATGCAGCCAATCATCCCTGAAACTGTGAATTGAACCCTTCATTTGCCGCCGTACCAAGGTGTAAACATGGCAGGCAATTTATTGCACTTACGCACTGTGCTCAAGTGCAACATTTAACATCATAGCGAATTTCAGATCGAGATTCCAAAAAATAATCAGAAGTCATTAAACCGCTTTAACGCCGCTCTCTTTCGCCCGGTTTTGATAAGCGTCTGCGGAATTATGCTCCTCGCCAACACGCTCTATCGGCCCCATCACCAGCAGGAACAACAGTGCGGCGACCACACAGTGCGCACCGACGAACACCAACCCGATGCTGTAGCTGCCGGTTAGGCCGACGATGATGCCAAACAGCAGCGGCGTGATGAAACCAGCCATATTGCCGATGCCGTTAAATATCGATCCCGCCAAACCGACCGCCTCTTTCGGCGCGGTATCGCTGACAATTGTCCAGGTACCCGCGCCCGCCGCCACGCCTTTGCCAAAGAAGGCGAATGACATGATGGCGATAATGCCGACGTTGCTGGGAATCACCGCCGCCAGAATCAGCGACGCCGCCATCAACATGCCGACGATATACGGCGTTTTGCGCGCCCACGACAGGCTCCAGCCGTTCGCCAGCAGTTTGTCAGAGATATAGCCACCGCTGATGCCGCCGAGGAAGCCGAAGAGTGCCGGCGCGATGGTGGCGAAGCCGGCATCCAGAATGTTCATGCCGCGCGCCTGCACCAGATAGATCGGGAACCAGGTAATAAAGAAGTAGCTCAGCGCAATGGTGCAATATTGTCCGATATAGGCGCACCACAGCATGCGGTTGCTCAGCAGCTTTTTAAACATGGCTTTGCTCAGCGGCGGGCGGGCTTTTAAGGTGTGCGCCTCATCAATATCAACCAGCGCGCCACCCTGTTCGATATAGCGCAGCTCGGCATCCGAAACCTGCGGATGGTGGCGCGGGCTGCGCATAAAGCCCATCCAGACAAATACCGCCAGCACACCAATGCCGCCCAGCACGAAGAACGGCCATTCCCAGCCAAAGCGCGACACCAGCCAGCCGGAGAGCGGCGAAAAGATAGCCACGGCAAAATATTGCGCCGAGGCGAAGAGTGAAGAGGCGCGGCCCCTTTCGGCGCTCGGGAACCACATGATCACCGCGCGCGCATTGGCGGGAAAACTCGGCGCTTCAATCAAACCCAACGCGAAACGCAGCGCAAACATCAGCGTCAGCGCCATGGTCATGCCGCTGGAGAACTCGCCGACAAAGCCCATCAGCAGCGTGGCGATCGACCACAGCGCCAGCGTCACGCCATAGACCTTTTTGGTGCCGAAGCGATCGAGAAACAGGCCGCCGGGGATCTGGCCGATCACGTAGGCCCAGCTAAACGCTGAGAGGATCAGGCCAAGCTGGATCGCCGAAAGTCCAAACTCCTCTTTGATCGCCGATCCGGAGATCGACAGGATCGAACGGTCGGCGTATGCCACCACGGAAAGAAACAGGATCAAACATAAGATCCCGACGCGTACGTGGCTGTTCTGCCTGCGATTATTGGCTTGTTGCATAGGCTGAATTCCTCAATTGAAGCGCGCGATGTCTTGCCGGAATACCGCTTTATTTCCCATGTTCAGCAACTATAGAGAGCCGGTTCAGCCGCGGTCATTGTGCGAATGGAGGAATCGCGCGGGCAAAATGGCGTCGGATTTGGCATCTGCCACAAAGTGAGGTGCGGCGCCGCACAGAACCTTAAAAAACAGCGTGCTGTTGCACGGGAATGTGCGCTAACGCCAGGAAAATAGTTCGCATCGAAACTATGAGCGCGCAAAGAGATGGCGCACCCGAGATCAAAGTGTGCGCTTAGCAGCAAAATCCATCCATGCCGATTGTCAGCCTTCGGGCGGACTCGTAGTCTGAAAATGATTTCATTGAGCCATTTTCATCATCAATGGAACATTTATTCTAATAACCAGCTTACTCTGGAGTCTGCGATGAAAACCCTCAAGGCAATAGTGTTACTCGGCCTACTCACTACTTCAGCCTCGGCACTGGCGGAAAAAATTGGCGTATCAATGGCCTACTTCGATCAGAACTTCCTGACGATTATTCGCCAGTCGATCGATAAAGAAGCCAAAGCGCGCGGACTCGACATTCAGTTTGAAGATGCACGCGGTGACGTTGGCCGCCAAACCGATCAGGTGCAGAGTTTTATCGGTTCAGGTGTGGACGCCATCATCGTCGATCCGGTTGATTCCGCCAGCACGTCGCAGCTGACCAAACTGGCGCAGCAGGCCAAAATTCCGCTGGTGTACGTTAACCGCACGCCGGGTGATAAATCGCTGCCGCCAGGCGTGGTGTTTGTCGGTTCCGACGAGCGTGAATCCGGCACCTTGCAGATGGAAGCGCTGGCAAAAATGGCCAATTACCAAGGCAACGTGGCGATCATGATCGGTAACCTGTCTGATGCCGGTGCGCTGCAACGTACCAAAGACGTTGAGCAGGTGGTGGCGAAATATCCCGGCATGAAAGTGGTGCAGAAGCAGCCCGCCAACTATGCGCGTAATGAAGGCATGGATCTGATGAACAACTGGCTGGGCAACGATGAAGCGATTGATATTGTGGCGGCCAATAACGATGAGATGGCGATTGGCGCGGCAATGGCGCTCGCCAAAGGCAACAAGAAAGTGCTGGTTGGCGGCATCGATGCCACGCCAGATGGCCTGAAAGCGCTGTCGCAGGACAAAATTCAGGTCACGGTGTTCCAGGATGCGGTCGGCCAGGGCAAAGCGTCGGTGGATGTGGCGCAGAAGCTGATTAAAGGCGAGAAAGTCGATTCACACGTGTGGATCCCGTTCGAGCTGGTGACCAAAGAGAATATGCAGAAATACGTGGATAAGAGTCAGTAACAGGTCAAATTCTCGCGATAAATCGCGCCGCTACAAAAATGTGCACAACCCGTAGCGGCGCAATTTATTGCGCAAAATCAATCAGTTTTTAGTTTAGCCATCTGCACAATATCGTGATATTCACCATCGCGCAGGCAGGCTTTGCGCTTCACGCCTTCGCGCTCGAAGCCCAATTTTTGATACAGGCCAAGCGCACGTTCGTTGTCGTGGAACACTTCCAGCTCGATGCGCATAATCCCCAGCCAGTTATAGGCGTAATCGATAGCGTTACGAATCAGCTTTTCGCCAATGCCGCGTCCGCCAAAGGCCGGATCGACGCCGATACCAAAACTGATGCTGTGGCGGGTACGCGGGCGCTGTTCCACAAATAGCGTCAGCTCGCCGACCATCGCGCCATCAATCTCCGCCACAAAGCCGATATACCCCAGCTCATCCATCTTCTCGAACTTCTTCTGCCATGTGGCCACGCTAGGACACGGCAGCTGCGTGGTCCAGCGATAAACCTCAGGATGGCTGTAAAGGCGTTGGTAGGCGGCGGCATCGCCCGGTTCGCGACCGCGAATGAGTAAATCCATGTCGGTAATCCCTTTTCACTTGCACTAAGCTGTTAACTCTCACCAATTCGGGAAGAGTGACTCTATGTTGTATCGCCGTTTTGAACGTTTTATCAATATTTTCCAGGATGCGCCAACCGATTCCCCGCCTTCCAGCGTCTGGCCATTTTACTTTTACTATCTGCGTCAGGTATGGCCGAGCTTTGTCGCCCTGCTGATTGTTGGCTTAGCGCAGGCGCTGATTGAAGTGGCGCTGTTTAGCTATCTCAGCCGCATCATTGACCTCGTCAATCACTCCACGCCCGCCACGCTGTTCAGCGATAACTGGCCGACATTGTTGTGGATGGGAGTGGTGGCACTGATTCTGCGGCCACTGGTGATTGCCGCGCACGACATGCTGGTGCACCAAAGCATTAACCCGAGCATGACCAGCATGATCCGCTGGCAGCATCACAACTACGTGCTGCGCCAAAGCCTGAACTTCTTCCAGAACGATTTTGCCGGGCGCATCGCCCAGCGCATCATGCAAACCGGTAACTCGCTGCGGGATTCCGCGGTACAGCTGGTGGATGCGATCTGGCACGTGGTGATTTATGCGGTGACCTCGCTGGTGCTGTTTGCCGAAGCCGACTGGCGCCTGATGATTCCGCTGGTGATCTGGATTGTCGCCTACAGCGTGTCGCTGAGCTTCTTCGTGCCGCGCGTCAAGCAGCGTTCGGTGGTGTCATCGGAAGCACGCTCCAAATTGATGGGCACCATCGTCGATGGCTACACCAATATCGCCACCATCAAGCTGTTCTCGCATAACGATCTGGAGAAGCGTTACGCGCGCGAGGCGATTCAGGAGCAAACCGACAAAACTCAGCATGCCAGCCGCATGGTGACCACCATGGATATCACGCTCTCTACGCTGAATGGCCTGCTAATTGTCAGCACCTCCGCGCTGGCGTTGTGGCTGTGGAGCCAGTCGCTGATTAGCGTGGGTGCGATTGCGCTGGCGACCGGTTTGGTGATCCGTCTGGTGAACATGTCCGGCTGGATTATGTGGGTAGTCAACGGCATCTTCGAAAATATCGGCATGGTGCAGGATGGCCTGAATACCATTGCCCAGCCGCTGAGCGTGCAGGATGAACCGCACGCCAAAAAGATGCAGGTGACGCGCGGCCAGATCCGCTTTGAGGATGTACGTTTCGATTACGGTGGCAGCCGCCAGGTGATTAACCGCCTCAATCTCAACATCAAGCCGGGCGAGAAGATCGGTTTGATTGGGCCATCCGGCGCCGGCAAATCCACCATGGTGAATCTGCTGCTGCGGCTGTATGACATCAACAGCGGACGCATTGTGATTGACGATCAGAACATCGCCGAAGTGACGCAAGAGAGCCTGCGCGGGCAAATCGGCATGATCACCCAGGATACCTCGCTGCTGCACCGCTCGATTCGCGACAACCTGCTGTATGGTCGTCCGGATGCGACGGAAGCGGAGCTGCAGGCGGCGATTATCCGCGCACGCGCCGACGAGTTCATTCCGCTGCTCTCCGACCCGCAAGGCCGTACCGGGCTGGATGCGCACGTTGGCGAGCGCGGCGTGAAACTGTCGGGCGGCCAGCGTCAGCGTATCGCTATCGCCCGCGTATTGCTGAAAGATGCGCCGATTCTGATCATGGATGAAGCCACCTCCGCGCTCGACTCCGAGGTAGAAGCGGCGATTCAGGAGAGTCTGGAAACGCTGATGCAGGGCAAAACGGTGATTGCCATCGCGCACCGTCTCTCTACCATCGCCAAAATGGATCGCCTGGTGGTGCTGGAGAAAGGTGAGATTGTCGAGATGGGCAATCACCGCGAACTGCTGGCACAAGGCGGCTTGTACGCGCGCCTGTGGCAGCATCAAACCGGTGGTTTTGTCGGCGCGGATTAATCGCCGCGTCGATACGGCAGGGCGTCGCGCGCCTCAAGCGCCCAGGCGTGCACGCCCTGCCGCTCCTGTAGCAGAAAATCAGCTACCGCATCCCGCAAACCCGGATGACACAGATAGTGCCAGGAATGGGTGATCTGCGGTTCAAAGCCGCGTACCAGCTTGTGCTCGCCCTGCGCACCGGCATCAAAACGCTGCAAACCTTCCGCAATGGCGAAATCCATGCCCTGATAAAAACAGGTTTCAAAATGCAGCCGATCAAACTCCGCCAGGCAGCCCCAGTAGCGGCCATACAGCGTATTGCCATCCACTAAACAGAAGGCCATCGCCGCCGGTTGGCCTTGCAGCGTCGAAATCACCACGCGAATCGAACGCGGCATCCGTTCTGCCAGCAAGCTAAAAAACTGACGCGTCAGATAGGGTCGCTGACCGCGCACCGCATAAGTGTTGGCGTAACAGGTGTAGATGAAATCCCACTGATCTTCGCGCAGCTCATCGCCGCGATACCAGGTGAAGTCGAAACCGCTGCTCATCACCTGCTCACGCTCTTTGCGCAGCTGTTTGCGTTTGCGCGACATCAGCGTGTCGAGGAAATCCTGAAAATCACGATAGCCTTTGTTGTGCCAGTGATACTGCAAGCCAAGGCGCTCCAGCCAGTCCGGCTGTTGCTGCATCAATGCGTTGGCGAACGGCGTGGTGAAGTTGATATGTGCACCGCTGAGGCCATGTTCAAACAGGTGATCCGGCAGCGCGCCGAGCAGTTGCAGCACCGCGTTTTCATCGCCCAGCAGACGTCCGCCGGTCACCGGGCTGAACGGAATCGCGCCCAGCCATTTCGGATAATAAGCAATGCCAGCGCGCTGACAGGCATCCGCCCACGCATGGTCAAACACATATTCACCGCGCGAATGGCGTTTGCGATAGCCCGGCAGCGCCGCGCGCAGCGTGCCGTTCTCGCGCCACAGCAGATGCTCGGGCTGCCAGCCGTTTTCCGGCCGCACGCTGCCGCTCTGCTCTAATGTCAGAAGAAAGGCGTGGCGTAAAAAAGGTTGATCGTCAGGTAACAGCGCATCCCATTCGACAGCGGAGATCTCCGCCAGCGACGACAGATGAAGCAAAGACATTCACGGCTCCCGGCCAGGTGAAAGCGAAAGTCTAGTTCAACAGGTTTTTCCGCGCGGGAAAAGGTGCAGCGCACTGAATGCGTAGTCGCGGGGCTATCTGGCAAAAGTACGTGCTTCACACCGTTCAACTGATTCCAAAATGGAAATAATAAAAGCCATCTTGCCCGGATTATCATGCATTCAGCAGGACTGTATGCTCTCTTTATCAACGTAGAGGAGCAAGATTATGCTGGTAAACGGTAAGTGGAGTGCAGAGTGGCATCCGGTGCAAGCCACCGACAAACAGGGCGGATTTGTGCGTCAGACTTCCAGTTTTCGTCACTGGATTACCGCAGATGGCTCCAGCGAATTTGCCGCCGAGCCGGATCGTTATCATCTTTATGTGGCGCTGATTTGTCCGTGGGCTTCACGTACGCTGCTGGCGCGCAGCCTGAAGGGGCTGAATGACGTGATTAGCGTGTCGGTGGTTGAGCCGCAGCTCGGCGCACAAGGCTGGCACTTCGGCGATTACCCCGGCGCGGATCGCGACTGGCTTAACCACGCTGAATATCTTCACGAGCTTTACACCCGCGCCGATGCCGATTTTACCGGGCGCGCCACCGTGCCGGTGCTGTGGGATAAGAAGACGCAAACCATCGTTAATAACGAATCAGCGGATATCCTGCGCATGTTGAACAGCGGCTTTGGCGCGCTGGCGGACGATCGCCTCGATCTTTATCCCGAGGATCTGCGTGCAGAGATCGACGCGCTGAATGAATCGATCTATCCGCGCCTGAATAACGGCGTTTATCGCACCGGCTTCGCCACCACGCAAGTGAGCTATCAGCAGGCGTTTAACGACGTGTTCAGCCAGCTGGATGAGCTGGAGCTGCGTTTGCAGGATGGCCGCACTTTCCTGCTTGGCGAGCGCTTAACCGAAGCGGATATTCGCCTGTTCGTCACGCTGGTGCGCTTTGACGCCGCCTATCACGGCCTGTTTAAATGCAACCTGCGCCGCCTGCGCGACTATCCGCTGCTCGATCGTTATCTGAAGAGTATGCTGTCGGTCTCTGGCGTGCGTCAGACGGTGAATATCGACCATATCAAGCAGGGCTATTATTCGATTAAAGCGCTGAATCCCAACGGCATTGTGCCGGCTGGCCCGGATCTGGCGGCCTACGGTTTATAAGGAGCAGTGCGATGGCAAAAGCGTTAGTGATTTTTTTACACGGTGTCGGCAGTAACGGCGACGATCTGGCGGTACTCGGTGAGCATTGGGCGCGTCTGCTGCCGGATGTGGCATTTGCCTCGCCAAATGCGCCCTTTCCGTTTGAACATGCGATGGGTTATCAGTGGTTTAGCCTGACCGGCATCACGCCGGAAAACCGTCCGGCGCGGGTGCGCGAAGCACGCGCCGCCTTTGATGACACGCTGCAGCAGCTGATGGCGCAACACGACATAGCAGACGCGTGGGACAAAGTGATTCTGGTGGGCTTTTCGCAGGGTTCGATTATGGCATTGGATGCGCTGGCCTCTGGCCGTTATCCGCTGGCGGGCGTGGTGGCATTTTCCGGTCGTCTGGCGTTTGAAGGCGCTTTAACGCCGCAGCCGTATACGCCCGCGCTGCTGATTCACGGCAAAGCCGATGATGTGATTCCGTTTAGCGAAAGCGAATCGGCGTTGCAGCGTTTGCAACAGGCGGGCGTGACGGTGGAAGCGCGTTATGAAGCCGCGACCGGCCACACCATTTCATCGCAGGGCGCGATGGATGCAGCCGGTTTTATCGCCCAATGTTTGCAGGATTAAGGCCAGTAACAGTTTAATGCCTGCCACGCCTTGTGCGCAGCCACATCTGCTGGCTGCGCTTTCAGCTCATCATTGAATACTTCAATGCCGACCGGACCGCTATAGCCGGCACTTTTCAGCTTATCGACAAAGCGTTCCACTTCGATGATGCCATCGCCCGGCAACAGGCGCTGATGACGCGCATACTCGCTGAGCGGCTGCTTCTCCTGTGGCGGCATCTCTGCCATGTCGCACAGCTGCACTTCATAGATGCGATCGGCGGGAATGCCATCCAGCTGTGACGCATCGCCGCCCAACGCACAGATGTGGAACAGATCGACCACCAGCCCAATATTCGGCTGATCCAGCCGCTGCAGCCGTTCCCACGCCAGCGGCAGCGTGTTATCTACGCTGCACCATGCCATCGGCTCATACATGATGCGCATATTGAAGCGCGCCGCTTCCGACGCCAGCCAACGCAAATCTTCATCAATTCGCGCCGCCACGCAATCTTCGCGCGTGCTGGCGGGTGCCTGAATGGTGTCGCAGCCGATGGTTTGGGCAATCTGGATAAACTGGCGCAGCTCTTCGCGTTTTTGCTGACGTTCGCGATCCGGCGCGCCGGTGAAATCACGCAGCACCTGCACATTGGTGAAACCCAGCTGCAACTGCTTTGCGAGCTGCGGCGTACTGGCCTGCACATCTTCGCGCCAGATCTCAACCTGGTCGAAACCGGCGGCGCGTGCAGCGCGCAGCTTCTCCTCAGGTTCACCGTTTAACAACACCAGGTTAAGGAATTTGGGGTTACGGCTCATTCATTCGCTCCTTAATCGTCCGGATAATCGGTGACAAATTCTGTCCGTCACGCGGACAGAACGGCGTTCAGTATCTACCTCTTAGTGGTTATTTCAAGCGTGGCGGTCATCCCAGCAGATTTACCACGGCAAAACCGGCGAAGGTCATCAGCAGAGAACCGATAACATGCACCATGACACTCGACATCGCCCAAAGGTATTTTCCTGATTGTAGCAGTCCGACAATTTCCGCCGAAAAGGTTGAAAACGTGGTTAAACCGCCACACAAACCGGTGACAATCAGTAATTTCCAGAAAGGGTCGATGTGGGGATTACGGACAAAAAACGCCAGCGCGGCGCCAATGATAAAACCGCCCACCAGGTTCACCATCAAGGTGCCTGGCGGCAGATTGGGGAACAGCGCATTGAAACGCAATGAAATTAACCAGCGCAGCGAACAGCCCACCGCACCGCCAACGACAACCGCGAGTAATGACTTCAACATAGTGTGTAGCTCCTGAAAAGAATTACGCGCAGGGCCGCGGCAGGACAGAATAACACCTGACACACCGCCGTCTCCCGCGCAGGGATACGAGTGTTGTCAGGCGTCATCAGCCGTCTGTGACCAGAACGGCGGTTGGGGAAGGTGGCACGCCATCACCTTAGGCGGGAGATAATACGCTGGCTGGGATGGGGTGACAATATGATGCCAGTTAATGCACAAGCAAGCGTTTGAAAAGCAACTGCTGAATACTTTGGCGTTGTGATAACAGCACGTGGGCAAAAACGGTTTGTTTTTCAACTGAGAATAAAATTCGATAGCTTTCACTGCTATTGAATTCTCTATAACGCGTGACGCCAAGATCGGCTAATTCTGAACACACCGCACAACTTAAAGGAAATTGGCTCACTCGTGCTTCGAACTCATCAAGAACGCGCGCGATAATTGCGTTGTAATCATTCCCCAGGCGACGATGGAAGGCGACGATCTCTTGCAGACTCAATCGGACCGTGGATAGGTAGATGATAGTGAATGACTCTTCCTTGTGCTGCATACTTTGTCCTTAGAGATCCTCTAACAACTGTTGTCGTGTCATTCCTTTGCCAGCTGCTTTGTCCTCTTCCGACAATGCAAGCAGCTTGAGTAACGCCAGGGTTTCATCTCGCTGCTGGCGCGCTTCCCATGACTCAATAACGTAAGCAGGGTTACCGTTTTGTGTCACAAGAATTGGCTCAGAGAGATCGAGAGCAGCGGCGTTTTTTTTGATGTAGCTTATAGTTTCGATTTTCATAGACTCCTCCGAATCAGTCCAAATTTAGACTTTTTATGGATGTTACGCAATGAGTCTTTGGTTTGTTGCCGTGCACCGACTTGATGTTAAGTTGCATGCCCTATGAAAACCAAACGACTTAATCGTAGGGTCGCCATTTATGGCGACCGAACATGCTGGAGGAAGAGATTAACGCTCGAAGTGAATCACGCCCTTAATCAGTTCGCGATTATTGATAACTTCAGATTCAAAGGTCTCCGCCAGCGTAGAGAAATCATAATGGCGATTCAGCATCATGTCGGCACGAAGCTGACCGTTCGCCATCAGTTCGCCGACTTTAGCGAAATCTTCCAGCGTGGCGTTGCGGCTGCCCATCAAGGTGGTTTCCTTTTTATGGAACTCGATGTCGGGAATCACCAAATCCCCTTTATGCAGGCCAACAAACACGATGGTGCCGCCGTGACGAATCAGTTTTACCGCACCGTTCATTGCCGCCGGGCTGCCGGTAGCATCGATCACTTTGGCGGCTAAGCGTCCGCCAAACTCCGCTTTCAGCTGCGTTTCAAAATCCTCTTCTAACGGATTTACTGTCGCCAAACCCAGCTTCTGCGCCACGTGTGCACGCCGCTGCTCGCTGGTATCCGCCACCACCACATTAGCGCCAGCCGCTGCGGCAATTGCCGCCACGCCGAGCCCAATCGGCCCAGCGCCGACCACCAGCACCTGCTCATCCGCCGCCACCGCTGCACGGCGTACCGCATGAGCGCTGATGGCAAAGGGTTCAATCAGCGCCGCGGCTTCCGGATCAACCTCATCCACCGCCAGCAAATTGCTGGCAGGCACGCTAAGGAATTCGCAGAATCCGCCATCCTGATGCACGCCAATCACCGAGATTTTTTCACAGCAGTTAGTTTTGCCGCTCAGACAGGCATCGCACTGCTGGCAGGCCACATAGGGAATCAGCGCCACGCGCTGGCCCAACCGGAAACCGCTGACCGCGCTGCCGAGTTCCACCACTTCGCCGCACAGCTCATGCCCCAGCACGCGTGGATAGCTGAAGAACGGCTGATTGCCGGCCCAGGCATGAATATCGGTGCCGCAAATCCCGGCGGCGATCGGTTTAATCAGAACATCATGGGCGGCGGGCGTCGGTTTCGCGCGCTGCTGCCACACCATCTGGCGCGGCTCGGCGACTACCAGCGTTTTCATTGTTGTCATTGGCTTCTCCTGTGCTGTTGTCGCAGTTATGGCGAAAATCGTCGACGACGACTTTTTGCGTTAGGGGAAGTGTGAAGCCAGGCGCTTTTTTTGGGCTTTGTATGGTTTTTAATAGATAAAAAACCGGAGACGCGCATGAGCCGCAGCCAGAACCTTCGCCAAAACGTCATTAACCAAATGCTGGAGGGCATCGCCAAACGGCACATCCGTTCGCCGCTGCCACCGCAGGCGGCGCTGGCCGAAATGTTCAACATCAGCCGCACCACGGTGCGCCACACGCTGCAGCATCTGCATGATCGCGGTGTGCTGGAGAAGGTGGATGAAACCTACGTGATTGTGCGCGATCCCAGCGATGAAGACGGTTTTAACGCCCTGACGCCGCCGATCGATCAGCAGGCGCTACAGTTCGAACAGACCTTTTTCAATTTGATTAATCAGCGCCAGCTGATGCCGGGCGACACCTTTAGCGAGCTGCAGCTGGCGCAGCAGGTGAAAGTCAGTCCGATTGTGGTGCGCGAATTTCTGCTGCGTTTTATGCGCTATGACCTACTGGAGCCGGTCAAACGCGGCCAGTGGTGCATGAAGAAGTTTGATCAGACTTATGCCGAAAACCTGTTTGAGCTGCGCGAAATGCTGGAAACCCACGCGCTGACCCGCTTCCTCAATCTCCCTTCGCAGGATGAGCGCTGGATGCAGGCGCGTGACCTGCTCGATCGTCACCGTTCGATGCGCGACACCATCGCCAGCAATTACCGCCACTTCGCCGCGCTGGATAAAGAGATGCACACGCTGATTCTCTCGGCCGCCAACAATCCGTTTTTTAATCAATCGCTGGAGATCATTTCAGTGATTTTTCACTCGCATTATCAGTGGGATGAAACCGATCTTAAGCAGCGCAATATCGTGGCACTTGAGGAGCATATGGCGATTCTCACCGCGCTGATTAGCCGCCAGGATGTGGAAGCGTTGTGTGCCCTGCACAACCATCTCGGCACCGCCAAAACCTCGATGATCCGATCGATCCGTCAGTACAATTAAAAACCGATTAAAAACCACAAAGCATTAGCTCCCGCACGAATCTGAAACAACTCCGCAACATCCCGATCTGAATGCTTCTAGTCTCGAAGTCAATCCGTTGGGGCAGCACCGTTTCGCTGCCACAGGATCCCATACCAACGCATAACGATAAGTACCCAGATCCGGGAGGTCGCAATGGAAAATACTTCGGCTCGTGGCCGCGAAAACGCGCCACAACCCGCTGCAGACGGGCAAGATTTTATCCCGGCACGCAGTGACGTGGTGCGCTCGCCGCGCCTCAAAAAGATTCAAATTACCGCCATGTTGCTGCTGCTGTTTGCCGCCATGATTAACTATCTTGACCGCAGTTCACTCTCCGTCGCCAACATGACGATTCGCGGCGAACTGGGTTTATCCGCGACCGAAATTGGTTTACTGCTCTCGGCGTTCTCACTGGCCTACGGCTTAGCGCAGCTCCCCTGCGGCGCGCTGCTGGATCGCAAAGGGCCGCGCATCATGCTGGCGATTGGCATGTTCTTCTGGTCGCTGTTCCAGGCTGCTGCCGGTTTAGTGCATAACTTCACGCAGTTTATTGTGGTGCGTATCGGGTTGGGTATCGGTGAAGCGCCGATGAATCCGTGCGGCGTCAAGGTGATTAACGACTGGTTCAACATCAAAGATCGCGGCATGCCGATGGGCATGTTTAACGCCGCCTCGATGATTGGTTTATCCATCGCGCCACCGATTCTGGCGGCAATGATGATGGTAATGGGCTGGCGCGGCATGTTTATCACCATCGGCGTGCTGGGCATGTTCCTCGCTGTTGGCTGGTATCTGATGTATCGCGACCGCGATAACAACACACTGAGCGGTGAAGAGATTCACTATCTGCAAGCGGGTAGCGTGGCATCACGCAAGGAGCCGCTGAGTTTTGCCGAGTGGCGCGGGCTGTTCAAGCAGCGCACCATGTGGGGCATGATGATTGGCTTCAGCGGCATCAACTACACCGCATGGCTGTATATCGCCTGGCTGCCGGGCTACCTGCAATCGACTTACAACCTGGATCTGAAAAGCACCGGTTTACTGGCGGCGATTCCGTTCCTGTTCGGCGCGGCGGGCATGCTGCTGAACGGTTATGTGGTCGATGCGCTGGTACGTCGTGGTCATGATGCGGTGAAGGTGCGTAAAATTTCCATCGTCAGCGGCATGTTGCTGTCCGCCGCGTTTACCGCGTTTGTGACTCGCGCCACCGACACCACCAGCGCGGTGACGCTAATTGGTATGGCGCTGTTCTGCATCCACTTTGCCGGGACGTCCTGCTGGGGTTTGATTCACGCCAACGTTACGGCGCGCATGACGGCGTCAGTCGGCAGCATCCAGAACTTCGCCAGCTTTGTCTTCGCCTCGTTCGCGCCGGTGATTACCGGCTGGGTGCTGGATACCACCAAGTCATTTAGCCTGGCATTGATGATTTGCGCCGCCGTCACGGTGGTGGGTGCGCTGGCCTATTTGCTGCTGGTGCGTAAACCGATTACGGATGGGATTTGATTTAGCAAAGCGCCGCACATGCCGTAGCGGCGCGATTTATCGCGCATGTCGATGACGGCAAAATGCCCATTCGGGCAATGCGCAATAAATTGCGCCGCTACAGATTCAGCGCGTGAAAAACTGCGATTCACACTGGCGCGCGATCTCCCACAGCTTGTTGCGAATCACCTGTTTTAGCTGCAGCGTCGATTGCGACTGCGGCTGATCGCGGCGACTGATTAACATCACCTCAAACGGCAGCGGCTGCGCCACCGGCAGCAGCTTGAGCTGGTTGGCATAACGGCAGGCGGTAAACAGATCGACAATCCCCACGCCGCCGCCCGCCAGCACCATATCGGCAATCACCGAATAGGTTTTGATCGACAGCGATACCGCAGGATTCAGCCCCTTATCACGCAGCGCGCGGTGCAGCACCCGGCCGAGCGGATCCTGATTCTGCATCATCAGCAGATTATTGGCGCACAGCCACTCCAGCGTTACCGGCTCATGATGCGTGTGATCGCGCGGTAGCAACGCTACCATCGATGACTGAAACAGCGGCTCTGCCAGTAAATCGGCTTCAACCTGCTGGCCGAATACCAGCGCGAAATCGAGCTGATTCTCCATGATCATGCGGCATAAGGTGCTGAAGTGCTCGGTAACCAACTCGACGCTGACCGACGCCGCCTGCTGCCGCCAGTTCACCAGCGCCGGTGCCAGTACCATCTGACCAAACGCGTGCGCAGCCCCGACGCGCACCGTTTGTCCTTCGCCGCGCCGCAGCTGTTCGGTTAGTTGGGTAATTGCCTGTAAACGTTGGTAGATATCTTCCACTTCCGGCAGTAAGCGCCGCCCTTCTGCGGTGACGATCATGCCCTGCGCGCGCCGTTCAAACAGCGCAAAACCGAGCTGCTGCTCGGCGTGATTCAGCACGCGGCTGACATTCGGCTGCGATACATTAAGCAGGCGCGCCGCCGCACTGATGCTGCCGGTCTGCACAATCGCCTGAAACACTTCAATATGCCGCAGCCGCATGATTATTCGCCCCAAGTGGCTTCAAGTACGCGCAGCCAGTTGCCGTGGCAAATCTTCTCCAGCAGCGCGCGCGAATAGCCGCGCGCCGCCAGCGCCTGCACCAGCAGCGGGAATCCGGCTACGTCTTTCAGGTCGCCCGGCATGGTTGCGCCATCAAGGTCCGAACCAAATCCGACGCCATCTTCCCCCACTTTTTCCAGCAGATACTCAACATGACGCACGATGGCATCAACGCCGGTTGGCGCATGGCGATCGCCATCTTCACGCAGGAATGGCACTGCAAAGTTAACCCCGACAAAGCCGTTGGTTTCGGCAATCGCTGCCAGCTGACGATCGGTGAGATTACGCGACTGCGCGCTTAGCACATGCGCGTTGGAGTGGCTCGCCACCAGCGGTGCATCGCTGATCTCTGCGGTGTGCCAGAAGCCTTTCTCATCCATATGCGACAGATCGACAATGATGCGGCGGCGATTACAGTCGCGCACCAGCTGCTTGCCCGCTGCCGTCAGACCGTTGCCGACATCCGGCGACGAGGGATAGAGGAACGGCACGCCGTCGCCGAACTGATTCGGACGACTCCACAGCGGCCCCAGCGTGCGTAACCCGCTGGCGTACAAGATATCGAGCAGCTCGCCGTTGCTATCCAGCGCTTCCGCGCCTTCCACGTGCATCACCACCGCTAACACCTTGTTTTCCATGCAGTGGCGGATATCGCGCACGCTGCGGCAAATCTTCACCTGCCCGTTAGATGCCTGCTCAATACGCAGCAGCAGCGCCAGCATGGAAAAGGTGGCGTCACGCGCTGAATTGATAATTTCCTGAGGAAAATCTGCGAGGTCTGGCGCACTTCTTGCAATCAGAGGATGGGACGGCACCCAGGTGGCGAAAATGCCACCTAACATATTTCCCTGACGGATACGCGGGAAGTCCATTTGGCCGCTTTTGCTGCCAGTGAAAAAGACATTAACCGCGTCCGGCTGATGGTGCTGCCACAGCTTATTCAGCACATCGTTATGGCCGTCAAAGACCGGAATATCGAGGGTAATCGAGTCAGACATGTTGGTCAGTTCCCTGTTCGTGGCAAAGCGCGGTACTGCCTGCTGGCGGAGCAAATTGCACCAAAAAAGGGCGAGCATCGACGCGTGAAACAAAAGGCTTAGAGCCGGTATTAATCCTCCCGCACAGGAGGAAAGTCAAGACAAAAAACAATCAAATAACAATTTTTTATTTTAATTATCAATCAGTTGGGAGTTTACATGGTTACCAGAAGACGTTTTCTTGCAGGATGCACTGCTGTACCTGTTGTTTCCTACCTCAGCCTGAATTCCACCTTTGCCGCCACGCCACCCAGCATGCTGGTCATCGCGATGCAGCTCGATAACATTACCAGCCTCGATCCGCATGAAAGCTTCGAAGCCACCGGCGGCCAGATCTGCGGCAACCTGTATCAACGTTTAGTCACGCCCGATCCGCAACAAGCCGACAAAGTGATTGGTCAGCTGGCGCAAAGCTGGGACGTCAGCAGCGATAACGGCACTTATACCTTCCATCTCGATCCGGCAGCGACGTTCGCCGATGGTTCGCCGCTCACCGCGGAAGACGTGGCGTTCTCGATTGAACGTATCGTCAAGCTGGATAAGAGCCCGGCGTTCATTATCAACCAGTTTGGTTTTACCAAGGACAACGTGACGCAGCGGGTCACCGCCAAAGATGCACACACCGTGGAGATGAAACTCGGTGCGCCAGCGGCAGAAACCTTCCTGCTGTATTGCCTATCCGCCACCGTCGGCAGCATCGTGTCGAAGAAAGCCTGCCTGGCGAATCAGCAGAACAACGATTTTGGCAACGGCTGGCTGAAGCAGCACAGCGCCGGATCCGGGGCTTTCACCCTGCGCACCTGGAATGCCAGCGAAACGGTGATTCTGGAACTCAGCCCGCAATATGCCGCGCAGAGCAAAATCAAACGCGTGATCCTCAAACATATCGCTGACCCGGCGGCGCAGGCGCTGATGCTGAAAAAAGGCGATGTCGATGCGGCGTATGACCTCACCACCGAACAGTTGCTGCAGGTGAAAAACGACAGCAGCGTGGCGCTGGTGAATCAATCGTTGTCGGCCATCATGCTGATGTCGTGCAACACCAATAATCAGTACCTGAAAAAGCCGCAGGTGTGGCAGGCGCTGAAGTGGGCACTGGATTACGACAGCATTCAGAAAAACATTCTGTCGATGAGTTTTGTCACCCATCAGAGTTTCCTGCCGAGCGGTTTCCCGGCGGCGCTGGACGATACGCCATTCCACAAAGATCTGGCAAAAGCCAAAGCGCTGCTGGCCGAAGCCGGTTATCCGGACGGCTTCGAAATCACCCTCGATCACTACTCGATGCAGCCGTATCCGGACATTGCGCAGGCAATTCAAACCCAGCTGGGCGCGATTGGCATCAAAGTGTCATTGATTGCCGCCGAAAACCGTCAGGTGCTGACCAAAATGCGTGCGCGTCAGCATCAGCTGGCGTTGACCGTGTGGGGCGCCGATTACTTTGATCCCAACTCCAACACCGAAGCCTTCTGCGTCAACACCGATAACAGCGATAACGCGCGTGCGCGTACCCTGGCATGGCGCTGCAGCTGGTCAGATGAAGCGTTCAACAAACTGACCGAGCAGGCGCTGCACGAGCCCGATCCGGCTAAACGTATTGCCCTCTACCAGCAAATTCAGCAACTGGGGCGTGAAAAAAGTCCGTTCATTTTCATGATGCAGAAGACCAAAAATGTGGCCACCAGCAAAGCGCTGGCTGATGTACACATGACCGTGCTGGAGCAGTGGCCGTATGCGCAGGTGAAAAAAGCCTGATGCCGTTACTGAAGAGAATCGTCAGCACCCTGGGAAGCCTGGTGCTGACGCTGTTTGGCCTGTCGGTTTTGACCTTTTTCATCGGCCGCGTCATGCCCACCGATCCGGTGCTGGCGGCGGTCGGCGATAACGCACCGCAATCGGTCGTGGAGCGCGTACGGGTGGAAATGGGGCTGGATCAGCCCCTTTACGTGCAGTTTGGTCACTACCTCAATCAACTGCTGCATGGCGATCTCGGTAAATCGATCCTCACCTCCAATCCGGTGAGCACCGATATCGCGCGTTTCTTCCCTGCCACCATGGAGCTGGCAACAGCCGCCATCATCATCGCGGCGCTGATTGGCATTCCGCTCGGCGTGTGGGCGGCGGTACGCCAGAGTTCGTGGATCGACCAAACCATTCGCGTGATCTGTCTTGCTGGCCATTCGCTGCCGGTGTTCGTGCTGGCGCTGCTGAGCCTGCTGGTGTTCTACGCGGTGCTCGGCATTGCGCCCGGCCCCGGACGGCAGGACATCATCTGGCAGGATATGGTGCCGCAGGTTACCGGTTTCCTCACCATCGACTCGCTGCTGGCGGGTGAAGTTGACGCCTTTTGGGATGCGCTGGCGCACATGGCGCAGCCGGTGCTGATCCTGGCCTATTTCAGCATGGCCTACATCACGCGTATGACGCGCACCTTTATGCTCAACGCGTTGAGCGGCGAGTTCGTGATCACTGCGCGCGCCAAAGGGTTGTCGTCACGCCGGGTCATCTGGCGCCATGCGTTTCCCACCGTGGCGGTGCAGCTGGTGACGGTGCTGGCGCTGACCTACGCCGGCTTGCTCGAAGGCGCGGTGGTGACGGAAAACGTCTTCGCCTGGCCTGGCCTCGGCCAATATCTCACCACCTCATTGATGAACGCCGACATGAATCCGGTGGTTGGCGCAACGTTGCTGGTCGGCACCGTGTATGTGCTGCTCAACCAGCTGGCTGACCTTCTCTATCGACTTTGGGACCCACGCGTAAAATGATCTTCTTCTCTCGTGACTGGCTGCTCGACGACACGCCAGCCAACCGTCGCCAGGCGGTGTGGGGCCGGCGTTATCGCCTGTGGCTGAGCCTGCGCAGCAATCCCCTGGCGATGGCTGGCCTGCTGGTGATTAGCGTGATGCTGTTTCTGGCGCTGTTTGCGCCGTGGCTGACGTCGTTCGATCCCGGCGCGCAGCATCTGGAAAACCGCCTCGCTGCGCCTTCTGCCGCGCACTGGCTCGGCACCGATGAGCTGGGGCGCGATGTCTGGACGCGTATTATCTACGGCGGCCGCACCACGCTCGGCATGGTAATCGCTGTGGTGCTGCTCACCGCGCCGCTCGGCCTGCTGATTGGCTGCATCGCCGGTTACGCCGGCGGCTTCATCGATAAAGCACTGATGCGCATCACCGATATCTTCCTCGCCTTCCCGCGTTTGATTTTGGCGCTGGCCTTTGTTGCCGCACTGAAACCGGGCGTGGAGAGTGCGATTCTGGCGATTGCCCTCACCTCGTGGCCGCCGTATGCGCGCCTGGCGCGCGCCGAAACCCTGCAGTTCCGCCACAGCGACTTTATCGCTGCCAGCCGTCTGACTGGCGCCTCGCCGCTGCGCATCATTCTGCGCCATATCATGCCGCTGTGCGTGCCAAGCCTGATTGTACGCATCACGCTGGATATGAGTTCCATCATCATTACCGCCGCCAGCCTGGGCTTTCTCGGCATGGGCGCGCAGCCGCCCTCACCGGAATGGGGCACGATGATCGCCACTGCGCGTCGCTTCCTGTTCAGCGAATGGTGGGTGCCCTTAATGCCCTGTATCGCGATTTTCCTGACGTCGCTGGCGTTCAACTTTCTCGGCGACGGTCTGCGCGACGTGCTGGATCCTAAGGAGCGCTAAATGTTGGTGGAAATTGAAAATCTGCGCATCGCCTTCCGTTCACGCACCGAGACCTTTGAAGCGGTGCGCGGCGTGAGTTTTAGCGTGGGCCGCGAGAAGTTCGCCATCGTTGGCGAAAGTGGCTCTGGCAAATCGTTGACCGCGCGCAGCCTGATGCAGTTGCTGCCGGGCAATGCCGAGGTCAGCGCCGACGTACTGCGCTTTGATGGCATCGATCTGCGCGGTGCCAGCGAAAAAGTGCTGCGTAAAATTCGCGGCAAGCGCGTCGGTTTTATCCTGCAGGACCCGAAATATTCGCTCAATCCGGTGATGACCATTGGCCAGCAGATTGCCGAAGCCTGGCGCGAGCACAAAGGCGGCAGCCATAAAGCAGCGATGCAGGCAGCGATCGCGCTGCTGGAACAGGTGAAGATTCGCGATCCGGCCGCCGTGGCGAAACGCTATCCGCATGAAGTGTCTGGCGGCATGGGGCAGCGCGTGATGATTGCCATGATGCTGGCGCCCGATCCGGAACTGCTGATCGCCGATGAACCCACCAGCGCGCTGGATGCCACGGTGCAAGCCGAGATCCTCAAGCTGATTGACGAGCTGGTGTCAGCGCGCGGCATGGGGCTGATCCTGATTAGCCACGATCTGCCGCTGGTGTCGCACTTCTGCGATCGCGTGGCGGTGATGTACGCCGGTCGCATCGTCGAGCTGTTAGATGCCGGGCAACTGCAGCAGGCACAGCATCCGTATACGCGTGGTTTGCTGGCCTGTTTGCCCTCGCTGCGCCATCCGCGTGAGCGTTTGCCCGTATTGCAGCGCGATGCCGCATGGCGGGACTAGAACATTTAAAGCCGCACATATCCGTAGCGGCGCGATTTATCGCGCATTTTGATGGCGACACCGTGCCCCATCCCGACATTGCGCAATAAATTGCGCCGCTACGGAATGGTGTATGTAAAACGAATACAGGCATCCCATGATTCAAATCAATAACCTGCGCATCAACTTTGGTGCGCACACGGCGGTGAAAGACGTCAGCTTTGCAGTTGGCAATGGCGAAAGCTTTGGCCTGGTCGGTGAAAGCGGCTCGGGCAAATCCACTATTCTGCGCGCCCTCGCCGGACTGAATGCTGACTGGCAAGGCAGCATGCTGTTTGGCGGCATGCAGCTCAGCGCCAAACGCAGCCGCGCCTTCTATCGTCAGGTGCAAATGGTGTTTCAGGATCCGTTTGGTTCGCTGCATCCGCGTCAAACCATCGATCGTATCCTGCACGAACCGCTGCTGGTGCATCAGCTCGATCGCGCCGAACAGCGCATCAGCCAGGCATTAAGCGAAGTCGGTTTACCGGCGGCAGTACGTTTTCGCTATCCGCATCAGCTGTCGGGTGGCCAGCGTCAGCGCGTAGCGATTGCCCGCGCACTGATCGCCGAACCGGAAGTGCTGCTGCTGGATGAGCCGACTTCAGCGCTGGATGTGTCGGTGCAGGCCGAAATTCTCAATTTACTCAGCGATCTACGCAGCGAGCGCAAACTCACCTACATTATGGTGACGCATAACCTCGCGGTGGTAACGCACCTGTGTCAGCGCATTGGCGTGATGCAGAATGGTGAGATGGTGGAGCAGCTGAGTGCCGACGATTTGCGTGCGCGGCGCATCCAGCATCCGCATACCGCCCAACTTTTCGATCTCAGCATGACGCTGGAGGAACCGGCATGACCGCTAACTGGCAACACGCCGCGCAGATCGCACAACAGATCACTGAAAGCTGGCAACAGCCTGGCGCACCGGGCGGCGCAATCGTGCTGTTTGATGCGCAGCAGATTCACTCAACCCACTGCGCCGGCTTGGCCGATTTGGCGCAGCAAACGCCGTTTAGCGCCGACAGCGTGGTGCGTTTCGCCTCCATCACCAAACATATCTTTGCCGCTTTAGTGACGGGACCCGGCCGCCGTTATCTGCAGCTTGATGACACGCTGGCGCAGCATCTGCCGCAGCTCAGCGGCGCCAACGGGCAGATTACCGTTGGTCAGGCGCTGGATATGAGCAGCGGCTTGCCGGACGTGCGCGAAACCTTATCGCTGCTGGGATTGTCGGTGTACAACGCGACGAGCGCCGCCGACCTGTTGGATTTTATCGCGCGTGAAGGCGAACTCAACTATGCGCCCGGCAGCGAAATCTCTTACACCAACACCGGCTATCGGCTGGTGGAAGAAGCGTTAAAGGCCAAAGGCGTGGGCTTCAACGATCTGCTGCAGCAGTACCTCTGCGATCCGCTGGATATCAACCTGATTGCGCCGGAAAGCTGGTTTGATGTCGTGCCAGGTTTAGTGCCGGGTTACTGGCAAAACGGCGCACGCTGGCAGCTTGCCAGCGCCGGTTTACATCTTTCTGCTTCGGGTAGCGTGACCGGCAGTCTGAACCATTTGACGCGCTGGCTGCAGAGCCTGCTGGCCGATAGCGGACCGGGCGCGGGCGTGCTGCAGCGCCTGACTGCGCCGCGCAATCTCAACGATGGCCGCACCAGCGGTTACGGTTTGGGCATCACCAGCTCGACGCTTGGCAGCCAGACGCTGTTTGGCCACGGCGGTTCGCACGCCGGCTATAAGAGCTATTTCCTGCTGCATCCGGAGTTAAAACTTGGCGTGGCGCTGGTCGCCAATCGCGAAGATGTCACCACCTCGGAAAGCGTGTTGCGCGTGATGGCGGCGCTGCTTAAGCGCGAATTGCCGGAGAAAGGACACGATTTAACGCCGGGGCTGTACGTGGCGGAAAACGCGGCCGACTGGCTGGAGATCAACGGCGTGACGGCCACCTGGCTCGGCGCCGGTGAAACGTTGTGGCGTGACGATGCGCATGGCGATGCGGTGTCGCTCTCCAGCACCTTCCCGCTGCAGTTACGCCATGATGGCGCGGCGATTGTGGGTGAAATCGGCCATGCCGCACGACGTTTTGTGCCGGTGCAGGCCGATCGGGCCAGCCTCGATAATCTGCAAGGCCGCTGGTTGGCGCCTCAGTGGCGCAGCGAGTTGGTGATTGAGGACGACAGCCTAATTATGGGCATCGGCCCGGCAGCCATTCGTGCCCGGTTGCAGTCGCTGGGCGGCGATCGCGTACTGGCCACCGCGCAGGATGGGCCGTGGGAGAAGCGTTTTGTGATTGCGCGTGAAGGCGATTCGCTGCGGTTAATGTTGAACCGCAGCCGCGTGGTGAAGTTTAGGCGTTAAACACCGCGCGATGAATCGCGCCGCTACGGTATGTGCACGTATTGGTAGCGGCGCAATCTATTGCGCATTCAGGCCACGCGGTGACGCAATCGTCCGATTTTCTCGATTTCCACTTCAATCTCATCGCCGGGGAACATAAACAACGGTGGCGTGCGTTTTTTACCGACGCCGCCCGGAGAGCCGGTGATGATCACATCGCCCGGCGACAGCGGGCTGAACGCTGAAATGTACTCAATGATCTTCGCCACCGGATGCACCATGCTGGCGGTGGTATCGTTCTGCACTTCGCGCTGATTGAGCCAGGTTTTAATCGCCAGCTGCTGCGGATCGGGGATCTCGTCGGCGGTGGTCATCCACGGCCCGAATCCACCGGTTTGCTGCCAGTTTTTACCGGCGGTGAACCAGGTAAACTGCATATCGCGTACCGTGGCGTCCATAAAGCAGCTGTAGCCAGCAACGTGTTGCAGCGCATCGGCGGCCTTCACCTGATAGGCGGCGTTGCCGATGATCACCGCCAATTCGCCTTCGTAATCAAACTCCTGCGTGGTAGCCGGTTTCAGCAGCGGCTGTTCGTGCGCCGCCAGCGAATCTGCGAAACGTACAAACAGCGTTGGCGCTTCAATCGTCTCGGCAAACTCTTTGCGTTTATCGGCGTAGTTCATGCCAACGCAGAACACTTTGCCAGGATTTTCCACCACCGGCAGGAAGCGAATAGCGCTAAACGGATGATCAACTGGCTGTGAAAGGTAGGCATCGAGATCGCTCAACGCGCCGCGTTGCAGCAAAGTTTTCAGATCCGGACAGTCAGCGCCGAGGCGCGCGCCGATATCAATTACGCCCTCTTGCTGCACAATACCGTAACTTTTTCTTTGCTGGTCAATAAGATAAAAACTGCAGAGCTGCATGACTGCCTCGTTGTTATATATAAATTGCGCGCAGGTTAGCAAAATTCAGCAGGAAATGCGGACCGACCTGCTGATGCAATAATCAAAATCGCGCAATAAATTGCGCCGCTACGGTACGTGCACATATATGTAGCGGCGCAATTTATTGCGCAAATTATTTCAATTAAGACTGCGTGCTCGCCAGATAGGAGAAGGCGCTCAGCAGGCTAATCAGCGTATTCATATCATCCGCGCGATAGCCGACGGTAACCGCGTCGATGCGCGTCACGCCGGGAATCAGGCTGAACAGATCCGCCAGCACCGGTTTGCTGGCCTGCAGCTGCATATCATAAGGCGCGCTCAGGCGCGTGGTGCTGACCTGCCGTTTACGCTGCACGGCGGCGGTCGCCGCTGCGCGAATGGCGTTTTGCGCCGCCTGCGGACTGATAGATTCCGCGCAGGTGTGCGAAATCGCGCGTTTCACGCAGACGTAATCCACCGATGGATAGTGTTCAGCCATCCAGCCTTTAAGCTGATCGTCACCGCTCACCAGCCACAGCGGCGTGCCCTGTTCAGCCGCCGCTGCTGCATAAATGTCGCTTTCGCCCATCACCTTGCCGTTGATGTAAATACGCCAGAACGCGCGGCCGTTAATGGTGTGCGCCAGCACGCCAGGCTCGCCCGCCGCGCTGTGATAGCCAATAAAGAACAGGCCATCAAACGGCTGCTGCTCGATGCCTTCCACCATTGATAAACCGCGCGGTTTGCCCTGCACCATGCGCGCACGCGGATCGATATTTTCCGCACGCAGGTTGGTCATCTGCGCGTGGCTGTCAGCCACCACCACTTCGGTGGCACCACCGGCAAATGCGCCATCGATAGCGGCGTTGACTTCCTGTTCCATCAATCCACGCGCCAGTTGGTACTCCGCGTGGCCGGGTGAACACTGTTCCGGGCGCATCACGCCCGCAATGCCTTCGATATCGGCTGAGATGAATATTTTCATGAGGTTATCTTGGGTTCCGTGCAATTTTTAACACGGTCGCCATGAATGGCGACCCTACGAAGCGATATGTCTGCACCGGTCATGTGTTTTGTAGGGGCGGCATTTATGCCGACCGGGACGACAGCGCCAATCGATCCAAAACGTCGCTTAACGATGGGCGATGATGGCCGCGGAAACCGGTGACGGCTTCGGCGCTCAGCAAGGCATCCAGCACCGCGTGTTCGGTGGCATCAGCAGCGGCGGCGAGCAGCGGTTCCAGCGCCGATTCTTCCGGCGGTTGCGGTTGCGGCTGGGTGGAGAACGCCACAGCAATATCGCCCGAACCGTGGCCCCAATAGCTGCCCAAACGTCCTAAACCGGCACCGGCGCGTTTGGCGACGCGCTTGAGTTGCCGTGCATCAAGCGGCGCATCGGTCGCCATAATAATGATGATGGAGCCGGCATCACGCTGTGGCGTCAGTTCCGGTAGTAGCGGCGCAATCATCTCGCCGAGGCGCACGCCATCCAGCGTCAGCGCGGTTAAGGCACCAAAGTTGGCCAGCACGAATACGCCAAGCGTGGCATTGAGCGACGGAATCAGGCGCGATGCCGTGCCAATGCCACCTTTTAAACTGAAGCAGCTCATACCGCGCCCGGCACCGACGCTGCCGCGCGCAAAATCGCCGGTGGCGTTATCCAGTGCCTGTTGCGCCATGGCTTCCGTGATTGCCAGCGCCTGAATATCGTTGAGCCAGCCATCGTTGCACTCCAGCGCCAGCGGATTGACCGTCGGCAAGCTGCGGCCCAACTCGTGGTTGCGGCTGATGGCATCGCGCACCAGCGTGGTAAATAGCGTGCCCACCGCCAGCGTGTTGCTGAGCAAAATCGGCGTCTGCAGCACGCCCAACTCTTCAACCTGCACCAGGCCAACCGGCTTTGCGAAACCGTTGAACACCGCAGCCGCACAGGGCAGCGGCTGAGTAAACAGATTGTCGCCCGGCGGCACAATCGCGGTGACGCCGGTTTGCCGCTCGCCATCGGCCAGCGTGTAATGTCCGACGCGCACGCCCGGCACATCGCTTAGGCGATTGTTGGCACCACTAACGATGCGCGGTTGTCCCAGTTGACGCTCGCTGCGCCAGCGTTGCAGCAGCAGGTCGCGCTGCAGTTGTTGAAAGTCCATGCTTAGCTCTTTAGTTTGGGATCGAGCGTGTCGCGCAGCGCGTCACCCAGCAGGTTAAACGCCAGTACGGTAATAAATATCGCCAGCCCCGGAAACACGCTGACGTGCCACAAGCCGGCCATCATCATGCTGCGGCTCATCGCCAGAATATTGCCCCACTCCGGCACATCGGGTTCCGGGCCAAGGCCGATAAAACTCAGCCCGGCAGCAGTGAGAATACTGGTGCCGATACGCATGGTGAAATAGACAATCACGTTAGAGAGCGTGCCCGGCAGAATATGGCGCAGCAGAATCACGCGATCCGGCGCACCGGCACAGCGCACCGCTTCGACGTACGCCGCCTGCTTCAGCGACAAGGTAGAAGCACGCACGATACGCGCAAATACCGGCACGCTGAAGATCGCCACCGCGATGATGACGTTATTCAGCCCCGGGCCGAGAATCGCTACCACCGCGATCGCCAGTAGCATGCCAGGAAAGGCAAACAGCACGTCGGAGCCGCGCATGATCAGCATATCGATCCAGCGGCCATAATAGCCCGCCAGCAGACCCAGTAGCACGCCGACCACCATGCCGAGCGTGACCGACAGCACGCCGACGTACAGCGAGATGCGCGCGCCAAAGATGATGCGGCTGAAGAGATCGCGGCCCAATTCGTCGGTGCCCATCCAGTGCGTGCTGGACGGCGGCGAGGACAGCGCCATCCAGTCCGGCGCCATCGGGTCCCAGGGCGCGAGCCACGGCGCGAAAATAGCCACCAGCACCAGCAGCAGTACAAAGCCACCGGAGACCAGCGCCAGCGGATTACGCACCAGCGCGTGCAGGAAATCACGCCACGGCGAACGGATCGCCTCCTGCGCGTGGGCAGGCAGAGATTGCAGACTCATTACGGCTCCTGTCGCAGGCGAATCGCTGGGTTGACCACGGCATACAGCAGATCGACCAGCAGATTAATCACAATAAATTCAAACACGAACAGCATCACTAACGCCTGGATCACCGGCTGATCCTGCGCCTTGATCGACTCGATCAACAGCCAACCTAATCCCGGCCAGTTGAAGACGCTTTCGACCACGATCGATCCGCCGAGCAGAAAACCAAACTGCAAGCCGAGCATGGTGATCACCGGGATCAATGCGTTACGCATCACATGTTTCCACGTCACCAGCCGATTGCGCAGCCCTTTGGCTTTGGCGGTGCGCACGTAATCTTCCTGCGCCACTTCGAGAAACGCCGAGCGGGTGAAGCGCGCCATCACCGCCGCCACCGACGAACCGAGCGTGATAGCCGGTAATACGATGTCGCTGGGTTGATTGAAGCCGCTGACCGAAAACAGGCCAAACGGCATGGCGACGAACTGGATCAGCAACAGACCCAGCCAGAAGGTCGGCATCGAGATGCCGCCGACGGCGACGCTCATCAACGTCCAGTCCTGCCATTTACCGCGTTTCAGAGCGGCAAAGACGCCGAGGAATAAGCCGAGAATCACCGACCAGGCAAACCCCGCCAGCGCTAGCCACATCGTCGGCATAAAGCCTTGTTTGATGACGTCCAGCACCGGCTGTTGGGTGCGGTAAGTGACGCCAAGATCGCCGCGCAGCAGGCCGCCGATCCAGTTGATATATTGCTGCGGCAGCGGATCGTTGAGCCCGAGATGTTGACGCGCGGCTTCCACCGCAGCCAAAGGCGCATCCGGCCCAGCGTAGATGCGCGCCGGATCGCCAGGCAGCAGCTTGATGAAGCCGAAGACCAGCAGCGAGACCACCAGCAGAACGGGGATCATCTCCAGCAGTCGGCGAATGATGTATGCGAACATGCGGTTCCTTTATATTTGGCATGGTGCTGGGTGTAACAGATTGTGCTGGGTGCCCCAGATCGTGCTGGCTGTCCCCCATCCCGGCCTTCCCCCGCTTGCGGGGGAAGGAGACGCTGCCACATGCAGCTACAGCACTCACATGTGGCAGCATCTTCCTCCCCCATTGCAGCTACAGCACTCACATGTGGCAGCATCTTCCTCCCCCATTTATGGGGGAGGACCGAGGAGGGGGGAGGGGGACAGCAAGCACATTCGTAGGGGCAGCCCGCACCCACCCAACCTTTACTTAAACGCCGCCTGATTAAACAGGAAGTTACCATCCGGCAGCATCGACACACCGCTCAGCGTGCTGCGCTTGCCAACCAGATTGTCTGGCGTGCCGAGGAAAGCCACCGGTGCCTCTTTCCACAACACTTTCTGCGCTTCAGCGTACGCCTCGCCACGTTTGGCCGGATCGGCGGTGGCTAAGCCACCGGCAATCGCTTTGTCGGCTTCGGCATTGCTGAAGTACGAAACGTTGTACGAGGTTGGCACCCAGGATTCGGTGGCATAAAGCGGACGCAGTGCCCAGTCGGCATCACCGGTTGAGGTCGACCAGCCGCCGTAATAGAGGTCAAATTCCGCCTCTTTCGGATCCTTCACGCCCCACAGTTTGGCGTTACGCGTGCCGGAATCCATCGGCGTGACCGTGGCGCGAATGCCGACCGTTGCCAGCTGCGCTTTCAGCACCTGCGCGGCACGCACGCTGGCGGTGGCGTTGGTGACCCACAGTTTCAGGTCGAGGCCGTTCGGATAACCGGCGGCTTTCAGCAGCGCTTTGGCTTCATCCGGTGCATAGCGATAGTTCGGCGCGCTCTGCTTCTGATAGAACTGCACGCCTTGCGGAATCGCCGAGCTGGCCGGTTTACCCATGCCGGCAAACGCCACTTTCAGCCACAGATCGCGGTCGATGGCGTAGTTGATCGCCTGACGCACGCGGACATCATTCAGCGGCTTGTGCTGGGTGTTGATCGCCATGTAGTAGAGGTAAATGCTCGGATCGCGCTGGATCGCCAGTTTGCTATCGCTCTGCACGGTGGCGATCAGATCCGACGGTAGCGGCCAGATCGCATCAACCTGGCCCGACTTCAGTGCCGCGACGCGCGTAGCATCTTCCGGGCTTGGCGAGAAGATCACGTTATCCACCTTCGGCCAGCCCTTTTGCCAGTAGCCATCATACTTTGCCAGCGTCACCGCTTTACCCGGCTGCCATGTGACGAATTTGAAGGGACCGGTCCCCACCGGATGCAGACGCAGCTGCGCTTCTTCCGGATATTGCTTGAGGATTGCCGGGCTCCACATCACCGCCGACGGATGCGCCAGCGTGTTGATGAAGGCACCAAACGATTGGTTAAGCTCGATTTTTACCTGATCCGGCGCCAGCACCGTCACCTTCTCAATCATCTTGTACAGGCTGTTGCGCTTGAGGCCTTTTTTCTGGTCGGCGAGGCGATCGAGGTTGGCTTTTACCGCTTCGGCATCAAACGGCGTACCGTCCTGGAAAGTGACGTCTTTACGCAGCGTCAGGGTAAATTCGGTGGCGCTGTCGTTGCTGGTGTAGTGGGTGGCCAGCCATGGCTGCAGCTTCATCTGTGCATCGAACTGGAACAGGCGTTCAAAGATGCCGCTCTGCACCGAGTAGCTAACGTTGTCTGAGGTATCGTGCGGATCGAGGCCGGTGATGTCGGCATACATCGAAATGCGCAGATCCTGTGCCTGAGCCGCGGCGGCCAGCGAGAGGGTCAATCCGAGCGCAAGCGCCGTACGGCGGAAAATCGGGTTCATGAAATCTCCTGGTATTGAGGGTTAGCGCGAAACAAAGTCAGCGACCCAGTGTTGCGGAGCAACCTGGCGATAACGCGGTTTAATGACCGTTTCTCCCACCTTGCGCAGCGGCGAAGGAATTTCGCTCTCTTCGAAAGTGCGGGGTTGACGGTTCTGGGGATCGGCTACCGGCACCGAGGCCAGCAGACGTTGGGTATAAGGATGTTGTGGCTGGTTAAACACCGACTGGCGCGGCCCGAGCTCGACAATCTGGCCGAGATACATCACCGCCACGCGGTTGGCGATGCGCTCTACCACCGCCATATCGTGCGAGATAAAGATCCACGCCACGCCGGTTTGCTGCTGCAGATCCATCATCAGATTGACTACCTGTGCCTGAATCGACACGTCGAGCGCCGAGACCGCTTCATCGGCGATGATCACTTTGGGTTTCAACGCCATAGCGCGTGCGATGGCGATGCGTTGACGCTGGCCACCGGAAAACTCGTGCGGATAGCGCTGCGCATGTTCCGGCAGCAGTCCCACGCTTTTTAGCAGCGCATCGACCTGCGGCGAGGCTTCTTCCAGCGACTTCACCATGCCGTGCAGCAGCAGCGGTTCAGCAATGGTGAAACCAACCGTCAAACGTGGATTGAGCGAGGCGTAGGGATCCTGGAACACCATCTGGATTTCACGGCGCAGCGGCTGGAACTGCGCCTCTTTAAGATTGGCAATTTCATTACCCTGGAAATGGATGCTGTCGGCGTCGCTGTTGATCAGCCGCATCAGCGCACGACCGGTGGTAGATTTACCGCAGCCGCTTTCGCCGACAATCGCCAGGGTTTCGCCCGGCCACAGGCTGAAATCAATCTGCTCCACCGCGTGCACCTGGTGGGTTAACGCCGAGAAAATCCCGCTGCGAATCGGGTAGTACACTTTCAGACCGCGCACATCCAGCAGCGGCGTTTCGTCGTAGCGCGCGGTGCGCTGCTCGCTGCGATCGTTGGCCTCGCTGCCCAACAGCGGAAAACGCTGCGGCCACGCGTGTTCGCGCATATCGCCCAGCTTCGGCACCGCGGCGAGTAGCGCTTTGGTATAAGGATGCTGCGGCGCATTGAAAATGTCGCTGACCGTGCCCTGCTCAACCACTTCGCCTCGCAGCATCACCACCACGCGATCGGCGATTTCGGCCACCACACCCATGTCGTGGGTGATAAACAGCACCGCCATTTGCTTCTCGCGTTGCAGATCACGCAGGATGTGCAGAATGCGCGCCTGCACGGTAACGTCCAGCGCGGTGGTCGGCTCATCGGCAATTAACAGCTGCGGATCGCAGGCCAGCGCCTGGGCAATCATCACGCGCTGGCGCATGCCGCCCGACAGCGAATGCGGATAGCTTTTCATAACGCGATCCACATCGGCGATGCGCACCTGACGCAGTAATTCGCGCGCGCGCGCCTCGGCCTGGCTTTTGTCACAAATCTGGTGGTCACGCAGCGCTTCGGTCAGCTGATCGCCAACGCGTAATACCGGATTGAGCGAGGTCATCGGCTCCTGAAAAATCATCGCCATCTCGCGGCCACGCAGGGCGCGGCGCTGAGGTTCATTCAGGCTGGCCAGTTGATGGGCTTTGCCCTGACGATCGCGAAACTGCATGCTGCCGCGATCGATGCGGCCAGAGGCGGCGAGTAAGCCCATCACCGCCAGCGAGGTGACCGATTTACCCGAGCCACTTTCGCCCACCACGGCGACGATTTCGCCCTGATGAATATTAAAACTAATGCCCTTCAGCGCCTGATTTTCGCCGCTGCGGCCGCGAAAGCTGACGCTGAGGTCCTGAATCGCGAGCACCGGTGGTGAACCGGCAACGCTGGCGGCGTTGGGGGTAAGTAAAGTGTCCGTCATCGTTGCTCCGCGTGCGGGTTACAGCCAGATTTGGCCTTGAGCGTAAGAAAGGAACGGCGAGCTGTCAGCGGCCAACCAGATCGGGCCATCGAGGTCGACGTGTTCCGCGCCAATCGCCACCGGCAACGCCGCCTCCATCGCCAGTGATGAGCCGAGCATGCAGCCCACCATCAGCCGCATATCCAGCTTCTGCGCCTCTTCCACCATCGCCAGCGCTTCGGTTAAACCGCCGCACTTATCCAGCTTGATGTTGATCATTTCGTAGCGATTGCGCAGCGGCGCGATGTCTTCCCGCGTGTGGCAGCTCTCATCGGCACAGATTGGAATCGGGTGCGCAAAACGCTGCAGCGCCTGATCCTGACCCGCCGGCAGCGGCTGCTCGACCATCGCAATGTTAAAGCTGACCAGCGCGTTGAGCAGGCTGGGCAAATCCACGCCTGACCAGGCTTCGTTAGCATCAATGATTAACGTGGCGCGCGGCGCGGCCTGACGAATCGCGGCGACTTTCTCCAGAATTTCGTCGCGATTGAGTTTGATTTTCAGCAGGATGGCACCACGTGATACCGCATCGGCAGCAGCGGCGGCCATGTTCGCGATGGAATCGAGGCTGAGGGTTTCGGCGGTGATCACCGAGGGCGGCTGAAGGCGTTCGCACTGTTGCCACAGCGTGTGTTTCGCCAGTGCAGCATCCAGGCGCCACAACGCACAGTCCAGCGCATTACGCGCTGAACCCGCAGACAAACGGCTTTGCAGATCGAGGCGGCTCAAACCCGCTTCAATGTCGGCGCGCAGCGCGTCCAGTTCGGCGTTGACGCTTTCCGGCGTTTCATCGTAGCGTGGCGTTGGCGTACATTCGCCACGGCCAATAAAGCCGTTTTGCTCCAGCGTCACGCGAATTACCGTAACCGCCGTACGCGTGCCACGCGAGATGGCAAACGGACGCGCCAGCGGCAGCTCCAGCACTTCAATCTGCATGCGCCGCATGTTAGCCGCGCTCCTGCAGCAGCGCGGCGATATCCGCAATGCCGAAGCGCACCGGATCGGTGGCAGGCACGCCGAATTCAGCGCTGACCTCTGCACAATAGGCGCGCGCTTCCTCTTCGCTGTAGTTCGAGGTGTTGATGGCGAAACCGGCCAGCTGCACGGCATCACTGGTGACATGCGCCGCGCGCAGGTTGGCTTCGACACAATCTTTCAGGCTGACCATCGGCTGATGCGGCAGATGGCGCATATGCGGACGGCCCATTTCGTGGCACATCACCAGCCAGTGCGGCTGCGCACCGTGAATCAGGCCCATGCTGACGCCAGCATAGGAAGGATGGAACAGCGAACCCTGACCTTCAACGATATCCCAGTGATCGGCGTCATTGGCGGGCGACAGCGCTTCAACGGCACCGGCGATGAAGTCGGCAATCACCGCATCAATCGCAATCCCTTCGCCTGCCACTAAAATGCCGGTCTGACCGGTAGCGCGGAAATCGGCTTTCATGCCGCGTTCGCGCATCGCCGCTTCCAGCGCCAGCGAGGTGTACATTTTGCCCACTGAGCAGTCAGTGCCAACAGTAAGCACTCGCTTACCTGTACGCTTTTTACCGCTGCCGACGTTCAGTTTTGGACGCATATGGCGCAGGTCGAACAGCTCCACGCCGAACTCTTTGGCCAATGCCACCAGCTCAGGCTCATCCACCAAACGATGATGTAAACCGCTGGCAACGTTCATACCAGCAGAAATGGCGCTTTTTACCGTGTCGAGCCAGTGTGTTGGCAGGTAACCACCGGCATTGGCGGTACCGAGCACCAGCGTTTTGGCCCCGCGCGCTTTAGCAGCGTTAATATCGAGCTCGTCGAGGCCAAGGCTGACGGTGCAGCCCGGCAATTTGATTTCGCCAACGCACTGCTCCGGTCGCCAGACCTGAATACCGCGTGCTGTTTTAGCGGCCAGTGGATCGGTTACGTCGCCGAGGAAGAGTAAATAAGGTTGTGGGATCAGCATGATGTTTCTCGTTTCAGACGGTTTATAGGGCCTGAGCTGACTATTTCATGCAGAAGAAAGGGTGACGAATGCTTGTTTAGTTGCGGGGTATAACCTGCGGCTATAGCCAGATCGAAATGTGATGGCTGAAGGGATAAATCAATCTATTAGCGGGGAAATGGCAGGGAAAGCGGTTGGAGAGATAAGAAAACAGTTGATAACCACAGGTCGATCCCTGACCGCGATTATCGAGGGTATTCTGGGGAGATCTTAATTAAGAGCACCCGGCGGTACGTGTTTGAAGGTTTCTACATAAGAACGGAACACGTAGCGGAAAAAGCGTTTCATAAAGCACCTGATTCAAAAATTGTTGAAGAAATACGCAAAAAGTATAGCGTCTGAGCGTTTTTACCGCAATTATTTTTGAAGTAGATCACAGAATAGGATTTATTGCAGGTTTGCGGTGGTCGCCATGAATGGCGACCCTACGGTAGGCGCAGTTGAAGTTGTAGGGTGCGCATTTATGCGCACCAGGCAGCAGCATCGTTAGTTAAACCAACCCATGTGCTGGCTTAAAATGGTGCAGCCAATACTGATCAGTACCACGCCGCCAAGCACTTCAGCCCATTTGCCCATTACCGGGCCGATAAAACGTCCAACCAGCACGCCGGTGGTCGCCATCACGGTGGTGGCGGCGCCGATGGTGACGGCGGTCATGATGATATTGACCTGCAGAAATGCCAAACCCACACCCACCGCCAGCGCATCCAGACTGGTGGCGACAGCGGTTAATGCCAGCACCATAAAACCGTGACGCTGCGGCGCTTCGCAGGGCTCATCAGCCGTTTGACGGAAGCCTTCCATGATCATACGGCCGCCCAGCACGCTTAATAGACCGAAAGCGACCCAGTGATCCCATGCCATAACATAGCGACTGGCCGCCAGGCCAATTGCCCAGCCAATCAGCGGCGTCAGCATTTCAATGACGCCAAAGATCAAGCCCGTACGCAGCGCTTCTTTGAAATTCGGGCGATGCAATGATGCGCCTTTGCCCAGTGCTGCAGCGAAAGCGTCCATCGACATACCAAAGGCCAGAATCAGGGTTGCGATAAATGTCATGGGTTTTCAATCAATGCCGCGGAACAGGCCCTGAAGCCGCTACTTCTCCGCATTTATTGTTCAGTAATGAAAAAGTGCGCGCAGTCTAACACGCAAAAACACCAAAAAAAAGACAGTAAAATCAGGGCTTTAAGTATAGCAAAGGCTATAACTCTTAACTTTCGCTATTTTTGACGCTAAGTGAATGGAATAGAAGAAATTTCTTAGCGCGATCCGGCACGGGGATTGCACCCCAGCGCCATTTTATGCGCTAATGCCCGCGCTAACTGATTTGGAAAAATGACCATGAATAACCCGTTCGAAACGCTGATTATCCCGGGTGGCATTCTGCTGCTGGGCTTTCTCTCTGCACTGCTGCTGCCCGCGCCCTCGTTTGGCATTGAGCTGGCAAAACAGCTGCAAGAAAGTTTGCACCTGATGGATGTTAATCAGCTGTATACGATTGTCTTTAGCCTGTGGTTTTTGCTGCTGGGCGCGATTGAGTTCTTCGTGATTCGCTTCCTGTGGCGACGTCGCTCGCGCTGATCGCTTTTCCTGCAAGGTGATGCATTTTTCTTCTGCATGGCATGCCTGCTCACGCCTAAATTCATCACCACAAAAATGTAACATTACTTTTACACGGCATGGCGAAATATCACGCAACATAAATTCCGCATAAATAGTCAATTTACGTAAATCACTTAAAATTCATACAGTTAAATTGTGACACACCTCACTACCTATTAACGCACCCGCCAATAACACCCACAAACCCATAACATTCACATTACTATAAGCGTCTGATTAAGAGATAAAAATCCCTTATGGCAGCGGGGTTGAGCTGATTAATTCTTATGCTGAATCATTTCCGCCTTTAAAAAATAAACAAACGTTTAATTCCGATACGAGAATGTTATATTCGAATGCATATGCATAACGTGCAGTTAACCGTTATCGTCCCCATGACTTATACCTGAGTCTTAACCTTTGAGAAGTAGCGCCACGCGCTCGAAAGAAGCGCGGCTATTTCGCCTGCGAACCTGTTGAGCTTCAGGTCAACAGAGAGAGGAGATGTCGCCTCATGAGTACTACTGCGGTAAATCTGGCGCTCGCCGCCGCTGGCAAGGAAAGCGCAAACCTTCAGGAACGAAAAGACGTCGACGTACTGCTGATTGGCGCAGGCGTGATGAGTGCGACCCTCGGCACATGGCTGCAGGATCTCGAGCCTGACTGGTCGATTGAGATGGTTGAACGCCTTGATGACGTGGCGGTTGAATCCTCGAATGGCTGGAACAACGCTGGCACCGGCCACGCCGCGCTGGCCGAGCTGAACTATACGCCGCAGAAGGCAGATGGCAGCATCGACATCGCTAAAGCGGTGGCGATTAACGAATCGTTCCAGATTTCGCGCCAGTTCTGGGCTTATCACGTTCAGAAAGGCAACCTGCGCAATCCCAAAAGCTTTATCCACAGTACGCCGCACATGAGTTTCGTCTGGGGCGACGATAACGTTGAATTCCTGCGCAAGCGCTTCAATGCGTTGCAGAAAAGTACGCTGTTCCGCGGCATGAGCTATTCAGAAGACCGCGATCAAATCACCCAGTGGATTCCGCTGGTGATGAACGGGCGTGACAGCAAGCAGAAAGTCGCCGCCACCTGGACCGAGATGGGTACCGACGTGAACTTCGGTGAAGTGACGCGTCAGCTGATTGCTGCTTTAGAGAAGAAAGCCAATTTCCGTCTGCGTCTGCGCCAGGAAGTGCGTGATATCAAGCGCCTGAGCGATGGCCGCTGGCAGGTAAGCCTGCATAATCTGGTCAGCGGCGAAGATCGCGTGCTGACCACGCGCCAGCTGTTTATTGGTGCCGGCGGCGCGGCGTTGCCGCTGCTGCAGAAATCAGGCATTCCGGAAGTGAAAGGCTACGCCGGTTTCCCGGTGGGCGGCTCTTTCCTGGTGACGGAAAATCCGGAGGTGGTGAAACAGCACATGGCGAAGGTGTATGGCAAAGCCAGCGTCGGCGCCCCGCCGATGTCGGTGCCGCATGTCGATACGCGCGTGCTGGATGGCAAACAAGTGCTGCTGTTTGGCCCGTTCGCCACCTTCTCCACCAAATTCCTCAAGCAAGGTTCGCTGCTGGATATGTTCGGTGCGATGAATGGCAGTAACCTGAAACCGATGGTGCAGGTTGGCCTGAAGAGTTTCGACCTGGTGAAATATCTGGTTGATCAGGTGCTGCAAAGCGACAGCGATCGTATGGAAGCCTTACGTGCTTACGTACCGCAGGCACAGCAGGAAGATTGGCGTTTGGTGACGGCAGGCCAGCGCGTGCAGATCATCAAAAATGATGCCAAAGAGGGCGGCGTCCTGCGTCTGGGCACTGAAGTGGTGACCTCGGAAGACGGTACAATTTCGGCGCTGCTCGGCGCATCGCCTGGTGCATCAACCGCGGCACCGATTATGCTCGAGCTGATGGCGAAAGCCTTCCCAGAGCAGATGCGTTCACCGGAATGGCAGACCAAAATCCGCATGGTGATCCCATCGTGGGGCCGCAAGTTGAATGGCGATGTGGCGCTGACCGAGAAAGTGCTGGCCGATACCAGCCGCGTGCTGCAGCTCGATTACGAGCCCGTTGTTACACCGGATGCCGCCAACGATGAAGCGCGCGAAACGGCGCATGTGGTGGGGAAGTAACAAGGTAGCATTGTTTGCTGCAGAGATGAGAGGCCGCGCAAGCAGCCTCTTTTTTTATGCCTAACGCAAGAAATGTCCCAAATTGGGATTCAGGTTTGTTATAGTCCCAAAACGGGATTAAGATGCGCTGCATGAGAATTATATCGGTAAGGTCATTAAGGGAGTTTATGACGGCGAACCCCGACTCTTCGCAGCCGTTGAGAGCCTGGATTGATGAAGCACAAAAGGCCGACTGGTCAAGCCCGGCAGACATCAAGGAACAATACCGCCACGCCAGCATTCTTAAAGGTAGCCGAGTGGTATTCAACATCAAAGGAAACGATTATCGACTGATAGCGGCCATCGCGTATCCACAGAAGCTGATATTTATAACGTTTATCGGCACACATCGGGAATATGACGCGATTGACGCTAATACGGTGGAGCAACGCTAATGACACTAACCATTAAACCCATTCATTCCGAACAGGATTACGAAGCCGCTCTTGAGGCTATCTCGCCGCTCTTTGAAAATGTGCCTGAGCTCGGCACGCCAGAGAGCGATTATATGATCGTGATGAGCATGCTCATTGAGGCATGGGAAAAAAAGCATTATCCCATAGAGGCGGCAGATCCGATTGAAGCCATTAAATTCCGCATGGAGCAACAAGGGCTGACAGCCAAAGATTTGGAGCCTGCCATCGGTCGTCGTAATCGCGTTTATGAAGTGCTCAATGGGAAACGTTCTTTATCACTGGAAATGATCCGTAATCTGCATAAGCAGTTTGGTATTCCATTAGAGAGTTTGGTTGGATTGTGAGTGGTTGCGGTCGCCATAAAGGTACAAACCGGGCACATGGGTAACACTTTAGACCGGGCACATGGGTAACACTTTAGACCGGGCACATGGGTAACAGTTATAAATGGCATAGCAGAGGAGACTCACTATGCCCTGGACTGAGACCGTTACCATGCAACGCCTT
>NZ_JBBCQO010000006.1:0-260315 GCF_037149875.1 Pantoea sp. USHLN256 | reverse complement strand
TGAATTTCTTCACTCCCTGCTGAGCCGCCTGCGTTGCCGCTTTGCCGTCTCAGTGGTGGCGCATTATAGGGAGTTATTCGGAGGTGACAAGGGTTTATTGCAAAAAAATGATCGTTCGACCTAAATTTCGCCACAACGCTGTATTTCACAACGATTTGCCTGGTAACTGTGCAAAATCCTGGGCAAAAAGCGTCACTTTATTCCAATCGGTGTATTCCACTTCTTTTGATGTATCCGTTTCTCCACCTGTCATCCGCATAATGAATTGAATCATGATCCGATCAAACCAGCGATAACGCGGATAACGCAGTGCACCGGCAAAAACCGCACAGCAATCTGGCTGCCAGGGTGACTGCTCCAGAAACTTGCGCGTATAAGCATTGGTTGCTGGCGTGCACTTATCGGCTTTACGCGCCGTCAGGTTGACACTAAAGAAGCCGCTTACGCGCTGGTGCAACTGTGCCTTATGCTGCGTGACAAATTTCATCAGCGCAGGATTGAAATGCCCGTAGCGGATCGATGCCCCAATCAGCACGCGATCGTACTGAGACCAATCCACCTTCTGCGCCTCAGCTAAATCAAGCACGTCGCACAGCTGATGCGGAACTAACGTCTGCGCAATGCGCGCGGCAATTTCACGGGTTTGCCCATCGCGGCTGGAATAAAGAATCAACGCTTTCATTACACAATCCTATTTTATTATTCGCGCCAGAAGGTCGGTGTGAACAACACCAGCAGCGTGAACACTTCGAGGCGCCCAAACAGCATGGTCAAAATCAAGATCCACTTCGCCACATCATTCATCGAAGTGAAGTTGTCGGCCACCACGCCCAAACCGGGTCCAAGATTATTCAAGGTCGCCGCCACGGCGGCAAACGCGGAGAAGTCATCCACGCCAGTCGCGATGATTGCCAGCATGCTGAGCAGGAACACCAGCGCATAGGCTGAGAAGAATCCCCACACCGCTTCAAGAATACGTTCAGGTAGTGCGCGGTTACCCAATTTAATGGTGTAAACCGCATTCGGATGCACCAGGCGTTTCAATTCACGCGAACCCTGTTTAAACAGCAGCAGAATACGAATCACCTTCAAACCGCCGCCGGTCGAACCCGCCATTCCGCCGATAAAGGCCGAACACAATAGCAATACCGGTAGGAACAGTGGCCAGCGCGCAATGCTGTCGGTGGTAAATCCAGCCGTAGTTGCCATCGAGACCACCTGGAAAAACGCCTGATTGAGCGTTTGCCAGCCGCTGGCGTACACATTGTGAAAATACAACACCACCGTACAGATCAGCACTAATGTGAGTTGTACGCCAATAAACATGCGGAATTCGGGATCGCGCCAATACACTTTCAGGTTGCGGCCGCTTAATAGAGAAAAATGCAGGCCGTAGTTACATCCCGAGATCAGCAAAAACACCGCGACGATAGTGTTGATGGTTGGGCTATTAAAGTAACCGATGCTGGCATCATGCGTGGAGAAGCCACCAATGGCGATAGTTGAGAAACTATGGCCGATGGCATCAAACATTGGCATGCCCGCTAACCACAGCGCCACCGCACAGGCTACGGTGAGCAAAACATAGATCAGCCACAGCGTTTTCGCCGTTTCTGCGATACGCGGGCGCATCTTGTTATCTTTTAGCGGTCCTGGCATCTCCGCGCGGTATAGCTGCATGCCACCCACGCCCAGAATTGGCAAAATCGCTACTGCCAGCACAATGATTCCCATCCCGCCGAGCCACTGCAACATCTGACGATAGAACAAAATCGCTTTCGGAAGCGTATCAAGTCCCACCAGCGTAGTAGCGCCCGTCGTAGTAAGGCCGGAGAAGGATTCAAAGAATGCATCGGTTATCGAAAGATGGGGCTGCTCGGCGAAAATAAACGGCATCGCACCCACGCTGCCCAGCACGGTCCAGAACAGCACCACGATGAGGAAACCTTCACGCGGCTTAAGTTCCGATTTCTGTTTGCGGTTTGGCCACCACAGCAGCGAACCAATGACGATCGCCATCATAAAGGTTTGACTAAACGCGCGCCCGGCACCGTCCCGGTAAATTAAGGCGACGAGGCCGGGTAAGATCATGGTCACCGAGAACAGAATCACCAGCAGGCCCACGATGCGGGTAATGGCGCGAAAATGCATTCAGCCGTTTCCTTTAAACAGATGCTTTTAGTTTGTCAGCGGGATGAGCGTCAGCGCGCCCCGGCTGTAATCAGAGAGGTTTTGGCGAAAGCCATCAATCTGCGCATGCGGCAATGCTAAACGCAGCGCAATACGATCCTGATAATGGCTCTCTTCTATAATGCCGTCAAAACGCTGCAGCAAGCGCTCAATGTCGCTGAGTTGGGCATAATCACATTGCAGGCTGAAGGATTCCATCGGCACTTTACGCTGACGGGCTAATTGCTTCAGCCCCTGCTGCACGCCGCCGCCGTAAGCTTTTACCAGCCCTCCGGTACCGAGCATGATGCCGCCGTAATAACGCACCACCACCGCAGTCACTTCACCCACGCCACTGCCCATCAACTGGGCCAGCATGGGTTTGCCCGCCGTGCCGGACGGTTCGCCATCATCAGAGAAACCCAACTGCTGTGAATCATCCGGCGCACCGGCCACCCACGCCCAGCAGTGATGGCGGGCGGTGGGATGCTCCTGCTTCACCTGCTGAACAAACGCGCGCGCCGCTTCCACGCCCGCAGTATGCGCCAGCAGAGTAATGAAACGACTTTTCTTGATAGTTTCCTCGCTGAGACTCACAGCCTCAGCGGGAATGTCGTAAGCATCCATCAGGCAAGGTGCAGATCGCGCGTCATGTTTTCAACGCGATTAGCGTGAATCACCACGTTATCCTCGATACGAATGCCGCCGTACGGTTTCAGTGCATCAATTGCCGCCCAGTCGAAATACTGGCTGAACTTGCCGCCGCGCAGCTTCGCCAGCAGCGAATCGATGATATAGAAGCCGGGTTCGATAGTCAGCACCATGCCAGGTTCCAGCACGCGCGTGCAACGTAGATACGGATATTGCGACGGCGCAGCCAGATGCGTGCCGCTGTCGTCCTGCATAAAGCCGGCCACATCGTGCACCTGCAGGCCCAACGGATGTCCCAGCCCGTGCGGCATAAACGGACCGGTTAAATCTTCCGCCACCAGCGTCTCTTCGGTCAGACCTTTCACCAGCTCAAACTTCAGCAGCAGCCGCGCAATGCGCTGATGCATCTGCAGATGATAATCGGTATAGCGCACGCCGGCTTTCAAGGTGGCGATCAGCGCCAGCTCTTCCTTGTTCATCGCGGCAACCATTTCGGCATAGCGCGATTTACTCTGCGCCGCATAGCTGCGCGTCAGGTCAGCGGCATAACCGAGATACTCCGCCCCGGCATCAATCAGGAAGCTGTGCCGTTTCGCCGGCGGCTGATGGTCCAGTTTGGTGTAGTGCAGCACCGCGGCATGTTCATTAAGCGCGATAATATTGCCGTACGGCACATCGGTATCGCGATGGCCGGTCGCGGTCAGGTAAGCGATGTTGATATCGAACTCGCTCATACCCGATTCGAATGCCTCTTTGGCTGCGCGATGCCCCGCCACCGCCAGCTTCTGCGCTTCGCGCATACAGGCCAGCTCGTAATCGGTTTTGAAGCTGCGATGATAATGCAGGTAATCGATCACGCCCTTAGGGTTCACCTGCTCGCTGTTAATGCCGAGCTGGGAAGCGCGTAACGGTACCGGACCGATATACGCCACGTTATCGCGTTGTGCAGGCAGCAACTGCGCGATGTCATCGGCACTCTTTAGGCCAATCACGTCAATATCGTTGGTCCAGAAGCTGTTTGGCAGTGGCTCGACGTTATGCCAGTAATCCACCGGCGAGTAGAACCACAGCTTGGGTTTATTCACACCATCAATCCATAACCAGCAGTTTGGCACCTGCGTCACCGGCACCCACGCTTTGAACTGAGGATTCACCTTAAACGGATAGTCGTGATCGTCGAGAAAAACGGTCAGCAGCTCGCCGGAATGAATCAGCATGGCATCAAGCTTAAAGCGAGCCAGCACCTGCTGCGCTCGCTGCTGCAGCGTATTGATGTGCGCGTGATACAGGGTTTTCAGTGAATCCATGGACTTGTCTCCAATGTCGCGAAAGTGGCCGCAGTGTAGCACAGCCGTGTTGGCGATGCCGTGCTGCACGCGCTGTGATCGTTGTATCAAATTATCAAACTCTCGTTTGCAAATAATTAACATCACACTCACACTCCAAATCATCTGGTATGACCAGATCACCTTTCGCGGTTTCAGGAGACGGACATGCTCTACCAAGGCGATACCCTTTCAGTGCACTGGCTTGACGATGGCATCGCCGAGCTGGTATTCGATGCGCCCGGTTCGGTGAATAAACTCGATACCAAAACCGTCGCCTCCCTGGGCGAGGCGCTAAGCGTCTTAGAACAGCAACCCGCTCTGCGCGGCCTGCTGCTCTCTTCGGCCAAACCGGCATTTATTGTCGGCGCCGACATTACAGAATTCCTGTCGCTGTTTGACGCGCCAGAAGAGAAGTTGAGTCAGTGGCTGGCATTTGCTAACAGCATCTTCAATCGTCTGGAAGATTTGCCGGTGCCAACCGTAGCCGCCATCGATGGTTATGCGCTGGGTGGCGGCTGCGAATGCGTGCTGGCAGTGGACTTCCGCATTGCTACGCCCACCGCGCGTATCGGCTTGCCGGAAACCAAACTGGGCATCATGCCGGGCTTTGGCGGCAGCGTACGTCTGCCGCGGCTGCTCGGCGCTGACAGTGCGATGGAAATCATCGCCGCGGGTAAAGATCTCGATGGCAATAGCGCCCTGAAACTCGGTTTAGTGGATGCAGTGGTCAGCAGCGACAAACTGCGCGCCGCTGCGCTGACAGTATTACAGGACGCCATCGCGCAGGGCAACTGGCAGGTCCGCCGGGCGCCGAAGCTGGCGCCGCTTAAACTCAGCCCGATCGAAGCCGCCATGAGCTTTACCATCGCCAAAAGCATGGTGCTGCAGACCGCCGGCAAACACTATCCGGCCCCCGTTACCGCGATAAAAACCATTGAGGCTGCCGCCACCTTGGGGCGCGATGATGCGCTGAAGCTGGAGACCGCCGCTTTTGTGCCGCTGGCGCAAAGTGATGTAGCCCGCGCGCTGGTCGGCATCTTCCTTAACGATCAATACGTCAAAGGCTTGGCGAAGAAACATAGCAGTGCGGCCGGTGCACCGCAGCAAGCTGCGGTATTAGGTGCCGGCATTATGGGCGGCGGCATCGCCTATCAATCTGCCTGGAAAGGCGTGCCGGTGATGATGAAAGATATCAATCCACAAGCGCTGACGCTTGGCATGACCGAAGCCAGCAAGCTGCTTAACAAGCAGCTGGAGCGCGGCAAAATTACTGGCGCGAAGCTGGCCAGCGTGCTCACCACCATTCAGCCCACGCTGGATTACGCGGGATTTGAACGCACCGATGTGGTAGTGGAAGCCGTGGTTGAGAATCCGCAGATCAAAGCCAAAGTGCTGGCAGAAACCGAACAGCACCTGCGCGAAGATGCCATTCTCGCCTCCAACACCTCAACCATTCCGATCGGCCAGCTGGCGAAAGCCTTAAAACGCCCGGAAAACTTCTGTGGCATGCACTTCTTCAATCCGGTGCCGCGTATGCCGCTGGTTGAGGTGATTCGCGGTGAGCAAACCTCAGAGGCCACCATCAGCAAAGTGGTGGCCTGGGCCAGCAAAATGGGCAAAACGCCGATTGTGGTGAATGATTGCCCCGGCTTCTTTGTCAATCGCGTGCTGTTCCCCTACTTCGCCGCCTTCAGCCTGCTGCTGCGCGACGGCGCGGATTTCCGCCAGGTCGACAAAGTGATGGAAAAACAGTTCGGCTGGCCGATGGGCCCGGCCTGGCTGCTGGATGTAGTCGGCATTGATACCGCGCATCATGCCCAACAGGTGATGGCGCAAGGTTTCCCGTCACGCATGCAGAAAGATTATCGCGACGCCATCGACGTGCTGTTTGACGCTAAACGTTACGGCCAGAAAAACGGCCAGGGTTTTTACCGCTGGGAGTTGGACAACAAAGGCAAAGCGCAGAAAAAAGCCGATGCCGCAGTGGATGCACTGCTGGAGCCAATCAACCAACCGAAGCGCGTGTTCAGCGATGAAGAGATCCTTAACCGCATGATGCTGCCGATGCTCAATGAAGTGGTGCGCTGCCTCGAAGAGCAGATCATCGCTTCACCGGCCGAAGCCGACATGGCGCTGGTCTACGGCTTAGGCTTCCCGCCGTTCCGCGGCGGCGCGTTCCGCTACATGGATACGCTCGGCGCCAGCAACGTGGTCGATCAGGCCAAACGTTACACCGCGCTGGGCCCGCTGTATGCGCTGCCGGCGCTGCTGTTGCAAAAAGCCCATCAGCATCAGAGCTGGTATCCCGCGGTGCAACCGATTGACGAAGCGGCGCTGCAAAGTGCCTGAGGTAATGAAAATGGAAAAAGTAGTCATTGTGGATGCCGTCCGCACGCCGATGGGCCGCTCCAAGGGCGGTGCGTTTCGTCAGGTTCGTGCGGAAGATCTTTCGGCGCATTTGATGCGCGAGCTGCTAAGCCGTCATCCATCGGTCGATCCCGCTACGCTGGACGACATTATCTGGGGCTGCGTACAGCAGACGCTGGAACAAGGCTTTAACATTGCACGTAATGCCGCGCTGCTGGCGGAGATCCCGCATCGCGTGCCTGCCAGCACCGTCAATCGCCTGTGCGGTTCGTCGATGCAGGCGCTGCACGATGCGGCACGCGCGATTATGGTGGGCGATGCGCACGCTTGCCTGATTGGTGGCGTAGAGCATATGGGCCACGTGCCAATGAGCCACGGTGTCGATTTTCATCCAGGACTTGGGCGTACGGTAGCGAAAGCCGCCGGCATGATGGGCTTAACCGCCGAAATGCTGGCGCGCATGCATCACATCACGCGTGAGCAGCAGGATGCCTTTGCCCTGCGTTCACATCAGCGCGCATGGGCAGCTACCCAGCGTGGCGACTTTAAGCGTGAGATTGTTGCAACTTATGGCCACGACGCCGATGGCGTGTTGAAACGCTACGAAAGCGATGAAGTGATTCGTGAAGAGACCAGCCTCGAAGGATTGGCCGCGCTGCGTCCGGCGTTCGATCCGGTCAACGGCACCGTCACCGCGGGAACGTCTTCTGCGCTCTCCGATGGCGCGGCGGCGATGTTGATCATGAGCGAAAGCCGCGCGCGAGAACTGGGTCTGACGCCGCGTGCGCGCATTCGCAGCATGGCGGTGGTTGGCTGCGATCCGTCGATTATGGGTTACGGCCCGGTTCCCGCCAGCAAGCTAGCGCTAAAACGCGCTGGCTTAAGCGTGCAGGATATCGACTTATTCGAGTTCAACGAGGCCTTTGCCGCGCAGGCGCTGCCGTGCATCAAGGACATAGGCTTGCTGGAACAGTTGGATGAGAAAGTGAATTTGAATGGCGGCGCGATTGCGCTTGGGCACCCGCTGGGCTGTTCCGGCGCGCGTATCAGTACCACGCTGCTGAATCTGATGGAACGTCGCGATGCGCAATTTGGTCTGGCGACCATGTGCATTGGCTTAGGCCAGGGCATCGCCACGGTGTTCGAACGGGTTTAATACGTTAACCACTGCACGAGTTCCCGCCCTTTCGGGCGGGCTTTTTTTATCTGTTAGATAAACGCAAACGCATCGCCGTACATCTGCGCTTCCAGCGCACCGCGCTCGGCGCAGAAACGCTCACGTGCAATCTTCGCCATCTCAAAACGACCAGCAATATAGATGTCGTGTTCACTGAGTGAAGCGTAATCCTGCATCACCGCCGTCAGCACCGTGCCGCTGCGTCCGGTCCAGTCATCTGCCGGTTGCTCAACCACCGGAATCACTTTCAGGTTCGGGTGCTTCACCGCCAGCGCATTCAACTCATCTAAATCGTACAGATGCATCAGCTCACGGCCGCCCCAGTAAATCGCAATTTCGCGATCGGGTTTCTGTGCCAGCGCGGTCAGCAGAATGGAACGCGCATAGGAGAAACCGGTGCCGCCGGCAATCAGAATGATCGGACGATCGCTCTCTTCGCGTAGCCAGGCATCGCCATGCGGCATATCTACCGTAATCTGACGATCGTTTTTGATGCGGTCCATCACCGCCATCGCGTAAAGATTAAGATCCGAGGCGCCAATGTGCAGTTCAATGATGTCCTTTTCCATTGGCGTGGACGCCAGCGAGAATGGGCGCTTATCACGCTCATCCATCACCACCATCAAATACTGTCCCGCGCGGAAGTTAAAATCCGCGGCCGGAATCAAACGGACGCGGTAAACCGTATCCGTAATCGCTTCAACCGAAGTCACTTTGCAGCTTAACGTTGTCATGCGTTCCCTTTTTCTTCGGGTCTGGTTGGTCTGCCGCTTTTAGCGCTGCGGCGGCTCGGCAAAGATTGCTAATTCATCCCAAATGGCGTCAATGCGCGCCGTAACGGCCGGATCTTTGACAATCGGCGTGCCCCATTCGCGCGTGGTTTCGCCCGGCCACTTATTGGTGGCATCAAGTCCCATCTTCGAACCCAAGCCGGAAACCGGCGAGGCAAAGTCGAGATAATCGATTGGCGTGTTCTCAACCAGCACCGTATCGCGTGCTGGATCCATGCGCGTAGTAATCGCCCAAATCACATCATTCCAGTCACGCGCGTTGACGTCGTCGTCACATACAATCACAAACTTGGTGTACATGAACTGACGCAGGAACGACCACACGCCAAACATCACGCGCTTGGCGTGACCGGCATACTGTTTCTTAATCGTCACCACCGCGAGGCGATAAGAACAGCCTTCCGGCGGCAGATAGAAATCAACAATCTCCGGGAACTGCTTGATCAGGATCGGCACCAGCACTTCATTCAGCGCCACGCCCAACACCGCCGGTTCATCCGGTGGACGCCCGGTATAGGTTGAATGATAAATCGGATTGCGACGTTGCGTTACGTGCGTCACGGTAAACACCGGGAAACTGTCTACTTCATTGTAGTATCCCGTGTGATCGCCGTATGGCCCTTCCGGTGCCACATCGCCCGGCTCAATGTAACCTTCCAGCACAATCTCTGCGCTCGCCGGCACTTCAAGCTCGTTAGAGATGCACTTTACCACTTCGGTTTTGTTGCCACGCAGCAAACCGGCGAAGGCATATTCAGAGAGCGTGTCGGGCACCGGCGTCACCGCGCCGAGAATGGTCGCCGGATCGGCCCCGAGCGCGACAGATACCGGAAAACGTTCGCCCGGATGCGCTTTGCACCACTCCTGGAAATCGAGCGCGCCGCCGCGATGCGACAGCCAACGCATAATCAGGCGATTTTTGCCGATCACCTGCTGGCGATAGATGCCCAGATTCTGGCGCTCTTTATGCGGGCCACGCGTGACGGTTAATCCCCAGGTGATCAGCGGCGCGGCATCGCCTGGCCAGCATTTCATCACCGGGATGCGTGACAGATCGACGTCATCGCCGCTAAAAATCTCTTCCTGGCAAGGCGCATTGCGCAAGCGCTTGGTTGGCATATTCAGCACTTGCTTGAACTGCGGCATTTTATCAAACAGATCGCGGAAGCCTTTCGGCGGCTCCGGTTCCTTCAAAAATGCCAGCAGTTTGCCCACTTCGCGCAGCGCACTCACCTCTTCCTGGCCCATGCCCATCGCCACGCGTTTTGGCGTGCCGAACAGATTACACAGCACCGGCATGTCGTACCCTTTCGGGTTTTCAAACAGCAGCGCTGGGCCGCCGGCACGCAGCGTGCGATCGGCAATCTCGGTCATCTCCAGCTCAGGATCGATCTCCTGAGTGATGCGCTTTAACTCTCCACGCTGTTCGAGTAACGCGAGGAAGTCTCGTAAATCCTGATATTTCATGCGGCTTTAGCTTTCCGGCCAGAGTGAAGCGCCATTATAGGTGCGTTTCACGCTAGCATGTTGAGGTTTCTGAGTCAGGCTGGCTGACAGGAAAACGGCACCAGCGACTGAATCGCCAGCACATCGTGATACGCCGCAATCGGCTCGCCGTGGCGGAACACTTTAAAGTCTTCGCCGCGGGCGCTGTAGTAGCGCAGGCGATTTTCACTCACGTGTAGGAAACTGGCTTCGCGGAGCGCAATCACCGATTCATGCGGGTTAACGGCGCAAAATTCAGCCAGGCGCTCATCGCGCGTTTCGCCCATATGGCCGCTGACGTGGGCATCAAGATAATGCGGATTGATCTGCACCGGGAACAAGCCCAGCGCAGGCAACACCACACTGCTGCGCACCGGCATGTCATTGGTGGTGCGAATCGAAGGCGTTGCCACGTTGCAACCGGCGCTCCAGCCGACGTACGGCACATCACGCTCGCGCACTGCGCGTTGAATCGCAACGATCAAGTCATGTTCATGCAGCATTTGATTGAGGAACCAGGTATTTCCGCCGCTCACCAGAATCAGCTCAGCTTGCTCAATCGCCGCGACGGGGGAGGAAAACTCATGCACCGTGCGCACTTCAATGCCTAATGAATCTGACAAATCTTGCGCGCGTTGCGCATGATCGCCACGAATAATCGCGTAGGGCACCAGCACCGCCGACGTAATGCCGCGCTGGGCGATCATCGCGTGCAGCTGCGGGTGGGCGTAACTCAACAGCGGCGCATCCTCGGCCACTTTGCCGTTACTTAACAGGAACAGTTCCATCGGCCACTCCTTTTCAATCGAAAGATGGGGATGGAGTCTGATACAGATGGTCGCCAGCCGTCAATTTTCTTGCACGAAAGCGTTAATTAGCCGCATCAATCAGAAAATTCGCAGTGAATTTTTTTCAGCACAGGGTTTCCCTCCGCCGATGCGCTATAACTCTGTCAGCAGGTTTGATATTCTTAGCGTCCATTCTTTGGGAGCAGTTATGGAATCCTGGTACTTACTCTATTGCAAACGTGGACAACTGTTGCGCGCGAAAGAGCATCTTGAGCGGCAAGCGGTGAATTGCCTGAGCCCAATGATCGCTTTGGAGAAGATTGTGCGCGGTAAACGCACCACCGTGAGTGAGCCGCTGTTCCCCAATTATTTGTTTATCGAGTTCGATCCCGAAGCGATTCACACCACCACCATCAGCAGCACGCGCGGCGTCAGCCACTTCGTGCGCTTCGGCGCCATGCCGGCTACCGTATCGCACGATGTGATCGAAGCGCTGCAAACCGACGCGCCGCAGATCGTGTTAGATCCGGAAACGCCGCAGAGCGGTGATGAAGTGATCATCACCGATGGCACCTTCGAAGGACTACGCGCGATTTTTGCCGAGCCGGATGGTGAAACGCGCTCCGTTCTGCTGCTGAACATGCTGAACAAACAGGTGATGCGCAGCGTGGATAACAAGCAGTTCCGCAAGCTTTAGGCCAGCTTAAAAAGTTGACGCGCGTTGCGATTGACCTGCGCGCCCAGCGCTTCCGCCTCTTCTCCACGCCAGTTCGCCACTTGCTGCACAATGTGCGGCAGGAAGCACGGCTCATTGCGGCGCGAAGTGGGACGTGGATGCATATCGCGCGGCAGTAAATAGGGTGCGTCGGTTTCCAGTAGCAGACGCTCAGCCGGAATCAATGGCAGCAATTCGCGCAGTTCCATACCGCGACGTTCGTCGCACACCCAACCGGTAATGCCTACTGACAACCCGAGTGCCAGGCACGCTTGCAGCTCATCACGCGTACCGGTAAAGCAGTGCACCACCGCGCCCACCAGTTTTGGCAGCCACGGCTCAAGCACCGCCACAAAACGATCGTGCGCTTCACGACAATGCAGAAATACCGGCAGCTGCAGCTCTGCAGCCAGTGCGAGCTGCGCATCAAAGGCGTACTCCTGTTGATCGTGGGCCGAGAGATTGCGGTTAAAATCCAGGCCGCATTCGCCGATGGCGACAACCTGGGCGCTTTCTGCGAGACGACGCAAGGTATTCGCCGTTTCCGCCGACCATTCACTGGCATGATGCGGATGAACGCCTGCCGTCGACCAGCAGTAGCCGGCGTGTAATGCCGCCAGCTGACGCGCCTGCTGGCTCTCCAGCGCGTTAGTGCCGGTAATTAACAGGCCGGTGACGCCTGCTTCGCGCGCACGTTTCACAACCTGCTCGCGATCTTTTGCGAATTGCGTGCTGGTCAGGTTTACACCGATATCAAACATGTTTTCTCCCCAATAAAAAACCGCCCGGTTAGGCGGTTTAGATTCATTCTCTTCCCGCTTGCTGGCGGGTGCCCTGCTTAAAAGACATCAGGATTCGGTATTCTGTTCCTCATCCGAAGACTGACGCCCTTTACCCACATAGTAGCGGGAGAAGAATACGCCGACTTCAAACAGGCAGTACATCGGAATAGCGAGCAAAGTTTGGGAGAAAACATCCGGCGGTGTGAGCAACATCCCAACGACGAAGGCGCCAACCAGCATATACGGACGTTTCTTTCTCAGATCGTCAGGTGAAGTAATGCCTGTCCAGCACAGCAGCACAATGGCAATCGGCACCTCAAACGCCACGCCAAAGGCCATGAAAATGGTCATGACGAAGTCGAGATAATTGGTGATATCCGTGGCGATGGTCACGCCTTGCGGTGCCGTTTTGGCGAAGAAACCAAACGCCAGCGGGAACACGATGAAATACGCAAACGCCACGCCGACGTAAAACAGCAGCGTACTGGAGAACAGCAGCGGCATCACCAGTTTGCGTTCGTGACGATAGAGCGCTGGCGCGACAAACGCCCACACCTGATACAAAATCACCGGCACGGCAAGAAACACCGAGACAATAATGGTGAGCTTAATTGGCGTGAAGAAGGGTGATGCTACGTCGGTGGCGATCATGCTCGCACCAGCCGGCATCTGGCTAATCAATGGTGACGCTACCAGATGGTAAATGTCATTGGCGAAGTAGACCAGACACAGAAAGATGACTAAAACAGCGATGATGCAGTTCAACAAACGCTTACGCAGCTCAATCAGATGGCTAATGAGCGGTTGGGTATCTTCAACGGCCATGTTTATCGTTCATCTTTTACGAGAGAAATCTTCGCAGTGCTTTGCGGGGCACTGGCGACGGGAGGATTATCCACTGCAGAAGTTACGTCAACTGGCTGCGGAACCTGTGCTGCGGCACTGGTTTGATGTTCTGCAGCAGCAGGCGTGACCGCAGGGGAAGTAGCCGGCTGCGCTACTGCTGGCGGAGTCTGATGAATGGTGTTGGCTTCATCTTCCTCTTTTTCGAGATCGATACTCTGCTGCACGGAGCGCTTCATTGAGTCGGCGGTTTTACGCAGTTCTTCCATCGACTCTTTCAGCTCCGGTGACAGCGTGCCACGACCCGCCTCTTCCACCTTTTTCAGGCTGTCCTGCAATTCCTGCAGTTTCAGCTCCTGTGCCAGTTCGTTTTGTACATTCGCGGCCAGCGAGCGAATGGCTCTGATCCAGCCGACGACGGTTTTCACCGCAACCGGTAATCGCTGCGGGCCAAGCACAATCAGCCCGATCACGAACACCAATACCAGTTCACTAAAACCAATGTCGAACACAGTTATACCTGCTTGTCGTTCCGGGCGTCGTCTTTAGTCGCCGAGGTTTGCTGTTTGTCTGCCAAAGTTTTGGCGTTGAAGTCAGCGTCCTGCTCTTTCGGTTGATCCTTTTTATCGTCTTCATCGCCCATGGCTTTTTTGAAGCCGCGGATAGAAGAACCCAAATCCGAACCCAGGTTGCGAAGTTTGTTGGTACCGAACAGAAGAACAACAATGACGGCAATGATTAACAATTGCCAAATACTGATACCGCCCATGAGATATGCCTCTAATATTCTGTGAAAAACTGTTGACTGTAACGCACAGAAAGCCCGTATGATTTCGGGCTTTAGCTTGCGACATTACGCGATTTGAACCAGGCAGACAATCAGTTTGTCTTGCGCCAGCCAATAAGCCAGGTGACGATGCCGGCAGCCATTAAAAGCGCCGGGAAGAAATCCCAATCCGGTCGACTTAACAGTACGGCGGTGCCACTTAATAACAGTGTAGCTCCTACGCCAAACAGATAGCGCGCCTGATGATTTCGTGTGCGCTGTACGTTTAAATCGGTGACGAGTTTATCGACGCTGTGCTTCAATAATTTGTGCTGGCGCATACTGTCGTAAAATAGCTCCGGCAACTCCGGCAGTTTTTCCGCCCAGTACGGCGCTTTCTCTTTCACCGCACGCATTATTGCCGGGATACCAATCTGATCTTTGATCCAATCTTCCAGGAACGGCTTGGCGGTTTTCCACAAGTCGAGCTGAGGATAGAGCTGGCGACCAATCCCTTCGACATACAGCAACGTCTTCTGCAGCAGCACCAGCTGCGGCTGCACTTCCATATTGAAGCGACGCGCGGTATTAAACAGATTCAGCAACACGTGACCGAAGGAGATCTCAGCCAGCGGTTTTTCGAAAATCGGCTCACACACGGTACGAATGGCAAACTCAAAATCTTCAACGTTAGTATCCAGCGGCACCCAGCCTGAATCCACATGCAGCTCAGCCACTTTGCGGTAATCGCGATTAAAGAAGGCGATAAAGTTTTCCGCCAGATAGCGCTTATCTTCTTTATTCAGTGAACCGACAATACCGCAGTCGATGCCGATGTACTGCGGATCCTCTGGGTGATCGTAGCTGACGAAGATATTGCCAGGATGCATGTCGGCATGGAAGAAGCTGTCGCGGAACACCTGGGTGAAGAACACCTGCACGCCGCGCTCTGCCAGTAACTTCATATTGACGCCGTGCTGCTCGAGCGTGGCGATATCCGAGATCGGAATGCCGTAAATGCGCTCCATTACCATCATTGATTCACTGCAGTAATCAGAGAACACTTCGGGTACGTAAAGCATGCGGCTTTGGTCGAAGTTACGACGCAGCTGGATGGCGTTGGCCGCTTCACGCAGCAGATTCAGCTCATCAATCAGGGTTTTTTCGTAATCGCGTACCACTTCCAGCGGACGCAGACGACGTCCATCCGGCAGCAAACGCGGCACCCAACGCGCCAGACGATAAATCAACCGCATGTCCGCTTTGATCACCGGCAGGATATCGGGACGAATCACTTTGATCACCACGGCGCGGCCGTTGGACTTCAACGTGGCGGTGTGCACCTGTGCAATAGAGGCAGAGGCCAGCGGTTTAATGTCGAAGTCTTCAAACCAGGTTTCCACCGGGCCGCCAATCGACTGTTCAATCTGCTGCTTCGCTTTGACGCCATCAAACGGCGCCACGCGGTCCTGCAGCACGGCAAGCTCATCGGCAATCGCTGGCGGGAACAGATCGCGTCGCGTGGAGAGCATTTGACCGAACTTGATCCACACCGGACCAAGCTGCTCCATGGCTAAACGGATGCGCACGCCAGGCGAGGCGTCTTTGTGTTGGTTAGGGATCCAGAAGATGCAGCGCCGCCACAGGCGTAACAGCAGCGTGAAGCGCATGCGGGGAATCAGTTCATCAAGGCCATAAGTGAGAAATATCTTGATGATGAAGTATAAGCGCCGAATTTCTCCCAGCGTCATTTCGCCTCCAGCTGTGCCAAACGCGTTTCAAACGCATTGAGCGAACGTTCCATCGCTTCCACTTCCTCGCAGAACCATGCCAGTTCCAGAGCACCCGGCGCGACGCGCCACTCTTCCGTCAGCGCCTGGCCAAGATAATCCTGGCGGCGCATAACCTGCTGCTGCACGAATCTCAGCGCCTGCTGTGCGGCCTGGCTTACCCCTTGCGCGGCGATGTCGCCAATCCACGGCGCGAGATATTCGGCTGGATCAAGCTCGGCGAGATCCATCAGCGCAGAGAATTGCTGTACCACCTGCAAATCGCCCTCCACCTCCAGTTCACCGCTTCTGATCAAGCTGGTGAGCTGCTGGCGATCGCGCAGTTTCGGCAAGGTGCTGACACGCAAACTCACCGTGCAGTCGCTGCTATCCTGCCAATCACTCAGTACATCAAGTTGTGATTCGCTAAACACCAGCACTAAAGGAAAATCGAGCTCTTGCAGACGCAGCAGCAACACCTTGCCCGCCAGACGCTGGCGCGCGGCTTTCAGGCTGCGATCGCGATAGAGAACACGGTTCAGGGCGGTCTCAAGACCGCCGGTGATGAGAGGAGTTAAAGTCATGATGGATTAGAATTTAAATCCGCGATGCAGCGCGACAATACCGCCAGTCATATTGAAGTAGGTGGTATTTTCAAAGCCGGCATCATTCATCATCGCTTTCAGGGTTTCCTGATCGGGATGCATACGAATCGACTCTGCCAGATAACGATAGCTTTCAGCATCTTGCGCCACCAGCTGGCCAATACGCGGCAGAATATGGAATGAATAGGTGTCGTAAGCCTTGCTCAGCGGCTCCAGCAGCGGCTTGGAGAATTCCAGCACCAGCAGGCGTCCGCCCGGCTTCAGCACGCGGAACATCGACGCCAGCGCTTTCTCTTTTTCGGTGACGTTACGCAAACCGAACGAGATGGTGATGCAATCGAAATAGTTATCCGGGAACGGCAGCGCTTCGGCGTTCGCCTGAACATAGCTGACATTACCCGACACGCCGAGATTACGCAGCTTTTCGCGGCCCATCTTCAGCATTGAGCTGTTGATATCAGCCAACACAACCTGGCCGGTTTCGCCCACCAGACGAGAGAATTTAGCCGTCAGATCGCCGGTACCACCCGCCAGATCCAACACGCGCTGACCGCGGCGCACACCGCTGCTGTCAATGGTAAAACGCTTCCAGACACGATGGATGCCAAACGACATCAAATCGTTCATCAGGTCATATTTTGCCGCGACGGAGTGAAACACGTCCGCGACTTTATCGGCCTTTTCGCTTTTCGCGACGGTCTGGAAGCCAAAATGGGTAGTTTCCTGCTGTGATTCATCTGCCATCGGTTTTACCTGTTCCACAAACAATTCTTGCCGAAGTGTATCAGAGTCGCGCTACACGAGCACGCGACCACCGTGCTATTCGTTGATGCGGCGCAGCGAGTCCGTTGTTGAATCTGAAACGCTTTCATCAACGTTGGGATCGTCTGCCCAATCTTCATCCGCCTCTTCCGGCTGCGCCTGTTCCACCAACTGCGGATTGATCGGCCGTTTGATCTCCACACCAAGCGAGCGGAAAGCTTCACTTTGCGCAATCAGATTGCCGCGTCCTTCAGACAGCTTTTTCATCGCCTGATGATAGCTTTGCTGCGCCTTATCAAGATTGTGGCCGATACCGCTCATGTCATCGACGAACAGCCGCATTTTGTCATACAGCCGCGTTGCCCGATCGGCGATGCGCTGCGCGTTGCGGCTTTGATGTTCATAACGCCAGAGATTGTTGATGGTGCGCAGCGCCACCAGCAGCGTAGTTGGGCTGACCAGCATGATGTTCTGCTGCAGCGCTTCGCTGATCAGCTCTGGCTGACGATCGATCGCCAGCAGAAATGCCGGTTCCACCGGGATAAACATCAACACATAATCCAGAGAGCGTAAACCAGGCAATTGTTGGTAATCTTTTCGGCTTAGCAAGCGAATGTGTCCACGCATGGCGTTGACGTGCTCCTGAATGGCCTGCTCGCGCGTGGCTTCATCATCGGCGTTGAAATAGCGCTCGTAAGCGACCAACGTCATCTTCGCGTCGATCACCACATCTTTGCCCTGCGGCAAACGGACAATCACATCCGGTTGCATCCTGCCCTGCTGCTCCAGCTGAACGCTTACCTGCGTTTGGTATTCATAGCCTTCACGCAGTCCGGAGGCTTCCAGCACGCGGCTTAGCACCACTTCGCCCCAGTTGCCCTGGATTTTATTGTCACCTTTTAGCGCTTTGGTGAGATTGACCGCTTCCTGCGCCATCTGCGCGTTGAGCTGCTGCAGCTGGCGAATTTCATGCGTCAGCGTGTGGCGTTCACGCGCTTCCAGCCCAAAGCTGTCAGTCACCTGACGACGGAAACCATCCAGCTGTTCACGCAGCGGGCCAATCAGACTGTTCAGGCTTTGACGATTTTGTTCATCGACGCGCCGCCCGCTGTTTTCAAAGATGCGGTTGGCCAGATTTTCAAACTGCGCGCTGAGTCGCTGTTCGCTGTTGGTGAGCAGGCGCTGTTTCTCTTCAGCGCCGTAGCGTGTCTCTTCAAGACGGATGGTCAATTCGCGCAACTCCGCTTCCTGCGCGCTATTAACTTCCAGCTGATTACGCAATTCACGACTGAGCTGTTCGCTCTCGCCGCGCCAGTAATCGAGCTGCTGCAAACGTTCCTGCGCACCGCTGAGCGCGCCGTGCAATTGGCGCATCTCCTGCTCACGTTGCTGGATTTGCTGTTGTAAATGTTCGATCTGCTGATGTTGGCGCTGCTGCGCCTCTTCCAACAGACGACGCTCGGTCGTGAAGCTGGCATGCTGATGACCGGCGCGCAGCTGGGCAATGATCCAGCCAATGCCTAAACCGGCCAGCGCCAGCGCGCCGCTAATGATAAGTTGCTGATCCATAATCCCCCCGCGGATCGTCTCGCTGAGGGAAAAGGTAGAGGGGTACTGTATGAATGTCCAGATTTTATTTACAGGGCTTTTACGGTCAAATCGCCGGCTTTCCACGCATCAATCAGGAAGAACGGCATCGGAAGTAACCATTCGGTTTCATCCTTGATTTTTGCTGGATAGGTCCAGCTTTGGCCGCCGTAGGTGATCTCAACCTGCTGGCAACCGTTTTCCGCATTTTCAACTTTACCGGCCATGCTAGCAAAACCGGCGTTGCTGCCGACGTGGAAGCTATCGGTTTGCCAGCGAATCGGTTGATGCGCCGGCCAGGGCTGCGCCTGATGGAAGTGAAAAATATCGTCGTGACTCAACAAGCTTTCACGCACCGTTGGCCACAACGCCACTTTAAGAAAATACTGGTCGGTAAAGCGTTCGCTGCCTTGATACTGGGCGATAAAGTCACGCATCTGCTGTTCAACATTGTGGAACACGCCATGACAACCGCCCCACATACCCGCTAGCAGCAGTTCGGTATGCGAGAAGTAATCGCGCATGTGATGGAACCAGAATGGGGAGTCCAGCCAGGCTTCAACCGCAACCACTTCACGCTCGGAGAGTAATGAATCGGCGTCACGCACGATGTAACGTTTAACGCTGGGATCGTCCATCACTAAAAAGCGCCACAGCGTGGGGAAGATAGCTTTTTCCTGGGACATATCCACCAGCTGGGTGTTCGGCTGCGTCAGACGCTGCCACACGTGCTGCGGGACGCTATCGTCAAGATAGATGCGGCATATCCAGTCAGGATAGAACTCGCGCGCCACTTCGATGTTCTTAATCAGCGTTTCGCAGTAGCGTGGCTGGCCACCGTAAAGGCTGAAGGAGATGATGTTTTCTGTCGGGTTATGGCGATTGATCGGTGGCGGTACGTCTGAGGGATACGCCACTTTCTGGCCTTTACTGAAGATCACATCGGATTTCTGCAGCGATTCGAGGCCGTAACGCGCCACTTCATCCTGCTTATCAAGCCAACCGCAGACTTCGGTCAATCCATCCAGCCAGGTTTCCGACGCCTGCGCGCGCTGCGCGGCCGGGGCCTGATAGATCTTCTGATAAATCTTGTAGGATTTCTTGTGTTCGCCCACGCGCATTAAGGTTAACGCGTAATCGCTGAGCACCTGCATGTGATTTGGCAACACGCGCAGCACTTCTTCACAGCACTGACGAGCGAGGGGATAGTTATGGGCCGCCATGGCCTGACGAAATCTCGCTGCTGCGCCCTCAACGCGTGATTGCGCAGTAGCGGGATTATTCATGAAATTAGGACGTGAGACAGAAACCATTTTGCGCATAAGAAATTTCTCAGTAGCTGCTGAAATTGCGCGCATTCTAATCAGGCAATTGCTGAGCTCCCTATAAGCCTGGTCTCGAATTCATCCCTTGAATGGCGCACTAAATTAAGCGACGCGCGGCTTCTACCACAATTTTCACCGCATCACTTTCGGTCTGCTTCATGGTCACCGCATCCGGAATCTCTTTTTGCGTACGGTTCACGATGACGCCAGCCACCATGCCGGCACGCAGTCCCTGACTGGCGCACATGGTTAACAGTGTAGCGGATTCCATCTCATAGTTAAGGACGCCCATTTGCTGCCACTCATCCATTGAGCCCTGGAAGCGCTTCACCACGCGACCAGAGAAGGTGTCATAGCGTTCCTGCCCCGGATAGAAGGTGTCAGAGGACGCGGTAATGCCAATGTGCGTTTTGGCACCGCAGGCTTCCGCTGCGGCAACCAGCGCGGTGGTGCAGGTGAAATCAGCCACGGCCGGGAACTCCATCGGTGCGAAGTGCAGGCTGGCACCGTCAAGGCGGACAGACGCCGTGGTGACCAGCACATCACCGACATTAATATGCGGCTGAATGGCGCCGGTGGTGCCAACGCGCAGGAAGGTGCGCACACCAAGTTGCGCCAGCTCTTCTACCGCAATCGAGGTTGAAGGTCCGCCGATACCGGTTGAACACACCACCACCGGTTTACCATCGACTTCCGCCAGATAGGTGGTGAATTCACGATGCGAAGCCAGATGCTGTGGATTCTCCATCAGCGCGGCGATTTTCTTCACGCGCTCAGGATCGCCGGGAACGATGGCCAGCGTGGCTCCTTTTAGGGAAGCTTTGGTGATGCCAAGATGGAAAACGTCAGACTGGGCCATATCAGACTCCTGATAAATAGGGGATGTGCGCGCCACTCTACGTGAGCAGGCAACATAATTATGTGACTAATTTCACTATCAATAATGAAACTTACATGATCAGCAAAACATTTTGTGATTTACATCACACATTAGTGCGCTGCAATTCTGAATTGCTACAAGCGGTGCTGTGTAAGTACTGATGGCAATGTTAATAGAGAAGCAGCACACGTAAAAAAAATCCCCCTGCACCCTACGTCAGCCTTGCTTGACCAGCCAGGCTATAGTTACGTGATTGCGCATTTGCTAGCACGGAGAGAACCATGAAAACCGAAGACAATATGGCACAAAAAACGGCACCCGGCGGCTTTGCACCGGCCGTTCAGCCCACCGCAAGCAGCACGATTATTACCGCCAGCGACGCGATTCATGCTGGCGAGACCTCGGTTCCAAGCCAGGGCGAAAATTTGCCCGCCTACTATGCCCGGCCAAAAGAGTACCAAGGCACATTGCCTGTGGTGTTAGTCGTGCAGGAGATTTTCGGTGTGCATGAGCATATCCGCGATGTTTGCCGGCGTTTGGCGCTGGAAGGTTATCTGGCGATCGCCCCTGAGCTCTATTTCCGTGAAGGTGATCCCAACGATTACAACGACATTCCCACGCTGTTTAAAGAGTTGGTGAGCAAGGTTCCGGATACGCAGGTACTGTCCGACCTCGATCATGTGGCTAACTGGGCGGCAAGTCATGGTGGCGATGCGCGTCGCCTGGCAATTACCGGCTTCTGCTGGGGCGGACGCATTAGCTGGCTGTTTGCCGCGCACAATCCTCAAGTGCGAGCCGCTGTGGCGTGGTATGGCCGCTTAGAGGGTGAGAAGACGCTGAAGCAGCAGAAACATCCGATCGATATTGCGGTGGACCTGAATGCGCCCGTGCTGGGCCTTTATGGCGGTCAGGATGACAGCATTCCACTGGAGAGTATTGATAAGATGCGTCAGGCGCTGCATGCCGCCAATGCCAAAGCGGAGATCGTGGTGTATCCGGATGCTGGCCACGCTTTCAACGCGGATTACCGTACGAGCTATCACGCCGATTCCGCCAAAGATGGCTGGCAACGTATGCTGGCGTGGTTCGCGCAATATGGCGTAGCACCAAACGCGTAATAAAAAGGGGCGCGTATGCGCCCCAATCACATTTGCAGCTACTAAGCCGTTTCACCCCGCAGGTTCTGCGCCGCTTTGACCATGTTTGCCAGTGCCTGACGGGTTTCCGTCCAGCCACGCGTTTTCAGGCCACAATCCGGGTTAACCCACAGACGTTCTTCCGGAATGCTTTGCGCCGCTTTGCGCAGTAACGCTTCCATCCACTCCACGCTCGGTACGTTCGGTGAGTGGATATCGTAAACGCCCGGACCAATCTCATTGGGATAGTCGAACTCTTTAAACGTATCCAGCAGATCCATATCGGAACGTGAGGTTTCGATGGTGATGACGTCGGCATCCAGTGCGGCGATGGAGTCCATGATGTCATTGAACTCGCAGTAACACATATGAGTGTGAATTTGCGTGTCGTCTTGCGCCACCGCGGCATTCAGACGAAAAGCATCAACGGCCCATGTCAGATACGCCGCCCAATCGGACTGATGCAGCGGCAGACCTTCGCGCAGCGCGGGTTCATCAATCTGAATGATACCAATGCCGGCTTTTTCCAGGTCTGCCACTTCGTCACGCAGCGCCAGCGCAATCTGTTTCGCAATGGTTTCACGGCTCACATCTTCACGTGGGAACGACCAGCAGAGAATGGTTACCGGACCGGTCAACATGCCTTTAACCGGTTTGTCGGTCAGTGATTGCGCGTATTTGGCCCACTCAACGGTGATCGCGGCAGGACGGCTGACGTCGCCGATGATAACCGGCGGTTTTACGCAGCGAGAACCGTAGCTCTGCACCCAGCCATTCTGGGTGAATACGAAGCCGGCGAGATTTTCGCCAAAGTATTCCACCATGTCGTTGCGTTCAGCTTCACCGTGCACCAGCACGTCCAGCCCCAACCGTTCCTGCTCAACGATCGCCTGTTTGATGTGTTCTGCAATGCCGGTGCGGTAGTTGCCGCCATCAATGTTGCCTTTTTTGAAGTCGAGGCGCAGGCCGCGAATTTCCGTCGTCTGCGGGAATGAACCAATCGTAGTGGTTGGCCACGCCGGCAGATTAAAGCGGTTACGCTGCGCTTTCGCACGCTCGGTATAGTTGCTGGCGCGCTCGATGTCTTTGGCCTGGATTCTCGCCAGACGCTCGCCGACCACGGGATTGTGAACGCGTGTTGAGTTGGCACGCGCACGAATCGGCGCGCTCCACTCCACCAGTGAAGCAGCATCATGGTTATTTAGCGCCTTGCTCAACAGCGACAGCTCAGTGCATTTCTGCAGGGCAAAAGCGAACCAGCTTTTCACCTCTTCATCCAGCCGCGTTTCCACGCTCAGATCGATTGGGCTATGCAGCAGTGAGCAGGACGAACCGATCCATAGCTGTTTACGCTGGCCAACCAACGGCTGCAGACGTTCAAACCAGCTGCTGAGATCCGCACGCCAGACGTTGCGACCGTTGATAACACCCACCGAAAGCAGCCAATCTGCCGGGATTTGCTGGTTCAGCTGCTGGATATCATCTTTACCGTGAACCAGGTCGACGTGCAGACCTTGCACCGGCAGCGCTTTAATCACGTCAAGGTTCTGGCCGATGCTGTCGAAGTAGGTCGTCAGCAGCAGTTTGCTTTCACCTTGCAGCGCCTCGTAAGCCGGTTTGAAGGCATCGCGCCACGTTGCTGGCAGCTCCAGCGCCAGTGCTGGCTCATCGATTTGTACCCATGCGATATCGCGTTTATTCAGTTCAGCCAATACCTGTTGGTAAACGGGCAGAATATCTTTCAGCAGTGACAGACGATCAAACTGCTCGCCCTTCACTTTACCTAGCCACAGATAGGTTACCGGGCCGAGCAGCACCGGTTTAACCTTGTGGCCGAGCGCCAACGCTTCATCAACCTCATCCAGCAGCTGGGTCCAGGTCAGTTTGAACCGCTGGCCGAGGGTGAATTCCGGCACCATGTAGTGATAATTGGTGTTAAACCATTTGGTCATTTCCGCCGCCGCAGCGGGTTCACCGCTAGGTGCACGGCCACGGCCAAGGCGGAAGAGCGTATCGAGATCGACGGATCCATCATGGTTTTGATGGCGTGCTGGCACGTTACCCAGCATCAGGCTGGTGGTCAGAACATGATCGTACCAGGCGAAATCGCCAACCGGCAGCAGATCCACCCCCGCGTCTTGCTGCTGTTGCCAGTGACGAGCACGCAGTTCGCGACCCACGGCCAGCAGCTCTTCCTGTGAGCTTTTACCTGCCCAATAGCTTTCCTGTGCTTTTTTCAGTTCACGACGTAGACCGACGCGCGGGAAACCGAGTGTATGGTTGAGAATGGTCATTTGCTGTTCTCCAGATATTCTTTTAGGTACAACCGATTTACGTTCATCCAGCGAAAGAAGAGGTCATTCGCTGAGCTGTATGGCTGGACAAAGGTAAAGTGGCCGCGACGCTTGCTTGAGATGTTTAGCCGTCCAGATGTTTACACCGCCATAATCTGCGGGTACTGTATGTTCCTCAAGCGCAATTTGTTCAATCTCGATGTGAAGGATTCTCATGATCGAACTCAAACACCTGCGGACGCTGCAGGCGTTACGGAATACCGGCTCGTTAGCCGCCGCCGCCTCACAGCTTCATCAGACGCAATCGGCGTTGTCCCACCAGTTCAGCGATCTGGAACAGCGGCTGGGATTCCGTCTGTTTGTGCGTAAAAGCCAGCCGCTGCGTTTTACGCCGCAGGGAGAGATTTTGTTGCAGCTGGCCGAGCAGGTTTTGCCGCAGATTCAGCAAGCCTTGCAGGCGTGCCATGAGCCGCATCAGACCACATTGCGTATCGCCATCGAGTGTCACAGCTGCATTCAGTGGCTGACGCCTGCGCTGAATAATTTTCGTCAGAGCTGGCCGCAGGTGGTGATGGATTTCAAATCTGGCGTGACTTTTGACCCCCAACCGGCGTTGCAGCAGGGCGAGCTGGATGTGGTGTTGACCTCCGACATTTTGCCGCGCAGCGGGTTGTTCTATTCACCGATGTTCGATTTTGAAGTGCGTTTAGTGATGGCGCCGGATCATCCTTTGGCGCAGCTTGATCATATTTCCCCGGAAGATATGGCTGAAGAGGTGCTGATGATTTATCCGGTGCAGCGCCAGCGTTTGGATGTGTGGCGACATTTCCTGCAGCCGGCGGGCGTGAGTCCAGCCTTGAAGAGCGTAGATAATACGCTGTTGCTGATTCAGATGGTGTCGGCAGGTATGGGCATCGCCGCGCTACCGCATTGGGTGGTAGAGAATTTTGAGCAGCAGGGTTTGGTGGTCACCAAGACGCTGGGCGATGGGCTGTGGAGCCGCCTGTATGCCGCGGTCCGCGAAGGTGAGCAGCGTCAGCCGGTGTTGGAAGCTTTCATACGTTTTGCCCGCCAACACGCCTGTGAACATCTGCCGTTCGTGCGCGATGCCGCACGTCCTGGCGCATTGCAGATCACCTCTTCCTGATGCTACTGGGCGGCGAAAGTCGCCCGCGCTGTTATCCCTGCCCCGCCTGCTCTATAATGCGCCGCCTCAACCCGCGACCAAGAGAGTTTCACCATGATGAGTAACGATGTTCTGCGCAGCGTGCGCTATATGCTTGATTTGAGCGATAGCAAAGTGGTGGAGATTTTTGCCTTAGCGGGAAGTGAAGTGCCGCTGGAAGATGTGCAGGCGTGGATGAAGAAGGATGACGATGCCGCGTTTCGCAAGCTGCCGGATGTGTTGATGGGGTACTTCCTCAACGGTCTGATTTTTTATCGTCGCGGTAAGAGTGAAGATGCACCCGCACCGTCGATTGAGCGCCGCATGAATAATAATATTTTCATGAAGAAGCTGCGTATCGCCTTTGCACTGAAGACCACCGATATTCCGGATGTGTTGCTGAAAGCGAACTTTAAGATTTCGCAGGCTGAGGTGGGCGCAATTTTCCGTAACCCGGAACACAAGAACTTCCGCGAATGCGGCGACCAGATTCTGCGTAATTTCCTGAAAGGTTTGACGATGATCCATCGTCCGGGACCGGTTAAGAAGGCGTAAATGGGTCGCCAAAAATGGCGACCCTACGACATAGTGCTGAGATTTGTAGGGTGCGCATTCATGCGCACCGGACAGAAACGCTCGGACGCTTCGCTTTTCGTAGCGGCCACTTCCTTCCCTTTTAACTTAGGCGCCGCTTTTCTTGCCCAACACCCAGCGTTTATGCACATAAAGCGAGGCGAAGATTACGGCAGCACCGGCGATAAAACTCGGCCAATGCGGTGTTTCCTGCCAAATCGCCAGGTTCACCAGTAAACCCGCCGGCACATGCATATTGTTCATAATGCCCAAGGTGCCCGCATCCACCTGCGTTGCGCCGTAGTTCCACATGAAGTAGCCCAAACCTGAAGCCGCAACCCCCAACCACACCAGAATGCCCCACTGCAGCGACGTAGTAGGCAGTTTGTTGGGATTGCCCCACAGGCTCCAGGCAATGACCGCGATGATCACCGCACCGAGATAGAACCATGAAAACGCGGTGTGCTGCGGCATTGGGCGGGTTTCCTGTAGACGTTTGTAGCCCACCATACCAATGGCAAAACAGATATTTGCTGCCTGCACCAACAGTAAGCCAAACCAGAAATGATCGCTGACTTTGTCGTAACGAATAATCGCCGCGCCAATCACTGCCAACATAGCGCTGAAGGCATAGCCGATACGCAGCGGACGTCGGCTGAGCAAATCGTAAATCAGCGTGACATAAAGCGGCGTCATGACGGTGAACAGCAGAAACTCCGTGACGCTCAGATACAGGTAAGCCTCAAAGCTCAGCAGATACATGATGCCGAGTTGCAGCATGCCCACCAGCATATACAGCAGGATGGTCGAGGCACGATAGCCACGCCAGCGCAGGAATGGCAGGAAGACGATAGCGGCGAGCGCTAAGCGCATCAGCACGGAGAACCAGGAGTCCACCTGCCCAGCCAAATATTCCCCGATTAAACTGAAGGAAAAAGCCCACAGAATGGTGGTAACGATCAGTAACAGCACGGTAACGATCCCAAAATGAACAGTGGCGCTAGTGTAAACAAACTGTCGCTATTGAGCTGAACTATCTGGTTTACAACAGCGCAAAATTGCGCCAATTAATGCTCATCGCTTCGCTTTTTAACCACACTAAAATGCGCGAAATACAACATTTCCTGGTTTTTATCGCTCTTTACCGTCATCAAACTGTAACAAATGTGTCACATATCACAGTAACCGTGCGTGACCATCACTATTCTTTGCGCGAAATGGAAATATCACCTTTCCGTTTATAACGTTGCCGTAATTGCCCCAACCTGCTGGGAACTCATAACTATATCGCGCCCTGGAGGGCCACACTCATGTTGAGTATCTTCAAACCTGCACCGCATCGGCCCCAGGTGGCAGATGATCGTGTCGATCCGCTCTATCGTCGTCTGCGCTGGCAAATTTTCCTGGGAATTTTCTTCGGTTATGCGGCTTACTATTTGGTGCGCAAGAACTTTGCGTTAGCCATGCCGTATCTGGTTGAGCAGGGTTTTTCGCGCGGCGATCTCGGTTTTGCGTTGTCGGGTATTTCCATCGCGTATGGCTTTTCGAAATTCATTATGGGTTCAGTGTCGGACCGCTCGAATCCACGCGTATTTTTGCCCGCCGGATTGATCCTCGCTGCGGCGGTGATGTTGTTTATGGGCTTCGTGCCGTGGGCGACATCGAGCATCATGGTGATGTTCGTGCTGCTGTTCCTGTGCGGCTGGTTCCAGGGCATGGGTTGGCCGCCCTGCGGACGCACCATGGTGCACTGGTGGTCGCAGAAGGAGCGCGGCGGCATTGTCTCGGTGTGGAACTGCGCGCACAACGTCGGCGGCGGCATTCCACCGTTGCTGTTCCTGCTCGGTATGGCGTGGTTCAACGACTGGAAAGCAGCGCTGTATATGCCGGCGTTTGGCGCCATCATCATCGCGATCTTTGCTTTCGCCCTGATGCGTGATACGCCGCAATCCTGCGGATTACCGCCGATTGAAGCCTGGAAGAACGATTATCCGCCGGATTACAACGAGAACCACGAGCAGGAGCTGACGGCGAAGCAGATTTTCATGCAGTACATTCTGCCTAATAAGCTGCTGTGGTACATCGCGCTGGCCAACGTGTTTGTTTACCTGCTGCGCTACGGCATTCTCGACTGGTCGCCCACCTACCTGAAAGAGGTGAAGCACTTCACGCTGGATAAGTCCTCGTGGGCCTACTTCTTCTACGAATATGCCGGCATCCCCGGCACGCTGCTGTGCGGCTGGATGTCCGATAAAGTGTTCCGAGGCAACCGTGGCGCTACCGGCGTGTTCTTTATGACGCTGGTGACCATCGCCACCGTGGTCTATTGGCTCAACCCGCCGGGCAATCCCGGCATCGATATGCTGTGCATGATTGTGATCGGCTTCCTGATTTACGGGCCGGTGATGTTGATTGGCTTGCACGCGCTGGAGCTAGCACCGAAAAAAGCGGCGGGAACCGCGGCGGGCTTTACCGGACTGTTTGGCTATCTTGGCGGATCGGTGGCGGCGAGTGCGATTGTCGGCTACACCGTCGATTACTTCGGCTGGGATGGCGGCTTCATCGTGATGATTGGCGGATCGGTGCTGGCGGTGATTCTGCTGCTGCTCACCATGGTGAGCGAGCATAAGCACAAAAAACAGATGGCATAACGAGTATGGGCCGGTGAGCGCCGGCCCATTTTTTTACGCGAGGAACAGCTTGCGCAGCGTATGCGGCACCGCATCTTCCGCATTGCTACCAATCACTTCCAGCGTTGGCAAGGTGTCTTTCAGACGCTGCTGGCCATTACGCATGATGCAGCCTTTGCCTGACATGCTCAGCATCTCCACATCATTCATGCCGTCGCCGAAGGCGATGCACTCTTTCAGCGAGTGACCCAGCTGCTTAGACACAGCTTCCAGCGCATGACCTTTCGAAACGCCGCCCGCCATCACTTCCAGACAGGTCGGCAGTGAGAAGCTGACATTCACACGATCGCCCCAGCGCGCTTCAATCGCCTGTTCCAGCGGAATCAAACGCTGCGGATCTTCACAGGTGAAGAACACTTTACTGATGCCATCGGTCGGCAGCATCCCTGGCTGGTAAACCTGATAGTTGAAGTCAGATTCGCGGAAATAGTCCTGTTCATCCGGACGATGACGGCTCATGAACCATTCGTCGTCGCGATAGACGTGCGTCAGGATGTGTTCATCATGATATTGCAGGCCATACAGATCGCTGGCGATATCGGCATCAAGGTTGTGGCTGAACACCAGTTCGCCAGCAGCGTTGTGTACGCGCGCGCCGTTGGACGTGATCATGTAAGCCGGAATGGCGAGCTTATCGCGCATCTGCCCGACGTCGATATAGTGACGGCCGGTGGCAAAAACAAAGTGAATGTCACGCGCCACCAGCTCCTGCAGCGTAGTACGCGCGAACGGGGTTAAACGGTGTTCCGGAGAGAGCAGCGTGCCATCCAGGTCGGATGCGACGATGTGATACATGTAAACCTCGGGTGTTGATATCGGAAAATAAAATTGATTAAGCGTGATGCTCGAAGAAATCCACCACTGCGTTCAGCGCTTCGGCGCGCATCGCGTCTTTTTCGAACAAGATCTCATGACGCGCTCCTGTTATCACATACGGCGCGTTGCCCGCGCAGGGATGCCCCGCTTCGGCCATCGCCGTACAAAAGAGATCCTGTGAGCGGTTATCTACCACATCATCTTCGCTGGCCTGCAGCAGCAAGGTTGGTGTAGTGATGTTCGCTATCTGACTAAAAATGTTGCGCCCGGCCTGTACGCCTTCACGCACCCAATGATAGGTCGGTCCACCCACGCGAATGGCCGGGTCATCGGCGTAGAAACGCAGGTTGCGGCGGTAGCGTTCGCGACTATGCGTCAGGCGGTTGATGCCGAAAGGATTAGCGCGCCAGCGGCCGGTGCCCAGCGCGTAACCTTCACGCAGCGCAGGCAGTTTTTCTGTCCAGTCGAGAATGCGGTGCGCCATCCAGTCTGGCAGCGGCAGCACAATACCAAACATCGGTGCGGAAAATACCGCGGCGTGAAACGCCTGCGGCTGACGCGCCAGAAACAGTGCCAAAATCGCCCCGCCCATCGAGTGGGCCAACACGTAGCGCTGCTGATAATGTGAGCTGATGATCTCTTTCAGATACAGTGTTTCCAGATCGTCAACATAGTCGCTAAATTCCACCACATGACCGCGATGCGAATCTTCGAGCAGACGTTCGGATCGTCCCTGACCACGATGATCGAGAATCACCACATCGTAGCCGCAATGGAAAAGGTCATAAGCCAGTTCGGGATACTTGATATAGCTTTCAATGCGGCCAGGCACGACCAGAATGACACGGCGATGTTGCGGTGAGGTGAAACGGACGTAGCGGATCTTCAGGTTGCCGACGCCGGTGAATTCACACTCTTCACGGCGACGCCAGAAGTCGAGCAGCGGACCGGTGGCAAAGGCCGAAAAGCCTCGCTCACGCCCGAGCCAACTCTGTTTATGATGCTGCATCCGTCCCCCTGAAAAAAACATGATTGGCACGCATGTGCTGCGTAGCGTGCCGCGATTTTCTGTCGTATTGTGTCACACTTCGCTAACTTCAGGGAATGTCACACATGACCATTGAATGGTGGTTAACCTACCTGCTGACCACAACCATCCTTAGCCTTTCGCCCGGTTCCGGCGCGATTAACACCATGAGCACCGGCATCAGCCACGGCTATCGCGGCGCGGTGGCATCGATTACCGGTTTGCAGCTGGGCCTGGCCATTCATATCGTGCTGGTCGGCGCCGGTTTGGGCGCGCTGTTTTCCCAATCGCTGCTGGCCTTTGAAGTGCTGAAGTGGGCCGGTGCAGCCTATCTGGTGTGGCTAGGGATTCAGCAATGGCGTTCCGCGGGCGGTATCGATCTTGATGCCGTAGCCAAAGCGATGCCGCGTCGTCGCCTGTTTAAGCGTGCGGTGCTGGTGAATCTCACCAACCCGAAAAGCATCGTGTTTCTCGCCGCGCTGTTCCCGCAGTTTATTCAGCCGCACCAGCCGCAGCTCATGCAGTATTTGGTACTTGGCGTCACCACCATCGTGGTCGATATCATCGTGATGATTGGTTACGCCACGCTGGCTACACGCATCGCCGGTTGGATTAAAGGACCGAAGCAGATGAAGCTGCTGAACCGTACCTTTGGTGGATTATTTATGGCGGTAGGCGCGCTGTTAGCCAGCGCCCGCAAAATGGCTTAGAGGAAATCGCCACCGATCTCAAAGCCGTCGGTGGCGCAGCCAGTTCGGTGCCGAAATGGCAAGTAAACCAGGCTTAGCGCGAAATGATGAGGTGAATGCCAAAACCTGCAAACAACACACCCGCCATGCCATCCACCCACTTCGCCATCCGCTGATACTTATCGCGCATCCACGGCATGGCGAAAATCGCCGCCACCAGCGTAAACCACGCGAACGTCTCACCAATAATCAGCAGGAATAAGCCCCAGCGCTCCATCGCGCCCACGTCGTTGCCGACGAACAGCGAGAACACGCTACCGAAGTAGATGATCGCTTTAGGGTTAGACAAGTTCGTCAGAAAACCTTTCAGGAAGCTCATGCCGCGTTTCGGCAGCTCAACCACTGGCGCTTCCGTTTGTGGCTGCTTATGACGCTGACGCGCCGAGCGCAACAGCTGCCAGCCCATCCACAGCAGATATAATCCGCCACCAACCATAATAATCTCATGCAGCCAGGCCATTTTTTCGAGGATCAGATGCAGGCCCATCAGCGCGACGCCAGCCCAAATCACAATGCCTAACGTAATGCCCAGTACACCCATCATCGCCTCTTTACGCGATCGGCTCGCGGCCGTTTGCGACACAAAGAAGAAGTCCGGGCCAGGACTCATCAGCGCAACCAGATGCACCAGCGCCACGGTAGCGAATAACATCAGCATGAATTTTTTCCTTTAACCTTCATCAACATGTTCTTTGATCATCACCAGGAACGGCTTACCAAAACGTTCCAGTTTGCGATGACCGACGCCGTTCACGCTGAGCATTTCTGACGCGCTAATCGGCATTTGTTCTGCCATTTCAATCAGCGTGGCATCGTTAAATACCACGTAAGGCGGAATGTTCTCTTCGTCGGCAATGGCTTTGCGCAGCTTACGCAGCTTGGCAAACAGTTGACGATCGTAATTGCCGCTGTGCACTTTCGGCGAGCTGCTGCCACGTGTTTTCACCGTAACGATGCGCGGCACTGCCAGCATCAGCGGTACCTCGGCACGCAGTACCGGACGCGCCGCTTCGGTCAACTGCAATGCCGAGTGCATGGCGATGTTTTGCGTCACCATGCCGAGATGGATTAACTGACGCAGCACGCTGATCCAGTGTTCATGGCTGTGTTCGCGGCCTAAACCGTACACGGGCAATTTATCGTGGCCGTTGTCGCGGATACGCTGATTACTGGCACCGCGCAAAACTTCAACAATATAGCCCATCCCAAAGCGCTGACCGGTACGATAGATGCTCGACAGCGCCTTTTGCGCTTCCAGCAAGCCGTCGTAGCGACGTGGCGGATCGAGGCAGATATCGCAGTTGTCGCACTGCTGCTGGCGACCTTCGCCGAAATAGTTCAGCAGCACCAGACGACGGCAGGTTTGCGCTTCCGCAAATGCACCCATCGCGTTGAGCTTGTGGCGTTCAATATCCTGCAGCGGGCCGGGCACTTTCTCTTCCAGACATTTACGCAGCCACGCCATATCCGCCGGATCGTAGAGCATCATCGCTTCGGCAGGCAGGCCATCTCGTCCGGCGCGGCCGGTTTCCTGATAATAGGATTCGATGTTGCGCGGGATATCGAAGTGCACCACAAAACGCACGTTGGGTTTGTTGATGCCCATACCGAACGCCACGGTGGCGACCACAATTTGCAAGTCATCACGCTGAAACGCTTCCTGCACGCTGGCGCGCTGCGCGCTATCGATGCCGGCGTGATAGGCGCCAACACTCAAGCCGCGACTTTGCAGCCGCGCGGCAGTGTCTTCCACTTTGGCACGGCTGTTACAGTAAATAATGCCGCTTTTGCCGCGCTGATCCTGCACATAACGCAGTAACTGTTCGGTGGGTTTGAATTTCTCCACCAGCGTGTAGCGAATATTCGGACGGTCAAAGCTGCTGATTTGAATCAGCGGATCGTCCATCTGCAGCAGATGGGCGATATCGTTACGCGTGGTTTCATCGGCGGTGGCGGTTAACGCCATTACCGGCAGATGCGGGAAGTGCTGACGCAGCTGGCCGATCGAGCCATATTCCGGACGGAAATCGTGGCCCCATTGCGAAATACAGTGCGCTTCATCCACCGCCAGCATCACCGGATTCCACTGGTGCAAGCTGTCGAGGAAGTTGTCCATCATCAGGCGTTCAGGCGCGACATACAGCAACTTCAACTTGCCGCTGCGGCAATCCGCAAACACCTGCTGTTGCTGCTCACGCGTCTGCGTCGAGTTAAGGCACGCCGCAGCGACGCCGTTGGCCAGCAGCTGATCAACCTGATCTTTCATCAGTGAAATCAGCGGTGAAACCACCAGCGTCAGCCCTTCACGCACCAGCGCCGGGATTTGATAGCACAGCGATTTGCCGCCGCCGGTTGGCATCACTACCAGACAATCACGCCCTGCAAGCGCAGTTTCAATGATGTTTTGCTGACCGGGACGGAACTGCTGATAGCCGAAGGTATCTTGTAATACCTGCTGCGCCAGCATTTCCTGATTGAGCACTGCCGATGTTGCCACGGTAATCCTGTATTTTTTTACGGGTTAGAACAGATCGTTGAGCGTTACGCCCACGCCGAAACGCGTCTGGCGATGGTTATAGTCGATCAAAGATTCACCATAACCGCTGAAGACCTGCGTGTAAAAGCGCACGTGTTCAGAGATTGGGTAGCTCCAGGCGAAGGTTGCACCGCCGAAGCCGCTGTTCCAGTTGTAGTTACCTTCCACGCTGAAAATGCTGTCGCCCATCATGTAGCCAAGCTTAGCGCGGTAGTAACCCATGTATTTGGTGATGTCCGGGTTATCGTCATTGCTTTCACTTTCTGGCAGACGATACCAGGGTTTGATCTCCGCGAGAAGGTTGCCGTTTTCTGCCATTAAGCGGGCATAAACACGGTTCCAGCTGCGTGAGGTCGGTTCGCTGCGACCGTTCGACTGATGGACAAGGCCGGTTTCCACATCGCGTAACGTCCAGCCGGCGAAGGTGTAATCGGTGGCCCAGCCGAGGAAAATCTGCGGCTCATAATCGGTTTCACGGAACGGCGATGAAGCGCCACGGTTTGAGAGCTGCCACCACGACCGCTGAGTATAGGATGCGGCCAGCACTGAGTTATCGCCTAAAATGCCGCGCCACAGCGGAAATGCCAGGCTGAGCTGGAATTTTACTTCATCATTTTTCGCTTTGTCTGCCCAGTTGTACGAAGAGATCGCCTCTTTGTTCATATCTGTGGTGTAGGTATAAAGCAGGTAGTTATTTTCGTAAGGATAAAGCACGAACGGGTTATCGTGTTTCTCCAGCAGGTTAGCGATAATGCTGCCCCTCACTGCCGGTGCATCATGAACCTCTTTTATCGTGGCTTCGTCGGCCTGCGCCAGGGCAGGAAGGATCAGTGCCGCTGCCAGCAAGGCGTAATGCTTACGCATAGAATTCTCCAGAGAACTGCGTGTCGTAATCGTCAAAGGACGGTTCAAAAAGCAGGCCATTCTACACGCAAATTCAGCGGTTGATCAGCGCCGATTTCCGAAACTGGAAAGCGGCTCGAACGCGGCATAATATACACAACTCGTTAACATTTTAAGGCAGGAATTATGTCATCCCCGTTGCTGACACAGCAGGAAGCGCGCCGTCTGATTGGCGAAATTTTTGTTTATCACATGCCCTTCAATCAGGCGCTCGGATTAGAGCTGGATCGACTGGAAGCGGATTATGCCGAACTGGGCTTTGCCAATAAAACCATGCTGGTGGGCAATGCGGCGCAGCAAATTTTGCACGGCGGCGTGATTGCCTCGGTGCTGGATGTAGCCGCCGGGCTGGTGTGCGTCAGCTATGCGCTGACGCGCCAGGAAAGTATTACCGAAGAAGAGCTGCGCCAGCGCCTTTCACGCATGGGCACCATTGATATGCGGGTGGATTATCTGCGTCCCGGCCGCGGTGAGCGCTTTATCGCCACCAGCAGCCTGCTGCGCGGCGGCAATAAAGTCGCCGTAGCGCGCGTGGAGTTACATAACCAGCAAGGCGATTACATCGCTACCGCTACCGCGACTTATATGATTGGCTGATTGCCACCTTTTGGATGTGATGATGGATACGCAACAAACTCGCCAGGGTATCGGCTACGCGCTTGGCGCTTACTTCATTTGGGGCATCGCACCGGCTTACTTCAAGCTGGTTAAAGAAGTTCCTGCCACCGAAATCATGACGCATCGCGTGATTTGGTCAGCGCTGTTTATGCTGCTGCTGATCACCCTAAGCCGCAGCTGGACGCAGGTGCGCAGCGTGCTGGCTCAGCCGAAAAAAGTGCTGCTACTGGCGCTGACCGCTGTAACCATTGGCGGCAACTGGCTGCTGTTTATCTGGGCGGTAAACAATCAGCATATGCTGGAGGCGAGTCTTGGGTACTTTATCAACCCGCTGATTAACGTGGTGTTTGGCATGCTGTTTCTGCGCGAGCGCTTCCGTCGCTTGCAGTGGCTGGCGGTGTTGCTGGCGACAACCGGCGTGTTGGTGCAGCTGTGGCAATTCGGTTCGCTGCCGATTATCGGTCTTGGCCTGGCATTCAGCTTTGCCTTGTACGGCTTGGTACGCAAAAAGATTCAGGTGGATGCGCAGAGCGGCATGCTGATCGAGACGCTGTGGCTGTTTCCGCTGGCGGCAATTTATCTGTTTGGCTTCGCCGACAGCGCCACCAGCCATCTCAGTGCTAACGCCATGAGCCTCAATCTCAAGCTGATCGCCGCGGGAATCATTACCACCATTCCGCTGATGCTGTTTGCGGCAGCCTGCGCGCGCCTGCGCTTATCGACCGTGGGTTTCTTCCAGTACCTTGGCCCGACGCTGATGTTCCTGCTGGCGGTGATCTTCTACGGCGAGAGCCTGACACCCGACAAGATGGTAACCTTCGGCTTTATCTGGTTGGCACTCGCCGTGTTTATTATTGATGCGGTGGCGTTTTCAGCTCGCTCGCGGGTGCGCATAGCGTGAAATAAAACGCGCCAGCGCCGGGCCGGTTAGCAAGATGGTGAACAGACGCAGTGTCTGTAGCGCCATGACAAAAGCGATATCGACCCGGCTGCCGGCAGCGATTATCGCGACGGTATCCAGCCCACCCGGGCTGGTTGCCAGATATGCGGTCATCAGATCAACATGCAGCACGCGCGTCAGCATCCAGGCTAATCCCCCGCACAACAGCATCAAGCCAAATATCGACACCAGCATTTGTGGCAAGGTGCGCAGCGCCAGCAGGAAGATCGGGCGGGTAAAACGCAATCCTACGCTCCAGCCAATCAGCGCATAGGCCAGCGCCAGCAGCCATTCCGGCACCTGCAAGGTCGCCACATCGGTGCCGTGCAGCACCGCCCCAATCAGCGCCGGTAGAAGCAATGCACCCGAAGGAATGCGTAACCGTTGCCCGAGCCAGGCACCGGCAAACATCACCACCAGCGTTAACAGGAAGCTGCTTTGCAGTGTGGGAAACCACACCAGATCCGCCGCGCCACCGCTGGAGTCGAGGCCAATGCGCGCCACCACCGCCGCAGCCGTCGCGACAAACAGCACACGCAAATACTGCATAAACGCGACCAGCCGCACATCCGCACCGAAATCACCGGCCATCGCCACCATCGCCGAGGCGCCGCCGGGCGACGATCCCCATGCGCCGGTGGGTCCCGGCAAATTACTGAAGCGCACCAGCAGAAAACCCGACAGGCCGCTGGCCGCTAACGTCAACACCAGCACCGCCAGCACCACCGGCCAATCCTGGATTAGCGGCGTGAGAATCCCTGGCGATAAGCTTTGGCCGATCATGCAGCCAAGCACTGCCTGTGCCAGCACAAAGAAACGTTTATCGATGCGAACGGTAGCGCCGCACAAGCCCATAACGGTACCGACGATCATCGGACCAAGCAGCAAGGCCGCAGGAAGGTGGAACAGCTGGAGAATGATCCCCAGTACTAACGATGCAATCAGCAGAATGGTCCACTGAAGTCGCAGGGAGAAGCGCGCCATAAGGTGGAATCAGAAAGAAAACAGAACCAACAGGTTACGCAGAAATGGGGAACAGCGCTAGTTTATGGGCTACTGCTAAGCGCTTTCCGGTCGCCATAAATGGCGACCCTACGTTTTCAGGAGCGATTTTGTAGGGTCGTCATTCATGACGACCAAGGCGTGCAGCAGGTTACAACCAGTTTTTGCGCTTGAAATAGAGGTACGGCGCCAGTCCGGCGAGGATCATCAGGCTGATCGCGCCCGGATAACCAAAGCTCCATTTCAGTTCAGGCATAAACTCGAAGTTCATACCGTAGCTTGATGCCACCAGCGTTGGCGGCAGGAACACCACCGAAACCACCGAGAAGATCTTGATGATGCGGTTCTGCTCGATGTTGATGAAGCCCATCGCCGCCTGCATCAGGAAGTTAACCTTCTGGAACAGCGATTCGTTATGCGGTAGCAGTGATTCGATATCGCGCAGGATTTCACGCGCCTGCTCCAGCTGATTGCTCGGCAGACGTGCCTTGCGCACCAGGAAGTTGAGCGCACGCTGCGTATCCATCAGACACAAACGCACCTTCCAGCCGATATCTTCCAGCTCCGCCAAACGCGACAGCGCCTGGTCGTACTCTTCGCCCTGCTGGCCTTCCATGATCACGCGGCTGAGTTTCTCCAGCGCGCTATAGATGTTCTCGATCTCATCCGCCAGCTGTTCGATTTTGGTTTCGAACAGATCGAGCAGCAGTTCATAGGCGTTACCATCGGTCAGCGTCTGGTTGCGCGCACGCATGCGATAGAGGCGGAACGCCGGCAGTTCACGTTCACGCAGCGTGTACAGGCGATCTTCGCGAATGGTAAATGCCACGGTGGAGTTGCCGGCATGGTCTTCGGCATCTTCAAAGAAGAAGAAGGAGTGAATGTGCAGGCCGTCTTCGTCTTCGAAGAAGCGCGCCGAGGCTTCGATGTCTTCCAGTTCCGGACGCGTCGCCAGGCTCTGGCCGAGTTCACACTGCACGCGATCGCGTTCGCTGTCGTCGGGTTCGATCAGATCGACCCACACCGAGGTGTTGAGTTTGTCGTTATCTTCTTCCAGCTCGATGCGCGTCAGACGATTACGATCGAGTTTAAATGCGCTCAGCATAGCAATAACTCCCCATTTTTTTGGAATGGGACAAGGCGGTGAACCACTTTTTTATAGCGGGCACGGCGAAGCCTGAACACGGAAACTTTCGCTTCAAGGGTAAATCAGTGCTAACTCATGCGACGAGAGTAAAAAGGGAGGTCGCTGATAACCGCTAAGGCTACCAGCTAAAAGAGGTAACCTTAGGAGTTCCTGTTAAACAGGTGATTGAGCCAGCATCGACTGGGCGCGTCCAAGGCATTGTCCTCTCATGATAATAGTGCGCGCATGTTACGCTGAGACGAAAAAGTCGTCAAGGTAGCGCAACCGCGCTACACCGTTTCCAGACGGGCGTAAGCCGCTACCAGCCACTTGATTCCCTGGCCCTGAAACGCTACCTGCAGACGGCTGTGTTCACCGCTGCCTTCCAGGTTGATAATGGTGCCTTCGCCGAACTTGGCATGTCGCACACGCTGACCGAGCGTGAAGCCACTGTCATTTTGCGCGATCGGCGTGCCCATGCGCTGATGACTCACCGGACGACTGACGCTGGCGCGCAAACGGACCTCTTCCACACACTCTTCCGGCAGCTCGCCGATGAAGCGTGAGGGGCGGTGATACACTTCCTTACCATAAAGGCGGCGAGTTTCGGCGTAGGTCAGCGTCAGTTTGACCATCGCGCGCGTCACGCCAACGTAGGCCAGACGGCGCTCCTCTTCCAGACGCCCGCCTTCATCCAGCGACATCTGGCTTGGGAACATGCCCTCTTCCATGCCAACGATAAATACCTGACTGAACTCCAGCCCTTTTGCCGAGTGCATGGTCATCAATTGTACCGCATCCTGCCACTTGTCGGCCTGGCCTTCGCCCGCTTCCAACGCCGCATGTGACAGGAAGGCCTGCAGCGGCATGAGATCTTCGTCTTCATCCTGATAGCTGAACTGGCGCGTTGCCGTTACCAGTTCCTCAAGGTTTTCGATACGCGCCTGGCCTTTCTCGCCCTTCTCCTGCTCATACATGATCCATAAACCGGAGTCTTTAATCACGCGATCGGTTTGCACATGCAGCGGCATTTCGGCGGTTTCTGTGGCCAGTGAATCCACCAGTTCGCAGAAGCGTTGCAGTGCCGATGCGGCGCGTCCGGCCAAGGCTTTATTCTGTAATAGCTCGCGCGTTGCCTGCCACATTGTCAGTTGCTGTTCGCGCGCGGTCTGGCGTACCACGTCTAGCGTGCGATCGCCCACGCCGCGCACCGGCGTATTCACGACTCGCTCGAACGCCGCATCATCATTGCGATTGGCCATCAAACGCAGATAGGCCAGCGCATCTTTGATCTCCTGACGCTCGAAGAAGCGCATGCCGCCATAAATACGATACGGCATGCTGCCTTGCAGCAGCGCCTCTTCCAGCACGCGTGATTGGGCGTTGCTGCGGTAGAGAATGGCGCAATCCTGCAGCGCGTTGCCGTTCTCATGCCAGCTTTTGATGCGATTCACCACAAAGCGCGCTTCGTCCAGCTCATTGAACGCGCAGTAGAGCGAAATCTTTTCGCCGTCGCTACCGTCGGTCCACAGCTCTTTGCCGAGGCGGCCATTGTTGTTGGCGATCAGCGTGTTAGCGGCTTTCAGAATGTTGTTGGTCGAGCGATAGTTCTGCTCAAGACGGATGGTTTCTGCGCCTGGGAAGTCCTGCAGGAAGCGCTGGATGTTCTCCACCTGCGCACCGCGCCAGCCGTAAATCGACTGATCGTCATCGCCGACAATGATCACGCGGCCCGTATCGCCTGCCAGCATACGAATCCACGCGTACTGAATGTTGTTGGTATCCTGGAATTCATCCACCAGCACGTTGCTGAAACGCTCGCGGTAATGGTTCAGGATATGCGGCTTATTGAGCCACAGTTCATGGGCGCGCAGCAGCAGCTCGGCGAAATCGACTAATCCGGCACGATCGCAGGCTTCCTGATACGCCTGATAGATGCGCAGCCAGGTTTGCTCCACCGGATTGCCGTAGCTTTCGATATGTTTGGGACGCAGGCCTTCATCTTTTTTGCCGTTGATGTACCACATGCCCTGACGCGCAGGCCACTGTTTCTCATCAAGGTTCATCGCTTTGATCAGGCGTTTGAGCAGACGTAGCTGATCATCGCTATCGAGAATCTGGAAATCCTGCGGCAGACCGGCATCAAGGTGATGCGCGCGCAGTAAACGGTGCGCCAGGCCGTGGAAGGTACCAATCCACATGCCGCCCTGGCTGGTGCCGATCAGCTGATCGATACGGTGGCGCATCTCCGCCGCTGCTTTGTTGGTAAAGGTCACCGCCATAATCGAATAGGGCGAGCAGTTCTCTACCGACAACAGCCAGGCGATACGATGCACCAGCACGCGGGTTTTGCCACTGCCTGCTCCGGCCAGCACCAGCAGATTGCTACGCGGTGCGGCGACCGCCTCGCGCTGTTTGTCATTCAAGCCGTCAAGCAGTTCAGAAACGTCCATAAGCACCGTTTTAAGAATTAAGATACGTATCCAAAATCATTCAGCTTGCCGCAAGGCGGCAAGTGTGTGAATCCCCGGGAGCTTACATAAGTAAGTGACCGGGGTGAGCACGTGCAGCCAACGCAGCGCCAACTTGAATGATGATGGATACGACTGGATAAATTTACAGCTATTATAGCAGCGAGGTTAAAGATGCCAACCGATCAATTTCCACGTGCGGCAGCAGACGCGCATCGCCAATTTTCATCAGATTGCCTTCACGCAGATTGATCCAGCAGGCTTGCATGCCCGCACGCAGCGAACCGGCAACATCGGTGGTGAGATCGTCGCCAACGTGCAGAATGTGCTCGGGCGCGATGTTTAAACGCTCAGCGGCAAGGTGATACATATCCTGCCACGGCTTGGCGCGGCCGTGCGGACCGGCTCGCAGCGCGAACTGGAAGTAGTGATCGATGCCGAGCTTTTCCGGGCAGGCATTGCCGTTAGTGATCGCCACCAGCGGTACGCGCTCGCCCAGCCACGTCAGCGTTTGGTGCGTCTCATCTGGCATCGTGACTTCGCTGCGCCACTGATGGAATACACTCATCACGTCGCTGGCACCGGCGCTAGCCTCTGCTGCGGATAAGCCGACATTGAGCAGCGCCAGCTCGACCGAGCGGCGGCGCCATTCGGACACGTCGTGATAAATTTCCGGCTCGCGCGCCAGCAACTCATTACGCAACGCCTGATAATCCGCCGGCGTGAATTCACGTAGCGCCGGGTGATAAGCCTGCAGTGCAGCATGCGATTCGGCAGTGGTTTTGCGGATGACGGGATGGTTGTCATACAGCGTGTCGTCGAGATCAAAGGTGATCGCTTTGATCGGGCCGAGCGGACGATAAAACTTCATTAAGACTTTCCTCGTTTGGCACGCGGATGGGCCGCATCATAAACCGTCGCCAGATGCTGGAAATCCAGATGGGTGTAGATTTGCGTGGTCGCCAGGTTAGCGTGGCCGAGCAGTTCCTGCACCGCGCGCAGATCGCCGCTCGATTCCAGCAAATGCGTGGCAAACGAGTGGCGCAGTTTATGCGGATGAATATGGCTGGCAACGCCCTGCTTAATGCCCCATTCGGCAAAGCGCTTCTGCACATTGCGCGTTGAAATCCGGCTGCCGCGGCTGGAGACAAACACCGCATCGTCCTGCGGCGCGAAGCTATCGCGCAGCGGTAACCAGTGCTGAATCCACGTCACCGCCGTGCCGCCAATCGGTACGCGGCGCTCTTTGCTGCCTTTACCCAGTACCCGCACTTCGCCCGCTTCCAAATCTATATGGCGGCAATCCATATTGACCAGCTCGGAGAGACGCAATCCGCCACCGTACATGGTTTCCAGCATCGCACGGTCGCGCACCGCCAGCGGATCGTTAAGGTCGATCTCCAGCAGTTGGTTAACTTCGTCGACATCCATGTTTTTCGGCAGGTGGCGCGCATTGCGCGGCGTGGAAATCCCTTTGGCGGGATTGGCGCTCAGCATGCCCTGATGGACTTGCCAGTCAAGAAAACTGCGCAGCGCCGACATGCGTAATGCCAGGCTGCTGGCGCCCAAACCGCCGCGACGGCTGCGCGCTGCCAGTGTGCGCACTTGCGCCGGCTCCAGCTGCGCCCAACTCGCCAGTTTCATTTCATCGGCCATTGCCATAATCGCCTGCAATTGCCGTTGGTAATTCTTTTGCGTCAGCGGGCTGAGCTGGCGTTCGACCTTCAGATATCGCAGAAAGTCATCCACAGCAGGCAGCAGCGGACTGACGCTACTCATGCGCGCTCTACCCAGCGTAACAGCAAATCCGGCAACATTTGCGCCAGATGCTGCAGCAGCAACGTGCCCATCCCCGCCTGATAATGCTGATTATCGCGGCTGGTGAACATCAATATGCCCAGCTCGCCGCGCTCGCCCATCAACGACATCGCCACCGAGCCAATCGCTTTAGCCTGCGGTAACAACAGCAACAATTCCGGGCCATTCAGACTGCCAAGATAGTGATGCTCATCGCCAAAGCGCTGAATACGCAGCGGTTCGAATGCCTGACGAGACAAGCCGAGTTGGGTGAAATCAGAGGGTGCGCCGATGTGCCATTTATCATTGAACAGGCGCACATGCGCACCTGCCAAACCGAGTTCGCGCGCCCAGCGATGCAGACGCGTCAGCATCTCTTGCAGGCTGTCAGCGGCGGCGAGATGGCCTTGCAACGACAGCAGGCGATCAAACAGCTGATGGTTGGCGGTGGCCTGCTCCATCAACAGCGTGATCTCCTCTTCCAGCTGCTGGATGTGGTTGCGCTGACGCGCCATATGCCACTCCACCAGCGAAACGCTGCCGCGTACCGGATGCGGCACCATCATCTGTTCGACCTGGCGCGCGTTACGAATAAAGAAATCGGGATTTTGACGCAGAAATGCGCTTACCGATTGATCGTCCAGCAAAACCTCACTTGCGGTTTGCTCTTCGACATTTTTCATAGATGAATAAACCCATCGTAGACGTGTGTGGCTGGACCGGTCATAAACAGCGGCTGCCCTTCCCCTTTCCAGGCGATATGCAGCGTTCCGCCGGGAAGATCGACGCGCACATTCTCCGCCAAAATGCCCTGCTGAACGCCGCAGGCAACCGCCGCACACGCGCCGCTACCGCAAGCCTGCGTTTCACCCGCGCCACGTTCGTACACGCGCAGGCGGATATGCTCACGATTAACCACTTCCATAAAACCGACATTTACGCGCTCCGGGAAGCGCTCGTGGCTTTCCAGTTCTGGACCCAGCGTTTCAACCGGCGCGGTTTTCACGCTTTCCACCTGAATTACGCAATGGGGATTGCCCATCGAGACTGCGCCAAACATTACGGTTTGCTCGGCAACGCGCTGCAAATAAAGGTTCTCGGCTTTATTGGCCCGCAGCGGTACGCTTTGCGGTTCGAAGTTGGGCTGGCCCATATTGACGCGCACCAGCTCATCATTGGTGACGCTGAGCACCATGCGGCCAGTTTGGGTACTGACGCGAATGTCGTTTTTGTTGGTCAATCCTTTCAGGCGCACGAAACGTGCGAAACAGCGCGCACCATTGCCGCACTGCGCGACTTCGCTGCCATCGGCGTTGAAAATGCGGTAGTGAAAATCGAGATCCGGATCGTAAGGCGGTTCGACGATCAGCAGCTGATCAAAACCGATCCCCAGATTTCTGTCCGCCAGGCGGCGAATCAGTTCCGGCGAAAAAAAGACGTTTTGTGTCACAGCATCCACAACCATAAAGTCGTTGCCGAGACCGTGCATTTTTGAGAACTGCATTTTCTGCTCCGCCGGATTACTCATAGAGTTTAGTTCGCCTGCGAACCAGGCTGGCTGGTGACCAAACCGCCGACATCAGCATCCTGAGCGGCTTTCTGCTGCTGCTCGGTGACCTGCTGATTAGGCTTGTTAGGCTGATCTTTCGGCGGGAAATATAGCGGTCCTTTTAGGCCACAGCCTACCAGGCTGACCAGTGCCAGCGCCATACCCAGCTGACTTATCACTCGTATCATTCTGTCTGCTCTTCTGTCCTTAAGCCATGGTTGCTTATCATCGCAGTTGACGATGTAAAAGCAACAGGAAATAGCCGCAAATCCAGCAGCAGGTCAGAGTTACAGCGCATCCCGCCGCGCGAACGCGGGCAGGATCAATGCATTTGGTAGCGCGGCTGGAAGTCGCCGTTGTCGTTATCAGGCTGCGTGGCGCAGAGCTGCGTCAGCGTTTGGCTGCGGAATGGAATCACCTGGAAACGCTCGCCCGTATTCACAATCTGGTAGAACTGCGGCAGGTTGAAATTGATAAAGCTGGAGCCGTAGGTAAAGCGATCGTGTGACGATGAGTAGAAACGACTCACATCACGTACCAGCTCTTCTTTACTGCCTTCGCAATGGTGATAAACCTCAACGCGGTTGGTTTCATCGAGGATATAGATGTTGAAGCCGCGATCGTCATTGGTGTCTTCAAAGAAGAACTGAATGATGCCTTCGCTGGCATAACCGTTAACCACCGGCGGCAGCGGCGTTTGGTTCGACTCCACTTTGATCGACAAGCCGTGCAGCTTGTTATTGGAAATCGCGCCATAGAATTCGACGGCGTTTTCCAGCTTCTGCACCGACACGCTCATGCGCTCGAAGAATAAGCCCCAGGTTTGGCCCGCCATACGCAACGCTTTGAAGCGGCCCGGTTCCTGACGCGTGCTCGACAGACGCAGCTCAATACACTCCGAAACCAGCTGCTGCACGCGCGTACGGATCAACCCGCGCAGATGCTGGCTGTAGCAGAACACTTCCACCGTATCCGGCGGTGCAGCATCCTGATGCATTTTGCCGAGAATGGTTTTCAGCGCTTCAATCATCGCCTGCTCGCCGTTGAAGTGCAGCGTACGCACTTCATTCCATGAGTTGCGATACAGCAGATCGATACTGCCAATCAGGCATTGCTGCTGCTGACCGAAGCTGAACACATCCAGCTTACGGAAATCAAAATGCACCACCTGATTGCGGAATGCCGAGGTGGGATCGTGTTCCAGATTGACGATAATCGCCAGATGACGTATTTCGCACGGGCTATACAGCGCTTTTGGCGTTGGAGCCGGTACGCGCAACGGGAAGTGGCTCGATACATCGTTGACCAGTTCCTGCAGACGCGGTAGGTCGCACAGATCGTTGCCTTTCATGTGCAGGCGCGTTTTGCTGGTCAGCAAACCGTTGAACCACGCCCACGCCACCAGCTTGTTCAGATAGCGGTTATATTCCAGCGGCTGATGGCTGATGATTGAACTCATGTCCGGCGATTGGTTGTACAGATACCAGCCGGCGCGATTAGCGCGGCCCGCCGGGACGTGAATAAAGGTGAGATTCTCTTCCGAGAGATCGGGTGAAATCTGCGGGTTAACCAGCGTGACTTTACCTGGCAGCGCCTCAAACGCGGCATACAGTTTACGCGTCAGCACGCCGATATCTTGCGGGCTGGCGCTGACGCTTAAATTGTTGCGACGCGCAAAGCGGATCAGGTTGCGATAACTCTGCATCATCGCATCCAGCAGCTCATTGTGCGCTTCGCGTACCCGTTCAATTTTCCACTGCGATCGGTTATCCAGTACCGCCAGCTTCTCTTCATCCCAGCCCCACTCTTTCACCAGCTGCGAAAGAATCTCGCGACGCCAGCCAGTACGCTGATGATGGTGATCTTCGCTGGAGAGCTTTTCACACACTTTTAAGTAGAAACATCGACGCACTAAATCGAGGCGCGCCATGTCATCAACGCTGGTGAGATAGCGCGTCACGCGTTCCAGCATCATGCAGTAGGGATCGAGTCCGAAGCAGACAATTTCGCCATCATGCAGGCGCTGCTTGATATCCATCGACAGGAGCTGCGTATTGGGATATTCCCAGCTGTAGGCTTCCAGCAGCAGGGTTTTCAGCACCGCTTTGTACGGAGAATCGATACTTTTATACAGCTGCCACAAACTGGCGCCGAAGTACTCCTCCGCCGACAGCGTGCCAAGGCCGCCAAGGTCGAGCCACTCATTTGGCGTCAACACGCCCTGGGAATAGAGTGACATGACGTAATCGTCGTAATGGTGCTCTTCTTCGCCAGGCACCATGTTCCACAGGATGCGTTTACCCGCCATACGCACGGCGGTACGGTAAAACTCATCCAGCAGCAGAATATGTTGGGTCGAGCCGCAATCTTCACCGCCGAGGCTGCCGCTTTCATTGTGGCGGAAACGGTTCTCGTCAATCAGGAAGAAGCTGACTTCCACACCCATCGACACACACCATTTCTGCAGAAGCGTACACTTGCGCTGCAGATTGAGGCGCTCTTCATTATCCAGCCAGGATTGATGGCACACCCAGATGTCGAGATCGGAGATGCTGTTTTGCCCAACGGACGAGGTACTGCCCATGGAGTAAATACCGGTAATTGGGCGTTCGCCAGCAACGGCATTGCTAAGATCGAGCGGCTGACCGCTTGTTAAGCTCTGCAGCAGCTGCTGTTGATTTTCATCGGGCGTGAAGAGGCAAACGCCATGCGGAACGCTACCTTCGAGGTAGCCCGGCATCAGCGGATGATGGTAGTGCAAAAATGTTGGCAGCAGACTGTAGACTTGCTGGAAAGCAGGCCCCATAGCAGCCAGTGCGCGATCGACGCGCAGCTGGTTAATCGCATCCAGTCTCTGTTTCAGTGTCTCAATGTAGAGGTACAAGACGTTTCGCCTGATTGTCCCAGTGTTAAGCACCCTGTTTCCGCAATCTGCCGCTTAATAATAAAGATATTGGGCAAATTATTGCTGGAAACGTGATCAATCTAACACCTGGAGGATTGACCGTAAAGAAAGTTGCGCTACTTAACAGTTTAGCATGTTCCGAACGTAGCACTGCTTTTTTCAGACTTCGACTTCAGACTGAGATCCTGATTATTTCAGGCTGAGTCTGACATCGCGGCCTTTTCAATCCGTTGAAACTGACAGCATTCCCCTATCAATGATAGGATATTCGATGAACGATCAAAATGGTTAACAGCATGTTAAACAAAATTTTCAGAATTGCTACCAGACAAAGTCCTCTCGCTCTGTGGCAGGCACAATATGTCCAACAGCGCCTGATGGCCGCCCATCCGGGGCTACAGGTAGAGCTGCTGCCGATGGTCACGAAAGGTGATGTCATCCTTGATACGCCGCTGGCCAAAGTGGGCGGCAAAGGGCTTTTTGTCAAAGAGCTTGAGTTGGCAATGCTGGAAGACCGTGCCGATCTTGCCGTGCACTCGATGAAGGATGTGCCGGTCGATTTTCCACAAGGGCTCGGTCTGGTGACCATTTGCGAGCGTGAAGATCCACGCGATGCTTTTGTCTCTAATCGTTACCACAGCATTGATGAACTGCCGCAGGGCGCGGTGGTCGGTACCTCCAGTCTGCGTCGCCAGTGCCAGATTAGCGCGCGTCGTCCAGATTTAGTCATCCGTTCGCTGCGCGGCAACGTTGGAACCCGTCTCGGTAAACTTGATGCTGGGGAATACGACGCCATCATTCTTGCTGCGGCAGGACTGAAGCGTTTAGGCCTGGAAGATCGCATCCGCCAGGCGATGCCCGCAGAGATCTCATTGCCTGCCGTTGGCCAGGGCGCTGTCGGCATCGAATGCCGCGTTGATGATGCGCAATTGATTACGCTGCTGCAGGCGCTGAATCACGATGATACCGCCGTGTGCGTGCGCGCTGAACGCGCGATGAACACGCGGCTGGAAGGCGGTTGTCAGGTGCCGATCGGTAGCTTCGCGGTACTGGAAGACGATCAGTTATGGCTGCGCGGTTTAGTCGGTTCACCTGACGGCAATCAGATGGTGGTAGGCGAGCGTCGTGGTCCACGCGATCAGGCCGAACAAATGGGCATTTCGTTAGCTGAAGAGCTGCTTGAAGGCGGCGCGCGCGACATTTTGCGTGAAGTTTATCAGGGACAACCTCCCGCATGACCATCCTCGTGACCCGTCCGGAACCGGCTGCTACCGAACTGGTTTCGCGCTTGCGAAACCTGGGGAAGCTGGCATGGAGTTTTCCGCTCATTGAATTCACGCCGGGTCGCGATCTTCAACATCTGCCGCATCAACTTGCCGCACTGCAGCCGGGCGATCTGGTATTTTTGCTATCGCAGCAGGTCGTGACCTTCGCCCAACCCGCTTTACAGCACCACGCCACAGCATGGCCCGAAGCACTCAACTATTATGCTATCGGTCGCAGCACCGCTTTGGCATTGCACACCGTCAGTAATCTGAAAGTAGACTACCCTCATGCGCGGGAGACCAGTGAAGAACTGGTGCGTCTGAATCGCTTGCAGCAGGTAAACGGCAAACGCGCATTAATTCTGCGGGGCAGCCCAGGCCGCGAATTACTGGCAGAAACGCTGATTGAACGCGGTGCTGAAGTGCAGTATTGCGAGTGTTATCAGCGCTGTGAAAAACACTATAACGGCGCGATTGAAGGCCGCCGCTGGCGCGATCGCGGGATTACAACGCTGGTGGTCACCAGCGGTGAAATGTTACAACAACTCTTTTCTCTGTTTCCGCCGATTGATCGACGGGAATGGTTACTGCACTGTCGACTTGTAGTCGTCAGTGAACGTTTGGCTACGCAAGCCGCTGAATTAGGCTGGCAGGACATTGATGTAGCCGATGGTGCCGATAACGATGCGCTGCTGCGCGCGTTACGCTGAACTTAACAATGGGATGAGCCATAATGACGGAACAAAAAGCCTCCTCCGCCATGGTTGAAGAAACCACCCCAGCGGACAATTCTCCCTCTCCAGCAACCAAGCCTCCTCGCGATAAAAAGAGCGATGGCAAGGTGCTGAGTGCGGTGGCGATTGTCATTGCGCTGGCGATTGGGGCGGGACTTTACCTCAATGGGAAACACCAGGCCGATTTACAGGCTCAAACTAATCAGAATCTGACTGAGCAGCTGAGCGCCTTGCAGCAGCAACTAGGCAGCGATAAACAGCAGCTGACGCAACAACTGGAGAGCGCTAACAGCGCCTTACAAGAGACGCGCACGCAGCAGGACAACAGTGCTAAAGAGCTGGAAACCCTGCGTGATAAAGTCGCCACCATTTCGGGTAACGATACCCGCACCTGGCTGCTGGCTCAGGCGGATTATCTCGTCAAACTGGCTGGCCGCAAACTGTGGAGCGATCAGGATGTCACTACCGCAGCAGCGTTACTGAAAAGTGCCGATACCAGTTTGGCGGATATGAACGATCCAAGCGTGATGAACGTGCGTCGTGCGTTGACGCAGGATATCAGCTCGCTCTCCGCAGTCAGCCAGGTTGATTATGACGGCACCATTCTCAAGCTCAATCAGCTGTCGAACGGCGTTGATAATCTGCGCCTGGCCGATAACGACAGCGATGATTCACCGATGGATGCCGATGGCGGTGAACTCTCTAGCTCACTGCACGAGTGGCGACAAAACCTGGTGAAAAGCTGGCATAACTTTATGGATGATTTCATCACCATCCGTCGTCGCGATAACACCGCGCAGCCGCTGCTGGCACCCAATCAGGACGTTTATCTGCGTGAAAACATCCGTTCGCGTCTGCTCATTGCTGCTCAGGCTGTACCACGTCATCAGGACGAAATTTATAAACAGTCTATTGATGCCGTCTCAACCTGGGTACGCGCCTGGTACGACACCAATGATGCCGCCACCAAAGCCTTCCTCGCTCAGTTAGATGAACTGAGCCAGCAAAGCATTTCGATGGATGTGCCGGACACGCTGGAAAGTCAGCCGCTGCTGGAAAAACTGATGCAAACCCGTGTGCGTAATTTGCTGGCTCAGCCATCGGTTGCCGCTGACCAACAGGGAGGCTAACCATGCTTAAAGTATTGGTGCTTTTCCTGCTGCTGATTGCGGGCATTGTAATCGGGCCGATAGTTGCTGGCCATCAAGGCTATGTGCTGATTCAGACCGACAACTGGAACATCGAAACCAGTGTGACGGGACTGGCGATTATCTTGATCCTCAGCCTGCTGGTAATTTTGTTAGTCGAGTGGATTCTGCGTCGCCTGTTCCGCACTGGCGCACGCACGCGCGGATGGTTTACGGGCCGCAAGCGTCGTAGCGCGCAGCGTCACACGCAAAGCGCGCTGATGAAGCTAGCAGAAGGCGATTTCAAGCAGGCAGAAAAACTGCTGTCGAAAAATGCCGACCACGCCGATCAGCCGGTCGCAAACTACTTGCTGGCTGCGGAAGCGGCACAGCAACGTGGTGATGAAATTCGCGCTAACCAGCATCTGGAGCGTGCCGCCGAGTTGTCGGTGAACGATACCATTCCGGTTGAAATCACCCGCGTGCGTCTGCAATTAGCGCGTAATGAAGATCATGCTGCTCGTCACGGCGTCGACCGCCTGCTGGAAGTGGCGCCTCGCCATCCGGAAGTGCTTCGTCTGGCAGAACAAGCCTATGTACGTACCGGCGCGTGGGGTGCACTGCTCGATATCTTGCCTGCAATGCAAAAAGTGCAGATCAACGATGAAGCACAGCGCGACGCATTGCAGCAGCAAGCCTGGCTGGGCCTGATGAATCAGGCGATGGCCGATCAGGGTAGCGATGGTTTGAAAAAGTGGTGGCAGAACCAGAGTCGTAAAACGCGTCAGGAAACCGCACTGCAAGTGGCGATGGTGGAACATCTGATTGAGTGTGACGACCCGGATACGGCGCAAAGCATCGTGCTGGACGGCCTGAAACGCCAGTATGACGATCGTCTGGTGCTGCTGATGCCGCGTATTAAAAGCGGCGATCCGCAATCGCTAGAGAAAGCACTGCGCCAGCAGATTAAACAGCACGGCGCTACGCCACTGTTGCACAGTACGCTGGGTCAGATGCTGATGCGTCATGGTGAATGGCAGCAGGCGGCAGAGGCATTCCAGCAAGCGTTAGCGCAGCGACCGGATGCCTTTGATTATGCCTGGCTGGCGGATGTTTACGATCGTCTGCATCGCCCGGAAGACGCCGCGAAAATGCGTCGGGAAGGCTTGTTACTCACGCTGAAGACCAATCCCAGCACCTGATTATACGATTGTTACTTTTGTGCACGCCGGGCTTGTCCCGGCTTTTTTTTCGCCTGTGGCAAACGTAGATAAAAAAACACCTGCCATAAGCAGGTGTAAGATCAGGTCATTAAGACAACTGATGGCATCCGACTCAACGTAATGTCCTTCTTACTGCAGTAAAGCGTGCGCAAATACTGCCAGGCTGGACAACGGATGCCGTAAGGGGCTCTGCATCATTCCCAGGTTTATGTAGCATCAGCAAACATAAGAGGTGGAATGAGCATCTACAGGAATAGTATTGCACAAGCTGTGCCAAAACTGCAGATTACATAATAAGTTATTTTATATCAGTAAGATAAACCGATGGTGTACGCATAACTGTCGGCAAATCACGACGAAAGCGTTAAAAGCTGTCTCTGCAGAGCGACAAGCAATGCAAGGAATTGTCATGCTATTAAAAATCAAAGGGTTAGATGTTGCTTAATAGCGACAAAGCGCAGAATGGTGCGTTCGGGGAGCGTTAATTACGAAGTGAGGCGCGTTTGGCGGGCAGAAACGAAAAAAGCCTGCTTTCTCAAGCAGGCTTTTCGAATATGGTCGGCGAGAGAGGATTCGAACCTCCGACCCACTGGTCCCAAACCAGTTGCGCTACCAAGCTGCGCTACTCGCCGATTTTTTACTTTTTACCGCTACTGCGTAATTTTGCCTGGTGCGAAGGGAGGGACTTGAACCCTCACGTCCGTAAGAACACTAACACCTGAAGCTAGCGCGTCTACCAATTCCGCCACCATCGCGTGACCGAGCAAAATCTGGGGTGGCTAATGGGACTCGAACCCACGACAACTGGAATCACAATCCAGGGCTCTACCAACTGAGCTATAGCCACCATAAATCTGGTGCGTAAACGTGTCACGCTTACGTAAATTCACTGCATAACGCGGTTAACCCAACCACCGAAGCTCTTGCGCACAAACTAAATGGCGCGCCCGACAGGATTCGAACCTGAGACCTCTGCCTCCGGAGGGCAGCGCTCTATCCAGCTGAGCTACGGGCGCGTAGCGCCGTTGCGGATGGGCATACTACGGGCTTGACCTCATGCTGTCCAGCCCTTTTTTATAAAAAAAACGCGTTTGATTACGCTTTGTGCATTCCATCGATAATTACTGCAGTTTGAGGCGCTTACCCTGTCAATTCTGCTGGAAAAATCAGCAATTTCAGAGATCGCCGCGCCAATGGTAGCGTAAATATTTCAGCAGCTTTAATTGGCGACGCCAACGTGAAGGTTGACGAATGAGACGATAAAGCCATTCCAATCCGGATTTTTGCCACCAGATCGGCGCGCGCTGAACGTGCCCAGTGAAAACATCATAAGTGCCACCCACGCCCATATAGAGCGCATGCGGCCAATGTGCGCGGCAATCACGCATCAGCAACTCCTGACGCGGCGAACCCTGCGCTACCGTAACAATCTGCGCGCCGCTTGCCGCAATACGGGCAAACAGCGCCTCGCGATCTTCAGGGGCAAAGTAACCATCCTGACTGCCAACGATATTCACATTCCACTGCCGACGCAGCTTGTCGCAGGTTTCCTGCAACACTGCCTGACGTCCACCAATCAGAAAGACTGGAATGCCGCTGCGCCCAGCATGCTCCATCAACGCTTCCCAAAGATCCGCGCCCGCAATGCGATTGACCTGCAGTTGGGGATATTTTTTGCGCAGCGAGCGGACGATGCTGATGCCGTCCGGATATTTGAATTCCGCCTCAGCAATCAACGAGCGTAACTGCGCATCCTCTTCCAGCGTCAGCATTTTCTCTGCATTTATCGCCACCAATGTGCCGCTGCGCGGCTTACCATCGGGCAAAAGAAAGCGCAGAAAGCTCGCCATATCGTTGAAGGCGTGAAGATCGACTCCGCGCAGGCTATAGCGCGGCTTATCGGTTTCCATGGTATGAATTTCCCGTTGTGCCCAGAAGTTAAGATGGGCTGTGTAAAACCGGCTCACTGCGCGGACGAATTAGCCCCGCGCGCGCCAACAGCCAGTACAACAATTTAGCCACCCACATGCAGGCAGCAAAAATCAGACAAAAGAACACCACGCGCGAGCCAAAAGCATCCAGCCCTTCACGTGCCAGCACGATCATGTTAAATACCGCGCCGAAGCAAAAACTCTGCAAAATCGCCCCGCTATATCGGTTACTGGTATCACGACCATACAGATAAAGGTTATCAAAGCCCTTCATAAGCAGGCCCACAGCAACCGCGCCGATCGGGATAAACCACACGCCCCCCATCACCAGCAGCGAACCAAGCAGCGTAGGTGAAATAGCTAAGCCAGAATGGTTGTTTAACACTTCCCAGGTAAAGTAATTGGCGCTGTTCAAAATCATTGATGGACGCCCTGGCCACATCCAGCTGGGGATGAACACGTAGAAATCACGCCAAATCGGCGCCAATCCTTGAAAATCGATTTTGTCGTAGTTTTGCAGTAACAGTGCCAGATTTTCCCAAGGCGAGAAGGTATCGCGCGTCAGATAAAGGAAGGTGTAAAACGCCTCATCACCCACCACATCAAGGTTGTAGCGACGCAACGCCAGCCAAAACATGCCGCCAATCGCCATCACGCCGGCGCCGACCAGCATCCACAAGGTGATCCAGCCACGCGTAATACCAATAAACAGGAACAGCGCAAAAGCGATAATAATATTGGCGCGCGTGCCGCCCACCAGCGCGTAGGTCAGTAATCCAAATGCGACCGATACCAGTAAAAACCACAGCCACTGGCGCTGCGTTGGCTTGAGGAAGTAACGAATCAACATCGCCGGAATAAAGAAATAGAAGAAGCGCTTGAGCGCCACGCCGGACACTTCACTGGAGAAAATCTGGTTGTACGCCGACAGCCTGAACAACAGCAAGCCATTGTGCATAAAGAACACTGTTACGGTGCCAATGGCCACCAGCGCCAGCAGCAGGCAGGTTAGATGGGTTTCGACCCGGTTCATTTCCAGCCAGGGTTTGCGCGCTGGCGCATTAGCCGGCCGCAGCCGTACCTTGTAGCTGACGTAATAGATGGCATAAAAACTGGTGGCGGCCAGCAGCGCCTGCAACAGATATTCCGCTGGCACCACCGCGACGTTAAAGCGGAACACCAGCACGCTGGTCAGCGGGAAGCCAAAATAGAAGGTCAGTAAAAAGAGAATGGTAAAGAACAGGTGGAAATTGAAGCGCACCCGTTTAAATTCTCGCCAGGTTAAGGTCAGAATGAAACCCAGCGAAAACAGATAAACCACCAGCAGACCACTAAACTGCATCAGGCTCATGTTCATTTCCTTTCACTCAGGGTTAACGCATCGCGCCAGCCTGCCAGATAACCCGGGGCAAAGAAGGCAATCGATGATTTATCACACTGCTTCAGTTGCCGCTGTGCTTCAGCGATACTGGCCGCATCCAGCGCATCTTCACTAAACAATACCGGCAAGCCTTGTTCACTGAGATCGCGCCAGAACGGATTTTTGCGGTTCAGCACGAAGGGAATATCAGCCTGAATCAGCAGACAAAGTGTGCCAATGCCTTGCTGACGTTCGAACATAAAATAGCCGAGCTGGCAGCGGCTAAGCAATCTCAGATAGGCATCAAAGTCGATTTTGTCACGCAGTAAAGTGACCTGCCCCGCCGGAAACAAGCGCTGTGCTGTCGCAGCAATTTCATCAATGTAGCCATGATTGTTTTCCGGATAGCCGAGCGGCACCACAATTTTTACCCGTTCGCCAAACTGCGCACGAATCGCCTCTAGACCGGCAATGTGGTGATTACTGCGATCGCCAGAGTTACCAAGCAGGATGGTGAAATCACAGGTTTCCAGCGACGCGGGGATTGCCATATCTGGCATGCGCGTCGGGAAATAGAGCAGTGAAGCCGGAACGCGCGGATGACGTTGCTGGTAATGGTGCAAATCACCTCGCGTAGCAAATACTTGCGCTACGCGCCCCTGTGCCAGGCGGCGCAGCAGATAAAACAGCTGATACTTGAGCCCGCGTCCTTCTTCATAGAGATCCGCGCCCCACACATGCCAGAACGCCTGCTGACGGCGCAGTTTGCCGCTCAGTAACGCCAGCCAAATGCCCGGATTGAACTGGCCATGAAAGAAGAAGCGCTGCGAACGATCGGCTGCGCGCGCCACCACCGCCTGCGCCAATGCACGCTTACTGGTGAAGGTTTCAATCTGCAGTGACGAATAGGCATGCAGCGTTTCTGGCGCGCTGGCAACCACCATAAATTGACGCGGCGTATCGCCAGGCATCTCGGCGCTCATCACGTCATTAAAGAAACGCAGCACCGTATGATTGTGATGCGGGATATCCGATCCCAACACGTGAAATAAAGTCATTTTTTCCGGCAATAAATCAAGAAGGTGCCACAGCAAAGGGCGAAATAGAGTACGTAGGTGGCCATATAAGCCTGCGCGGCTCCAGCGGAGCCGTGCAGCGGGATCAGCCAATGGGAGAAGCCGGTTAGCAGCGCAAACTGGCTAATTTCAGTCAGAATATAAAAGCGCAGCGACGCTTTGGCGATCACCAGATATCCGAAAACATAGGCGCCGACTTTAAAGACGTCACCACACAACTGCCAGACAAAAAGGTCACGCATGGCGCTGAACTGCGGCGAAAACAGTAGCCAGATAGCTACATCGCGTAGCAGCCACACGCAGAAACTGGCAGCGGCGACGGCTGGCAAAACAAAGCGCAGCGCACGGCCAATTTCACGCGCTATCTGCGGCTTAGTTTCCAGACGCGCCAGCGTAGGCAGCAACCAGACGCTAAAGGTGGCGGTGATAAACTGCAAATAAGCATCGGAGATGCTGGTAACGCCCTGCCATAAGCCGACCTGCGCCCAACCTTGCTGTTCTGCCAGCAAATTTCGCATCATCACCCACGCTACCGGCAAGGTGAATGAGGTAATCAGCGCCATCAGCGTAAACTTCGCCAAATTACGCGCCAGCTCGGGCTGCCATGTGGGCTTAAGCCAGCTCAGCGGTAATAAGTCGCGATGGCGTCGCAGCATGATCAGGGCAGGAAAGACGACCAGCGCCGGTACCAGCGCCAAACCGACCAGCGCACCAGCGTAACCGCCCAGCCACCAGCACAATACATAACCAAGCACGCCAATCAGGCTTCCAGCGATAAGCGCCAGCGCATTGCCGCGCGCATCGCGAAAACCTTTAAGCAGCGCCAGAGTCAGGTTAGCCCAGGCAATGCCGAGCTGGAGAAAGGCGACAATGCGCACCACATTTTCGTATTCAGCATGACCAAATAGCGCCGCGCTAATGGGCCGTGCCGCCAGTAAAAAAACCAGCGCCAACAGCGTAGAAAAGCCCAGCACCATCGCCGACGCCGTGCCGGTGACCGCACGTAATTGTTGCGGCTGTTGCTGATGCTGCGCCACCAGAGTGGTGACGCCGTTGAAGATACCCGCGCCTGCCAGCACGCCGAGTACGGTGATTAACTGGCGGAAGTTACCCGCCTGCCCGATACCTTCCGGTCCAAAACTGATCGCTAACAGCTTCACCACCAACAAGCCGGCAACGATTTTTATCAGCGTGGAGGAGGCGGTCCAGACTGAGGCTTTGGCTAACGACATCAGGCAAAGAAACTCAACAGCGAACTGATCACCGTGCGCTGGTTATTATCCGAGAGGTTATAGAACAAGGGCAGACGCAGCAGGCGCTCACTTTCAGCGGTGGTAAACACATCCTCACCGTGGAAGCGGCCAAAGCGTTCACCCGCCGGCGATGAGTGCAGCGGGATGTAGTGAAACACCGTGAGGATTTCCGCTTCTTTCATCCAGTTGATCAGCGCCTGACGATCGTTGCTGTCGCGCAGTTTGATGTAGAACATGTGCGCATTGTGTTGACAATGCTCCGGCACCACCGGCAGTTCAATACGACCGGCTGCTGCCAGCGGTTGCAGCGCATCATAATAGCGCTGCCATAGGCGCAAGCGCTGCTGATTAATATGCTCCGCCGCTTCCAGCTGCGCCCACAAATAGGCGGCTTGCAGATCCGCCATCAAATAGCTGGAGCCAATATCGCGCCAGGTATATTTATCCACCTGACCACGGAAAAACTGGCTGCGGTTGGTGCCCTTTTCGCGAATGATCTCAGCACGCTCTACCAGCTGCGCCTCATTGATCAGCGTCGCCCCGCCTTCACCGCCCGCGGTGTAGTTTTTGGTTTCGTGGAAGCTGAAGCAGCCAATATGACCGATGGTGCCGAGCGCGCGTCCTTTGTACTGCGACATCACACCCTGCGCGGCATCTTCGATCACATAGAGTTTATGCTTCGCTGCCAGCGCCATGATGCTGTCCATTTCGCAGGCCACGCCCGCGTAATGTACCGGCACGATAGCGCGGGTTTTCGGCGTGATCGCTGCTTCAATCAAGGTTTCGTCAATATTCAGCGTATCGGGACGCACATCGACAAACACAATGGTCGCGCCGCGCAGCACAAAGGCATTGGCGGTGGAGACGAAGGTGTAGCTCGGCATGATCACTTCATCGCCGGGCTGCAGATCGATCAGCAGCGCGGCCATCTCCAGCGACGCGGTGCACGACGGCGTCAGCAACACTTTTTTGCTGCCAAAATGTTGCTCCATCCACTGCTGGCAGCGACGAGTAAAGCCGCCGTCACCGCACAGTTTGCCGCTGGCCATCGCCGACTGCATGTATTCAACTTCGCTGCCGACAATCGGCGGTGCATTAAAGGGGATCATGTGGCTTTCCTGTAGAACCAGTAAGCGGTGCTTTCCAGCCGCGCACCGCTGCGTAAATAGAGGCGCATCGCCGCGAGATTGCTGAGCTGGGTGGCTACGCGCAGATGCGCAAGCTGGCGCACGCGGCCCCAGTCAGCGGCAGCGAGCAGTAAACGCTGGCCCACGCCACAGCCTTGCGCGTCGGGCAATACCGCTAGCAGACCAATACGCATATCGCCGTCGACTTCGCGCATTGAAACGAAACCCTGCAGCGCGCCCTGCTCATCGCAGGCTACCAGGCATTGGTTATCGAAGGTGCCGCGCACGGCGTTCTCAATCCACTGCGCATAGAAACGCCCGCTGTCAGCCGCATCAAACCACGGCGCGCGAAAGCGGCTTTGGCTAAACGCCTGCGCTGCGGCGGCTCGCAATGCTGGGATTTGCGCTTCCCGCGCGATGCGCACCCCGGTTTGCCGCTCGGTAAGTTTGATACCGATGGCGAGGTCGGCTTCACCTTCAACCAACTGAAAGCCGTGTTGACTCAACGCATCGATCACCTCAACACGCTCAGCAGGCACTTTGGTTTGCCACAGCGCATACGGCTGTTCAAGCGCTTCCGCCAGCGGCAGATCGCCATCCAGCGTTAAACGAGCGCTGTTCTGGCCGAAGAAGTCATTTTCCCACGTAAGGGGATTAATATTGACGCGGACGGGCATGATGAACATCCAGCAGGTACTGGCCGTAGCCGGTTTTGGTGAGCGCCTGTGCCGCTGCCAGCAACTGTGCGTCGCTTAGCCAGCCGTTGCGCCATGCAATCTCTTCCAGGCAGGCAATTTTAAACCCCTGGCGTTTTTCAACCGTCTGCACAAACATGCTCGCCTCAATCAGGCTGTCATGTGTTCCGGTATCCAGCCAGGCAAAACCACGGCCCAATAGCTCAACAGATAGCTCACCCTGATCGAGGTACATCTGATTGATAGCGGTAATTTCCAGCTCACCCCGCGCGGAAGGTTTAACCTGTTTAGCAAACTCCACCACGCGATTATCGTAAAAATAGAGGCCCGTTACCGCCCAGCGCGATTTCGGCTGCTGCGGCTTTTCCTCAATTGAGAGCGCGTTGAAGTCATCATCAAACTCCACCACGCCAAAACGCTCGGGATCCATCACCTGATATGCGAACACGGTAGCGCCGCGGCTGCGTGCGGCCACCTTCTTCAGTTTGGGGCTGAAGCCCTGACCGAAATAAAGATTGTCTCCCAGCACCAGGCAGCACGGGTCGTCACCGATAAAGGATTCACCAATGATAAATGCCTGCGCCAGCCCGTCCGGGCTAGGTTGTTCGGCATACGCCAGCTGGATGCCAAATTCGCTGCCATCGCCCAGCAAGCGTTCAAAGTGAGCGCGATCTTCCGGCGTGGTAATGATCAGAATTTCGCGAATTCCGGCCAACATCAGCACAGACAGCGGATAGTAAATCATCGGCTTGTCGTATACCGGCAACAACTGCTTCGAGATGGCGCGAGTAATCGGATGCAAACGCGTACCCGAACCTCCGGCTAAAATGATGCCTTTCATCGCTGCTCCTTCTGAATGGATAGTTTAGCGCGGTGCGGCCAGGCCCAGTCGCTCACCGCGATAGCTGCCATTAAGAATCGCCTGCCACCATTGTGGATTCGCCAGGTACCACTGCACCGTTTTGCGAATGCCACTTTCAAACGTTTCCTGCGGCGTCCAGCCAAGCTCACGTGCAATTTTGCTGGCGTCGATGGCGTAACGTAAGTCGTGTCCGGGACGATCGCTGACAAAAGTAATTAAGTCACGATAACGAGCGAGATGTGGTGCTCGCTGCTGGGGGGCCAGTTCATCCAGCAAATCACACAGCGTTTCTACCACCTCAAGATTGCGTCGCTCATTATGGCCGCCGATATTGTAGGTTTCACCTACTTTGCCGCTGCTGACAACGCGATAAAGCGCTCGCGCATGGTCTTCCACATACAACCAGTCGCGAATCTGGCTGCCATTGCCATATACCGGCAACGGTTTACCGGCCAGCGCATGGATGATGGTGAGTGGGATCAACTTCTCCGGGAAATGATACGGACCATAATTGTTAGAGCAGTTGGTGATGATCACCGGCAAACCATAAGTGCGCAGCCAGGCACGTACCAGATGATCGCTGCTGGCCTTAGTGGCTGAATAAGGGCTACTTGGCGCATATGGCGTCGTTTCGGTAAAGAAATCGTCACTGCCGTGCAGGTCGCCAAACACTTCGTCGGTAGAGATGTGATGCAGAATAAAGCCTTTTTTGCGCTCATCCGCCATGCCATTCCAGTAATGACGCGCCGCTTCCAGCAGTTGATAGGTGCCAACGATATTGGTTTCGACGAAGGCAATTGGGCCGTCAATTGAACGATCGACATGACTTTCCGCCGCCAGGTGCATGATGCAATCCGGCTGGTACTGCTTCATCACGCGATCCAGTTCGGCACGATCGCAAATATCCACCTGCTCGAAGGCGAAACGCGCATCCTGCTGTACCGGCGCCAGCGAGGCCAGATTGCCTGCGTAACTCAGCTTATCGACCACCCCAACGCGATGGTCAGTGTTTTCAATCAGAAAACGTACCAGCGCCGAACCGATAAATCCTGCACCACCGGTAACCAAATACTGTTTCATCGCCAGACACCTTTAGTATCGACGATCCACGGCTGCGCAATCTGTGTAGCATCAACCGCACGGAACTGCGCGTGATCGACCAGCATCACCAGAATATCCGCCTGTTGCAGCGCCTCTTCGGTTGCGACCAATGTGGCTTCGTGCGCCAGACGCTGCGGGATGGCCGTTACGTGCGGTTCAACCACCCAGGTTTGACCGCTGTGCCATTCGGCAATCAGATGAGCCACCGTCATCGCCGGGCTTTCGCGCAGATCATCAATATTCGGTTTGAAGGCCAGCCCAAAGCAGGCAATGGTGACGTCGCTGGCACGTTTGCCGCTGGCGGTAAGGCACTCCGCCAGCGCCTGTTTTACCTGATCCAGCACCCAGCCGGGCTTGGCATCATTCACTTCACGCGCGGTACGAATCAGTCGCGCCTGCTCGGGATTTTGCGCCACGATAAACCAGGGATCGACGGCAATACAGTGACCGCCCACGCCCGGCCCAGGCTGCAGAATATTGACGCGTGGATGGCGATTCGCCAACGCAATCAACTCCCACACGTTGATGCCTTGCTCTGCACAAATCAGCGACAGCTCATTGGCAAACGCGATATTCACATCGCGGAAGCTATTTTCTGTCAGTTTGCACATCTCGGCGGTGCGCGCATGGGTTTCCACGCATTCGCCGCGCAGGAAAATGCGGTACAGCTCACTGGCCCGCGCGGAACAGGCTGGCGTCATACCACCAATCACGCGATCGTTTTCCAGCAGTTCGACCATCACTTTGCCGGGCAATACGCGCTCCGGACAGTAAGCGATAAACACGTCGCATGCATCACCGTGCTGCGGAAAGCGCAGGTCTGGACGCGCCGCCGCCAGCCACTCAGCCATTTGCTCAGTTGCGCCGACTGGCGACGTCGATTCGAGAATCACCAGATCGCCCGCCTTTAATACCGGCGCAATGGACAACGCGGCGGCCTGCACATAACTGAGATCCGGTTGATGGTCGCCGATAAACGGCGTGGGTACCGCAATCAGAAAAGCATCGGCGGCTTCTGCCTGCGTAGTGGCGCGCAGATATCCGTCTCGCACCGCGTCGCGCACCACATCACCCAGCTCAGGTTCAACGATATGGATATCGCCGCGATTAATGGTTTCGACAGCGCGGCTATTAATATCCACGCCCACGACTTTTTTTCCCCGTGAGGCAAAAACGGCCGCCGTTGGCAGCCCAATATAGCCCAGTCCGATAACGGAAATGGTTTCAAAACGCATGGTTATACTCTGTGTTGTTTTAGGGCCTGCAAGATGCGCGCGCAGGCATGACCATCGCCATACGGGTTGTGCGCGCGGCTCATTGCCTGCCAGGCTTCATCATCCTGTAATAGCAGGCTGACTTCCGCGACAATCTTACTGATATCGGTGCCCACCAGTTTCACCGTGCCGGCTGCAACGGCTTCTGGCCGCTCGGTGGTATCGCGCATCACCAGCACGGGCTTGCCGAGCGATGGCGCTTCTTCCTGTATGCCGCCAGAATCAGTGAGAATCAGCCATGAGCGATTCATCAGCCAGACAAATGGCAGATACTCCTGCGGTTCAATCAGGATGATATTATCAATGCCGCTCAGAATGCGGTTTACCGGCTCGCTGACGTTAGGGTTGAGATGTACCGGATAAACGATTTGCACCTCTGGATGTTGGCGCGCTATCTGCGCCAGCGCGCTGCAAATACGTTCGAATCCGTCGCCAAAGCTTTCGCGGCGGTGGCCGGTGACCAGAATCAGCTTTTTGTCCTGGTCGAGGAACGGATAGCGCGCCGCAAGGCGAGCGTTAAGATCGGCATCATCAAGCACGCGATCGCGTACCCACAGCAGCGCATCAATCACCGTGTTGCCGGTAACGAAGATACGCGCATCGGGCAGATTTTCGCGTAACAGGTTCTGCCGCGAATTTTCCGTCGGCGTGAAGTGGTAGCTCGCCAGATGTCCGGTAAGCGTACGATTGGCCTCTTCTGGCCACGGCGACAGCAGATTACCCGTGCGCAGGCCCGCTTCTACATGACCAACAGGTATTTGGTGATAAAACGCCGCCAGGCTGGCAGCAAACGTGGTGGTGGTGTCACCGTGCACTAACACCACATCTGGCTGAAAATCAGCTAATACGGTTTTCATGCCCTGCAAAATGCGGCTGGTGATCTCCGTCAGCCCTTGCTCGGGGCGCATGATATTCAGATCATAATCGGGCTGAAGCTGAAACAGACGCAGCACCTGATCGAGCATTTCACGATGTTGAGCGGTGACGCACAAGCGCGACTCGAACGCAGCATCCTGCGCCAGCGCCTGCACCAGCGGAGCCATTTTGATCGCTTCAGGACGCGTGCCAAATACGGTCAGAACTTTCACATGACTTCTCTTAGTGGCTCGTTGGTAACGTTAAACGCGGACGACGCACCAGCGCCACTCCCGCACCGACCAGCGCGCCAATGACGCCCCACATGATCATCATAAACAGACGACGCGGACTGTCGCGCGATACCGGCTCTTCCGGCGTGCGCAGATAGCGATAAGTCTGGAATTGTTTATCCAGTCGCGGTCCGGTCTGCAGTGTACTCAGCATCGCTCTATTTTGATCATAGCTTAAATCGTAAGCAGGTCCGCTGGCTTGTAGGGTATCGAGTTGTGCCTGCAGCATTTGCTGCCCTAACAGGAAACGATCGCTGTCTGGTAATGCTTCACCCGTTGCCGGCGCGCGGTTCTCTTTAATACCCTGCTCGCTCGCCACTTTCAGCGCCTGCTCAATACGCTGGCGTTGACGCGCAAACACCGCCTGCGCCACTTCTTGCTGACGATTAACCTGCGACTGCAGCTGCACGCTGCGTGCCTGCCAGGCACCTTTCAGCTCGGCATTCAGATGACGCGCCGCACGCTCGCTGGCGTACGCAATATATTGACGCAGCAGATTGTTAGCATCACCGGCGGTTTCGGCGACCAGCTTAATGTTGTCCAGGATATTGCGCGCCGGATCGGCCGCCGTGAACTGGATGTTGGTGATCAAGTCATCGAGCAACGCCGCATCATTGTGCGCATTGCCGCTTTTACGACTTTTGAAGTATTCAGTCTGCTGCCAGAAATCCCGACGCGTATCCCATGATGCCAGTTGCATGGTGAACTCTTGATAAACCTCGTCCATTACGGTCGGCACGGGTGAACTGAGATTGAGCGTATTGGTGCGGACATCCAGATTATTGAGGAATTGCTGCTGAACAAAGAAATCACCCAGCATATTCACCGTTGGACGATCGGTGACCGCAGTGGTGCTCCACGCCTGCTTCATCAACATGGAAGCCAGCCATGCCAGCAGTGCAAACAGCACGGCCAGGCCAACAATCCAGCGCTTGCCACGCCACAGCGTGCAAGCGAGGCCACGCATATCCAGTTCGTTCTCCACAATGGCAGAGTTCATAAAAAATCCTTATTTGGGCGCTTACCGGGAGTAATTTTTACCCGAAGTGGCTTTGTTCCAACGACGTTTAATACGACGCAATCGACGAGCCATACGCCAGGCGTGCTTAATGCAGTAGCCATAAAGAAGAAATGCCATTAAGAACAAGACGAGCATCACCCATTCAGGAATGAACGCCAGATATTCACCTAATACGCCAATCCCGGCTAATAATGCAGCAGCGACAGTAATCAGCAAAAAAGCTTGTCGGGATGAAAATCCAGCTCGCATGATGAGATGATGAATGTGTTGTCTATCTGCAGAAAAAGGGCTCATGCCTTTGCGTAAACGACGGTACATGATCGCAATCATGTCCATTAAAGGTATCGCGATCAGCCAAAGTGCGGTGACAGGGGTAATTGGATGGCTCAGTCCCTGGGTCGTCTCTAACAATATCCAGATAATCGTAAAACCGATCATGGTACTGCCAGCATCCCCCATGAAGACTTTGTAACGCCGTCCCAGGAATCCCAGATTAAGCAGGATATAAGGAATGGTGGCGGCAATCATGGCGAAGCACCACATCGCAAGACTAACCATTCCATCAAAATAAAGAATGATTCCCATGGCACCAAAGGTGACGCATGATAATCCACCGAGTAAACCGTCAATGCCGTCAACCATGTTGAATGCATTGATAGCGGCCCAGACGGCAAAAAGCGTGAGGACGTACCCAAATGGGCCAACGATGAATTCCACTGGGCCAACAATAAATCCGAGGCTCAGCAGATACAGCTTGGCGCCAAACATCATCACAACAGCAATAACCGCCTGTACAAAAGCGCGAAACTTGACGCTAATATCGAAACGATCATCCAGAGCGCCCACCAGCACCAAAATTCCTGCGCAGATCAGGTAGAGAAATCCATTTGGCATATATGATTTGGTAATCAAAAAGGCAAAACAGACACCTGCATAAACAGAAATCCCGCCAACTAATGGAATAACACCTTGATGTCTTTTCCTTAAATTAGGCTTATCCACCAACCCAATCTTTTTCGCCACTTTGCGAGCAATAAAGATAAAGGCTAAAGAGAAAAGAAAAGTTAGGCCAAGCTCTGTACTCATAGTGAGTAAATTCACGTTAATGCTCTCAGCTAAAATCGTGGACAACAATATGCAAAATGCCAGCTATTGCCGTTCATCCCTATTCCGAATTTTGCTGCAGAAAAATCCGACAGCTTAAAAAATCAGCAAATTTCTGCCGCAGTCATTATAAATGCTTCCTGCTGGGCTAATCCTAATGCCCATAAATAAAAAACGCCACGTTAAGACGTGGCGTTAGCAATAATTCCTGGCAAATTGTGCGAAGAGCCGCTTGGCTTAGCGGCTCTACACATGCAACTTATGAACGCTTCATCATATCGAAGAATTCGTCGTTGGTTTTGGTCATAGCCAGTTTATTGATGAGGAACTCCATTGCGTCGATTTCACCCATAGGATGGATGATTTTGCGCAAGATCCACATCTTCTGCAGCTCTTCCTGAGTGGTGAGCAGCTCTTCTTTACGGGTACCTGAACGATTGTAATCAATCGCTGGGAACACACGCTTCTCAGCGATTTTACGCGAGAGGTGCAATTCCATGTTACCTGTACCTTTAAACTCTTCGTAAATCACTTCGTCCATCTTCGAACCGGTATCAACCAGTGCGGTGGCGATAATGGTTAGGCTACCGCCCTCTTCCACGTTACGTGCCGCGCCGAAGAAACGCTTTGGACGATGCAGGGCGTTGGCATCCACACCACCGGTCAGGACTTTGCCTGATGCAGGTACCACAGTGTTATAGGCACGCGCTAAACGAGTGATGGAGTCGAGCAGGATGATGACATCTTTTTTGTGCTCAACCAGACGCTTGGCCTTCTCAATTACCATCTCAGCAACCTGCACGTGACGTGAAGCTGGCTCATCAAAGGTAGAAGCGATGACTTCACCTTTAACCAGACGCTGCATCTCGGTCACTTCTTCCGGACGTTCGTCAATCAGCAGTACCATCAGCAGGCAATCTGGATAGTTGTAGGCAATGCTCTGCGCAATGTTCTGCAGCAGCATGGTTTTACCCGCTTTCGGCGGCGCCACGATCAGACCACGTTGACCACGACCAATCGGCGAAGCCAGATCCAGCACGCGTGCTGTCAGGTCTTCAGTCGAGCCATTACCGCGCTCCATACGCATGCGTTTGCTGGCATGCAACGGCGTGAGGTTTTCGAACAGAATCTTGTTGCGCGCGTTTTCCGGCTTGTCGTAGTTAACTTCGTTAACTTTCAACAGCGCAAAGTAGCGTTCACCCTCTTTTGGCGGACGAATCTTGCCAGAAATGGTGTCACCAGTGCGGAGGTTGAAGCGGCGGATTTGGCTAGGAGAGACGTAGATATCATCGGGACCGGCGAGGTAGGAGCTGTCTCCAGAACGGAGGAAACCAAATCCGTCCTGCAGTATCTCCAGCACACCATCACCAAAGATGTCTTCGCCGCTTTTTGCGTGCTGTTTCAGGATAGAGAAAATAATATCCTGCTTGCGCATACGCGCCTGGTTTTCCAGCCCCATATTTTCGCCGAGGGTAATCAGCTCAGAAACCGGCGTATTCTTTAATTCGGTAAGATTCATAGTGATGGGTTCTTAAACTCGGGGTAATTCTCGAAATGATTGTCGTGAGTGGTATGGCAAAAATTCCATGCCTGTTAATGGCTCTTTTTCAACTCAGCTCGACGATTATCGTCAGATGTGGCGATAGGAAACGAGGAGACGGTCGAAAGATGATGCCGAATGTGCTAGTCATCAGATTGCCAAACCACGATAACGTTCATTGCGAGTAGGGTCTGACAAGGGAAAACTTAGATGCAAACTACAAGGTAAGAGCGTAATGCAGTGAACTCAACTTAACACGCTTAAAGTGAGACGTCCAGCAGTGGCGAAAAAATTCACCACTGCGGAACAAACACCGCGCCGGGCTTAGGCCAGGTTGGCGTTCAGGAACTCTTTTAACTGGCCTTTAGACAGTGCGCCAACCTTGGTTGCCGCCACTTCGCCGTTCTTGAACAGCAGCAGAGTTGGGATACCGCGGATGCCATATTTAGGCGCAGTACCCGGGTTGTCATCAATGTTCAACTTAGCGATGGTAAGCTTACCTTCGTACTCTTCGGCGACTTCGTCGAGGATTGGGGCGATCATTTTGCAAGGACCACACCATTCAGCCCAGAAATCTACCAGAGTGACACCGTCTGCTTTCAGTACGTCTGTGTCGAAACTGTCATCGGTCAAGTGAACGATCTTATCGCTGCTCATGTTTAACTCCAAAAGATTGTGCCTGGCGAATTGGCGTAAATTATACCAACGTAGGTTGACTTTATTTCATCGGATACGCTTTCGTAAAGCGCTAGTAAGCTGATATTCTACCACACTATGAGCAAAACACACTTAACTGAACAGAAGTTTTCCGACTTCGCCCTGCACCCTCAGGTGGTAGAAGCCCTTGATACCAAAGGCTTTTCTAACTGCACGCCTATCCAGGCGCTCGCGTTGCCTTTTACGCTTTCAGGGCGTGATGTCGCGGGTCAGGCGCAAACCGGTACCGGCAAAACGATGGCGTTCCTGACGTCAACGTTTCATTATCTTCTTTCTCATCCTGCCGCAGAAGGTCGCCAGATCAATCAGCCACGTGCGCTGATCATGGCCCCAACGCGTGAGCTCGCCGTACAAATTCATGCCGATGCTGAACCGTTAGCGAAGGTAACTGGCTTAAAGCTGGGCCTGGCTTATGGTGGCGACGGCTACGATAAACAACTGAAAGTGCTGGCAGATGGCGTCGACATCCTGGTGGGCACCACCGGACGTCTGATCGACTATGCCAAGCAGAACCATGTCAACCTTGGCGCCATTCAGGTTGTTGTGCTGGATGAAGCCGATCGTATGTTCGATCTCGGCTTTATTAAAGACATTCGTTGGCTGTTCCGCCGCATGCCGCCGGCCACCCAACGCCTAAGTATGCTGTTCTCTGCCACCTTGTCTTACCGCGTGCGTGAATTGGCGTTTGAGCACATGAACAACGCCGAATACGTGGAAGTGGAACCCGAGCAGAAAACCGGCCATCGCATTAAAGAAGAGCTTTTCTACCCTTCTAACGAAGAGAAAATGCGCTTGCTGCAAACGCTGGTTGAAGAAGAGTGGCCCGATCGCGCCATTATTTTCGCCAACACCAAACATCGCTGTGAAGACATTTGGGGCCATTTGGCTGCCGATGGTCATCGCGTCGGTCTGCTGACCGGTGATGTTGCACAGAAAAAACGTTTGCGCATCCTCGACGATTTCACCAAAGGTGATGTCGATATCCTGGTCGCTACCGACGTCGCCGCACGTGGTCTGCACATTCCTGCGGTAACGCATGTGTTCAACTACGATCTGCCAGACGATCGCGAAGACTACGTACACCGCATTGGCCGTACGGGCCGCGCGGGAGCCAGCGGTCACTCCATCAGCCTGGCGTGTGAAGAGTACGCGCTGAACCTGCCGGCGATTGAAGAGTACATTGGCCACGGTATTCCGGTCAGCAAGTACAACAGCGATGCATTGCTAAACGAACTGCCACCACCGAAGCGCCTGCAACGCAGCCGCACAGGAAACGGTCCACGCCGAGGCGGTAACAACAGTAACCGTCGCAGCGGCGCGCCGCGCAATAGCAACCGTAAGCGTTCAGGTTAAGCACACCATGCTAAGCGCATCGTCACTTTATGCAGCGATTGATTTAGGTTCTAACAGCTTTCATATGTTGGTGGTGCGCGAGGTGTCTGGCAGTATTCAGACCGTCGCGCGGATAAAACGCAAAGTGCGTCTGGCAGCCGGTCTCGACAAAGCCAATCATCTCTCTGCAGAGGCGATGCATCGCGGCTGGCAGTGTCTGAAGTTGTTCTCCGAACAGCTGCAGGATATTCCCCCGGAACAGATCCGCGTGGTGGCAACCGCCACGCTGCGCATTGCAGAAAATGCGCAAGATTTTCTCGTTACCGCTGAACAAATTCTTGGCTGCCCGGTGAATGTCATCAGCGGCGAAGAGGAAGCTCGCCTCATTTATCAAGGTGTTGCGCATACTACTGGCGGTTCCGATCAGCGTTTAGTGGTTGATATCGGCGGCGGAAGCACAGAACTGGTGACCGGCGAAGGCTCGCACGCTACCACGCTCTTTAGCTTATCGATGGGCTGCGTAACCTGGCTCGAACGCTATTTCAGCGATCGTCATCTGGCGAAAGAGAATTTCGAGCAAGCTGAAACGGCGGCGCGTGAGATGATCCGCCCAGTAGCCGCTGCGCTACGCGAGAAAGGCTGGCAAATCTGTGTGGGTGCATCCGGTACCGTGCAGGCGCTGCAGGAAATTATGATGGCGCAGGGCATGGATGAGCGCATCACCCTGAGCAAGCTGCAGCAGCTGAAACAGCGCGCGATTCAATGTGGCAAGCTGGAAGAGCTGGAAATTGAAGGATTGACGCTAGAGCGCGCATTAGTCTTCCCCAGCGGATTATCGATCCTCATCGCCATCTTCCAGGAACTCAGCATTGAAGGTATGACGCTGGCTGGCGGCGCACTGCGCGAAGGTTTAGTGTATGGCATGCTGCATCTGCCGGTTGATCGCGATATCCGCAGCCGCACGTTGCAAAATGTGCAACGTCGTTTTGCCATTGATATTGAGCAGGCTGGTCGCGTACGTCAGCTAGCAGAGAGTTTCTTCCGTCAGGTGAGCAGCAGCTGGAAGCTGGATAACCGATGTCGCGACCTGTTGCTGAGCGCCTGCTCAATCCACGAAATTGGCCTGAGCGTCGATTTCCGTCAGGCACCGCAGCACGCCGCCTATCTGATTCGTCATCTTGATCTTCCTGGTTTCACTCCCGCACAGAAAAAAATGCTGGCTTGCCTGTTGCAGAATCAAAGCGGCAGCATCGATCTTGCGTTACTGACGCAACAAAATGCCGTTCCACCACGTATGGCGGAGCGATTAAGCCGTCTGCTGCGTTTAGCGATTATTTTCTCGAGTCGTCGCCGTGATGACACTTTACCGGCCGTGCGTTTGCAGGCGGACGATGATGCGTTGCATCTGACACTGCCAGTAGGGTGGCGCGAAGTGCATCCGCTGCGTTCCGAGCTGCTGGAGCAGGAGAGCCATTATCAGTCATATGTGCACTGGTTGCTAACCATCTCCTGATCGAACCTGCTCTGCTTGCTGATGCTGCGTTGAAGAGTTCACGTCAAATGCTCATTTACGACAGGTAAACTCCGCTTTGCCGTGAACTCTTCGCCTTGCCTCCGCTGCGCTCGCAACGGTTCTCGTCAGAGGCCAGGCTTGTGGGTCTAACGAAATAATTACCCCTTCTTCGCGTTCTCAAGCATCGCTCTTAACCCGGCAACGCGCGTCTGTCCGGTCTTCACACGCTCTTCTGCACTCACCACTTTTTTCTCGCGCTCCCACACCACATCGTCCTGCGGGAGTTCCAGCAGGAAGCGGCTCGGCTCCGGGCGCATCAGTTCACCGTACTGGCGGCGTTCGCGGCACAGCGTAAAGGTCAGCTCTTTCTGCGCGCGCGTAATGCCCACATACGCCAGACGACGCTCCTCTTCGATATTGTTCTCATCGATGCTGCTCTGATGCGGCAATAACCCCTCTTCCATGCCGACCAGATAGACATACGGAAACTCCAGCCCTTTTGACGCGTGCAACGTCATCAGCTGCACCTGATCGAGCTCCTCGTCGCTCTCACCGCGCTCCATCATGTCGCGCAGCGTAAAGCGCGTCACCACCTGCGCCAGCGTCATCGGTTCGTTCAGTTCGTCCCCTTCCAGCATCTCGGTCATCCACTGAAATAGCAGGTTGACGTTCTTCATGCGCATCTCAGCCGCTTTCGGGCTGGGAGAGGTTTCAAACAGCCAGCTTTCGTAATCAATGCCGCGAATCAGGTCGCGCACCGCATTAACCGGCTCGCGTTCCGTCAGCTGGATAATCTCATTCAGCCAGTGCGTGAAGCGCTGCAGATGTTCCAATCCGCGCCCGCTCAGCGTTTGCTCCAGGCCCATATCAAAGCTGGCGTGATACAAGCTTTTATTGCGCAGATTGGCCCATTCGCCCAGCTTTTGTAGCGTTGCCGGACCAATCTCCCGACGCGGCGTATTCACGATGCGCAGAAACGCACTGTCATCTTCCTGATTGGTCAGCACGCGCAGATAAGCCAGTAAATCCTTGATTTCCGGACGCGAGAAAAACGAGGTGCCGCCGGAGATGCGATAAGGAATACGGTTCTGCATCAACTGCTTCTCAAACACGCGTGACTGATGGTTGCCGCGATAGAGAATGGCGTAATCTTTGTAGGCGGTTTTGTTGATGAAGTGATGCGCAATCAGTTCACCGGCCACGCGCTCCGCTTCATGATCCTCATTATTGGCACTGAGCACCTTCAGCTCGCTGCCCTGCCCCAGTTCAGAGAACAGGCGCTTCTCAAACACGTGCGGGTTGTTGGCGATAAGGATGTTGGCCGATTTTAGGATGCGCTGCGTCGAGCGGTAATTCTGCTCCAGCTTCACCACTTCCAGCGCCGGGAAATCCTCTTGCAGCAGCACCAGGTTTTGCGGTCGCGCACCACGCCACGAGTAGATTGATTGATCGTCATCGCCCACGACGGTAAAACGCGCCCGCGCGCCGACCAGCAGCTTCACCAATTCATACTGGCTGGTGTTGGTATCCTGATATTCGTCCACCAGCAGATAGCGAATACGCTGCTGCCAGCGTTCACGCACTTCCTGATTACGCTGCAGCAGCAGCGTCGGCAGCGCGATTAAATCGTCGAAATCCAGCACGTTGCAGGATTTCAGATGTTGGTCATACAGCTGATAACAGTGGGCAAAAATCTGGTCGCGCTGCGATTTGGCCAAACCCGCTGCGCCCTGGGGATCGACCAGATCGTTCTTCCAGTTGGAGATAGTTGAAATCAGCTGCTGTAACAGCGTCTTATCTTCTTCCAACCACTGTTTGGTCAGGTCTTTCAACAGCGCCAGCTGATCCTGATCGTCGAATAGCGAGAAACTGGATTTCATTCCCAGCGCTTTGTACTCGCGCTTGATGATCTCAAGTCCCAGCGTGTGGAACGTTGAAATCATCAGGCCGCGCGCCTCTTTGCGCCCCAGCGTTTGCGCCACACGCTCTTTCATCTCGCGCGACGCTTTATTGGTAAAGGTCACGGCGGCGATATGGCGCGCCTGATAGCCACACTCGCGGATCAGATGGGCGATTTTATTGGTGATCACACGGGTTTTACCTGAACCCGCACCGGCCAGCACCAGACAAGGACCGGTGACAAATTCGACAGCGCGTTGTTGGCCGGGGTTTAGACGCATAACGGAATTCGCTCAGTTGATTCGAAAGAAAGGTGGGTATAATGCTCGCGCGACGATTATACACAACGAGACAAAATGATGGCGAAAACCGCGGCGGCTTTACATATCCTGGTGAAAGAGGAAGCGCAGGCAAAATCCTTGCTGGCCCAGTTGGAGAAAGGCGCAAACTTTCAGCAACTGGCGAAAAAGCACTCTACCTGCCCCTCTGGCCGCAACGGCGGCGACTTAGGTGAATTTCGCAAAGGGCAAATGGTGCCGGCATTTGATAAGGCGGTCTTCACCTGTCCGCTGCTGCAACCTTACGGACCGGTGAAAACCGCCTTTGGCTACCACATCATCAAAGTGCTGTGGCGTAACTGATCACTTCTGATTCTTCATCTGCTGCAGCACCTTACTGCACTGGTTGTCGTCCGTATCGCTTGGCGAAATCAGCGCAACCAATGCTGCGGCCGGTGCAACTACAGCACCCAGCGCAATCGCTGCGGCACCGCGCGCAATCAGCGGCCCGGCTTTCACCCCGGCATCCGGATTTTTGAAGGTGCCGCGCACATATAACGGCGAACGCAGCGTGATGATGCGAATCCCTTTACTCTCCGGATTAATCGACAAGTCCATACGTTCGTTGGCGAAGTTGACGTTGCCGGTCACGTTGATCACCGCATTCTCGGTATCCAGCAGGAACAGCTTCGGCGTTGCCAGGCCCTGACGAATATTCAGATCGGTCGCCGCGCAGTTAATCTTCACCTCATCATCGCCAAACAGTTTCCCTACCACATAATTCCCAACGTTCAGGCCCGCAATCTCCATCAGGCTGCGGCTAATCAAGCCATCATTCATTAGCAGTTTCATTTCGCCATTGCTGGTGCCCAACAGATCCGCCACCGAGTTGCCGATGCCGCTCAGCGTGGCGTCGCCATTCAGCTGACCCAAACTGTTTTGCATCGCGGTGACATCCGGGAACAGCTGACGCAGACGCAGTTTACGCGCATGCAGATCGGCGCGTCCGCGCATCGGGCTGCGATCGCCTTCCAGATGAATGGTGGAGTTAATGCTGCCGCCCGCCATACCGAAGCGCAGCGGATCGAGCAGCAGGTCGCCATTCTTTAGCTGTACATGCGTGTAAAGATCGCTCAACGGCAGCTTGCTGCTGTGTTCGATGCGCTTGCCGCTGAACTTCACGTCCGCATCCATCACGTCCCAGCTTTTGGTATCGAACTTGTCATGCGGCAACACGCGGTCGGCGGGCTGCGCTGCAGCTTCACCGCGCTGCGCTTTCGCCTGCTGCGTCTTCTCGCTGCCTTTACCTGAATCGACGCCAATCAGCGGCCCCAAATCCGCCATGCGCAGCTGGTTCGAAGTGAGTTCACCGGTTAAGGTTGGACGCGGTTTGCCCTGACGATAGCTGAGCGAACCGTGAATATCGCTGTCGCCGATGTGGCCGTTAAACTTCTCGTAGCGGAACAGCGGCCCTTTCTCCTCGTTGAAACGCGCAATCAAATGACCGTCGGTTTCATACGGCGGCGTATCGGGCAGCAGTACGCCCGTCAGGCCATACAGGTTCGCCAGCGTGTCACCGGAGAAGCGCAGGCGCACATCCAGGCCGCCGAGATTGAGCGGATCTTGCAAGGTGCCGTCAATGCGCACGCGCGTGCTGCCATTACGCACATCCGCCTGTAGCGGGAACGGCGTGGTTTTACTGCGCAGCGATAACATGCCGCCAATTTTGCCGTCACCCTCCAGCTTCTCATTGTTGTAGGTGCCGTTCGCCTGCCAGCCAAAGACAAAATCACCCGCGCCTTTTTGCTGGTCGTTACCGCCCGCCACCTGTGCGTACGGCACCGGTTTGCCCAGTGGGTTGATGGTGACCGTGACATCGGCTTTATTGATGGCATCGCGATAACGTACCTGCCCTTTATCGAACAGAATGTTGTCGAGGCGGAAGGACCAGGCAGACGGCGCGGCATTCGCCTCGCTGTTATCGCTGCTGGCTAAATCGAAGGTCCAGTTGTTCTTTTTGTCCGCGGTTTGCACCAGCCGCGCGTCGGGCTGCTGCATCTTTATCCACGGCAGGTAGATCTGCTTATGCAGCAACGCCAACGGCGCGATCGTCGCTTCTACCCGCTGTAAATGCACCATGGTGACTTCAGGAACCGTCGGCGGATTGCCCAGCATCACATCATCGGCATGTACCTGCGGCCACGGCACCCAACTGCGCCAGCCGGGCTCCTCGCGATTGCGCACCCATGCCACGCCAAGATCGCCGCGAATAGCGAAAGGACGATTGAGTTCAGCAGAAACTTTCTGATTTATCGTTGGTTTTAGGCGGTTCCAGTCAAAGGTGGCGATGATCACCACAATCACTACAACCAATAATAAAAAAATCCCGACCACCCAGCTCAGGATCTTTCGGGTACGTGACATATTGCTTCCTCCTTGCCCTTCCACGTCTCGACTAAGGATAGTCGAGACGCTGCAGAACGGGATCAGGGAAGCTCAAGTGCCATACGTTCCAGCTCGCTAAACGGCACCGGACGCGAGAAGAAATAGCCCTGCGCCGCCATTGCCGGCGAGCTGCGCACCTGTTGCCACTCCTCTTCAGTTTCCACGCCCTCCACGATAACGCCGTTGCAGTAGCGATTAATTAGCGCCAATAGCATAGAGAACATGGAGCGGCCTTCATCGCTGGCACGCAGCAGCATAAACAGCTCGCGCGACAGTTTGATGTAGTCATAACGCAGTTCGGTCAACGCGGAGAAGTTCGCCATGCCAGAGCCAAAATCATCCAGCCACAGCGGGCCGAGTTCCGGCATCTTCGCCACCATCTCTTCCTGCGGCAGAGCATGATGTTCGGTGAGTTCAAAGCGCACCCACGGCAACTGCGCGATCAGCGCGCGAATCAACTCATGCTGCTCAATTTCCATCAGCGTTGGACCATCGATATTCACCGAAGCCACCAGCTGACGCTGATGGAAAAAGGGTGACCATGTTATCAGCAGCTCCAGCTGCTCTTGGACGACACCGAGCCGCTGCGCGATAGTCAGGGCTTCAAAATAGTCTTCGGGCGACAGCCTTTTTTCTGGCGCGGAGGGATGCGCTACCGCCGTCAATAATTCAATGGCCAGCAAGCGGCCTGAGACCTGATAAATCGGCTGGAAAGTATAGAATCGTTGGCACTGCTGCCAGAAGAGACGCGTTTCCTGTTGTTGCTCCAGTTCATTTGAAACAGGCAGCCGATGACTCAAATTCTTCATCACCATGGTTTTTTCCTGGTTGGTGTCGAGTGCCTGCAAATAGCATCTCAGCGGCAAGTATCGGCGATCGCAGGGATAACTTTATCGATCTCATTAGTCCCATGAATAGATGAGTGTAACAGCGTGCTTCGCGCTTAATCGGCAAAATAAAACGCGCTTTGGCCGTTAAATCGCCGTAGCACCGGCAGTTCACTGCCTTAAGTTAAATTAAAACATCGTTTTAAAAACCATTGACGACTGCCATACCAGACGCGAGACTAAGGCAGAATTCACTATAGGCCGAAGACCATGACGCAGAAAAAAATCGCCATTATTGGCGAATGCATGATTGAACTGTCCGAAAAAGGTGAGAACATCAAACGCGGTTTTGGCGGCGATACGCTGAACACAGCGGTATATCTGGCCCGTCTGTCAGATAACCAGCAGCTGCGCGTGGATTATGTCACCGCACTGGGTACCGACAGCTTTAGCGATCAGATGATCGCTGCCTGGCAGCAAGAGCAGGTGCAAACCCAACTGATTCAGCACCTCGACAATAAAATGCCCGGTTTGTACTTCATCGAAACCGATGAACATGGCGAGCGTACCTTCTGGTACTGGCGCAACGACGCGGCCGCCCGCTTCTGGCTGGATAGCGCGCAGGCGGATGACATCTGCCAGCAGCTGGCACACTATGATTATCTCTATCTGAGCGGCATTAGCCTGGCGATTCTGCCGGAAGCCAGTCGCAACAAACTTATGGCGCTGCTCAGCGCCTGTCGTCAGAACGGCGGCAAGGTGATTTTCGACAATAACTACCGTCCGCGTTTGTGGGCCGACAAAGCCAGCGCGCAGCAGGCGTATGCCGAGATGCTGCGCCACACCGATATGGCCTTCCTCACGCTCGACGATGAAGATCTGCTATGGGGCGAGCAGCCGCTGGAAACGGTGATTGCCCGAACGCGCGCCGCCGGCGTGCAGGAGATTGCGATTAAGCGCGGTGCCGACTCCTGTCTGGTGGCCGTCGGCGACGAACCGCTGCGGGAAGTTGCCGCGATCAAGCTGGCGAAAGAGAAAGTGGTCGATACCACCGCCGCAGGCGACTCCTTCAGCGCCGGTTATCTGGCGGTGCGTTTAGCCGGTGGCAGCGCCGAAGATGCCGCAGCGCGCGGTCATCTCACCGCCAGCACGGTGATCCAGCATCGCGGCGCTATTATTCCGCTGAGCGCGATGCCACGTTAATCGAGGTGCGCATGAATGCGCACCCTACGCATATTGTAAGGTCGTCATTTATGACGACCAAATTCATAAATACCGCTAACAACCTCGCCCCCAAAGTTTGCCTTAACGCAGTATTTTTCCCTGCTAATTTCCACTAATCACTTAGCTCATCCACTTCTGTAACATTACCCGCTGCACCGCTTCAAATACGCTTATCAGAGTGATTTAAATTCAATGTGTTATGCCACGAAAACCGGCCGCCAGGCATAGTCTGAAACTGGCGAAATCGCCGGTTTTCGGCTGGACGTCAGCCGCAAAAGAGACCATGTTTTAATCAATAACAGCAGGACGCTGTGACTCCGGCCGCGAAAAGAATAACGACAACATGACTCGCTCAGGACTGACTTATGCACACAGAAATCATCAATATCTGGCCACACGGTGATGCGCCAGGCGCGAGCGATTCGCGCGCTCAGCCGCAGATCGTCGATCTCGCCAAAGAGTACGAACCTTATGACCGCGCCGCCACCGGCGTGCGTTGCCCGGAAATTGCCCTCTGGCATCCGGAAACCTCGAACGGTATCACGCTGTTAGTCGCGCCAGGCGGCGGTTATCAGCGCGTGCTAATTGACCGTGAAGGCAGCGCGCTCGCAACCTTCTTCACCTCAATGGGCTACACGCTGGCGGTGATGACCTACCGCCTGCCGTACGACGGACATCATGAAGGCCCAGACGCGCCGCTGGCCGACGCGCAGCGTGCGGTGCGCGTGCTACGTGAACGTGCACAGCGCGGCATGAACGGTAAATACATCGTGATGATGGGCTTTTCGGCTGGCGGACACGTTGCCGCCAGTCTCGGCACACGCTTCGGCGATAAACTCTATCCGGTGCAGGATCAGGCCGACAGCTTCTCGCCGCGCCCGGATGCGATGGTGCTGCTCTATCCGGTGATCAGCATGCGTGAAGGTCTGGCCCACGAAGGCGCGCGCACCCGCTTGCTCGGCGCGTGGCCGGATCAAAAGATGATTGAGGCGTATTCCCTGGAAACGCGTGTGCATGCACAAACGCCACCGACGCTGCTGATTCACGCCTCCGACGATGAGTCGGTGTCGGTGAATAACAGCATGGTGTTTTTCAGCGCGCTAAGGGAGCACAAGGTGCCGGTGGAGATTCACTTCTACCAGAAAGGCGGCCACGGATTTGGTATCCGTGGCGTGGCGGACCTTCCGCTCGCCAGCTGGCCGATGCTGGTGACAGAGTGGCTTAGAGCCAAATAATCCCCGTCATCCCCGTCATACTTCAAGCTGCAGCGGCGTTGGCTGCGTGGGCTCACCCCAGTCACTTACTAACGTAAGCTCCTGGGGATTTGCCCACTTGCCGCCTTGCTGCAGCTTGAATTATTTAGGGGATGTCACGAGGAAGGTGGAGATTGTTCCGACGCGCCGGCGCTGTTGTCTGGTTTTACTTCTTCCGGGCTAGCGGGTGCCGCTGGCGCATCTGGCAGTTTCATCACTTTATCCCAGCTTTCCTGCAGCATCTTGACGTTAGTCTCGGCTTCACCCTGCGGCTGAATCAGTACCATGGTCAGCTCCTGCGACAGTTGCTGGCGCAGTTCCTGATTTAACTGGTCACGCGTCATTTCGCTGAGGAACGTCTGGCGCAGTTTCTGATACTGCTCTGGCGCAATATCCACCACCGCATTTTGCTGCGAGCGCAGACGCTGTCCCATCAGAATATCGGTATCGGTGCGTGCGTAAGTGGCGAACAGCTTGTTGAGCTCCAGCAGCTTTTGCGCCATCAGCGCATCAAACTCCTCCTGCGGCAATCCTTTATCACGCACCGCCGCCAGCTCTTTCGCCACCTGATTCATATTCTGTGGCAACGAGGCATTCGGGCTGTCCATGTTGATCGAGCACTGCGCACGCTGATACAGCACACGGCAGTCAAAGCCAACCTGTACGCTTTGCGCTTTGCTGTCCGCCAGAGCGCGCTGCACGTGCCAGAACAGCGCTTCACGCGCCAAATCGCTCTGCCAGTAGCGCTGCAAATTCTGCGAATCACGGATGGGTTGCCACGCCGTATCCCATACCAGCGACAGGCGATCCTGACTCATCCCGCCATTCACCAGATTAACCGGCTGATGCGGCAGCGGTGAGAGCGTCGGTAACGCAGCAGGTGCCACGCGCTTGCCTTTCAGCGGCGAGAAGGCTTTATTGATCTGCTCCGCCATGCTGCGGCTGTCAACATTGCCGACCACATACAGCGTCATGCCATCGGGCGTATACCACTGCTGATAGAAACTGTTGAGCTGGGCGATATCCACCGGCGCGCGCGGCTGCTCGCCGGGATCGTGCGCCAGCATCGCCGAACCTTTCAGGCGATAGCGCCACCACACATCCTGGGTATTCGTGGGCCAGGTCGCGATGGGATCGGTCGCCGTCAGCGCGGTTGACACCACTTGCTCATTAATCGTCATTTTACCGGCGGTTGCCGCCAGCCAGTTGAGTGCTTCTTTCAACAGATCCGGACGGTTGTTTGGCAAGCTGAGATTGTATTGGGTGTAATCGTACGAAGAGATGGCAGGCGGCAGCGGACGTTGCGGATCCATGGCCTGTTGCCATAGCGCGCGTTGCTGATTGGTGTCCAGCGTGGCGTTATGCACCATCGCCAAACGCGATAAAAGATGGCTGTAGCCGGTTTGTTGTGCGCTCTCCACCAGCGAACCGGTGTTAACAATCAGGCGCAGTTCAATGCGATCGCTGGGACGTTGCGGTGTGGTTAGCAGCTGCCAGCTAAAACCATTGTCCAGTTTACCTTCCTGCCAGGCGGGATCGGGTTGGAGCGTCTCGGCTTGCACGCCAAAACCGGATGCTGCCAGTAGCAATCCGCCAACCAAAAGCCGAATTCTGGTGCCCTGCATGTGAACCCCTACTCAAACAGATCAACGCTCGTTAGCGCGGCATGTTCGGCCACATCTGGGGTGACCGGTGCGGCAGTTTGCCGCCACGTTTATTTAATAACAGACTCTTTGACCACGAGAAGGTCAGGATGTCGCGCAACGAGGCAAAAAATCGGGAAAAAAATCAATGGGGTTTATTATGCAAATGCCCGCTGTCAGGGCAAGCGACAGCGGGCATTTCTCGGCAAATTAACGCAAATAGCCTTTTACGCAGCGGTTTCTGATGCGTTTTTCACCTTTTTCGCTGAAGAAAGCGTCGCGTTCATTTGCTTCTCATCCAGCTGGCCAACCCACTTGGCTACCACAATGGTCGCCACGCCGTTACCGACCAGATTGGTCAGCGCACGCGCTTCCGACATAAAGCGGTCGATACCCAGAATCAGCGCCAAACCGGCTACCGGCAGATGTCCCACCGCCGACAAGGTTGCCGCCAGCACGATAAAGCCACTGCCGGTGACACCCGCTGCGCCTTTAGAGGAGAGCAGCAGCACCACTAACAGCGTGATTTGATGGAACACATCCATATGCGCATTGGTCGCCTGCGCAATAAACACCGCCGCCATGGTGAGATAAATCGAAGTGCCATCAAGGTTGAAGGAGTAACCCGTAGGGATAACCAAGCCCACCACCGATTTCTTACATCCCAGTTTCTCCATCTTATCCAGCATACGCGGCAGCGCAGACTCGGAAGAGGACGTGCCGAGTACGATCAGCAGCTCTTCTTTGATGTAGGCGACAAATTTAAAGATGTTGAAGCCGGCGAAGCGGGCAATCAGCCCCAGCACCACCACCACGAACAGCACGCAGGTGATATAGAAGCAGATGATCAGCTGGCCCAACTGCACCAACGATCCCACACCATATTTCCCGATGGTAAAGGCCATGGCACCAAAGGCTCCGATTGGCGCAAGACGCATGATCATGTTGATAACGCCGAAGATCACTTTCGAGAAGCTTTCGATAACGTTAAACATCACCGTGCCGGCGCTGCCCAGACGATGCAGCGCAAAGCCGAACAGAATAGCGAACAGCAATACCTGCAGAATGTTGCCGCTGGCGAAGGCGCCGACCACGCTATTCGGGATCACATCCAGTAAGAAGGCGACAATGCCCTGCTGCTCCGCCTGCTGGGCGTAAACCGCGACCGCTTTGGCATCCAGCGTGGCCGGATCAACGTTCATGCCCGCACCCGGCTGCACCACGTTGACCACCACCAAACCGATGATCAGCGCGATGGTGCTGACCACTTCAAAGTACAGCAGCGCAACCGCGCCAGTACGTCCAACGGCTTTCATGCTCTCCATGCCGGCAATACCGGTCACCACCGTACAGAAAATAACGGGGGCGATGATCATCTTGATCAGCTTAACGAAACCATCTCCGAGCGGCTTCATTTGTGCGCCTAACTCAGGATAGAAGTGGCCCAACAGGACGCCGATGCCAATGGCAACTATGACCTGCAAGTAGAGGCTTTTTAAGATTTTCATAACAGGTGTCCAGTAAGACGGTTTGCACCGCCATTGTTGTGGAGTAACGCATGCGGCAAGCCGCCAGAAGCGTAAAACCTTACCGATGGCGAGGAAAATAACACCCTGTTAACAAGATTAATATCCCCTAACATTCCTTACAAAAGTTACAAAACTCTAACTATGAACTGAAACGCTTCAGCTTAGCGCTTCGCTGTAATTTTATAAGGAAAATCAATAACCAAGGTGATTATTCAGGGAGTTGCGGGGTCTGGAGCCAGCGTTGATTAAAGACGTTGAGCGGCAGCGCTTCAGCATATAAGTAGCCCTGCCCTATAGTAATTCCGCGCGCCAGCAGCCAGTCACGCTGTTCGGCGGTTTCCACACCTTCAGCGATCACATCAAGGTGAATGATGTCGGCAATCGCCGCCACGATGCGTACCATGGTGTCATCATCGGGCAGTGCCGCGACGAAGCTGCGATCCATTTTCAGCTTGTTCACCGGCAGCGCTTTAAACTGATGCAGGTAGTTAAGATTGGAGTAACCCATGCCGAAATCATCAAGCGCGACGGCCACGCCGGTTTGTTGCAGTGAGCGCAGCAGCGCAATCGCCTGTTCGGCATCACCAATCTGTGCGGTTTCGGTAATTTCCAGCACGAAGTTGCCCGGCGCAATGCGATGGCGCTCCAGTAAGCCCTGCAAATGACTCACCATGCTGGCATCGCGCAGCTGCACCGCCGAGATGTTAACGCTGAGCGGGATGTTAATGCCCTGCTTCTGCCAGCCGGCAAGAATGCGGCAAGCCTCTTCAAACACCCAGCGACCAATCGCCGAAATCACGCCAATCTCTTCAGCGCTGGCAATAAACTCTTCCGATAAGCCATAGCTGCCATCCGGCATGCGCATGCGCAGCAGCGCTTCGGCACCGGCCAATTCACCGGTTTCCATATTGATTTGCGGCTGCAGATAGAGGGAGAACTGATCCTCCTGCAAACCTTGCAGAATGTCATGTTCCTGCGTTAAGCGCTTTTGCGCGCGCTCGGTGAGTGCCGGGTCGAAGAACAGAATCTGGTTTTTGCCTTGATGGCGCGCCGACATCATCGCCGATGTAGCGCGATCCAGCTGCTCGCTGGCCGAGATGCTGTTCTCTTCATGCAGCGCCAGACCAATGCTGGCATTAGGCCGCAGCTGCAGCTGTTGCAGGTTCACCGGCTGATTGATGCGAATCATCAGATTGCGCGCCAGGCGCATAGCGCGGAACGGATTGTGCGCGCGCTTCATCAGCAAGGCGAAGTCGCTCGGCCCGGTTTGCGCCAGTAGCACGTGATCGTCCACGGTGCTGCGAATCTTCTCCACTAGCGTCAACATCAGCGTATCGCGCTGCTCATCGCTCAAAACGCCGTTGGCTTCCTGCAGCGTCTCGATACGAATCACCATCAGTCCCCACGCCTGGCGGTTACGTTGATGGCTCATGTGTTGTTCGAGCAGCGCAAGGAACAGCGCGCGATTAGGCAGATCCGTCACGGCGAAATGGGTAGTCATACGGCTCATTTCGTCGTGAATCGACTCCAGCACCTGCTGATTGCGATTGTAGCTGCGAATCAGCATGCCGATTTCATCGTCGCGATGGTTATGCGGCAGCGTCATTTTGTGCGTCAAAATCGCCTGCGGCGGCAGCTCCTGCAAATCACGCGAGATATCGCGCAGCGGATGCACAATCAGGCGGTTGATGCACCAGCTGATGGAGATCGAAAGGATTAGCGCCAGCAGCAGATAGGTGGTGATCATGGTGGATAACGTGCTGAGCAGGAACTGATAGACGCGCGACGAATCGGCCTGCAGCACCAGATACGCAATCGGCTTTGGCAAGCCAGAGCGCTCAACCGAATAGAGCGGCAGCGTGATTTGCACCGGCAGCTCAAACAGGCGCGCCACCCAGCGCGGCACCGGTTTTTCCGGCGCGAAATCGGCGTGTAGCGCCTGGAACGCGTTCGGCAGCACCACATCGGCGCGCGATAAAATACCGGCGGGTTTCAAGGTATTGAGAATGCGCTCGGCCTGCGGAATATCGGCTTTCAACACGGCATCGGAGAGCGGCTGACGCACGGTATGCGCCACATTTTCCATTTGTTGGGCGTAGTCAATCCTGCGCTGCTGCACAAAGTGAAAGAGCTGGATGACAATAAAAATGCAGATGGTCACCATCGCCACGGCGGAAACCGTCGCCATCTGCTTTATCGTTAGAGAACGACTGACGCGCAACAAAACTTCTCCAGGCCATCAAAGGCGTGTCATGAGATGAAATTCGCAGCGAGTATATCCCAGTTCATGCGTTTTTTTCGCCGGGATATCGGTGAAAAGTAAGCAAGTTGGGTTATTTATGAAGTGATTCGGAATTAGGCAGGTGTTATTGCAAATGAATGCCCATCTTGTAGGGTCGCCATTCATGGCGTAATGCCGATCAGTTAAGCGTCGAGCGACTTTCGTTCGCCATCGGCTGAGGCAGTTTCAGCTATGTCGTGCGGCGACCGAGCAGAGGACGCCTGGCCGCGCCCTCTGCACTCCCGGGCCCTGCGCCAGCCCATCCCGCCGCTTCGCGGTGCCTTCGCTTCCTCACGATTCCTGACGGACCGGCGGCGATTCGCTCCTGCTCAGCGCCGCCTCTCGCCGCATCCCTGCGGCTCGCCCTGGAATCCCTCACTCGCTCAGCGGGCTGGGATGTCGCCTCAACACCCGCGCTGCAGCATCAATGCCTATCCCTGAATTATCATCGCTGGAACGCCTGTAGGGTCGCCATTCATGGCGACCTCACTAATGCCCGCGCCGAACTACTGCGGATACGCCACCCAATCGCCGCCGTTCAGGCGGATCCACGGCTTGCCCTGATACATCACCACCACCGCATTATCGTTCTCCGACACCACCGGCGTCTGCGGCAAATTATCGGTCAGCAGCGACATATTGACGTTCGGCGCGTTAAATCGCTGGCCATCCACCACGCGCGACACAATTTCAGAGATCGCCATCAGGCTGGTTGGCGTCTCAACGCTGAGTGGCTGGCCCTGATGCGCTGCCTTCATGCCGACAAACTTAATGCCAACCGGCACATGGGTGATATCCGGGCTGGGGATATCACGCAATCCCGACATCTGCATTTTGTCGCCCTGCAGCGCCGCGCCGTGTTCCGGCACCACCAGCACCATCACGCGACGGCCGGACTTCTCCAGATTAGTCAGGAAGGCATCGAGCTGGTCGAACAGCACTTTGGCACGCGGCTGCCAGTCGGCGCTGCGCGTGCTGCCCAGTTCGCGCGTGCCATCGTGCAGCGGAATCAGGTTATAGAACGTCGCGCTGCGCGCATCGCTGCTCTTACTGCGATCGTCGAGCCAGCGCTGCATCAGCTGCGCATCATTAAACACCGGCGAGCCGTCAAACGAGGTCACTTCTGGCGCTATACCCGCCTGCGACATCAATGGCGCCTGCAGATTGCCCTCTTCGCGCAGCTCTTTGAGATAGTTACCAAACACGCCGGTGTGATCCATCATCAGCTGCTGCTTAAAGCCCAGCTTCGCCAGATTATCAAACAGATAGCAGCGCTGATCGGTGGCTTTATACAGATCGCTGTGCGAGCTTTGCCCGCAGCTGGCGCGCAGCAGACGAATCCCCGCCGGGCCGCTGTAGCCGGTGGCCGAGTTGTAGTTATTGAGCAGAATATCGAAGTGCTGCCACAGCGGATGATTGCGTAGCTGCGTCACCTGCAAATCAGACCACGACAGCGAGCAGATGTTGATGACCAGAATATCGAACGGCTGCGAATCGGCAGGTAGCGCTTCCGGGAAGTGCGTCGCACGCTGGCGCTCACTCTCGTAAAAGCGGTTCAGCCATGCGGTTAAATTGGCGCTGGTCGGCGGCGCGGATTGATCAAGGCCATCCGGTGCTTTCGCCGCTGGCGCATTATCGAGCTTCACAGTGGGCGCTGCCGCGCGGCTCGGCAGTAAATTCACTGCTGGTCCGGCGATGGTCAGCACATTCAGCCAGATCAGCATCAGCGTCACCAGCACGGTGACGCGAATCCATTGCGCGATAAACAGATACAGCACCAGCAGTACCAAGCCCGCGCCAATCATCTCCCAGTTGATAAAGCGGTTGAGCAGGTCCAGCAGGTAACCAGGCGAAAAGCCGGCGAGCTGGCTTCCCTGACTCATGATCGAATTGAGTCCCGGCAGCCAGGTATCGTGCCAGAAGAGCGCCACGCCAATCGGCAGAGAAATCCACTGGCGCAGGCGATGCAGACGCAAACCCGGCAGCGGCAACAGCAGCCATGCCACAAAGGCCAGATTACTCAGCGCGTGGAAATTGAGATAGCCGTACCACAGCAGGGCAAATTTGATCAGAAAGTAAAAATTCCAGCCACCAAGGCCGCGCCACGTCAATCTGTTATCCATGTTTATCCGTTTTCTTCGCTTTGCGTTGCCACTGGCCTTCTGATTTCAGCGCGCGGGTGGGCAACCATCGCATCAGCGGGTTGATGCTGCGGCGCGCGACTCCGCGCCCAAACAGTGATTTCAGCAACAGTAAAATCAGTAACAGCAGGATCGCCACCTGCACCCAATCCATCAGCAGCATCGGCGCTCTGCTCCATCAAGATTGAGCGTGATCGGCTGCGGCGTTTGTGCGGCGCGCGCGGTGGCTGCTGCAGGGGCACTGACCGGCGCGACGGCTAGCGGCTGCTCGGTGACATCGCGCAGCGCCACCGGCGTCAGCTGCCGAATTTTCTGCGCCTCCGATAAAATCTGATTGTCTTCAAACCACACCATGCGGTTGCTAAACAGCTCATCGTGCGGCAGCGAGAAGATCGATTTCAGCGCAATATCCAGGTCATTGAATCGGCATGAAGAGAGGAACAGATAGATGCGATCGTTAATCAGCGTGACCAAATCGCCGAAGCGCCGGGGTTTGCACAGCGTCAGAATCTGCTCGGGTTTCAGCTGCGGCACCGGACGCAATGCCACCATCAAGCCTTTATCGTTCTCGGGAAGCAGCGTGTTGCTCATTAGCTGCTGCACCGCCGCACAAAACGCCTCGAGCGGCAGATAGCCTTTTTGCTGCAACGGCTGCAGCGCCTGCATCAGTGTGCTGAGATTTGCGGGCACATGTCGTGAGAATTGCTGTCCCTGAATACCTTCCAGCGTGGTCAGAAAGCGCGACAAACCGGCGGCGTTCGGCACGATGGCATTCACACCGCAGGCCAGCAACAAACGTTCATCGCTATAGCGCAGCGTGGTACTGATTTCACGCACCACAATCTTCAGCGCACTGCCGCGCGATCGGCGCAAACTATGGACCATGTTCGCTAGCGTATTGATGTCCTGGTTATGGACCAGGCTAAAGATGACCGTGGCGGCGTTTGCCTGCTGGGCACGCGAAAACACGCGGTCATTATCGCTAAACAGCTGCCACTGCACCGAGAGCGGCGGCGCCCCTTCCAGCACACCTTCCTGCGCCAGAAATTGGTTTTCATCGTTACGGCTTAGGGGAATATTTTGTTCCACTTCATTAACGGCAATAAATTGATTGTCGACATAACTCAAACGGATAGCGCGGTCGGCCAGTAATTTGTCGGCGGCGTACCACCAGTTAATTCGATATTGCCAACTGTCCTGCTGAAACTCTAAATGTGCGAGACCATCAAGCTGGCGAAAATAACCTTGCAGATGATTACGTAAGTGAATTATTGAAGCACCGGAGGTGATCATTAACAGCGTGATTTGTTTTTTACTTAACAAACGACGCATGCGCTTAAGCCAAATAGTCAGCTCATCCTGCGATAATTTACGCCACAAGGCGGCATTACTATAAAACAGCACGATGCCACTGCGATTATTCAGCACGCGGGAAAGATCGCTCTCAAACTGCTGCAGGCTGGTTTTATTGGCGGGCAGGGAAAATAATGGCATTCGCGCCGGACCGCCAATCGGATCGGGCGTTAACAGCGCCTGCGGCTTCTCATCTGCGCTGATAAGCGTGGCGGCATCTTGCTGGCTAATGACCTGACGCAGCAACAGCCGGGCATCCTCCTGACGCTGGCTGGTAATCCAATAAAACCCTGGCGTTTGCAGGGTATTTAATTCCTGCTGAATCTGTTGCAGGCCAAGCGCATAGTGATTTTTCATATTTTATTCGCGATCGCTACCCTCGCAGCGAGTTTAATCTAGACGGCAACGATTGGAACTGGTGAAATAAAAAATAACCGCATCGCTGCACAGTTCGTCGCAATATTCTGGTTTAGACTTTACAAAAAATAGAATCACAATTCATCCGTTGTCGATTTTGGGTGGCAAAAAAGTAATGAAAATAGAAAATGCTTTTTCGCTGAGCGCGTCTGGCAGCGAAGATCATGATGACATTAATGCCTTAAGCGCGGCCTTTTCTCTTAAGGCATTTCGCTACATTGATATTGCCCGTGAAGCGCGCCTGAATAGCATTATGGCGCGCTGGCCGCTGCTGCGTGAAATAAGCGCCGCCCAGGAGCCCGATCGTTAATGCCGATGATTGCACTGCAAGGTATACGTGGCGGCTGCGGCGCCACCTCGCTCAGCGCGGCATTAGGCTGGGCGCTCAATGCGCTGGGGGAATCGGTGCTGATCATCGATTTTTCACCGGTCAATCAGCTGGCCGCCCACTTTAATCTGCCCATCAACACCTCGCAGGGCTGGGCGCCCGCGCTGTTTGAACAGCAAGCGTGGCAGCAATGCGCCCAGCGCTATCAAAGCGGGCTGGATTTTCTGCCGTTTGGCGCACTGACGCCGCCACAAAGTGCACAGCTCAGCGTGGCCGATGGCGATTTTGCCGCGCCGCTGCTGCAGGCACTGCCGGCCCTGAAAACACATTATCAATGGATAGTGCTCGATATCCCGGCGGATCTGTTGCCGTGGCAGCGATCGTTTATCGCCGCCGCCGATCGTCTGCTGCAGGTACTGACGCTGGACGCCAACTGTCAGCTGCGCCTGCATCACGCGCGCATCTCCCCGCATACGCTGTTCCTTATTAACCAGTTCAACGCTAACAGCCAACTGCAGCAGGATCTGCATCAGCTGTGGATCAGTTCGCTGAAGAACCTGATTCCGCAAGTGATTCACCGTGATGAAGCGCTGGCGGAAGCGCTGATGATGAAACAGCCGGTGGGCGAATACCGGCCGCATGCGCTGGCGAGTGAAGAGATCAATACGCTAGCCAACTGGCTGTTGCTGAATGTGGCTGGAGGCGCAGCGTGAATCCGTTGCGCTGGCTGCTGATGCCACCCGCGTGGCAGGCGTTACAGCGCCGCGCCACCGTGGCGCGTCAGCATGGCGCGGGCCGCTGCACCATCGCGCTGCATCTGCTGTGGTGCGTGCTCGGCTGGTCGCTGCTGCGGCTGGAAGCACCCGGCTGGCAGCATATCCTGCAACATCGTCAGCGTTACTATCCGCACATTTCGCCGCTGCGCCCGCGTCCGCTGGATGTGCTGCGCTATGCGATGCAGAGCCTGTGGCTGATGCTGGTGCGGCCACGCGAACACCGCACCCGTAAGGGTTTCAGCGCTGAGCCGCTGTTGCGCTGGCGTCAGCCGTTGTATCAGTGGCTCGGCGCGCTGCCCGTCCGGCTGGAGCAAACGCGTCTCGCCCAGCGCAGTGAACAACGCATTCAGGCGCTGCCGCCACGGCTACGTCAGCTGCTGTTTATCGTGGCCGCAGTGGTTGCCAGCCTGCTGGCGCTGCTCTGTATCTCACAGCCTTTCGGCATCACTACACAGTTTGTCTTCGTGCTGCTGCTGTGGGGATTAGCAATGCTGGTGCGGCGCGTGCCGGGGCGTTTGCCCACCATCATGCTGATCGTCTTGTCGCTCACCATCTCCTGCCGCTATCTGTGGTGGCGCTATACCGAAACCCTCAACTGGGACGATCCGCTCAGCCTGACGTTTGGCCTGCTGCTGATTGGCGCAGAAACCTATTCGTGGACGGTGTTGGTGCTGGGTTATTTCCAGACGCTGTGGCCGCTCAATCGCCAGCCGGTCTCGATGCCGCCAGAAATTACTGCCTGGCCGAGCGTCGATATCCTGGTGCCAACCTACAACGAGCCGCTCAGCGTGGTGAAGCCGACCATCTATGCGGCGATGGGCATCGACTGGCCGCAGGACAAGCTCAACATCTATCTGCTGGACGATGGCACGCGCGAAGAGTTCCGCGAGTTTGCCGCCAGCGTTGGCATCCATTACGTGGTGCGCGCCAGCCACGAACACGCCAAAGCTGGCAATATCAACCATGCGCTGAAAACGGTGTGTCGCAGCGATTACGTCGCTATTTTTGACTGCGACCATGTGCCGACCCGCTCGTTCCTGCAGCTGACCATGGGCTGGTTCCTGAAAGATCATCGGCTGGCGATGCTGCAAACGCCGCACCACTTCTTCTCGCCCGATCCGTTCGAGCGTAACCTTGGCCGCTTCCGCCAGACGCCGAATGAAGGGTCGCTGTTTTATGGTTTAGTGCAGGATGGCAACGATACCTGGGATGCGGCATTTTTCTGCGGCTCTTGCGCAGTGCTGCGCCGTAGCGCGCTGGATCAGATTGGCGGGATTGCGGTCGAAACCGTCACCGAAGATGCGCACACCTCGCTGCGCCTGCATCGCCAGGGTTACACCTCGGCCTATATTCGCATTCCACAGGCGGCGGGCCTGGCGACCGAGAGTTTATCCGCGCACATTGGCCAGCGTATCCGCTGGGCGCGCGGCATGGTGCAGATTTTCCGCCTCGATAATCCGCTGTTCGGCAAAGGCTTAAAGCTGGTGCAGCGCCTGTGTTACGCCAACGCCATGCTGCACTTTCTCGCCGGTATTCCGCGCCTGATCTTCCTGCTGGCGCCGCTGGCGTTTCTGCTGTGCCACGCCTACATCATCTATGCGCCGGCGCTGGCGATTGCCATCTACGTTCTGCCGCATATGCTGCACACCAGCTTAACTAACTCACGCATTCAGGGGCGCTGGCGCCACTCGTTCTGGAGTGAAGTGTATGAAACCGTGCTGGCGTGGTACATCGCGCGGCCCACCACGGTGGCGCTGTTCAATCCGCATAAAGGCAAGTTCAACGTTACCGCTAAAGGCGGTTTGGTTGCCGAACGGCATCTCGATTGGGTGATCACCAAGCCGTACATGATGCTGGTGCTGCTGAATATCGCCGGTATCGCCATGGCCTTCTGGCGTATGGCCTACGGTCCGGCCAACGAGATGCTCACCATTTGGGTCAGCCTGGTATGGGTGCTGTACAACATGATTATCCTCGGTGGCGCGGTGGCGGTTTCGGTGGAAGCGCGTCAAATCCGCGAAGCGCATCGCGTCGAGATCGCCATGCCCGCGGCGATTGCGCGTCAGGATGGGCACATGGTGCCGTGCACGCTGCGCGACTACTCCGACGGCGGCGTAGGCGTTGAGCTGCGAGAAGCCGATGCGCTGAAAGAGGATGAACCGGTGTGGTTGCTGCTGCGTCGGGGCCAGCAGGAGTTCAGCTTCCCGTGCCAGGTGCAGCGCGTGTTTGGCCGTCGCGCCGGCATTCGCCTGCATCAGCTCACCACGCGCCAACACATCGAATTCATTCAGTGCACCTTTGCGCGTGCGGATACCTGGGCGCTGTGGCAGGACGGCTTCCCGGAAGATAAACCGGTGCAAAGTCTGGCCGACATTATGCTGCTGGGTTTTAAAGGCTACCTGCGTCTGGCCGAGTATGGACCCGCGCCGCTGCGCCGTTTATTCCGTGGGCTCACCGCGCTGGTGAGCTGGCTGGCGACGCTGCTGCCGCAGCGTATTGAGCGCCAGCCTGCGTCGCTCAATACCGATTTCACTTAAGTTGATGATAAGACCATGATGAGAAAACTGAGTTGGTTTACCGCCCTGCTGCTGGGCTGCGTCTCACTGGCGCAGGCCGCGCCGCAGTCTGCTGCACCGTTTGCCGCAGGCAGTGCTGTGTCACCGCCGCTGTCGGAGGTGAATGCGCTGGTCGATGCCAACGCGCCGCTGCGCGATAGCCAACTGATGTTTAATCAGGTCGCGCCGCCACCAGGCAGCATGACGCTACGCGGCACCGAACCCAGCAGCCAGATTGAGTTCGGCGTGCGCAGCGATGAAGTGGTGACGCGCGCGCTGCTCAATCTCAGCTATCGTCCCTCGCCCGCGCTAATCCCCACGCTGTCGCAGCTCAAGGTCTATCTCAATGATGAGCTGGTCGGGTTGGTCACCGTGACCGCCGATCAGCTTGGCAAAGAGAATCAAACGCAAATCTCCATCGATCCGCGTTTCATCAGCGATTTTAACCGCGTGCGTCTGGAGCTGGTCGGTCATTACGCCAACGTGTGTGAGAATCCGGCCAACAGCACTATTTGGCTGGATATTGGCAAAGCCAGCAAACTCGATCTGACGCTGCAGAAGCTGCCGCTGAAGAACGATCTGTCGCATTTCCCGGAGCCGTTTTTTGATACGCGCGACAGCCGCCCATTGCAGCTGCCGATGATTTTCAACGCCCAGCCAACTCTAGTGCAGCAGCGCGCCGCCGCTATTCTGGCTTCATGGTTTGGCAGCAAAGCCGCGTGGCGCGGTCAGTCATTTCCGGTGCTGTATAACCAGTTGCCGAATCAGCAGCACGCAGTGGTGTTTGCCACCAATGATCATCGTCCCGACTTCCTGAAAGATTTGCCGCCGGTAGAGAAACCAACGGTAGCGATGGTGAATCAGCCGGACAATCCGTACGAGAAGATGCTGCTGATTCTTGGGCGTGACGACAACGATCTGTTAACGGCGGTGGAAGGTATTGCCCAAGGCCAGCTGTTGCTGCGCGGTGAGACCGCGACCATTGACAGCGTGAAGCTGCTGGCGCCGCGTCAGGCCTATGACGCGCCTAACTGGGTGCGCACCGATCGCCGCACCACCTTTGCCGAGCTGACGCAATATCAAAACCAGCTACAGGGCGACGGCTTACAGCCTAACCCCATCAGCCTGACGCTGAATCTGCCGCCGGATCTGTTCCTGGTGCGCGCACGCGGTATCGATATGGATCTGCACTACCGCTACACCTCACCAATTCAGCAGGATGGTTCGCGGCTGGCGGTGCATCTCAACAATCAGTTCATGCAGGACTATCCGCTGATGGCGAAAGATAGCGCCGGTCAGCAGCTGATGCGTATTCCGCTGATGCAGGGTTTGCAGGACAGCAATCGCCAGTTAACCATACCGGCGCTGCGCCTCGGGGTGGTGAATCAGCTGCGCTTCAACTTTGATTACGCCAACACCTTTATTGGCGGCACCGCCGATGGCCGCTGCGAAACCGTCACTACGGTGGGACATCATGTGGTGATCGACGATACCTCCAGCATCGATTTTTCCGGCTATCGTCACTACATCGAAATGCCCTCGCTGGCGGCGTTCGCCAACGCCGGTTTCCCTTACAGCCGCTACGCTGATCTGGCGCAAACGCTGGTGCTGGTTCAGCCTAAGCCGAGCAACAATGAAGTCAGCACCCTGCTGAATGCGCTGGGCAGCATCGGCGCGCAAACCGGCTATCCCGCACTGCGCGTGCAGATGAGCGATGACTGGCGTAAAGCCCAACAGAGCGATGCCGATGTGTTGATGATCGGCGACATTCCGCCGGATCTGCAGGACGACGGCAAGATCAACCTGTTGGCCGACGCGGCGCGCAGCTGGATCAACATGCCCGCGCGCGCCATGACGACACCAAGCCTGCCAATATCGGACAGCGATCGCACCGTGGAAAGCCAAACCACCATCAGCTCACGCGGACCGATGGGCGCGATTGTCGGCTTCCAGTCGCCGTTTAACGATCAACGCAGCGTGGTCGCGCTGCTGGCCGACAGCCCACGCGGCTGGGAGCTGCTGAATAACGCGCTGCTCGACAGCGGCAAACGCGCGGCGGTGTTCGGTTCCGCCACGGTGATCCGTGAATCGGGCGTGAACAGCCTGCGCGTCGGCGACACGTATTACGTTGGTCACCTGCCGTGGTGGGAGCGCTTATGGAATCTGCTCGCCACCCATCCGGTGTGGCTGGCGCTTTGCGCGGTCGTCGTCGTGGTGCTGTTTGCGCTGATGGCCTGGCGCTTGATGCGCATGGTGAGCCGTCGCCGTCTGGCCGAGCTGGATGACGATGAATAAACTGCGGCCTGGCGTGCTGATCGCCAGCGCGCTGGGTCTACTGGCAGGCGCGGGTGCGACTCCAGCTGGCCCGCAGGTGGCGCCGGTTGAGTGGTTGCTGATGCAGATCCGCACCGGCGAATCGACCAACAAACTCGATTTGGTACAGCAATCGCTCTATCGGCTGGAGAAAATCGATCCCGACAATCCGCAGGTGCTGGCGGCGCAAATCCGTATGGCGCTGCGCCAGGGCGATCAGGCCAAAGCGCAAACCTTATTGGCGCAACTGCAGCGTGTGGCACCGAATGCCGCCGCCACGCATGAATCAGAAGCGGGCTTACGGCTGATCACCGCAGACGGCCGCCAGCAGCTGCAGCAGGCGCGCCTGCTCGCCACCGCCGGACACGTCGTGGAAGCCAAAGCTGCCTGGGATGCGCTCTTCCACGGCGTGTTCCCGGATGTGAATACCGAGCTGGAGTATTGGCGGCTGGTGGCGCGTCTACCCGGCCAGCAGCCGCAAGCGTACCAACAGCTGCAGGCGCTAGAGCAGCGCTATCCCGGTAACATCGGCGTGGAGCTGCAGCTGGCGCGCATGGCATTTGACAATAATCAGCCGGGCGCAGCCTTTACCCAGCTGCGCCGTCTTGCCAACCGCAACGGCGGGCGCGATGCCGCCTCCGAGCTGTGGCTGCAGCAAATCCAGAATCAGCCGGTGAGCGAACGCAGCGTCGCCAGCCTGCAGCAATATCTGCAAACCTTCACCGAAGGTGATGCCCAGCAGCGCGGTGCGCAAGAGCTGGCACGCCAGCAAAAAATGCTCGCCGATCCGGCTTATCGCCAACGCATGCGCGGACTGGCGCTGGTCGATGCCGGTGGCGGCGCGGGCGCGATTGCCGCCCTCAGTGCGGCGCTGCAAGCCAATCCGCACGATGCCGAACTGATGGGCGCGATGGGCCAGGCGCAGGCGCGGGCCAATCATCGCGCGGCGGCAATTGGCTGGCTGGAGAAGGCGATTCAGGCTGGCCAGGCCAGCACGCAGATCGGCAAATGGCAGTCGCTGCTGCAAACCAACCGCTACTGGCTGGCGATCGACAGCGGCGATGCAGCGCTGAAAAAGGGCGAGATGGCGACAGCTGAGCAGTATTATCGCCGCGCGCAAGCGTTGGATAATCGCGATAGCTGGGCGTTGATTGGCCTTGGCGATGTGGCGCAGGCGCGCAAAAACACTGCTCAGGCAGAGAACTTCTGGCAGCAGGCGCTGCGCCTTGATCGCAGCAACAGCACGGCGAAAAGTCGGCTGCTACAGCTGCGTACGGATGCGCTGATGGCCGAAGCCGATGCGCTGGCGCAACAAGGCCAGTGGCATCAGGCGGCAGACAAATATCGCCAGGCGATGCAGGCAACCCCCGACGATATCTGGCTGGCTTATCGGCTGGCGGGCGCGCTGCGCAATGGCGGCGACGAAGCCCAGGGCGCGCAGGTGATGGAGGCGATGGTGCAACAGCAGCCACAGCAACCGGCGGCGCTGTATGCCGCAGCGCTGTGGCTGGCCTCTGGCGATCGCGATGACGCGGCGCTGGCCATGTTGCGTCGTCTGCCTGCTGGGCAATGGGACAGCAACATGCACGACCTGGCCGATCGTCTGCAGCAGAAGAAGGTGCTGGCGCGCGGCGAAGAAGCGCTGGGGCGCATCGAAGCCATGATCGCGCTGAAACAGACAACGGCAGCGCATCGCGCCTTGCAAACCTTGCCGGCAAGCGTGGCGCAGCAAAGCGTATACAGCGGGCGGCGTGTGGCACTCGCCTGGCAAAACAGCGGCGATACGCAGCGTGCCCAACAGCTGTTCGATGAGCTGAAAATCCGCGCCGCGAAACTGGCCCCCTCACAGGAGAAAGCGCTGGCCTATCGCGATGCGGCGCGGCTGGAACGTCAGCAACAGCAGCCGCAACGAGCGCAAAAAGATTATCAGCTGGCGATGGCGGCAAGCGGTATCAGCCCGGACGTGCCACAGGATAATGAGGGTTATACCGCCCTAACCCGCAATCAACCGCAGGATGAGTGGCTGAAACGCAGCATCCGCAGTGACGCCGCCGATCTCTATCGCCAGCAGGACACCACGTTCATGCTGGAGCAGGATTACTCGCGCAATAAAGGCAACGGTGGTACCTCCGATTTCACCGCGCACACCACGATGCTGCAGGCGGAGACGCCGCTGGCCGACGGCCGTAGCTTTGTGCGCGTTGATCATGTGCTGGTTTCAGCGGGCACCTTCTCCAGCGCAAACGGCGGCCACAGTGAGCCGTTCGGCAGCTGTAACGATGCCAACGCCGGCGGATGCAGCCGCGATTTCACCCAGCGTGATGAAGGCACCGCGCTGGGCGTGGGTTGGCATAACCAGCGCTGGTCGGCCGATCTCGGCACTACGCCGCTCGGCTTTGCGACCAGCAACTGGGTCGGCGGCGTCAGCTGGAAAACCGACGTCGATGACATTGGCCTCACGTTTAGCGCTTCACGCCGACCAATCTCCAGCTCGCTGCTGGCGTATGCAGGCGCACGTGACCCAGCGACTCACGGCGGCAAAACCTGGGGCGGCGTGGTCGCGACCGGCGGCTCGCTCGGCCTGAGCTACGATACGGGCGATGCCCATGGCGTATGGGCCGATCTCAGCGCGCATCAATTGACGGGCGAAAACGTCGCGGATAATAGCCGTGAACGCCTGATGGCGGGCTATTACTACAAACTGGTCAATGAAGATAATCGCCGCGCCACTATTGGCCTGAACAGCATGCTGTGGCATTACCAGAAAGATCTCAGCGACTACACCTTCGGCCAAGGCGGCTATTACAGCCCGCAGCAATACTTCTCGTTGTCGGTGCCGGTGACGTATCGCCAGCGCACGGAAAACTGGTCGTTTGATCTCGGCGGCTCGGTTTCCTGGTCGCAGTCGCACACTGATGGGCAGCCGCGTTATCCGCTCAATCCCGGCTTTGCGCTGGCGTCGAATCCCACTTCAGACAGCAGTTCGGGCACGGGTTTCGGTTATACCTTGCAGGCGCTGGTGGAGCGCCGCATAACGCCGCATTGGTCAGTGGGATTGGCGATGGATATTCAGCAGGCGAAGGATTACACCCCCAGCCACGGCTTGATTTTTATGCGCTACTCAATGTCTGGCTGGAACGGCGATATGGACATGCCCCCACAGCCGCTCACGCCGTATGCGGATTTTAAATAGGTTAATTTAGGTAGTCGCCATAAATGGCGACCCTACAGGCGTTATCGCGATGGTTACTAAGAAATAAGCATTGATGCTGCAGCGCGGGTTTTGAGGCGACATCCCAACCCGCTGAACGAGTGAGGGATTCCAGGGCGAGCCGCAGGGATGCGGCGAGAGGCGGCGCTGAGCAGGAGCGAATCGCCGCCGGTCCGTCAGGAATCGTGAAGGAGTGAAGGCACCGCGAAGCGGCGGGATGGGCTGGCGCAGGGCCCGGAGTGAAGAGGGCGTGGCCAGACGCCCTCTTCTCGGTCGCCGCACGGCATAGCTGAAACTGCCTCAGCTAATGGCGAACGAAAGTCGCTCAGCGCTTAACTGATCGGCATTACGCCATTTATTGCGACCAGCTCGAAAATGAGACCTACCGCTTCTCCTGATACGCCATCCAGGTTAGCAGCTGCAGGCTGGCGGAGAAGTAGTTTTGATCCGCTGCCAGCTTGTCATTGAGATACTGGGTTTGGTTCAGGGTCAAATCACGAACCGCAATCAGACCGCCTTCCATATTGTATGGCGCGGGCGTATTTCCCAGCACATCATACCAAGCCGGCGTGGTCATGCGCGCCGAGCCCTGCCACACGCGCTGGAACGGCACCAGACGTAGGCTTTGCGGATCGTACCACCAGATATTCAGCGGAATACGAATGGCGTCATAGCTGAAGCGGTTGGAATAACCGATGGCAGGAGCCACCGAACCATCAGCATTCAGCGCCACCCAATCAAGCGGCAAGCCGGTTTTACCAAAATGCATGTCGCCTAACAGATCCATGCCGTCATCCATCAACTCATTCCAGATGCGCAGATGGCTGTGCTCGGCAAACTCACGCCATGCAGCGAACAGGAAATAAGAGGGATTGAGCACCACATAACTGGTTTTATTGAAACCCTGCGCGCCCGGCAGCATCACTTTATGCCCGCCATAACTGATCACATTGAGCTTCACTATCGCACGCTGAATGCGGTCCGATGCCTGCTGATAGTCCCCGCCCCACTTCTGCGCCGCACGTTGCAGAGCCCAGGCAATCAGCACATCGCCATCGGAAGCGTTATTTTTATCGGCGATCGGATCGGCGGCACCTGGCGTGTAGCGCCAGTAGAACAGATCGTTTTGCGGATTGCGCAGATGGCTGCGCGTCCACTGCCACAGCAGATCGAAACTCGCGCGATCGTCATGCGCCACCGCCAACAACATGCCGTAGCCCTGACCTTCGGTATGGCTCACGTTGTTGTTTGCCGTATCGCTGATACGGCCGTCGCTGCTCATAAAACGGCTTTTGTATGTACTCCAGCCATCTGCGGCCGCCTGGGCGCTAAAAAACATCACCATGAAACACAGCATCCATTGACGCCAAAAGCGCATCACTCTCATCACAGCATCCTATTGATATCGATAGTGCAGCGTGCCGCCGTCGTTCTGCTCAAGCGTCAGCGGCACCGCCGCGCTGCCGCCCTGGGCTTGCAGCCACTGCGCATACAGGCCAGCCAGTACCGCGCTTAATGCCAGCTGCCAGCGTTCAACACCGACATTGCTGTCACCCTGCGGCAGCGCGTGGTGTTGAATCAGAATGGCATTTTCCTGCGGCTGTAACTGCACAAAACCCCAGTTAAAACGCGCCAGCTGTAGATTCATTTCGCGCTCCAGATCCTGCACGGTGCGCGCTTCAGGTAAAGGATAGCGGGTCGCCAGCGATGCGCCGACGCCGTTGAGGAAGCCTTCCGCCTCCTCGCCCGCGTTGTCCAGCATGCTTTCAATCATCGCGCTCACCAGATCAAACCAACCCGGCTGATGCGGATGGCTGACGCGCGCGCTCACTTGCTCACTCATTAGTAATCTCCGAACAGATAACGGAAGTACAGATTGGCGGTACTTTCGTTGTAATCACCAAAGGTGTCGTAGCCCAACTGACCGCCGACGGTGACATCTTTGTTGATCTTATAATCCGCACCGGCATGCAGGTTATAGCCGATGCCGTTTTTGCTGTCGCCGCTATAGAACGCATCCTTCACGTAACCTTGATCGGCCAGACTCTGCAACTGAGACTGCAGCGACGGGTTGTTCGGGAAGTAGGCGCTCTTATCCTGACTATAGGATTGATAACCCACCGAACCGCCAACGTTAACTTTCAGATCGTCAAACTTGCGGCTGAACTCGATGGGGAACGACACCGACGCATAGTTCTGCGGGCTGAAGTAGCCGCCCTGACCGTAACTGAAGTAGCTGAGGTTTTTCGAGTAATCCATCCAGGACAAACTCATGCCGACTTTCAGCTCGCGATCGTCGAGGTGATACGGACGCACATAAGCACCGGCGGTGGCCTGAACGCTGTTGTTGCTCGCCACGTTTTCGCCGATATAGCTGTAAGCCCCGCCGCCGACATAGAAACCGGCATCGCCGTTGTCATAGCTCAGCAAGGCGTTACCGCCGTTTTTGGTGACGCGCCCCCAGCGTTTACCGCTGGTTTTGTCTTCCACGCCGACATACGAAAGCAGGCTGTCGGTCATCGCGCGACGTTCACCGGTGAGGATCAGCGTCAGGAAATCGGTCAACTTCGGCGACCACTGCACGCCGCCCACCAGCGTACTCAAGTCCTGACCGAGCGGCGTGCTGCCGATGTCGATTTTGTAGCTGTCACCCTTCAGCGCCATGTTCAGCTCCACGCCGGTCGCCGATTGCGAGTCGGTGGAGGCGTTAGGCACATCGTCAATTTTCGCGCCACCTGCCGCCACCACTTTGCCCTGTTCCAGCGCGTTGGTGCCGAAACGACGCCATGCGTCGCCGCCAGCGCTGCCTGCGGTGAGGGAAATTGGCGTCATGGTGAAATCGAAACGCGATTCGCCAAACGGCACGGTGGAGAAGGTGAGCGGCGCTTTGGCTTCGGTCAGTTTACTCAGACCGGATTCGCCGTCACGTCCACGCACCTGCATCTGGCCCTGCACCCAGGTGCCGGTTTTCTCTTGCAGATCGTCCATCATGTTGTCGATTTGGCGCAGCGTCTGGCTTTGCTGCACAGCCGGCGTATTGCTCGCCAGCGTCACGCCTTCCGCGCTGCTGGTGGCGTCGGGCGCCGACTGCCACGGCATTACCGCGCCATAGCTGGATGGCGAGCGGCCAACCGGCGAGGTGCCGCGATTGATAAACGGATTGTCGGCCAGCGCCAGGCCGCCGACGCTCGGCACGTTGCCATTGGTGGCACCTTGCAGACCAATCAACTGACCGCGTGCGCTACGCAGATAGCTCATCGCTTGGCTGTGTTCGCCGTTGGCTTCGGCTACACGCGCTAACAACAGCAGACGATCGGGTGACTGCTCATTATTCAGGCCGCGGGTCAAGGTGTTGGCTTTGTTGACGTCGTTCTGCGCCAGCGCCACGTTGATGGCGCCGGTACGCGCATCTTGCGTTGCGGTGTCTTGCGTCATCAGATAGTCGTAAACCACGCCGGCTTCTTTGTTCATCTTGCCGGACTGATACAGTCGCGCCATGGCGAACATCAGATCGCGGTTCTGCGGATCGTGCTGCAGCGCGCCCACCAGCTTGTCGTAAGCGGCGGCGTACTGTTTCTGCTCGCGCAGACGATCCACTTCGTTGATCACATAGCCATTACGAATACCTGCCAGCTGGGTTGGCGTGCTGCGCGCCTGCAGTTCCGGGCTGCTCAGGAAGCTCTGCGCTTCGGTGTTCAGACCGGCCTGATTCAGCACCGCAACCTGCGCGGCGTAATCACCGGCGTTGCCCTGGATGCCGCGCTGCATGTTGCTGCGCACCACGGAAACCGCCGTGTTGAGATCGCTCGCTTTCGCCAGTTTCTGCGCCAGATTACCGGCATCAACCGGATTAGCCGGCGGCGTTGACGCCAGCGCACGCAAGGTGTTGGCTGCCGCCGCATTCGAACCCTGCGCCAGATACTGATCGGCGGTAGCCATCTGCAGGTTGAAGTTCACGCGCTGCGCCAGCTCGCGCATATCGCTGTTTTTGCTGCCGTTGGGAATGCGTGACAGCAGCATACTCGCCTGCTGCCAGGCACCGCTTTCGCTGGCGTTTAACGCGCCCGCATAGAGTTCGGTGGTGCTGGCACCGGTGCGCAGCGTGGGCTGCATGATATTGGCCGCCATCATGCTATTGCCCTGCGCGCGATAGATGCGTGCCAGATCGAGACGTAGCCAGCCATCGTTGGGATAGCGCTGAATGCCGCTGGTCAGGGTGGCGACAGCCGCGCTGTTGTTGCCTGCTGCCAGCTCACGTTTGGCCTGCGCACGAATCGGATCGGTGCTGCTGCCGCGCGGTGCCACGCTTTGACGTACGCTATCCGGCAGCGACCCCAGCAGCGTATTGGCTTCTGCGCCACGGTTCTGCTGGCGCAGCACGTAGAACAGGCCTTCTTTGGCATTACGGTTATTGGCATCACTTTGCAGGATGGCGCGATAGGTTTGCTCCGCCTGATCGAGCTGATTGCTGCGACGCTGCACATCCGCGCGGAACAGTTTGGCGGACACACCTTTCTCGCCGTCGGCCTGCGCCAGCGGTTCGCTCAGCGCCAACGCCTGTGCGCTATCGCCATTTTTTAGCGCCTGCTGCGCGGTCGCCAGCTGGGCGTAGAAGCGTGCATCGGCGGCCTGTTTCTGGCGCGTGTCGCTTTGATCGCCGCCTAACTGCGCGGCGCGCGTCAGGTAATCCGCCGCTTCGGCGTAACGTCCGGCGCGCTGAGCGACGTAGCCCATACCCGCCAGCGCATCCGCATCTTGCGGGTTGGCTTGCAGCACTTTCTCAAAGTTGTTTTGCGCATTGCTGACGTCGCCGCTGTTCAGCGCGGTAAAGCCCGCGCCTTTCTCCGCACCGCCGACATTTTTACGGTAGTAATCCAGCACCGCGTTATCCTGCGGATGACGCTGCTGCCAGGTTTGGTACAGCGAGGCATCAGAAGCCTGCGGGCCAAGCCACAGCAGCGCCTGACGCAGCGAGCGGTCGGCTTCTTTGTTGCCATCCGCCAGGCTGCCGAGCACATCAATACCCTGACGACGGGTCGCTTCCTGATAGGTTAGCGCTTTACCCAGCGCCAGTTTGGCGCCGGTATCCTGCGGATGATCGGCGGAGAACTGCCGCAGCGCTTCCACCGCCTGCGGCAGCAGCGAGCGATCGCCCGCCATCGTCAGGTAGTATTCTGCCGCCACGCTCGGCGGCGGCTCGTTACCGCTGAAGGTGTTACGCCAGGTTTGCAGCGAAGCCGCAATATTGCCGCTGCGCGCCTGCTGGCGCGCCAGTTGCAGCTGCGCCTGCGGAATGGTTTGCAGCTGACGTGCGTTATCCAGCTCGCTGAGATGCGGATCGTTTGGCGATGCCGCACTCAGGCGCGCACGCCACTGCGCCGCTTCCGCTGTACCGCCGCTCTGCTGCGAATAGAGCGCCAGCAAATAGAGCGCCTGAGTGTTGTTTGGCTCAACCATCAGCACTTTCTGCAGCGAGGCTTTCGCCAAATCGTCATGCGCTTTCTGATGCCAGTAAGCCGCCTGATCGAACAGCGCCTGTAACGCAGGATTGTTACTCTCCGCCGCCAGCAGCGGCTGCGAGAGCGTGAGCGCCCCACCCAGAATCAGGGCATGACGAATGCCGGCACTTAACAGATGTTTTTTCATTATTTTTATCCTTACTTCTTGCCGGACTTGCTATCAACTTTTGGGTTGAGACGACGCCACGCATGACGTTTCAGCATCACCCAGGCCCCACTGCCGACCAGCGCTGAAAGCAGCAATGCCGCCAGCGCCATCAGCACCGAGTGCTGGTTGGCATACCACACCACCATCATGTACCACGGCATTTCACCGCTCGGGAATTGCGGACCCACGCGGAAACTGCGAATGCCGTTCTCATCGGTGATGATGGCGGTATCGCCGCGAATTCCGGCGTTGATGCGCGCCGAATTCAGGTCTTCATGCAGGCGCAGCAGTTGCTGATCGCTGGTCGCCACCGTCATCACCACCAGGCGATCGCGGTTCCACGGCGAGCGATAGCTGACAAAGCCGCGCCATGCTTCGTTGGACGAGAAGTAACGATCGGCATCCAGCTGCTGGCGATACCAGTCGCCGGTAAGCCAGCCGCGCAGCTTGTCCCAGGTGTTCGGCTCTTTCACGCCCAGCGTGTTGCCGCTGGTTTCATACGGCGTGTTGACCAGCATTGCCTGGTTGAAGTCGTTGTTCTGCGTGGTGCTCACCGCTAACACATCGCTGCGCTGCAGGCGCGTCATGTTGGTGCCGCCGTTTGGCAGGCCAAACAGCACCTGATTCTGCAACAGCGGTACGCCAGTGGCGTTACCGGCACGTGATGCCATATCCAGCAGCGTAGCGATCTCCGCATCGCTCGGCTGTTGCGGCAGCAGCAGCGTGGTCTGCGAGAAGTCCGCCAGACGCGAGAACGGGAACGAGGCGCCAACAAAGTAAGAGAGGTTTGGCAGCATGGTGAAGTGGCGCGTGTGGCTCAGATCGATCCACGAATCCTCTTCAATGCGGCTCTTGATGTTGTTGTTCAGCAGCACGCCGCACGGTGCATCCGCTTTCGGCTTGATGTTGAAGTAGAGCGCCAGCTGGTTGTCACCGTAAATCAGGTACGGCTCGAGCTTCAGGGTGTAATGCTCCTGACGCGCGTCGCCACCCAGGCGATGCCAGGCGCTTTCCAGCAGGCCCACTTTGTTCACCGTCAGGTTGCGCAGGAAGGTGCCGTTGATCATCACGTTGAGGAACGAGTTGCTCTCATCAATCCAGCTTTCGGACGGGAAGCGATAGTGCAGCTCCACTGGAATGGTATCGCCATCCCACATAAACAGATCCGGCGCGGCGCGGAAGTTGACGCTCAGCGCATCGTGCCAGATGCCGGTGGTGGTCAGGCTCTGGTCTTTACGCAGCAGTTCGCTCAGGCGCACCGGACGCGTGGTGTTGATCCAGCGCGGAGCATCGTACGGTTTACGCATACCAATCGGCTGCGGTTGTACGTTCAGGCTGCTGGCATCGGTGGCCAGCGGCTGTGTGGTTAAACGGTTGGCGGCCTGACGCAGCTGATCGTCATTGGCGCCCACCACCAGCAGCAGTTTGTAGACCGGATTGTTGGGATTATCGATCACCTGCAGCAGCGGACCGCTGGTGGCGGGCAAGGTCACGGTGCCGATCTTATCGCCCGGATGTCCCACCAGAATGCCGTTGTGCTCAGGCAGATCGCCGCGCACCACCGGGAAACGAATCCCACGATAGTCCGACTGAATGCCCATCCACGATGCCACCAGCGCAGCGGCGCTGATGCTGTCCGGCGCGACATTGGCTGCAAAGCCAAAGGTGACGCTGGCTGGCGTCATGCGCTGCGCATCGATAAACGGACGCGGGAAGTTGCGCAGGCTGGTGCCAATATTCAGTTGCTGGCCTTCGAGGCTCAGCGTGGTTTTGGGCAGAATCGCTACCTGATACTGCTGCGCGCTCTCTTTCTCGCACAGCAGCTTGTCGGCATCGTTAATCTTGAAGCTGAGGTTGTTGCTGGAGACCACCATCGCTGCCGGAATATCCAGCTGGTAGTCGCTGACGTCGCTGTCGCTCGAACCGAGCGGCAGAGTGCCGAGCGGCTGACCGTTCAGCATCAGCTGCAGCGACGTGTTGCGCGCCGCCAGTGCCGCCGAGACGCGCAGTGACAGATTGAGGCGCGCGTTGGTGATCACTTCATCGCTGGGCAGCGTGAAGACGATACCGGATTGCAGCTGACCGCCGGTGAGCGTAATGCCGCGCGGCTGGCCCATCTGCGCGACGGAAACGGTGGTACTGATCGGCTGATTGAGCGTTGCCGCTGCGTTATCCGCAATGGCCGCAGGTGCAGTAGGCGCAACCGTTGGCAGCACCATCTCGGGCGCGGGTGCGGTTTCGCCTGGCGCGGGCTCTGCGGGCGCGTCGTTTTCCGTTACCGGTGCCGTTTCCGCTGGCGCGTACGGTGCCGCGCCTGCAGCCTGTTGCAGCTGCTGATCGGCCGCACTTTCCATGCCCTGCGGCGGTGGAACCTCAGACAGCGCACCGCTATCCTGAGTGACCGCCGGGGTTTCAGCCCACGCGGGCGCGAGCAGCAGCGCCGTTGCCAGCGAGCTTGCCAGCAACGTTTGCGTCAAATTCTTCATGCAGCGCTGTCCTCTTTTGCGGCGGGCTGGTTGTCACGCTTACGCTTCTCACGGCGATCTTTCCAGGTCAGCCAGAACAGCTCAAATACAGTACGAATAATGGTGCCAAGCGAAACCAGCGGGTTGTCCTGCTTGTACTCGGGCTGGATCCACGCATCGGCGCGCGCCAGCACCACACGCACCAGTTCACGGCGGCGCGACAGCGGCATATCGCCAAAGCGCAGACGGATGCTCTCGTCATCACCGGAGATTTTGCTTACCGGAATGGTGATGGTGCCGGATTTCAACAGCAGATCGATCTCTTCGATTTCATCCTGCTCATGACGATTGTCCGGCGCATCGAGCTGCGCACCGCCCATCGACAGATCGCTGGTTTGCGTGCGTGACGAGATGCCGCTGGCATAGTGAATCACCGCCGGAATCTGTACTTCGATACGGATGGTTTTACGCACCTGTTTGGTTTCACGCGCCACGGCAATTGCCGCCATCAGGATGATCAGGCTGAACACCGCCCAGCCGACGTTGAGCGCGATAACGTAAGGATCAACGCCAAAGTAGTCATGCGCCACCGCACGCACCACGCCCGCGATGATGCCAATCGACAGCAGCAGCGCGACAATCACGTGTGGACGCACGATGTGGAAATCGAAGAAGCCTTGATCGAGCAAACCGCCTTTATCCGTTACGTTAAATTTCCCGCGCTTCGGTGCCAGCATGGTCACCAGCGTGGGGATAACGAGGTGGAAGCACATCACGGTTTCGTAGATTTCGCCCCAGAAGGTGTAGCGGAACTTGCCGTTCATGCGCGAGTTGACGTAGAGCGACATCACCAGATGCGGCAAGACGTAGGCAAAAATCAGCGATGCCGACGAGTGGATGATATTCAGGTTAAACAGCAGGTACGCCAGCGGTGCCGTCAGGAACGCCACACGCGGCAAGCCGAACTGGAAGTGCAGCATGGCGTTGAGGTAGCACAGACGCTGCTGCCACTTTAAGCCCCGACCAAACAGCGGATTATCAACGCGGAAGATCTGCGTCATGCCGCGTGCCCAGCGGTTACGCTGCACCACGTGCAGACCCAGACGCTCGGTTGCCAGACCGGCCGCCAGCGGAATCGCCAGGAAGGCAGATCCCCAACCGAGGCGCTGCATTTTCAGCGCGGTGTGCGCATCTTCGGTGACGGTTTCTACCGCAAAACCACCGATCTCTTCCAGCGCGCTACGGCGGATCACCGCACAGGAGCCGCAGAAGAAGGTGGCGTTCCAGTTATCGTTACCCTGCTGGACCGGGCCGTAGAACAGCGAACCTTCGTTCGGGATGCTGCGCGCTGCGCGCAGGTTACGTTCGAACGGATCCGGCGAATAGAAGTAATGCGGCGTCTGCAGCAGCGCCAGCTTTGGATCGTTCAGGAAGGGCCCCACCGTCGCCTGCAGGAAAGTGCGCGTGGCGACGTGGTCGCAGTCGAAGATGCAGATCAGTTCACCTTTGGTGATCTTCATCGCGTGGTTGAGGTTACCGGCTTTGGCGTGGCTGTTGTCGTCACGCGTGATGTAACCCACGCCAACGTCAGCCGCAAACACCGCAAACTCGCTGCGCTTACCATCATCCAGCAAATAGACCTTCAGCTTGTCGCGCGGATAATCAATACACTGCGCCGCCAGCACGGTATCACGCACCACATCCAGACTTTCGTTGTAGGTCGGTACATAGACGTCTACCGTCGGCCACAGGCTAATATCATCCGGCAGTGGCTCGATGGTGCGCTTTAATGGCCAGGTAGTTTGCAGGAAACCAAGAATTAAGATCAGCCAGACGTACAGTTCGGCCAGATATAAGCCGATACCCAGGATCGCTTCAATCTCTGAATTAAACTGCAGCGTCTCCGTGGTGCGCCACCAGATATATCGGGTCGACATCAGCGCGGAAAGGATAACCATCACAACGGTTATTTTGCGGCTTTTGCTGAAGCCCAGTAAAAACATCATCCCGATGCTGATCAAGCCAAAGATATATTGCTTTTGGCTGTCCATAGGCGTGATGACGATTACCGCTGCTACCGGTGCAAGCACCAGCAGTAGCAGGTAAAACCCGAGTTTACTCATGATTCACCCTGAAGAAGCTGTGTTGTTATTATGTGGCCGGATCCGGCCTCATTATTAATAGTGGCTGCGAATGGGGGCCTGAACTTCGCCGTTACCCACGGTGATATTCAGGATATTAGCCACGCGTTTCGCCACTAATTCGATATCAAACGCAGCTGCAGAAGCCGGGCTGAAATCATAGACGGATTGTTGCGAGGCATTGGCTTCCGCGACGCTTTCATCACGATGTACCACGCCTAATAAATTCTCACCTAAACGCTGCTGCATAAATTCCGTGACTTCACGGCTAATATTGCGGCGGTTATCGCTCTGGTTAAGCACAAAATAATGACCCCGTTTATTATTTAGGGGCTGACCAATCATGCGGTCATTTTCTATTTGCGGCAGTAGAGAGACTGATGCGGTATCTGCCAGCATCACCACTACATGCATATCGGCAAGCGCGGTCATGGCTTTAAGCGCAGGGCCCGGGCCCGGAGGAAAATCGGCAATGATGACCAATCCCGGATAGTTCAGTACCGTGTCCAGACCGCGCTGCAGGAAGTGCGGATCTTTTACCAGGTTCTCTTCAAAACGTTCGCGCTGCTCTTCGGTGACATCGCCATACGGCATAACGAAAATATTGCCGCCGGTGGTCAGAATGGATTGGCTCCAGTCGGCTTGATCTGCAGAGCGCGCCACAAAACCGCGACCATCATTGAGCGGCACGCCGAAATGCAGGCGCAGGGCATTCTGAACATCAAAATCGATTGCCAATACCTTGCTGCCAGCGCGAGCCAGACTCCACGCAAGGTTGGCCGCCATGGTGGTTTTTCCTACTCCCCCTTTTGGCGAGCACACACAAACTAACGGCATAGCGCAATCTTCTCCAGTAGCGGTTTTAACGGTGTTTCTTTGGCAAGGTTAGCAGGCTCAGCAGGACGCGAGCGGAACAGAGCACCAAAACGGGACGGTGCAGACGCGGCCGGACGTGCCGGTTCAACCGGTGCGGCAAAGGTAGATGCGGGTGCGACCGCGAGCGGTGCTGGCGCGACAGGCGCGGGAGCAATCAGTGCCGGTTCGGCGGCAGCCGCCGGCTGAACCGCAGGCGCTGCAGCAGGTTTAGCCGGCGGGAACAGTGAGGTGGCGGCCTGGCGCTCAACCAGCGTGGCTTTCGGCGCAAGCGGCATTGATGCTGGCGCGGATTTAGCTGGGGCGGGCGGGAACAGGGACGAACTGCTCGCCGCTGGGACCGCGGCAGACGCGCTCACACTATCGAGAATCGATCCGCGTGAGGTGGCCATTGATGCCGTCTGAACAGGCGCTTGCGGTGCACTGAATTCATCACCGCTAATGGGCTGAGGTTGCGGCATATCAATGCGCTGACCGCTGCCTAATTCTGGCTCTTGATCGGTAGCCAATTGGCGGAGTAACGCCCACTGGCTTTGATCGGCTTCCTGCGATTGGCCGGACATGTCCTTAAAAGCGATGTCAAGCGTCTGCGTTTTCTCTTTAAAACGCTGCAGATCGTCGTAATTCTTCATGATCAGAGCCTGTAAAAACGGGAGGGAATTTTCCGCGAATATATCACACACATTAAGAGACGGTGAGACAAATCTGATTATTAAAACGTCGCATTCAATAAAAGAATTCTATCTTTCTGATTGAAAAACTGGGAATGCAAAAAGCGTGCAATTGTTTATTGACGGGGATTAATTAGTATCAATTAACAGAAATAGTGACGCGCGGGATTTTAACCTAAGCTACTGAAAATACTCTACTGCGCTGCAAGTTATGGATTTTATTCCAATGTGATGAAGCTCACGCAATCCTGACCAAAATAAGAATTTGCCTTTACGCTTTATATCCTAATCAGGACCAATTGATTACTGATTCATTCAGGTTATGCTTTTTAAAGCACCTTGATAATGCGGTTATCAGCCGTTAATTTCCCTGATGTATTACATTGCCAAAAAGAAAGGCTCCCGCGGGAGCCTTCAACCCTCATTGGCGTTAATTTATAGCGTGCCCACCGGCTGATTTTCATCCTGATCAACCGCGAAGCAGGCAATTTGCTGATCGCCATACTGCTTCAGCTTTGGCTGCAGCTGAACACAGGTGCCAAAACGACGGCGGCAGCGCGCGTTAAATGCACAGCCCGGCGGCGGATTGAGCGGGCTCGGCAGTTCGCCTGTCAGCTTAATACGCTCGCGACGGTCGTCTGGATTGAGACGCGGTGTCGCCGACAGCAGCGCCTGAGTGTAAGGGTGGCGCGGATTGCTGAAGATCGCCTCTTTGCTGCCCTTCTCCACGCAGCGACCGAGATACATCACCATCACCTCATCAGCGATGTGCTCCACCACCGACAGGTCATGCGAGATGAAGACGTAGGACAGACCTAAATCCTGCTGCAAATCCATCATCAGATTGAGCACCTGCGCGCGCACCGACACGTCGAGGGCGGAAACAGGTTCATCGGCAATCAGCACATCCGGATCGAGCATCAGGCCGCGTGCGATAGCGATACGCTGGCGCTGTCCACCGGAGAACATGTGCGGATAGCGATCGTAATGCTCGGTTTTCAGGCCAACTTTCGCCATCATCTCCAGCGTTTTTTCTTTGCGTTCCGCTTTGGTCAGCGAGGTGTTGATCACCAGCGGCTCTTCAAGAATCTGGCTGATTTTCTTGCGCGGATTGAGCGAGCCGTACGGGTTCTGGAACACGATCTGGATTTTCTGGCGGCGCAGTTTCTGCGCCTGCGGATCGTGCTTCAACAGATCCTGACCGTGCCAGAAGAGCTGACCTTCGGTCGGCGTTTCAATCATGGTCAGCAAGCGGCCCAGCGTCGATTTACCGCAGCCGGATTCACCCACCACCGCCAGCGTTTTGCCGCGTTCGAGGTTGAACGACACGCCATCCAGCGCTTTTACCAGACGTTCCTGGCCGAACAGACCTTTCTTCACCGGGTAGTGTTTTTTCAGGTCAATTGCCTGCAACAGGTAATCCTGCTGGTTGTTATCAAGACTCATAAGTCGGTCTCCCGGCATCATCCAGTGGGAAGTGACATTTGGCCTGACGGCCCGGAATGTCGCGCAGCTCCGGCTCTTCACGGCGGCAGCGATCGGTTACGTACGGGCAGCGCGGATTTAACAGGCAGCCGGTTGGGCGATCGTATTTACCCGGCACCACGCCCGGCAGCGACGCCAGACGCGCTTTGTCCGCGGCAAACTCCGGCAGCGCGCGCAGCAGCGCTTGCGTGTAGGGATGACGCGGTGCTTTGAAGATATCCACCGCTTTACCGCTCTCCACCACCTGACCGGCATACATCACGATGATGTGCTGAGCCGCTTCGGCCACCAGCGCCAGATCGTGGGTAATCAGGATCAACGCCATGTTCTCCTGCTTCTGCAACTCCAGCAGCAGTTCGATGATTTGCGCCTGAATGGTGACGTCGAGCGCCGTAGTCGGCTCATCGGCAATCAGCAGCTTCGGTTTGCAGGCAATCGCCATGGCGATCATCACGCGTTGGCTCATCCCGCCCGACAGCTGATGCGGATAAACATCCAGACGCGATGCCGCATCGGGAATACCCACCTGATCGAGCAGATCAACCGCGCGCTGACGACGGGTACGTTTACTGCCGCCCTGATGCACCTTGAGCGCTTCCATAATCTGGAAACCTACGGTGTAGCACGGATTGAGACTGGTCATCGGGTCCTGGAAGATCATCGCCACTTCAGCACCAACCAGTTGGCGGCGCTCTTTTTCGGAGATTTTCTGCAGGTCGCGCCCGTTGAATTCCAGTTTTTCGGCCATCACGCGGCCGGGATAATCAATCAGGCCCATGATCGCCAGCGAGCTGACCGATTTACCGGAACCCGATTCACCGACAATACCAACCACCTGGCCCTGCTCGACCTGATAACTAATGCGGTCAACCGCACGGAACGGTGTCTTTTCGTCGCCGAAATGCACCGATAACTTATCTACATTTAATAACGCCATCTCGGTGCCTCTTTACTGCTTGAGTTTCGGGTCGAGTGCATCACGCAAACCATCGCCCATGAGGTTGAATGCCAGAACCGTCAGCAAAATGGTCACGCCAGGGAACGTCACCACCCACCAGGCACTTTGCGCATACTGCAACACGTCGGAGAGCATGGTGCCCCACTCCGGCGTTGGCGGTTGCGCCCCCATACCGAGAAAGCCCAACGCCGCCATATCGAGGATGGCGTTGGAAAAGCCTAATGATGCCTGCACGATCAGCGGTGCCAGGCAGTTAGGCAGAATATTGATAAACATCTGACGCAGCGTGCCAGCTCCCGCCACGCTCGACGCGGTGACGTAGTCGCGGTTGACTTCAACCAGCACCGCAGCACGTGTCAGACGGATGTAGTGCGGCAGCGCCACGAAGGTGATGGCCAGCGAAGCATTGACGATCGACGGACCGAAGATCGCCACTAACACCAATGCCAGCAGCAGGCTTGGCAGCGCCAGCATGATGTCGACCACGCGCATAATAATCGCGTCCACCACGCCGCCGAGATAGCCGGCCATCAAACCGAATATCACGCCGAGAATCAGCGACAGCACGACGACCATGCAGCCCACCAGCAGCGACAGGCGAGCACCGTACATCAGACGCGACAGCACATCGCGACCCACGTCATCGGTACCGAGGATGTAGCTCCAATTGCCGCCTTCCTGCCAGACCGGTGGATGCAGCAAGGCATCGCGGAACTGTTCAGCCGGTGCGTGCGGGGCCAGCACATCGGCAAAAATAGCAATTAACAGCATCAGAATGATGTAAACCAGGCCGATAACCGCGCCTTTATTACGTTTGAAGTAGTGCCAGAATTCCTGTAACGGGGTCATCGGCTTGGGTGCAGCAGTTACGCTTGCGGGATCAACAGCAGACATGATTCCCCCTTATTTCTTATGACGGATACGTGGATTGACCACGCCGTACAACAGATCAACCAGCAGGTTGACCACGATGATCAGAATCGCCACCAGCAATACGCCGCCCTGAACCACCGGATAGTCACGGCGTTGCAGCGCTTCGATCAGCCAGCGGCCGAGTCCCGGCCACGAGAAGATGGTTTCGGTCAGGATCGCACCGGCCAGCAGCGTACCGACCTGCAAGCCAATCACGGTGACCACCGGCAGCATGGCGTTACGCAGCGCATGCACCACAATCACGCGCATGCGCGTCAAACCTTTGGCGCGCGCGGTGCGGATGTAGTCTTCACCCAGCACTTCCAGCATGGAGGAGCGCGTCATACGCACAATCACCGCCAGCGGAATGGTGCCAAGCACGATGGCCGGTAAAATCATGTGCATCACGGCATCTTTGAAATCGCCCGGTTCACCCCACAGCAGCGTATCAATCAGCATAAAGCCGGTGAGCGGATGGCTGTCGTCAAGGAAGATGATGTCGCTGACGCGTCCGGAGACCGGTGTGAGGTTCCACTGCACCGAGACCAGCATGATCAGCATGATGCCCCACCAGAAAATCGGCATCGAGTAACCGGTGAGCGAGATGCCTACGGCGGTGTGATCGAAGATTGAGCCGCGTTTTACCGCTGCCAGCACACCAACAGGAATACCCACCGCAACCGCGAACAACATGGCGCAGATGCCCAGTTCCAGCGTGGCTTTAAAACGAGGAACGAATTCGTCCCAGACCGGGATGCGGCTTTTCAGCGAGATGCCGAGGTCGCCGTGCAGTACACCATTGATGTAGGTGAGATATTGCTTCCACATCGGCTGATCGAGGCCAAACTGCGCCATCAGCTGAGCGTGACGTTCGGGGGAGATGCCGCGTTCGCCGGCCATGATCAGTACCGGATCGCCGGGGATCAAGTGGACAAACGCGAAGGTCAATAACGTGATACCGATGAACGTTGGGATGACAAGGCCCAAACGTCGGAGTATGAATTGCAGCATAAGCCTGGTTCTCTGACATTTCCCATAGCGTTACCGCCGGGGACAACATTGCTCAACACTCGCAGCCAGCCATAGGCGGACGCGACGCAAGAAGCGCTTCATTAGTAGAATTAGCCGGAAAAAAAGAGCGGAATACGGGCGGCGAAGGTGCCGCCCGAGGGCCAGCAATGCTGGCCCTAACCGCGATAATCCGAAAGGTTATTCCTGGATATCGACGTTTTCGAAGTGATGTTTACCTAATGGATCAACCACATAACCAGATACTTTCTTGCTCACTGGCTCATATACGGTTGAGTGCGCGATGATCAGCGCCGGAGCCTGGTCATGCATCACTACCTGAGCCTGTTTGTACAGTTCAATACGTTTGTTGTGATCGGCTTCAGCACGTGCTGGCTGAATCAGATCTTCAAACGGCTTGTAGCACCAACGTGAGTAGTTCGAACCGTCTTTCGCTGCTGCACAGCTGAACAGCGTAGCGAAGAAGTTATCCGGATCCCCATTATCACCGGTCCAGCCCATCATGACGGTCTGGTGTTCCCCGGCTTTCGCGCGTTTCAGGTACTCGCCCCATTCGAAGGTAACGATTTTGGCTTTCACGCCAATTTTCGCCCAGTCAGCCTGAACCATTTCTGCCATTCGGCGTGCGTTCGGGTTGTATGGACGTTGTACCGGCATGGCCCACAGGTCGATTGAGAAGCCATCTGGCATGCCCGCTTCTTTCAGCAGCGCTTTAGCTTTCTCAGGATCGTAGGCGTAATCTTTGATGTCGTCGTTGTAGCCCCACATGGTTGGTGGGATCAGGTTTTTCGCGGCCTGGCCAGCGCCCTGATAAACGGCATCAATAATGGCTTGTTTGTTTACCGCCATGGTCAGTGCCTGACGCACTTTCACGTTATCCAGCGGTTTTTTCTCGGTGTTGAACGACAGGTAACCGACGTTCAGACCAGGCTGCTCCATCAGATTAATTTTGTCGTCTTTCTTCATGCTGGCGATGTCGGCCGGATTCGGGTACGGCATAACCTGGCACTCACCCTTCTGCAGTTTGGCGTAACGGACAGAAGCATCTGGCGTGATGGAGAACACTAAGCGATCAATCTTCGGCTTGGTTCCCCAAAAGTCTGGATTAGCTTTATACAGAATGCGCGAATCTTTCTGATATTGCTGCAGCACGAATGGACCAGTGCCCACTGGATTGAGGTCCAGCTTCTCTGGCGTGCCCGCTTTCAGCATATTGTCGGCGTACTCTTTTGACAGAATTGAAGCGAAGTCCATACCGAGGTCAGCGATGAACGGCGCTTCTGGACGGGTCAGGGTGAAGCGTACGGTGTAATCGTCAACTTTTTCGATTTTGGCGATCAGCTTAGGCATGTCCATGCCTTCGAAGTATTCGTAGCTGCCGCCAGAAACACCGTGATATTTGTTGTTTTTGTCGAGCTGACGCTCGAAGGAGAACACGACGTCATCGGCATTGAAGGTGCGGGTTGGCTTGAAGTCTTTGGTCGATTGCCACTTCACGCCCTGGCGCAGATGGAAGGTATAGGTTTTACCGTCCGCGCTGACATCCCATTTTTCTGCCAGACCTGGCTGCAACTCGGTGGTACCGGTTTTGAACTCAACCAGACGGTTGTAGATCGGTACGGAGCTAGCATCGTAGGTGGTGCCCGATGTGAAGAGCTGCGGGTTGAAGCCTTCAGGCGAACCTTCTGAACAATAAACGAGGGTTTTCGCCTGGACACCAGCGGCAACGGTCATAGCAATCAGGCTGAGACCGACCTTCAGCATCCTGGATTTAGCCAGGGAGTTGATCATGTTTTGCTCCATTGTGATGTGATGTTGTGTGCGTCGCCCGACCTCTGATTTTTTTATGCGGTTCGGGCAGGTCAATTAAGCGTAAGCAAAATGTGAGCGGTTATTTTTGCCGGGGACATTGTCAGGCAGGTCCGTCTCTACATTTTATTGACGCATCAATTTGTCAACAGTTGCAATAAACGTCAATACAGTGTGGGGTTATTTACACAGAGTGTGAGTAAGTGCAAGCAACGATAAAAAACACCCTTATTGCGCTGAGCCAAAATTTAAAAAGGTGATAAAGCACTCAATGCCGCGTGATTATCTGGCTATGTAGCCAAATGACAGTGATTATCACCGCTAAAAAACATACAAAAGTTATTGGTAAATGTTGAATATCTGAACGATTCTTCGTGCGTTATGACGTTCAGGCAGCGGAATGTGCTAGTAAAATGGCATAAGAAATCAGCATGATGCATAAACCGGTCATAAGAAGAATGTGTCACGAATTAAGCGGGCGGGTTCGATTTGGCGTGGGGTGCAGAGATGAAAGTGGACATAATGGTGATTATTTCGGGTTTAACTGGCGGAACGGGTGTATTTACGGGTTTTGCTGTTTGCTCGTTGCGGTGCTCAGGAAAGGCGGCTCGAACGCTAAGACGGCGTGAATACGTCCCTGTCGCCTCGTCCGCCGCATCCTTGCGGCGGACGCTTTGCTAACCGAGCCGCCTTCCCATCGCCTGCACGTGTGGTTGCGCTTTTAAACAGAGCGCAGCGGTCCAATGTGGTGATCCGCCAAATTACAGACGAAAAAAAACCTGCTTATAAAAGCAGGTTTCTTCAAAGATGGTCGGCGAGAGAGGATTCGAACCTCCGACCCACTGGTCCCAAACCAGTTGCGCTACCAAGCTGCGCTACTCGCCGATGGGGGCGCATATTACTGCGCCGCTAAAAAAGCGTCAATCCCTTTTGCTGAAAACCCATCTGATCGCCTGGAAAGCAAGCAGCACCTTAAAAGCCCTGCTGCTCAATGGGTTCGGCGTAGCGGTCGCCATTAATGGAGACCGCAGGATATTACAGCGTTTTAGCTGGAGTGCCCGCAGGTGCCTGGCACCAGTTATTGGCAGCTTTGATCCCGCCATCTGGCGAGGTATAACCCAGGCAGCCCAAAATGGTGTCGAACAACTCAACATGACGATGCGTTTTGCCGACACGCTGTTGCGCTTGTAAGCGCTCAAAGTTGCTACGGTTGGTGGGATCGTCCAGATACTTATCGGAAGCCCACACCATCATTGGCACGCGGAATTGCTCCGGTGGCGCCATCTCACGCGGCGTACCGTGCAGATGCATATTCTCACTGATCGATTCACCATGGTCGGCGGCATAGAACACTATCGCCTTCTTATCACGCAGCTGATCGAGCACGCTATCCAGCATGGTATCAACGTATAAAACCGAGTTGTCATAAGCATTGATCAACTGCGCTTTGCTGCAGGTTTCATCAACTCCCATACACTCCGGCTTGTAGCGAGCGAAGTCGCGCGGGTAGCGCTGCGAATAGAGATAATGCGACCCTTTGGTGTGCAGGATGACCACGTGCTTACCTTTAGGGAAACGCTGCAATGATGCCTGCAGTTCCGGCACTAACAGCATGTCATCTACCGCTTTGCCCTGATTGCGCTTCTCTGAGCCAATCTGCTCGCGGAATGAGAAGTTGTTGGTGTTGGCGTTATCGTAGAACCACACTTCGCTCTGCATCGCGAACAGTTCGGAGGTAAAGCCCAGCTCTTTCAGCACGGCGAAAATATTCTGTTCTTTCAGCGTACGTCCTGGATTGTCCATGGTGCCGCCTTCGCGCACGAACATACAGCGCAGCGACAGCTTGGTGGCGGTATCACAAGACTCGCCGCGGAAGGCGACCAGATTTTTTTCTTTTGACAGCTTCGGCGTGGTATCGCGATCGTAGCCCAGCATCCCCATGTGATCCCAGCGCGTGGTTTCGCCAATCACAAACACCATATAGGTATCGTCGATGCCCGGCGGTGCGACGTAGGTAAACTGCTTCGCCGGATCAAGCAACTCTTTGCCATCCCACTCTTCATCCATTTTGGTCCAGGCAAACAGTCCCAGCGCGGCGATCCAGTTTGATGGCAGATACGAGTGTGCGACCACACCACCGTAGCTCGGTAAATCGATATTGGTGATCTCTTCGTTAACCTTCTGCAACTTGTCAAAATAGCGAATAGGCAGCCATACCAACGCCACGCTCAGCAACAAAATCACCGTCGGTTTAAGACGCTGACCCGGCGTTTTCAGCTGTTCGAACAGTGTCAGACTCAGGTTATTGCGCCAAATTAGCAGCAGCGGAAGTGCGCTCACCAGCACCATCCACAGCACGAAGCGCAAGCCAATCACTTCTTTCGAGAGATCAACATCGGTGGTCATCACTGACGCGATAATGCCGTAGCCAATCACCACGTTGAAGAACGCCATGTAATAGGCGGCTGCCACCGAAATGATCACGATGAGGCTGGCAAGAATGCGATAAGCCCATTTGCCACCCAGTGATAGCAAGCGCATCAGGAAGAAGGTCAGCAACACGGCGGCCATCACTTCTGCCGCTGCAGAGAGCCAATTAGAGAGGTTTGATTTCGTTAAAAAACCGTCAAAACGGCGATAAAATATCGGTAAATTCAGCAAGATACCGAGATATAAAGCAAGCAGCAATGACAGCTTTTGCTGCGTTAAACTTTTAATATAATTCATGAAAATATCTATTCCCGACCTGGTGTCGTTGTATCAACCGTAATGTGACTATTTAAAGACAGCAGAGTTCGCTAAACCGCAGAAAAAGCGTGACGCAACGTACAGGATCGGGACGATTCCGACTGGCGATATGGCGATGGCGCGAAGCCGAGCAGTAGAACATTTAACCAATGGTAAGACCAGAGAAATTTGCTTATCGAACCGGGAACGCCGATCTTCAGATATAAAAAAGGCTCCCGCAGGAGCCTTGCATTCTCATCACTCGCAATTAGTTGATGATATTCAGCGTGACATCGATGTTGCCGCGCGTCGCGTTTGAGTATGGGCAAACGATATGAGCAGCATCAACCAGCTTTTGCGCTTCAGCAGCGTCCATGGCTGGCAGGTGGATATTCAGCTTGGCTTCGATACCAAAACCGTTCGGGATTGGACCAATACCGACTTCGCCTTCAATCCACGCATCTTTTGGCATCGCAATTTTGTCACGGCCCGCCACAAACTTCATTGCGCCGAGGAAACAGGCTGAGTAACCCGCCGCAAACAGCTGCTCTGGGTTGGTGACTTCGCCGCCAGCGCCGCCCATCTCTTTTGGCACGCCCAGTTTCACATCCAGCACGTTGTCAGAAGAAGTCGCACGACCATCACGACCGCCGGTAGCTTTAGCTTTTGCAGTGTAAACAACTTGTTCTAAAGACATAATAACCTCATTTATTCGCTATATAATCGCGCACTACTTATTATGCGCAAACCTGAACTTCATTAAGGGATGCCGAGACAGCGACTTCCCGTTGGTGTAATTAGTTGGCGTGATACAAGCTGTCGCGCAATTCGTCCAACTGCCCTTTCAGCTGCGCCATCGCCTGATCATCACAGGCGGTTGCGCACTGAATGGCTTCGGGAATGGTTTCCGCTTTATCACGCAAGGCGCGACCTTCATCAGTCAGCGTCACCACCACCTGGCGCTCATCCTGCCGTGAACGCTGACGGCGCAGTAAACCGGCGCTCTCCAGACGTTTCAGCAGCGGCGTTAGCGTCGCCGAATCAAGAAACAGCTGCTCGCCAATCTCCGAGACCGTCACATCGTCCTGATTCCACAACACCAGCATCACCAGATATTGCGGATAGGTAATCTCCAGCTTTGACAGCAGCTGGCGATAGACTTTGTGCATCGCGAGGTTCGCCGAATACAGTGCGAAACAGAGCTGCTGATCTAACTGCAGTGGCGCCTGCTTCACTTTTTTGTCATCTTGATTACTGTTCATGAGTTTCAATATAAATAGCGCGCTAGATAATTGCAAGCGACTTTTCTCTGGGAGAGTGAAATATGCGAGATTCACTGGAAGAGCAAGCGCGCCGTTATGCCACTGAGGCGCACGCCGCTGCCGGCCAGCGCCGTAAATACACTGATGAGCCCTATATCGTGCATCCGGCAGCCGTGGCCGAACTGGTGCGCAGCGTCACCGATGATGAAGAGATGATTGCCGCCGCCTGGCTGCATGACACGGTAGAAGATACCCCCAGCACAATAGACGATATTGAGCGTCATTTCGGCCCGCGCGTGGCGGAGTTGGTTGATATGCTCACCGACAGCGCGCAGCCTGCAGCCAAAAATCGTGCAGCGCGTAAGCTGGCGCACTTTCGTCATACCGCGGATGCCTCGCCCGAAGCGCAAACCATCAAACTGGCCGACATCATCGATAACACCCGCGCCATCGTGCAGTACGATGCCGACTTTGCGCGTGTTTACCTTGTGGAAAAACAGGTTCAGATACAGCTATTACGCGACGGCGATCGCCATTTGTGGCAGCAGGCGGATCAAACCATTAAACAGGGGCTTGCGCAGTTAGCGCAGCCACCACACAGCGTGCCCGAGAGTTGGTTCGTGAAACAGGCGGCGAAGTATGGCGGCATAAATTAAAAAACCCGCCATAGAGGCGGGTTGGAGATCTCCCAATTAGGGATCACTCCAGCAGTTGACGCCCTAAATAGGGGTTGGCCTGCAACAGCTTCATCAGTTTGCGCGCCGTAGCGGAAGGACGTGTACGTTGCGCCTCCCAACTTTTAACTGACGAGACGCTCACCCCCATCACGCGGGCGAATTCATCCACCTGCATGCCGGTCATCTCGCGTAAACGCTGCGGCTCGGGAACTGAAGCCTGATTGAGTGTAATTTCTGATACGGAAGGCTGAGCATCACGTGTCAAAACAATCTGCTCAAGGCTGCTGAGCAACTCGACCATTGGATCTTTAAATTCCATAGAGAACTCCTTAAAAACTCACTATGAAGCACGTGAAAGTAGAGAGGTAAGCGCCACCAGGCGCTGAAACCGGACGATCAGGCTGTATCCCGAAGCGGTTTAGCATAGTTATTATCAAACCGATGCGGGACACAGCCTGTTGTGCACTGCAAAAGATGTCCGCGCAATGCAACAATAGTTCGGGTTTCTAAGTATGGGTCAGATCCCCGACTTTGCTGCCTGATTCCTGATTATTTTTTATTCTTACTTATGCCATAAAAAGATCGATTACCCTAAGCGATTGACCCGCCTGCACTTGCTGCCCAGCCTGACGTAAAAGGCGATGAATCACTCTGACGACGCGTCTGGGTTGACTATTCTCTATTCAAAAAAAGTGCCAATTCGTTATCAGTATGAAATATCTGGCTTAATATTAAATTCTTCCCTTCAGCAACGCGGATACTGCCCAATGCAGCAGCATTCACGCACCAGCATGACGCAAAGAGAGAAACAGTGATGAGCGATTTGGATTTCACGGTCAGCTATGCCTCGCACCGCGTCCCGATGATGGGACGCAATGCCATTGCCACTTCACAGCCGCTGGCAGCGCAAGCGGGAATGCGCATGTTGCAACAAGGTGGCAATGCGGTAGATGCCGCGATTGCCAGCGCAATGGCGCTCACGGTACTGGAGCCGACGGGCAATGGGCTGGGCAGTGATGCCTTCGCCATTGTCTGGGATGGCAAGCAGCTGCACGGATTGAATGCTTCAGGACGTTCGCCTGCCGCATGGAGTCTGGATCGCTTTGCCGGGCACAGTGCGATGCCGGAAATCGGCTGGGAAGCGGTCACTGTGCCGGGCGCGGTATCAGCGTGGGTGACGCTGGCCGAGCGCTTTGCCACCCTGCCGCTCACCACGCTGGCACAACCGGCGATTGAGTATGCACGTGATGGTTTCCCGGTTTCACCGCTGATTGGTCATCTATGGCAGCGCGGCTATAACAAGCTGAAACAGCAACCGGGGTTCGTCGAGTGCTTTGCGCCCAATGGCCGACCGCCGCGTGCCGGTGAGCTGTTCCGCAACCCGGCGCAGGCCGCTACCTTGCAAAAAATCGCCGAAACGCGCGGCGAAGCCTTCTATCGTGGTGAGCTTGCCGAAAAGATGGTGGCGTTTGCCGAACAGCATGGCGCCGCGCTCAGTATGGCGGATCTCAACAACCATCGCGCTGATTGGGTTGATCTGCTGTCGTGCCCGTTTGCGGGCGGATCGGTGCAGGAGCTACCGCCGAACGGCCAGGGTATCGCCACCTTGATTGCGCTGGGGATTCTGGAGCGGTGGGACATTGGTCGCTACACGCCGGATTCGGTGCCGTGGCTGCATCTTTCGATTGAAGCGATGAAGCTAGCGCTGGTCGATCTGGATCGCTACGTCAGCGATTACGATCACCTCGAATTCCCAGCAGAGCTGTTGTTGAGCGATAGTTATCTTAACCAACGTGCACAGTTAATCGATGCCGATAATGCCGGCGATTTTACCTTTGGCGCACCGCAGCAAAGTGGCACGGTATATCTCTCCACCGCCGATGCCAGCGGCATGATGGTTTCCTTTATACAATCCAATTTTATGGGCTTCGGTTCTGGCGTCGTGGTGCCCGAAACGGGTATCAGCCTGCAAAACCGCGGCTGCGGATTCTCACTCGACCCGCAACACCCCAACGTGGTGGCGGGCGGCAAGCGGCCCTTTCACACTATTATCCCGGCATTTGCCCTCGACGGCGTCGGCCAGCCGCTGATGTCGTTCGGCGTGATGGGCGGCCCGATGCAGGCACAAGGTCATTTGCAGCTGGCGCTGCGCATCATGCAGCACAAACAAAACCCGCAGGCAGCGATCGATGCGCCGCGCTGGCGCGTTGAACAAGGCCGTGCGGTGGTGGTTGAGCCGGGCATCGATCGGAATGTGCTGGCGAAACTGCGCGAGATGGGGCATCAGATTACGCTTGAGGATCCGCTGCTCGGCTATAACTTCGGCGGTGCGCAGGCGATTGTGCGCGATCCGCAGGGTTTCTACATCGCCGCAACCGAAAGCCGCAAAGATGGGCAGGCGCTGGTGTTTTAATTTGCCCGGTGCGCCCGTTGTACACGCCAGACCATTGCACTATTCTTTAGGACCATTTTCGCAAAAATTTTTATCCCGAATATTTCGAGCAGTGGCCTGGAATAGGCTGGGAGAGAGCCATTATCACAGGAGTTGAATTATGGCGTCAGGATTATCCCGCATCTGGATGCGTACCGGCATGCTGATGGTCAGCGCATTGGTCGTGATGCAACTTACGGCCTGTGGCGACAAAGAAGGCGATCAGCGTAAAGCGTTCACCGATTTTCTTCAGAACACCGTGATGCGTAGCGGCGAACATCTGCCTAGCCTGAGTGAAAACCAGAAGCAGACGTTCGGCAACTATGCCAGCGACTACGCCATTCTTTACGGCTTCTCGCAGCAGACTAATCAGGCAATTGAGCAAGGCATGCGTCCTGTGGTTGATGAGCTGGCGGCGATTCGTGTCCCGCAGGATTATCTGACCCGCCGCGACAGCTTGCGTCAGGCCAGCGGCAATCTGAGTGTGCTGACGCAGCAAATCCAGAGCGCCAAAATGCAAGCGGATAGCAGCAAAGCCACCCTGAAGCAGCCGGACGATCTGAAGAAAGTCTACGATGCTGCCTTTACCAAAGTGGTCACGCAGCCAGCCAGTACGCTGATTCCGTTGCTGCCGCAACTGCAGGCGTTGAGCCAGGCCGCGGTACAAACCGGTGATTATCTGCAATCACAAGGCGCACGCGTGAGCTTTAATGACAACGGCGTGCAGTTCCCCACTCAGGAGCAGGCAACACAGTACAATACGCTGATGAGCAATCTTTCCAGTAACGCGCAGGCGCTGACGCAAGCGCAAAATGCGGTGCAAGGCGGCTTGTAATACAACTGAGTCATTTGCTAGTGGTCGCCATCAAGGCGACCCTACTATACCGCCCTTCTTAGCGTCCTCTTCCGTTCATCCTCTTTTCAGAATTTCGTCACTTCCTTACAGCTGAGCTTTCTGCTGCAGCATTGTGTGATCTGGCGCATTTTTGACCATAAATAGTTTGTGATCTTCATCACACTTACACAACAAAGCGCTCACCCTAAAAGGTGATTTGAGTCACATTCAACCGCTTGTTTTGTCTAAAATTTCATCAGCGTTGTTTTCTTACAACCCTTTTTTGTGATCAGAGTCACCTTATTGCCCCCCTAACCCCCCAAATTAGCGTGATCTGCATCACACTTAGTGGGTGCTCTACGCAGCGTAATAAACTAGTGCTAGAGTCCGCGTGCATACAGTAATGCCACGGCCCCCGCCGTAACGTTCAAACAAAAACAAACGCGCTCTCTTATTGCAGCGCGTCTCAATAAGGGGTGGGTTTATGTCCTCATCAGTAAAGGTCAAGGTTCAGAGCTTTGGTCGCTTTCTGAGTAATATGGTGATGCCTAACATCGGTGCGTTTATCGCCTGGGGTATCATCACTGCGCTGTTCATCCCAACCGGATGGATTCCAAACGAAACGCTGGCGAAACTCGTCGGCCCAATGATCACTTACCTGCTGCCGCTGCTGATTGGTTTCACCGGTGGACGTCTGGTAGGCGGCGATCGCGGTGGCGTGGTGGGTGCAATCACCACCATGGGCGTGATCGTCGGTGCTGATATGCCGATGTTCCTCGGCTCAATGATTGCCGGTCCGCTGGGCGGCTGGGCGATCAAATCCTTTGACCGCGTGGTAGACGGCAAGATCAAAAGCGGCTTCGAGATGCTGGTCAACAACTTCTCGGCCGGTATCATCGGTATGCTGTTGGCGCTGCTGGCGTTCCTGGCGATCGGTCCACTGGTTGAAGGTTTGTCACACATTCTCGCCGCTGGCGTGAATCTGATGGTGCAGAACAACCTGCTGCCGCTAACCTCCATCTTTGTTGAACCGGCGAAAATCCTGTTCCTCAATAACGCCATCAACCACGGTATCTTCTCACCGCTGGGCATTCAGCAGGCGAGCGAGGCTGGCAAGTCAATCTTCTTCCTGATTGAAGCTAACCCAGGTCCGGGTATGGGCGTGCTGGTTGCCTATATGATTTTTGGTCGCGGTAGCGCCAAACAATCTGCAGGCGGTGCAGCGATCATCCACTTCCTTGGTGGTATCCACGAAATCTACTTCCCATATGTGCTGATGGCGCCGCGTCTGCTGCTGGCGGTCATTCTTGGTGGTATGACTGGCGTGTTCACCCTGACGCTGCTGAACGGCGGTCTGGTTTCGCCTGCTTCTCCAGGTTCCATCCTGGCAGTGCTGGCGATGACGCCAAAAGGTGCCTACTTCGCTAACATCGCGGCAATCATCGCGGCATTTGCGGTCTCCTTCGTGGTCTCTTCAATTCTGCTGAAAACCAGCAAAGTAAAAGAAGATGACGATATCGAAGCCGCAACCCAGCGCATGAAAGATATGAAAGCGCAGTCAAAAGGTCAGGCCGTTGCCGGTTCACCGGTGGCTGGCGATGCAATGAGCGTTGATCTGAACCACGTGCGTAAAATCATCGTTGCCTGTGACGCCGGTATGGGTTCAAGCGCGATGGGTGCTGGCGTGCTGCGTAAGAAAGTGCAGGACGCAGGTCTGAGCAATATCTCCGTCACCAACAGCGCGATCAACTCGCTGCCGGGCGATGTCGATTTGGTGATTACCCACCGCGATCTGACGGAACGTGCGATGCGCCAGGCACCGCAGGCACAGCATATTTCGCTGAACAACTTCCTCGATAGCGCGCTGTACAGCAACCTCACGGAACGCCTGGTTGCCGCCAATCGCAGCGAAGCACATCGTGAAACCGTGCAGACCACGCTGGCGGACAGCTACGACGAAGGCAACGCGCACCTGTTCAAACTGGGCGCAGATAACGTGTTCCTCGGCCTGAGCGCCACGCACAAAGAGCAGGCGATTCGCTTTGCCGGTGAGCAGTTGGTGAAAGGCGGCTACGTCCAGCCGGAATATGTTGAAGCGATGCTGGAACGCGAGAAGCTGACCCCAACTTACCTGGGTGAATCGATCGCTGTGCCGCACGGTACCGTGGAAGCGAAAGACCGCGTGCTGAAAACCGGCGTGGTGTTCTGTCAGTATCCGGCAGGCGTGCAGTTTGGTGATGAGCCAGAAGATGTAGCGCGTCTGGTGATCGGTATCGCCGCTCGTAACAATGAGCACATTCAGGTGATTACCAGCCTGACCAACGCACTGGACGATGACAGCGTGATTGAGAAGTTGGCAAACACCACCAGCGTGCAGGACGTGTTGGATCTGCTTTCCGGCAGCACCGTCAAAGCGTAATACAGGTTTTACCTTCCCTGGGGCGGGTAAGCCCGTCCCACACTTCCGGGGCGGACTTGCCCGCCCTTTCGTCATTTGATATGGGTCAAATTTATGAAAGCGTTACATTTTGGAGCAGGTAACATTGGTCGCGGTTTTATCGGTAAGTTACTGGCGGATGCCGGCATCGAGCTGGTGTTTGCTGACGTCAATCAGGTGGTACTTGATGCCCTTAACGCCCGTCATGAGTATCCGGTTCATGTAGTTGGCGAGCAGGCGAAAGTTGAAATCGTAACAGGCGTAAGTGCCGTTAACAGCACCAGCGATGACATCGTTACGCTGATCGCTGAGGTGGATATCGTGACTACCGCGGTAGGCCCGCAAATTCTGGAGCGCATCGCGGGTGGCGTGGCTAAAGGCCTGGCCAAACGCAGCGACAGCGGTAATGTTCGTCCACTGAATATCATCGCCTGTGAAAATATGGTGCGCGGCACCAGCCAACTGAAGCAGCATGTACTTAACGCGCTGCCTGAGCAGTATCACGCGTGGGTTGAAGCACACGTTGGTTTCGTCGATTCTGCGGTAGACCGCATCGTACCGCCATCAGAAGCCGGCACTACCGATCCGCTGGAAGTCACCGTTGAAACGTTCAGCGAGTGGATTGTCGATAAAACCCAGTTCAAAGGCGAATTGCCGAATATCCCAGGTATGGAGCTGACCGACAACCTGATGGCATTTGTTGAGCGCAAGCTGTTTACCCTTAACACCGGCCACGCGATCACCGCTTATCTCGGCCAACTCGCCGGTCACGCGACCATTCGTGACGCGATTCTGGATGAGAAAGTCCGTGCTGTCGTGCAAGGCGCCATGCAGGAGAGCGGCGCGGTGCTGATCAAGCGCTATGGTTTTGAAGCCGATAAACATGCGGCTTATATCCAGAAGATCCTTAGCCGTTTCGAAAACCCATACCTGAAAGATGATGTCGAGCGCGTTGGTCGTCAGCCGCTGCGTAAGCTGAGTGCGGGCGATCGCCTGATCAAACCTACGCTGGGCACGCTGGAATATCAGTTGCCTCACGACAATCTGGTACAGGGCATTGCCGCCGCGATGCACTATCGCAGCGAAGCCGATCCGCAAGCGCAGGAGCTGGTTGCTTTACTGGCAGAAAAAGGTCCGCAGGCGACACTGGCCGAGATTTCCGGTCTGGATGCCGATAGCGAAGTGGTCACCTCAGTGGTGAGCGCTTACAACGCTATGGCATAATGCGCGCCCTTTAGTGGTTAACTCGGGCACGCTTTTGTGCCCGTTGGCGGTAGCTGAACGATGCAGGCAATAATGGAAGAGAAGCAGGCTTTTGAAAACCGGGTGCTTGAGCGCCTGAACGCCGGTCGTTCGGTGAGAAGCTTCCTGATCGCCGCCGTTGAATTGCTGACCGAAGCGGTTAACCTGCTGGTGCTGCAAGTGTTTCGCAAGGACGATTACGCGGTCAAATACGCGGTCGAACCGCTGCTGCTTGGTGATGGCCCGCTGGGCGAACTCTCCGTACGCCTCAAGCTGATTTACGGCCTTGGCGTCATTAATCGGCACGAGTATGAAGATTGTGAGCTGCTACTGGCGCTACGCGAGGAGCTGAATCATGACGTCAGCGACTATCGTTTTACCGACGATGAAATTCTCGGGCCTTTTGGCGAACTGCACTGTGTGGTTGCCTGGCCGCCGCAGCCAGATTTCAACCGCGATGACGAACAACTCAGATCAATGCAGCAGCAGCGTTATCTGCAGATGGTGCGCTCAACCATGGTGCTGTCACTCACCGAACTGATTTCCCGCATTGCGCACAAGCAGGTGTTTAAAAAACCGGCGGTGTAGTTTCTCCGTCCTGGTAGCCAGGTGCGCATCAATGCGCACCCTACGATTGCCTAAGCGGGTTTTGTTGGACGCGCTACGCTGCAAAACCGCGTAGATTTGTGTATCCTTTGCCTGTTTTCCTTAACGAGTTTTCCCCCAATGAAAGAACAAGAAAAAGCCGAGATCAAACTTCTCAGCGATCAGCTGGATGCACTCAACCGCAAAGAAGCGCCGTTATTAGCGTCTGGCGATGCCGAGAAGCTCGGTGAACTGCTGCGTGAAAAAGAGAAGCTGGAGCTGGAAATTGAGCGCCTGCGCGGTGTGCGCACCGAAAAGCTGAGCAAAGAAGCGCAACAGTTACAGAAGCTGGGCTTTAGCCGCGAAATTACCAAGAAAGAACAGGCCAACATGGGCGCATTCAAGAAAAGCGTGCGCGGCCTGGTTGTGGTGCACCCAATGACCGCGCTCGGACGTGAGATGGGACTGAAAGTGATGACCGGCTACGCGAAGCAGCCGTTCTGATCCTGGGTTACGCGGCGTGTGAGACGTCGCGTATGATGCCCGCCGCCTGATGAACTTGTTCATTCAGACTGTCCAGCAAGGCATAGCGACGGCGATATTCGGCGCGCTTCTTGCTGGCAATCTCTTCCAAATCTTTACGCTCCGCGCGTAACGGCAACGCAAACAGCTCATCAGCACGCGCCATGCCCCCTAACGACAACCAGAATTCGCTGTAGCTGGCAAAGAACTTGTCACTTTTGCTGTGACGATAGCGCAGGCTGCGGAATACGTGCGTGGTATCGCCAACGGCGGTTATCGCCTCCACGCCACACAGTTGCGCCAGATTAAATACCGCTTCCATTAACAGACGTTTCGGGAATATGCCGTGTGCGGCTTTCGTGGCATCGCGAATCACATCGTTGGAAATATGTTTACGCGGCCCCTGCAATCCACCAATTAATAACGTGCGTTTCTGCTGTTCCTGAATAATCGAAAAGGAAAGTGAGGCAATTAACTGCGCTTCATAATGCAATTCCAGAGTAATTTCGCCTTCACGGTCAAAACGGCCTGGACAGCAGTGAATGACAAATGACTCATCATTTTTGCCGCTCAAAATAGCCAGCAGATTATCGCCCGGACTCTGCAATAAGTGGCGCAAAGCCGCACTATCCAGCCGGTCCATCAAGGTGTAGTGATCGATGATCGCCTGCGCGCGCTGTGCCACGCTGAAGCCTGCACGCAGGTAGGGGCGATGCGGTTTTGCTGGCAGCAAACCCTGAATGGTTAACAGCTGCGGCAGCGCAGACAATTGCGCTAACTGCTGCAGATAATTAAAGGTAGTAACCGGAAATACCAGCGACCTTAAGGCAAATTTCGCGCGAAATCTCCCGCTATTCCATAACTTATTTGGCCTGAACTTTCCGCTTATTAATGGCAAAAACAGTGGCGCAGACGAATCATTATTCGTCACAGAAGTCGTGATAGTAGACATGGTTATTTAGGCTATGCGAGACAAATTAGCGCTACTATATGCCCCAAATTATCAACGGAAAGTTAATAGCTTTCGCTGCGTAATCATCATGCCCAAAAATATTCTGGTCGTTTAGCCAGGGTTTATAAAGGCGAAAAAAAACCGGTGAGCAAGTCACCGGTTAGCCAGGTTGTGGACTTTTGCCTGAGCTTACTTAGCAGAAGCGAAACGCGCTGCTGCTTCGTCCCAGTTCACCACGTTCCAGAAAGCTTTGATGTAATCAGGACGTTTGTTCTGATACTTCAGGTAGTAAGCGTGTTCCCAAACGTCCAGACCGATAATCGGGAAGCCTGAAACGCCTGCAACAGCTTCACCCATCAGCGGGCTGTCCTGGTTTGCGGTTGAAACCACAGCCAGTTTGTCGCCTTTTTTCACCAGCCACGCCCAGCCAGAGCCGAAACGAGTGGTGGCAGCTTTCTCAAACTCAGCCTGGAAAGCTTCAACGCTACCGAAATCTTTTTCGATGGCCGCTTTCAGGTCGCCCTGCAGCGAGGTGCCCAGCTTCAGGCCTTTCCAGAAGAAGCTGTGGTTGGCGTGGCCGCCTGCGTTGTTACGCAGTGGACCTTTTTTGTCTGCTGGCAGCTGATCCAGTTTGGTGATCAGCTCTTCTACCGGCAGGTTTGCGAATTCGGTACCTTCCAGCGCGGCGTTAGCGTTGTTAACGTAGGTCTGGTGGTGTTTAGTGTGATGGATTTCCATCGTCTGCTTGTCGAAGTGCGGTTCCAGTGCGTCGTATGCATACGGCAGGGATGGCAGTGAATAACTCATGTTCATCTTCTCCATTTAGTGTTTTGCAGCACCACCTCACTGGGTGTGCCGCGTAAGCAGTCGGATCATTATAGTTAAAAACATGATCCGTAAAAGGGTTATCAATGCCTTAGAATTGATAAGGATTTGATGAATCTGGGAAAAGGTGCGCACATCGCGCTACACCTTGTGGGTGCTGGCGCGCAGTTTGAGCTGCACCGGTAGCTCATTGATGGCCGGCGGTTCATCACCCCTGAGCGCAGCCAGCAGACGTTTGCCCGCCATGCGCCCCATCTCTTCATACGGCAGCACAATGCTGGTCAGCGGCGGTGAACACACTGCGGCTAATGGGCCGCCACCGATGCTGGCAATCGCCAACTGGCTAGGAATGGCGATCCCCGCCGCATGGCACGCCATGATCGCGCCGCAGGCCACTTCATCGCTGGTGCAAATCAGCACATCCAGTTCCGGCCAGGTCAGGCGAATCTCCGCCAGCAGATTATGCCCTGCGGCAAAAGTCGGCATCTTCGGTGACGTCACCACGCGGTGCGGCGCCTGATTCATTGCCAACATGCCGCTGTGCCAACCATTCAGCAGCTGACGGAAGATGGTGTTGTTACTTTGGGTGCACAGCAAACCAGGATTACGATAGCCGCGCTCTACCAGGCTTTGCACCAGCTGGCGGATGGCTTTGGCGTAATCGACTCCAATGCTAATGCCTGCCGAATCCTGATGTACGCCGCCAATATCCATCACCGGCAGGCCGGAATTGCTCAGCAGACGATGCGCTTCCGCCGCGTTATCGAAATTGAAATGCACCATCGCCGCCGGATTATAAGAAAGCAGCATTTCGATCAGCTGGCTCTCTTCGGCGGCCGAATGATTGGCTTCCGCCAGCATCATATTGTAACCCTGCGGTCGCAGTACCTCTTGCAGCGTCTCCGACACAATCGCACTGCCCGGCGTGGCAAATGAAGGCACCACCATGGTGATCAGGCGTGATGTCGCCGACGCCAGATTACTGGCCTGCACGTTTGGCACATACGACAACTCAATAACCGCAGCATCAATTTTGGCGCGAATTTCAGGCGAAACCTTCTCCGGCATGCGCAGCGCGCGCGACGCGGTCATGGTGCTGACGCCCACCAAACGGGCAACATCGGCCAGGGTACTTTTGCCGGTACTGCGCCGTCGCTTCTCTGCCATTCCTGCTCCTATGTCTGCCCTTCATCATTCAAACTGCAGGTGCGTTGGCTGCGTCTCGAAGTATGAACGGCATTATTTATTACTTATGCTTTTTGCCAGGACGCAGCTTAAAACCAAATCTGTTAACGCGCCATGTGTAAAGCCACAGATTCGGGCATCCCTTACCCATAGATCTTTTCAGAATGGTTGAGCATGTCAGTTGCTTGCAACCAAGACAAACGCACAGCAAGGAAATGTTAGCGATAACACGTTTTTTAACAATAACCGTGTTAGCGCTAACTTTTGCGACAATCATCACAGAAAACGGGCGATAAAATAACCTACATTGCACTCCATCGATGAATAAACAGGAATTTCTGATGCTCACCCAATGGCTAACCCCACAACATATTCGTGTAGTCGAGCAAGTCAGTGACTGGCAGGAAGCCGTGCGTTTATCGGCAGAGCCCTTGCTGGCCGAAGGGGCGATTGGCCCGGCTTACCTCGATGCCATCTTCACCTCGCACGCAGAGCTTGGTCCTTATTACGTGCTGGCACCGGGTCTGGCAATGCCGCATGCTCGCCCGGAACAGGGTGCGCGCAAAAACGGCCTGTCGCTGCTGCACGTTAAAAATGGCGTGAGTTTTCAGGCAGATGAAAACGACCCGGTTTATGTCGTCATCATGCTGTGTGCGGTATCTGGCGACGATCATATTCAGATGATCACCGCATTAGCGGACGTATTCAGTGACGAATCCCGCCTGCAGCAACTGCTGTCGGCTTCTACCCTGCCAGCGATTGAAGCTGTCATTCAAAGTTAATCACCAGAGAACCCTACGATGAAAAAAGTCCTGATTGTGTGTGGCAATGGTTTAGGTAGCAGCTTCATTGTTGAAATGAATGTGAAGAAGATTGTGGCGGAATTAGGTAAAGAAGCTGAAGTTGGCCACACCGATTTAACCTCAGCTAAATCTGAACATGCTGATTTAATTATTGCCGCGAAAGATATTGCCGATCAATTATCCGGGCACAGTGCGAAAGTGGTTGGCCTGACTAATTTGCTGGATAACGCAAAAATCAAAGAAATTCTGGCTGACAATATTTAAAACCCAAAGTCATTCGAGTCGCAGAAAGTGGCAACGCTGTAAATCCTCGGGAGCTTACTTAAGTAAGTGACTGAGGTGAGAATATGCAGCCAACGCATCTGTAGCTGGAAGTATCAAGGGTATGCTCACCATGGAGTAAGTTATGCTGCAATTTATAATTAAGGATGTTCTTGGAACACCCGCTATACTTGTCGGCCTTTTTTCCCTGTTTGGTTTATTACTGCAAAAGAAACCGGTCTCTGATGTTATTTCCGGCACGCTTAAAACCATCATGGGTTTTGTTATTCTCATCGCCGGGGCCAATTTAATTGCGGCCACGCTGACCATCTTCAGCCAGCTGTTTGAGCACTCGTTTAATATTCAGGGTGTCGTGCCCAATACCGATGCGATGGCGGCGCTGGCGCAGAAAAGCTACGGCACCGAAACTGCGATGATCATGGTGTTCGGCATGCTGGTGAATATTCTGCTGGCGCGTATCACGCCGCTGAAATACATCTTCCTCACCGGCCACCACACGCTGTATATGTCGGCGATGCTGGCGGTGATTCTGTCGGTAGGCGGCGTGCACGGCTTCTGGCTGGTGGTGATCGGTTCACTGATTCTCGGCACCATGATGGTGGTGTGCCCGGCGATTCTGCAGCCGTTCACCCGCAAAATCACCAACTCTGACGATCTGGCGCTTGGCCACTTCGGCTCCACCGGTTATCTGCTCTCCGCGCTGGTGGGTAAAGTGGTCGGTAAAGGCAGCCCGTCGATTGAAGAGCTGAAGGTGCCGAAAACCCTCAACTTCCTGCGCGACTCCTCGGTAGCGATTTCGCTGACCATGATGATTCTGTTCATCGCGCTGGTGTTGGTGGCGGGTAAAGCGTTTACCGAAAGCATCAGTGGCGGCCAGAACTACATTGTGTTCGCCATTATCCAGTCAATTACCTTTGCGGCGGGCGTTTACATTATCCTGGCCGGTGTACGCATGGTGATTGCGGAAATCGTGCCGGCCTTTAAAGGCATCGCCGATAAGCTGGTGCCCAACGCCAAACCGGCGCTGGATTGCCCAACCGTGTTCCCGTTCGCACCGAACGCGGTGATCATCGGATTCCTGTCGAGCTTCTCTGCCGGTTTGATCAGCATGTTCCTGTGCCCGCTGTTTGGTCTGAGCGTGATCGTTCCCGGCCTGGTGCCGCACTTCTTCTGCGGTGCTACCGCTGGCGTCTACGGCAACATTACCGGCGGACGTCGTGGTGCGGTGATCGGCGCCTTTGTGCAAGGCCTGCTGATCTCCTTCCTGCCAGCGATTCTGCTGCCGCTGATGGGCGACCTCGGCTTCGCCTCTACCACCTTCGGTGATGCGGACTTCGGCATTGTCGGTATCGTGCTCGGCCACATTATTTCGTTCTTCCATTGATGTCATCAACAGCGCCTGCGGGCGCTGTTTTTGTAATGAGGAAAAGTTATGAGAGCAAAATTTTCGCCGTCATTAATGTGTATGGATCTCACCCGCTTCCGCGAACAGATTGAATCGATGAATAGCACCGCTGCGTTTTATCATGTCGATATTATGGATGGCAGCTACGTCAAGAATATTACCCTGTCGCCCTTCTTCATTGAGAACCTGCGTAAAATTACCGATGTGCCGATTGACGTACATTTAATGGTGAATCATCCGGAAGATATTATTCCGATGTGCATTGAGGCGGGCGCAGACATTATCAGTTTCCATCCAGAAACCGCCAACAATAAAATATTTCGCCTGCTAACGCAGATTAAAGAAGCCGGTCGTCGCTGCGGCGTAGTTTTAAATCCGGCCACGCCGGCGGAAAGTATTCGTGAATATGCCCATCTGCTGGATAAAGTGACGGTGATGTCGGTTGACCCCGGTTTTGCCGGGCAGAAATTTATTCCAGAAACCTTAAATAAAATTCGCCAGCTGATCGCGATGCGTGCAGAGCACGGTTACCACTATCTGACTGAAATTGATGGTTCATGCAATGCGCGCACCTTCAGGCAGATTGCGGCATCGGGCGTAGATGTGTTTATCGTGGGGACGTCTGGATTATTTAATCTGGATGACGATGTAGCGCAGGCATGGCAGAAGATGGAGAGCATTTTCGCCGCAGAAACCGCTGCTTAAATACAAGCACATAACGTAGCGGCGCAATTTATTGCGCGATAAATCGCGTCGCTACAAAAATGTGCGCAATCTATGCTCAGCTATCGCCCCAGCTCACTCAGCGACTTATCCAGCGCACCCACCAGCCAATCGATATCGGCTTCCTGGAACGCCAATGGCGGACGCAGCTTCAGCACGTTGCCGTAAGGGCCTGCAACTGACGTCAGCACGCGGTGCTCACGCAGTTTCTCAATCAAATCCAGCGCCAGCGCTTTATCCGGCGTTTTGCTGGCGCGGTCTTGCACCAGTTCGAAACCAATAAACAGCCCGGCGCCGCGCACGTCGCCAATTGATTCATGACGATCCATCAGTTTCTGCAATTCGCTCAGCAGCTTAGCCCCGACTACGCGGCTGTGCTCCTGCAAGCCCTCTTCTTTAATCACCGTTAACACCGCCTGCGCTGCGGCCATCGCTACTGGATTACCGCCAAAGGTGTTGAAGTAAGGAATTTCATCGCTAAACGCGGCCAGCACATCACTTTTCGCCAGCAGGCCCGACACCGGAATGCCGTTGCCCATTGGTTTGCCGGTGGTGATCACATCGGGCACCACGCCGTGACGCGCAAAGCCCCAGAACGCATCGCCAGTACGACCAAAACCGGGCTGCACTTCATCGGCGATGAAAATCCCGCCATTGGCATGTACCACATCGACGGCTTTCTGCAGGAAACCGCGCGGGTTCGGCAGCACGCCATCGGAAGAGAAGATGGAATCTGCGAGGAAGCCGGCAAACTTGATGCCGTGCGCTTTCATATCGTCGATCTGCTGCTGGATTTCATTGGCAAACCATTCGCCGAGATCCGGTGCATTAACGCGATAAGCATCCGGCGGCGACACCAGGCGCGTGGTCGCAGCTAATGGCTGTCCGCTGCCCAGCGCCGGCGAAACGCCCGACGTGAGATCGCTGGTGCCGTGATAGGCCTCTTGCGACACGATAATGCCGGTACCGCCGCTGAAGGCGCGCGCCACGCGGATCGCCAAATCGTTGGCTTCCGAACCGGTGCACATGTACATCGCGCGGTCGATAGCCTCTGGCGTGGTGGCCAGCAGCTCTTCGGAGTAATCGAGAATGCGTTCGTGCAGATAGCGCGTATGGGTATTCAGCATCTTCATCTGCTGATTCACCGCCTCAATCACCGCCGGATGGCAGTGACCAATGCTGGCCACGTTGTTGTACACATCAAGGTATTTGTCGCCCGCGGCATCCCACAAATATTGCCCTTCGCCACGCACTAAATGCACCGGCTTGCGATAAAACAGGCGATAAGACTCGCCCAACACTTTACTGCGCTTATCGGTTAGCTTGCGGGTCGCCGCATCCAGACCGTCGGCGTGCTCAGCACGAAAACTGTTGGTGTCCATGATGGTAGAACGTGTAGCCATGGTAACTCCCGTTGCGAAGGTGAAAGGGGTGCATGCGAAATCGCCGTTTGGCCCTATCATGCCTGCTTTAATAACAAATGCAACCAAATACACAAATACAACCAAATACACATGACGGCGTAATGACACTCAGGTAAGCTTAGGCCCAGGTTGAACACGCCACAGGGAAAAGTCATGCTGCAGGAAACTCGCTTACACCGCATTCGCGCGCTGCTGACCACGCAACATCAGGTCAGTACTGAACGCATCATCAAAGAGCTCGGTATTTCGCGAGAAACCGCACGGCGCGACATGATTGAGCTGGAAGCGCAAGGATTTGCCCGCCGTGTGCATGGCGGTTTGGTGGCGGTCGATAGCCAGCCTGAGCCACCGCTGCAGGTACGTCGCAACGCGCAGGCGAAAGAGAAACGCGCGATTGCCGCCGCCGCGGCGCAACATCTGCAACCGGGCCAAACGCTGTTCCTGGATGCCGGCACCACTACCACCATGCTGGCGGAAGCACTGCGTAGCATGTCGGGTTTAACCATCATCACCAACAGCCTGCAGGCTGCACTGGCGCTCAGCGCAGCGGATGAACATGAATCGTTGAATAATCAGATTATTTTACTGGGTGGCATGATGATGGCGGGCGCACAGCAAACGCGCGGAGAAATGACCATCGGCGAGATTTATCGCTATCGCGCCGATATAGCGCTGCTTTCGCCGGTCGGCATCGATGCCAAAAACGGTGCCAGTAGTTTTCATCCCCACGAAGCAGCGATTGCCCGCGCCATGGTGCAGCAGGCGAACCGCACCTTTTTACTGGCGGATCACAGCAAGCTCGGTGTGATTAGCCGTTCGGTGTACGCACCGATTGCAGAGGTCGATCTGCTGATTTGCGACGGCGGCCCGGCAAAACCCGGCGCGCTGGCAGCGCTGCAACAGGTACTGCCGCAGGTGCAGGTGGTTTAACGCAGACGCTGCGGATGGCTATACACCGTGGCGCGTCCCGGTTTACTGAAGCCAACCAAGGTTAAATTGCAACGCTCAGCCACCTCAACGGCGAGTTGGGTCGCAGCCGAAACCGCAAAAAGAATCTCCACGCCGCACATGGCGGATTTCTGCACCATCTCATAGCTAGCGCGGCTGGAAACCAGCACCGCGCCCTGCTGCCACGGTTGTTGGCTACGATTGCCGAGCAGTTTATCCAGCGCCACGTGGCGGCCAACATCTTCGTAGCCGCCCTGCAGCTCACCCTGCGGCGACATCCACGCCGCCGCGTGCGTACAGCCGGTGAGGTTGCCGATCGGTTGATAGTCGCGCAGCTGCGCCAGGCCCTTATCAAGATTGCCCAAATCAAAAGTTTGCGTGAACGGCAGCGGCTGCAGCGGCTTGCCGATTTGATCGAGTTGCTCCACGCCACACACGCCGCAGCCGGTACGACCGGCCATCGCACGGCGCTGCTCTTTCAGCGCCATAAAGCGGCGGCTGGAGAGCTCAATCTGCACTTCAATGCCATCGCAACCTGGCACCACATCCATGCCGAAAATCTCGTTGGGCTTATCGATTATCCCTTCAGATAAAGAAAACCCCAGCGCAAACGCTTCGAGATCGTTGGGCGTCGCCATCATCACCACGTGTGAGATACCGTTATACACCAGCGCGATCGGCACTTCCTGCGCCAGCCAGTCACTTTCCGCGTCGTCGATAGTACGGCGTTGCCACACCTGCGATTGCACCGCACCTGAGATCTTATTCACACTCTCGTTACATTCTGGCTGATTAGCTTTCACTTTTTTCGTCTCGCGCAACAACCACATTAAAGCTGTGGTAATATTTGGCCGCTATTGTCACAAGTTTAGTCGGGTCATTCTTGCCCCATACATCGCAAGAATATAGAGGGATGATAATCCATGAATGTCAGCCGAAGAAAATTCTTCAAAGTATGTGCTGGCGGTATGGCAGGGACAACGGCAGCACTGCTCGGCTTTGCGCCGGAAGTGGCATTGGCGGAAACACGACAGTACAAACTGCTGCGTGCCCGCGAAACCCGTAATACCTGCACTTACTGTTCAGTCGGCTGTGGCTTGTTAATGTACAGCCTTGGTGACGGCGCGAAAAACGCCAAAGAGACCATTTTCCATATTGAAGGGGATCCGGACCATCCGGTGAGTCGCGGCGCATTGTGCCCAAAAGGTGCTGGCCTGCTCGACTTTGTCCACAGCGACAGCCGTCTGCAATTCCCGGAATATCGCGCGCCAGGCTCAAATAAATGGCAGCGCATTAGCTGGGACGATGCGTTTGATCGCATCGCAAAACTGATGAAAGCCGACCGCGATGCAAACTTTGTCGCGCAGAACGCCGCGGGCGTGACGGTAAACCGTTGGCTCTCAACCGGTATGTTGTGTGCTTCGGCATCCAGCAATGAAACCGGCTATTTAACCCAGAAATTTACCCGATCGCTCGGCATGTTAGCGGTCGACAACCAGGCACGCGTTTGACACGGACCAACGGTAGCAAGTCTTGCTCCAACATTTGGTCGCGGTGCGATGACCAATCACTGGGTCGACATCCGTAATGCCAATCTGATCGTTGTGATGGGCGGGAACGCGGCTGAAGCGCATCCTGTCGGTTTCCGCTGGGCAATGGAAGCCAAGATTCACAACAAAGCCAAACTGATCGTTATCGATCCGCGCTTTACGCGTACGGCATCGGTCGCTGATTTCTATACCCCGATTCGCTCGGGCACCGACATCACCTTCCTGTCGGGCGTACTGCTGTGGCTGCTGCAAAATGACAAAATCCAGCATGAATATGTGCAGGCGTATACCAATGCCAGCCTGATCGTGCGTGAGGATTATCATTTTGAAGATGGCTTGTTCAGCGGCTACGACGAAGAGAATCGCAAATACGACAAAACCAGCTGGAACTACGAGCTGGGCGATGACGGCTTCGCTAAACGCGATACCACGCTCACCCATCCACGCTGCGTGTGGAACCTGCTCAAGCAGCATGTCAGCCGCTATACGCCGGAGATCGTCGAACGTATCTGCGGTACGCCAAAAGCGGACTTCCTGCACGTTTGCGAACTGATTGGCGAAACCAGCGCGCGCGACCGCACCACCTCGTTCCTGTATGCGCTCGGCTGGACGCAACACTCGGTAGGTGCGCAGAACATCCGCACCATGGCGATGATTCAGCTGCTGCTCGGCAACATGGGCATGATTGGCGGCGGCATCAATGCGCTGCGCGGCCACTCCAACATTCAGGGACTGACCGATCTTGGCCTGCTGTCGCAAAGCCTGCCGGGTTACATGACCTTGCCGTCGGAGAAACAAGCCGACCTGCAAACCTATCTGGCTGCCAATACGCCAAAAGCGCTGCTGCCGGATCAGGTGAACTACTGGAGCAACTACCCGAAATTCTTTGTCAGCCAGATGAAAGCCTTCTTCGGCGATAAAGCCCAGGCGGAAAACAGCTGGGGCTTTGACTGGTTGCCGAAGTGGGATAAAGGTTACGACGTGCTGCAGTACTTCGAGATGATGTCGCAAGGCAAGGTCAACGGCTATCTGTGTCAGGGCTTTAATCCGGTGGCGTCGTTCCCGAACAAGCGCAAAGTGATCGCTTCGCTATCGAAGCTGAAGTTCCTGGTCACCATCGACCCGCTCAACACCGAAACCGCCACCTTCTGGGAGAATCACGACGAGTTCAACGATGTCGATCCGTCGCAGATTCAAACTGAAGTGTTCCGCCTGCCGTCCACCTGCTTCGCCGAAGAGAACGGGTCGATCGTTAACTCCGGCCGCTGGCTGCAGTGGCACTGGAAAGGCCAGGATGCGCCGGGCGAAGCGCTGAATGATGGCGAAATCCTCTCGGGGATCTACCTGCGTCTGCGTGAAATGTATGCGCGCGAAGGCGGTGCGCTGCCAGAGCAGGTGCTGAACATGAGCTGGAACTACAAAACGCCAGACAATCCTGCGCCGGAAGAAGTGGCGATGGAGAACAACGGTAAAGCGCTGGCCGACGTGTTCGATGACAAAGGCACGCTGCTGGTGAAGAAGGGCCAACAGCTCAGCACCTTTGCCCATCTGAAAGATGACGGCAGCACCAGCAGCGGTTGCTGGATTTTCGCCGGTAGCTGGACGCCGGATGGCAACCAAATGGCGCGCCGTGACAACACTGACCCAACCGGACTTGGCAATACGCTGAACTGGAGCTGGGCGTGGCCGCTCAATCGCCGCATCCTCTACAACCGCGCCTCGGCGGACCCGCAAGGCAATCCGTGGGATGCGAAACGCCAGATCCTGAAGTGGGATGGCAGCAAATGGGGCGGCATGGATGTGCCGGATTACAGTGCCGCCGCGCCAGGCAGCGATGTCGGGCCGTTCATCATGCAGCCGGAAGGTCTCGGCCGCCTGTTTGCGCTCGACAAAATGGCCGAAGGTCCGTTCCCGGAGCACTACGAGCCGTTTGAAACGCCGATTGGCACCAACCCGCTGCACCCGAACGTGGTGTCCAATCCAGCGGCGCGCGTGTTCAAGGACGATTTGGCGTCGATGGGCCAGGCGGAACAGTTCCCGTATGTCGGCACCACCTATCGTCTCACCGAGCATTTCCATTACTGGACCAAACACGCGCGGCTCAACGCCATCGCGCAGCCGGAACAGTTTATTGAGATCGGCGAGAAGCTGGCCAACAAGCTCGGCATCGCGCAGGGCGATACGGTGAAAGTGAGCTCCAATCGCGGCTATATCAAAGCCAAAGCGGTGGTCACCAAACGCATCCGTCCACTGAACGTCGACGGCAAAATCGTCGATACCATCGGCATTCCGATTCACTGGGGTTATCAGGGCGTGGCGAAAAAAGGCTTTATCGCCAACACCCTGACGCCATTTGTCGGTGATGCCAACACGCAAACGCCAGAATTTAAGGCGTTCCTGGTCAACGTCGAGAAGGTGTAAGGAGAACGAATATGGCTTATCAATCTCAAGACATTATCCGCCGCTCCGCGACCAATGGACTCACGCCTGCCCCGCAGGCGCGTAACCATCAGCAGGAAGTGGCGAAACTGATCGACGTGACCACCTGCATCGGCTGCAAGGCCTGTCAGGTGGCGTGTTCGGAGTGGAATGACATCCGCGACGAGGTGGGACATAACGTTGGGGTGTACGACAACCCCGCCGATTTAACCGCCAAATCCTGGACGGTGATGCGCTTCTCAGAAGTGGAGGAGAACGGCAAGTTAGAGTGGCTGATCCGCAAGGATGGCTGCATGCACTGCGCCGATCCCGGCTGCCTGAAAGCCTGTCCATCTGAAGGTGCGATCATTCAGTACGCCAACGGCATCGTCGATTTTCAGTCGGAACAGTGCATTGGCTGCGGCTACTGCATTGCGGGCTGTCCATTCGACGTGCCACGTATGAATAAAGACGACAACCGCGTGTATAAATGCACGCTGTGCGTCGATCGCGTCAATGTGGGCCAGGAACCGGCATGCGTGAAAACCTGCCCGACCGGTGCGATTCACTTCGGCAGTAAAAGCGATATGCAGGCGCTGGCGGGTGAACGCGTGGCCGAACTTAATACGCGCGGTTATGCCAATGCGGGCTTGTACGATCCAGCAGGCGTGGGCGGCACGCACGTGATGTACGTGCTGCACCATGCCGATAAACCGCAGCTCTATCACGGTTTGCCGGAGAACCCGAGCATCAGCCCAGCGGTGACTTTCTGGAAAGGTATCTGGAAACCGCTGGCGGCCATCGGCTTCGCCGCCACTTTCGCTGCCTCGGTGTTCCACTACGTCGGCGTAGGTCCAAACCGCGTGGAAGAGGATGAAGACGAGAACCTGCACGAAAAAGAGGAGCGCGAATAATGAAAAAACGCGATCGTCTGGTGCGCTACAGCGCACCGGAACGCATCAATCACTGGATTGTGGCGTTCTGTTTTGTCCTCGCCGCGTTAAGCGGACTGGGTTTCTTCTTCCCTTCGTTTAACTGGCTGATGCACGTCCTTGGCACGCCGCAGCTGGCGCGCATCCTGCATCCGTTTGTCGGTGTGGTGATGTTTGCCGCCTTTATCATCATGTTCTTACGTTATTGGAAACATAATCTGATTAATCGTGAAGACCTGGTGTGGGCGAAAAACATTCACAAAATCGTACAAAACGAAGAGGTCGGCGATACCGGCAAATACAACTTCGGGCAGAAGTGTGTGTTCTGGGCTGCTATCATCAGCTTAGTCTTGCTGCTGGTGAGCGGAATTGTTATCTGGCGCCCGTACTTTGCCGGGGCCTTTACCATTCCGCTGATTCGCATCGCGCTAGTGGTGCATTCGGTCTCAGCTGTGGCGCTGATCATGGTGATTATGGTGCACATCTACGCTGCGTTGTGGGTGAAAGGCACCATTACCGCCATGGTTGAGGGCTGGGTTCCGGCCGCGTGGGCGAAGAAACATCATCCACGCTGGTATCGCGAGCAGCGCCAACGCCAAACACAACAGGAAAAACGTCCCTGATGAGTATTCGCATCATCCCGCAGGACCAGCTGGAGAAAGGCGAAAAGCACACGGCGGAGCAGGTTCCGCCGTTACTTTTCCCCCGGCTGAAAAATCTGTATAGCCGCCGAGCGGCGCGTTTGCGCGATTTGGCCGCGAAGAATCCGCTGGGTGATTACCTGCGCTTTGCCGCGGTGATCGCCGAAGCGCAGGAGATCGTGCTGTATGACCATCCGCTGCAGCTTGATCTGCAGCAGCGGCTGGTGCAGAGCGCCGAACAGGGCAAACCGCCACTCGATATTCACACCTATCCGCGCGATGCGCACTGGCAACGTCTGCTGCATTCACTGATTGCCGAGCTAAAGCCTGAAATGAGCGGCCAGGCGCTGGCGGTGCTGGAGAATCTGGAGAAAGCCTCCACCAGCGAACTGGAAAGTCTGGCGCACGCGCTGCTGGAGGGCGATTTTGCGCAGGTCAGCAGCGACAAATCGCCGTTTATCTGGGCGGCATTATCGATTTACTGGGCGCAGATGGCGGCGTTGATTCCCGGCAAAGCGCGTGCGGAGTATGGCGAGCATCGCCAGTTCTGCCCGGTGTGCGCCAGCGTACCGGTCACCAGCGTGGTGCACATGAGCGTGGGCCAGCAGGGCTTGCGCTACTTGCACTGCAATCTGTGTGAAAGCGAATGGTATGTGGTGCGCAGCAAATGCTCCAACTGCGAACAAACAGGCGATCTGCATTACTGGTCGCTGGACAGTGAAAAAGCGGCGGTGAAAGCAGAAAGCTGCGGCGACTGCGGCACCTACCTGAAGATGCTGTATCAGGAGAAGGATCCCGCCGTGGAGCCGGTCGCTGATGATTTGGCGTCGCTGGTGCTGGATGCCCGCATGGAGCAGGAAGGATTCGCACGCAGCAGTTTGAATCCGTTTATGTTTCCCGGCGATTAAACGTTCCGTTTGTAGGGTCGTCATTCATGGCGGCCTTCTCATGAATTCATTCAACACGGAGGCGAACGATGAAACTGATTGGCAGCTACACCAGCCCTTTTGTGCGCAAAATTTCAGTGATTTTGCTGGAAAAAGGTCTGGTCTTCGAATTCATCAACCAGTCACCGTGGACCGATGACAGTCACGTGCCGCAATACAATCCGCTGGGTAAAGTCCCGGCGTTGATTGATGACAATCAGCTCACCTGGTTCGACTCCTCCATCATTGCGCAGGTGATTGAACTGCGTGGCGATGCGCCAGCGTTACTGCCTACTGATGCCCTGCGTGCCTTACAAATCCGTCAGCTGGAAAAATTGGCCGACGGCATCAATGACGCAGCGGTGATGATCGTGCGCGAGCAAATGCGTCCTGGCGATCAGCAATCGGAAGAGGTGCTGCTACGCAATCGTGACAAAATCCAGCGCGGCCTTGATGCGCTGGAAACCGCCGCCGCGCAGGGCGAACTGCTTAATAGCGGTACGTTAAATCTGGCGGATATCGCCACCGGCTGCATGATTGGCTACCTCAACTTCCGCCGCGTGCTGCCAAACTGGTGCGTGAATCGCCCGGCGCTGGTGAAGCTGGCGCAAACCCTGTTTGAACGGGAGAGTTTTGCCCGCACCGTTCCGCCCACTCGCTAAGTCACTTGATGAAAAACCTTTATAGTCAATTACCTGCTATTGATAGCCTGCTGCGCGATCCCGCATTGCAGCCGCTGGTTGCCGATCTCGGTACTGCCTTTGCCACCCGTCAACTGCGTGCTATGCAGCAGGAAGCGCGTGAACACATTCAGCAGCAGCAAACGTTACCCGCCTGGCACGCCAGCTGGCCGGACGAAGCATTGCGGCGCTCTCAGCACCAGCAGCAAAGTGCGCTGCGTCCGGTGTTCAATCTCACCGGCACCGTGCTGCACACCAATCTCGGCCGGGCGCAACTCAGCGATCGCGCCATCGACGCGGTGGTTAACTGCTTGCGCCAGCCGGTGACGCTGGAATATGCGCTGGATGACGCCACTCGCGGCCATCGCGATCGTGCAGTCAGCGCGTTACTGCGCGAGTTAACCGGCGCGGAAGCGGCATGCATCGTCAATAACAACGCGGCGGCGGTTTTATTGATGCTGGCGGCCTTAGCGCCGGGCCGTGAAGTGATTGTCTCGCGCGGCGAACTCGTTGAGATTGGCGGCGCCTTCCGTATTCCTGACGTGATGCGCCAGGCAGGCTGCAAATTAGTCGAAGTGGGCACCACCAATCGCACCCATCTGAAGGATTATCGCGCCGCGATCGGCGAAAATAGCGGCCTGTTGATGAAGGTGCATACTAGCAACTATCAAATTCAGGGCTTTACTCATGCGGTAACAGAAGCGGAATTAGCTGAACTGGGAGATGCCTATCAATTGCCGGTGATCACCGATCTTGGCAGCGGTTCGCTCATAGATATGACCGAATTTGGCCTGCCCGCAGAGCCAATGCCACAGCAACTGATTGCTGCCGGTGTAAGTTTGGTGAGTTTTTCCGGCGATAAGCTGCTGGGCGGTCCACAGGCCGGGATTATCGTCGGCAAACAGGCGCTGATTGACCAGCTGCAGTCGCATCCGCTGAAACGTGCGCTGCGCGTCGACAAAATGACGCTCGCTGCGCTGGAAGCCACATTACAGCTCTATCGCCAGCCGGAAACCTTGCGTGAAGCGTTACCCACGCTGCGTCTGCTGACGCGTTCTGCGCACGATATTCTGCAGCAGGCCGAGCGCCTGATGCCAGCACTGGAACACGCTTATAACCAGCAGTTTTCACTGGCAATAGCGCCCTGTTCATCACAAATCGGTAGCGGATCGTTGCCGGTTGAGCGCATCCCCAGCTTCGCCATCACCTTTACGCCACGCGAGGGACGCGGCAGCCAACTCACCAATTTGTCACAACGCTGGCGCAGCCTGCCGCGTCCGGTGATTGGTCGTATTCAGGAAGGCAAACTGTGGCTCGATTTGCGTTGTCTCGATGATGAAGCCGCCCTGATTCAGGCCTTAGTACCATGATTATTGCCACCGCTGGACATGTCGATCACGGCAAAACCGCGCTCTTGCAGGCGTTAACCGGCGTTGATGCCGATCGTCTGCCAGAAGAGAAACGGCGTGGTATGACCATCGATCTCGGCTACGCCTATTGGCCGCAGCCGGATGGGCGCGTGCTCGGCTTTATTGATGTGCCGGGCCATGAAAAATTCCTTGCCAATATGCTGGCGGGCATCGGCGGCATTCATCACGCGCTATTAGTGGTGGCCTGCGACGATGGCGTGATGCCGCAAACCCGTGAACACCTGCAACTGCTCAGCCTGGCTGGACAGCCGCCGCTGAGCGTGGCGCTGACCAAAGCGGATCGCGTGGATCAGGCGCGCATCGCCGAAGTGCAGCAGCAGGTGGCGCAGCTCACGCAACAGCTTGGCTGGCTCGCGGTGCCGCAGTTTGTCACCAGCAGCCACACGCAACAGGGCATCGACGCGTTGCGCCAGCATCTCAGCACGCTGGCTGAACCTGTGTTCGACGACCGCTATCGTTTTCGCCTCGCTATCGATCGCGCCTTCACATTAAAAGGCACCGGTTTAGTGGTGACCGGCACCGCGCTGTCGGGGGAAGTCAACGTCGGTGACACGCTGTGGCTTAGCAGCCTGAATCTGCCGCTGCGCGTGCGCGCGCTGCATGCGCAGAACCAATCGGTGACGCGGGCGCAGGCCGGTGAACGCATCGCGCTGAATATCGTCGGTGACGTCGAGAAAGCGCAGATTGCGCGCGGTGACTGGCTGCTGGCGCAACAACCACCGCCAGGCTCCACGCGATTAACCGTGGCGCTGCGCTTGCTACAGCCATTGAAAAACACCTCGCAGCCGATTCATCTCCATCACGCCGCCAGCCATGTCACCGGACGCGTCACGCTGCTGGCCGATGACATAGCGGAAGTGGTGCTGAATGAGCCGCTGTGGCTGGCGGAGAACGATCGGCTGATTATCCGCGACAGCAACGCCCAGCAAACCCTGGGCGGCGCGCGCGTGCTGCTGCTTAACAGCAAAAAGCGCGGCAAACGTCAGGCGGATTACCTTGCCTGGCTGCAACAACTGGCCGCAACGGAAGATGATGGCACCAGCTTGCGCGCGCATCTGGCGTATCAACCGACCGAATCGGCTGAGCTGGGCTGGGCACGCCAGCTCACCGCTCCCGCACTGAACGCATTAATCGAAAAGATTGCACCAGTGCAGCTCGGCAACGCGCTCATGAGTGCCGAACAGGCCGCAGCATGGCAGCAGACGCTGCTCGCCTCGCTGGCGCATTTTCATCAGCAGCATCCGGAAGTGCCGGGCATCGGGCACGATCGCCTGCGCCGCGTGGCACTGCCGCACCAGCCTGCTGAATGGGTGCTAGCGCTGATTGATCAGCTGCTGACAAAAGGAGACCTGCAACAGCGCCAGGGTTGGCTGCATCTGCCCGATTTCGAACCGCGCTTTAACCCGCAGGAAGAAATAGTGTGGCAGCAGGTTGGCCCGCTGTTTAGCGACCAGCCGTTGTGGGTGCGCGATATCGCGCTGACGTTACAGCAGGATGAACAGGTAATCCGCTCGCTGCTGCTGACCGCTGCCCGCCTCGGGCACATTACGGCGATCGTGCGCGATCGCTACTATCGCAGCGACCAGATCCAGATCTTTGCCGATCTGATTCGTCAGCGTGCCACGCAAGGTGGCAGCACCAGCGCCGCCGATTTCCGCAACCAGCTCGGTACCGGGCGTAAAGTGGCTGTACAAATTCTCGAATTCTTTGACCGCAGCGGCTTCACCCGGCGTCGTGGCAACGATCATCTGCTGCGCGACGCGCGCCTGTTCCCCGCCTCTTCTGCTTAAAATCTCTCGCGTTGCCTCGCAGTTCTCGCTGTAACTGCGCTGCAACGCGCATTCCCAGTTGTGCAAAAAAGTGCCAGAATGTAAGAAATACTCTTACATTGGATAACGATGATGGCACGTACCATGACGATCGATTTAGGCGATGAACTGCGCGAGTTTGTTGAATCTCTGGTTGAGTCCGGCGACTACCGTACGCAAAGCGAAGTGGTGCGCGACTCGCTGCGCTTGCTACGAGAGAAGCAGGCGGAATCGAAACTGGAGAATTTGAAAAAACTGATTCAACAAGGATTGGATAGCGGGGTGGCAGAAGATTGGGATGGAGAAACTTTTCTTAAAAAAATGAGAGCCAGGGTAGGCATCGATGAAGAGAACGATACAGGTAATGCAGGAAGCTGATGCAGATTTAAAGTCGATTTGGTTTTACGGATATTGGAATTTTGGCATCAACAAAGCCGAAGATTATGCAAGGAAGCTATATCAACGGTTTTATCATCTGGAAGAAAATGAGTTAGGTCGGAAACGCGTAGATTTGGGCAACGCAATATTCTCCATGCCACATCGTGAGCATGTAATTTATTATCTTGTAGAGTCTGAAAACGTATTTATTATGCGCGTCCTCCATCATTCACAGGATGCATTATCACAGATATCGATTCCTATATGGTTCTGAATAAAAAAAGGGACGATTTATCGTCCCTTTTGATTTATCCGGCCCGCCTACAACGTAGGGTCGCCATTCATGGCGACCGGGCCAATTACTGCAGCAGCGAAATGTCCGCAACCTGCAGGAACAGCTGGCGCAGCTGTGCCAGCAGCGTCAGACGGTTAATACGCACCGCCTGATCGTCAGCGTTAACCATCACCTTATCGAAGAAATTGTCCACCGCTTCACGCAGTTGCGCCAGTTCCACCAGCGCATCCTGATAGCGACCTTCTGCAAAGTACGGCTGCAGCTTATCGCCCAGCGCGGTCACGAAGGTCGCCAGTTGGATCTCTTCGTTCTCTTTCAGCAAGGAAGCCTGCACGCTGTCATTCAGGGTTTCGGTCGATTTCGCCAGGATATTCGACACGCGTTTGTTAGCAGCGGCCAGTGTGGCTGCGGCTTCGAGCGTACGGAAGTGCGAAACCGCCTTCATGCGCGCATCGAAGTCTGCCGGACGAGTTGGACGACGCGCCAACACCGCCTGAATGGTGTCAACACTGTGGCCCTCTTCCTGATACCAGGTACGGAAACGGCCCAGCATAAAGTCGATCACTTCATCGACCACTTTAGCGTTGCTCAGCTTGCTACCGTACAGACGCACCGCTTCTTCGGTCAGCGTTTGCAGATCGAGCGGCAGGTTTTTCTCAACGATGATGCGCAGCACGCCCAGCGCCGCGCGACGCAGTGCGAACGGGTCTTTATCGCCTTTCGGATGCTGACCGATACCGAAGATGCCCGCGAGGGTGTCCATCTTGTCGGCAATCGCCACGGCACAGGCCACAGGGTTAGACGGCAGATCGTCACCGGCAAAGCGCGGCTGATACTGCTCGTTCAGCGCAACGGCCACATCTTCCGCTTCGCCATCGTGGCGCGCGTAGTGCATGCCCATCACGCCCTGCGTGTCGGTGAATTCGAAGACCATGTTGGTCATCAGGTCACATTTCGACAGCAAGCCAGCGCGGGTCGCGTGATTCACATCGGCGCCAATCTGCGCCGCAATCCAGCCGGCCAGCGCCTGAATACGATCCGTTTTGTCACGCAGCGTACCCAGCTCTTTCTGGAACAGTACGGTTTCCAGACGCGGCAGATTATCTTCCAGACGCTTTTTGCGGTCAGAGTTAAAGAAGAACTCCGCATCCGCCAGACGCGGGCGCACGACCTTCTCGTTACCGGAGATGATCTGCTGAGGATCTTTGGATTCGATGTTGGTGACGAAGATGAAATTCGGCAGCAGCTTGCCCGCCGCGTCGTACACCGGGAAGTACTTCTGGTCACCTTTCATGGTGTAAACCAGCGCTTCAGCTGGCACCGCGAGGAACTTCTCTTCGAATTTCGCCGTCAGCACCACCGGGAATTCCACCAGCGAGGTCACTTCTTCCAGCAGGCTTTCGCTCAGATCGGCGATGCCGCCAATCTTCTGTGCCGCTGCTTCCGCATCCGCTTTGATTTTGGCTTTACGCGCGGCGTAATCCGCCACCACTTTGCCACGTTCCAGCAACAGCTGCGGATATTGATCGGCGTTGTCGATGGTGAACTCTGGCTCGCCCATAAAGCGATGGCCGCGAATCACACGATCGGACTCAATACCGAGAATCTTCGCGGGAATCAGCTCGTCACCCAGCAGCAGCGTAACGGTGTGCACCGGACGCACAAACTGCACGTCGCTTGCGCCCCAGCGCATCAGCTTAGGAATCGGCAGCTTGCTCAGTGCAGTCGCAACCATCGCGGGCAGCAGCGCCTGCGCGCTTTCGCCGGTGATCGCGGCACGATGCACCAGCCATTCGCCTTTATCGGTGCTCAGACGTTCAGCCTGAGCAACGGTGATGCCGTTGCCACGCGCCCAGCCTTCGGCCGCTTTGGTCGCATTGCCGTCGGCATCAAACGCAGCGGCAATCGCCGGGCCACGTTTTTCAACTTCGCGATCCGGCTGCGCAGCTGCCAGGGTAGCCACTTTCAGCGCCAGACGGCGCGGAGCAGCAAACCAGCTGACTTCGCCGTGCGTCAAACCGGCGCTATCGAGTTCAGCGGTGAAGTGCGCAGCAAAGGCTTCTGCCAGGCTGCGCAGCGCTTTCGGAGGCAACTCTTCGGTGCCAATTTCCACCAGGAAAGTTTTATCGGTCATGGCTGCCTCTTACTTGTTTTTATTGCACAACGGGAAGCCAAGCGCCTCACGGGACGCATAATAGGCTTCCGCCACGGCTTTCGTCAGGGTGCGGATACGCAGGATATAGCGCTGGCGTTCGGTAACCGAAATCGCCTTGCGTGCGTCCAGCAGGTTAAAGCTGTGCGCCGCTTTCAAAATGCGCTCATAAGCCGGCAGCGGCAGCGGTTTTTCCAGCGCCAGCAGCTGCTGTGCTTCTTTCTCATACTGCTCGAAGCAGGTGAAAAGGAAGTCGACGTCAGCGTATTCAAAGTTGTAGGTCGACTGTTCCACTTCGTTCTGATGGAACACTTCGCCATAGGTGGTTTTACCAAACGGACCGTCGCTCCACACCAGATCGTAAACGCTGTCTACGCCCTGGATGTACATCGCCAGGCGCTCTAAGCCGTAAGTGATCTCGCCGGTCACCGGCTTACACTCAAGGCCGCCCACCTGCTGGAAGTAAGTGAACTGCGTCACTTCCATGCCGTTTAGCCACACTTCCCAACCGAGTCCCCATGCGCCAAGCGTAGGGTTTTCCCAGTTGTCTTCGACAAAGCGAATGTCGTGGATGGTGGGATCCATACCCAGCTCTTTCAGCGACCCAAGGTACAGCTCCTGAAGATTGTCCGGGTTGGGCTTAATCACCACCTGGAACTGGTAATAGTGCTGCAAACGGTTCGGGTTTTCACCGTAACGTCCGTCAGTCGGGCGACGAGATGGCTGCACATAGGCGGTCGCCATCGGCTCTGGGCCTAAGGCGCGCAGGCAAGTCATCGGGTGAGAGGTGCCGGCGCCCACTTCCATGTCCAACGGTTGGACAATGGTGCAGCCTTGACGCGCCCAGTAATCCTGCAAGGTCAGGATCAGGCCCTGAAAGGTCTTGGTATCAAACTTTTGCATGTTGAATTCGCACGCGATACGGATCGGTTAAAAAAAGAGTGCGCCAGTATACCCTTTGACCGCGAATTGTGCAGCCGGAAATCCTGGCCAGCGATGAGGCGTTAACGACCATGTTAACCGGGTTAACACAGAGCAATAAGAAAATCGTATACGATTCATTCACCCCCTCAACTCTCGCTATCATAAATTCAATAAAATTATTAAATTCAATGTCTTGATCGATATATCACTAAATCCTATTACGTGATGCACATCACCTTTTTGACCCAATGGTTAAAAATCGCACATTGACACTTGTATAATCGTATACGAAATTGCGGTGAAACAGTTTTACCTGAGATTTCACCATGAAGATTGCGCTTAGTTACCCCGGAATGAACGCCAGCGACCGCCCAATGGGGCCCGCGCCGCTCTCCGCCGCCGTGCTGCACGAACCGATGCTGTTTATTTCCGGCCAGGTGGCGATAGATCCCTACAGCGGCGAGATTGTTGGCCATGACATCGCCAGTCAGACGCGCCAGGTGCTGAAAAACGTCGGCGACCTGCTGAGCGAAGCGCAAATGACCTTCGACAACGTGGTACGCGTAACGATCTACCTCACTGACCTCAGCACCTTCAGCGAGATGAATGCTGCTTACAGTGAATTCTTTCAGTTCCCCTTCCCGGCACGCGCCACCGTGGGTATTCAGCTCAACCATCCTGACCTGCTGGTCGAGATGGAAGTGACGGCGATGCGCTGATGCATATCCATATCGAGAACGACGCCAGCGCCCCACACGCGCTCCATCTTTCGCTCGAGCAGTTGCAACAGCAGCTGAATGCGCATGCGCAACTGCGTAATCACTTCACGTTGAGCGAAAACAGCGATGCGGCGCAGACCGCCAGCTTCCTTGCCCGCTGCGACATTCTGTGGAGCGGCCGCAAGCTGGCGCTCGATGAGTTCAGCACGCCGCACCTCGGCTGGGTGCAGGTGATGTCCGCTGGCGTTGAGCAGTGGCTGGCGCACTGGCCGCAAGGCGTAACGCTCACCAATGCTTCTGGCGTGCACGGCGATAAAGGGGCCGAGTTCATTTTGATGGCGGCGCTGATGTTTAACTTTGGCATTCCCGGTTTTCTTCAGGATCAGGCGCAGCGTCTGTGGCGTCCGACGTTTGGCGGCTGCGCACGCGGTAAAACCGTGCTGCTGCTGGGCGTGGGCGGGATTGGTACGGCAGCGGCGAATTTGCTGAGCGCGCAAGGGTACCGCGTGATTGGCGTGACGCGCAGCGGCCAGTGCGATGCCAACGTGGCGCGCTGCATCCGCATTGATGCCGTTGATGAAGTGCTGCCGCAGGTTGATGTAGTGGTTTCCACCCTGCCGCTGACGCCACAAACGCACAACCTGTTCGATCGCCAGCGTCTGGACCGGCTGCCCACACGCGCCGGTATCGTGATTGTCGGTCGCGCCGATGTGTTCGATTACTCCGCGCTGCGCGAAAAACTGCAGGCAGGTGAACTGGCGGGCGCGGTGCTGGATGTGTATCCGCAAGAGCCATTACCGGCCGACGATCCGCTGTGGCACACGCCCGGCGTGGTGATGACGCCGCACTGCAGTCTCGACGATCACAGCGCTTACCTCGCCGGTTGTCTTGAGGTGTTTCTCGATAATCTGGCGCGTTACCGCCACGGACAACCGCTGCGCAACCAGGTTGATGCGGCAAGAGGTTATTAAGGGTGCGCTTTTCCCCTCACCCTAACCCTCTCCCATAAATGGGAGAGGGGATAAACAGATTTCCAGCCCGCACTATCGGCCCCCTCTCCCGCTTGCGGGAGAGGGCTGGGGTGAGGGACAAGCAGCACCCACACACACCAAAGACGTTCATAAATCACAAGGTCATCGCTTTTTCATTTACCAGCATCAGGGGAACATTCTTATGAAATTTGCACGCACTGCTTTGTTAATCTCTGGTCTCACCGGCAGCTTACTGGCGGGCATCTCCAGCGCTCACGCCGCCAGCACCGATCCCATTACGCCCACCGCCAGCGACTTCGCCGCCATGGCGCAGTGTAAAGCGCTGCAAACCAAGTATCCCGCGCTGAAAGGCAAAGATCTGGTAGTTGGCCTCGGCGGCTACACCAAAGGCTTTGAAGCGCCCTCGGAAAAAGATCCCAGCATCATTGAAGGTCTCGATCCCTCCCTGTTCGAGCGCATCAGCAGCTGCCTTGGTGCGAAACACAGTTATCAAAGCGGCTCGTTCAACGTGCTGCTCACCTCGATCTCCAGTGGACGCGCCGACATCGGCCCGATGCTGTACGTCACTGAAGAGCGCATGAAACAGATCGCTTTCGTGGCTTCCATGCAGGTGCAGGACGGTTCGATTCTGGCCCAGGGCAACCCGAAGAAAATCAACAGTGTTGATGACCTGTGCGGCAAAACCGTCGCCGCTGCTGCGGGTTCCTACGAAGCCAACAAGCTGGTGCCAGAGCAGAGCGCCAAATGCAGCGCCGCCGGTAAACCGGAAGTGAGCATGCTGATGGTGCAGAACACCGACAACAGCATTCAGGCGGTGAAAAGTGGTCGCGCCGATGTGTATCTAACCGAAGCCGGTTCAGCCATCGCCATCGCCAAAGCGGACAAAACGCTGCAGAGCGGCTTCACCGTGGACCTGCCAATCATGGTCGGCTTCCCGATTGCCAAAGATAACGCCACGCTGCGCGCTGCGGTGCTGGACGCGATGAAGGTGATTCAGGAGAGCGGCGCACAGAAAAAACTGCTGGATTACTGGGGCCAGGGCAGCGCTGCCGAACGCCCAGTGGTTGCGCGTGGTTAATGCATAAACTCAGCTGCCTCGTTTGGGTAAACCCCGCAAACGAGGCGTTGAGGAGGATAACGCCTTGGATGATTTTCTTAAGTACCTGACTTTCCCCTACCTCTGGGAAGGTGCCGTAATTGCCGTGCAGCTGTTGGTTGGTGCGCTGGCGGGCGGCATTTTGATTGGCTTTTTCCTGGCGTTAGCCAGCAGCTCAAAGCACTGGTTTATCCGCGTGCCGGTGAAAATCTACATCTATACGCTGCGCGGCACGCCGGTGTTGCTGCAGCTGATTCTGCTGTACAACGTGCTGCCGGAATTCGGCCTGCGTTTAAGCCCGTTCACCAGCGCGCTGGTCGCCCTGATGATCAACGAAACCGCCTTCTGCGCTGAAATTATTCGCGGTGGCATTATGGCGACCGATCGCGATCAGAGCATGGCGGCGCAGGCGTTCGGTTATTCGCGCAGCAAAGAGATGATCCACGTGGTGATTCCGCAGGCGTTGCGCGCCATTCTGCCCACCATGGGTAATGAAACCGTTGGGCTGCTGAAATCCACTTCGCTGGCGTCGGTGGTGGGCGTCAATGAGTTGACGATGCGCGGTCAGGCAATTGTGTCGCAAAACTTCCTGTTTATTCCGGTGCTGGTCGCGTCAGGCGGCATCTACCTGATTCTTTCCACCTTGCTGGCGGGCGGCCAATGGTGGCTGGAGAAGTTCTACAACCTGGATGAACGTGCACGTCGGGCACGCGCACGCCTGGCGAAACTACCGCCGGAAGCAGACGTGATGCCGATGCAACTACCGAAACGGCGCTGGGATACCCAAACCGCCGCGCCGGTGCTGGAAGTGGATCAGCTGTGCGTCGAGTATGCCGGCAAAGCGGTGCTGAAATCGCTGTCGTTGACCGTGCGCCGTGGCGAAGTGGTGGTGCTGCTCGGTCGCTCCGGTTCGGGCAAAAGTACGCTGCTGAAATCCATTCTGGCGCTGACGCCACGCAGCAGCGGCACCATTCAAACCGAAGGCCATTTCATGGGCAGCGACGAAAAAGGTCGCGCGCTGGCGCAGCGTCATCTGCCGGTGAACCGCGCTAAATCAGGTATCGGCATCGTATTTCAGCACTTCGCGTTATTCGATCACCTCACCGCGCTGGAAAACGTGATGAGCATTCTGCTGCGCGTGCAAGGTGCACAGCCGGAAATCGCCCGAGCCAAAGCGATGCGCGCGCTGAAGATGGTAGGACTCGGTGATTTTGCCGCCTCGCTGCCGCATGAGCTCTCCGGCGGACAGAAACAGCGCGTTGGCATTGCGCGTGCGCTAGCGGCCGAACCGCAAATCCTGCTGTTTGATGAGCCAACCTCGGCGCTCGATCCGGAACTGGTGCGCGAAGTGAACCAAACCATGCGCAGCCTGGCGCAAACCGGCATCACCATGATCATCAGCACCCATGACATCGCCTTTGCGGCAGGCGTTGCCGATCGCGTGGTGTTTCTGCAAAACGGCGCGCTGATTGAAGAAGGCCCACCAGAAATTCTGCAAAATCCGCAAACGCCGGCTTTCGCCACCTTCCTTGAACATGAAAATGCCGCGGAGGTGCAGCATGCCAACGCCTGAACTGCCGTTTGAACTGACCGCGCGCGAGCGCCTCGGCGATGCGTTGTTCCGCTATATGCAAGGCCAGCCTGCCGATGCGCGCGGTAACGAAGCGGATGCCAATCAGCAGGCTTTGCGCCGCTATCGTCTGCTGCCGCGCGTGCTGCAAGGCAATGACAGCATCGACACGCAGATTTCGCTGCATGAACAACGCTGGGCCGCACCGATTGGCGTCGGCGCCTTTGCCGGTGACCGCATTTTCCACCAAGAGGGTGTGCTGCCGATTGCCCGCGCCTGCAAACGCCTGCAGCTGCCGCTGGTGATCTCCGAGGAGACCGTCACGCCGCTGGAGCAGATTGGCGCGGAGTACCATCGCTGCTGGCTGCAACTGCGTGCAGCAGGCGATGTCGGCCGCATCAAAGCGTTAATCGATCAAGCGGCGCAGGCCGGATTTCAAAACATCGTACTTACGGTGCTGGCACCGGTGCATCCGGTGGCCGGATTACAGCCCGGCGGCTTCTCGATTGGCGACGCATTAAAACAGCGCGGCTGGCACACCATCGGCGGCACGCAGCCGGGTGTTGAGCCGCTGCCAGCATTTCCGGTGTGGCGCTGGCAGGAGATTGACGAGGTGGCGGCGCACTGCGCCAATCATCACTTACCGCTGTGGCTGAAAGGCGTTCTGCATCATGACGATGCCGCGCAGGCGGCACAACACGGCGTCAGCGGCCTGATTGCTTCGAATATCGGTCTGCGCCAGAGCGCGCGCTGGGCCACGCCGGTCGATCAGTTGCCCGATTTGCAAGCGGTGACGCGGCTGCCGCTGTTGCTGGATGGCGGCGTACGCTGCGGCAGCGATGCGGTGGTGGCACGCTGTCTCGGCGCGTCGCTGTCTCTCAGCGTGCGACCGATCATCAGTGCCTTAGTCGCCGGTGGCGAGAGCGCAGTATTCGAGCTGCTCTCCGGTTGGATCAATGAAATTACCGCCATCAGCCACTGGTGCGGCGTCAGCGACATGGCGGCACTTAACGGCAGTTTTCTCACCGAGGTACGCAACTGATGCAGACGTTAATTTTCAATCAGGGCGATGCCAGCGAATCACGCATCTATTACTGCGCCCACTATCTGGCGCACAGCCTCGGCCTGTTTGCCGCACAGCAGCTGCAGGTGCATTTCACTACCAGCGAATCAGGCGGACACACCGTGCAGGGCGGACAGGTGCCCGCGGTGTTAAGCCGCGCCGCCGATCTGACGCTCGGCGGTCCGATGGTGGTGATGAAGCATTTCCAGCAGCACGGCGCTGAGCTGCAGTGTTTCTGCGCCTCGGTGGCCGCCAATCCGTGGTTTCTCGCCGCCGCACAGCCGCAGCCGGATTTTCAGCTCAGCGACCTGCGCGGCAAGCGCGTGCTGGATGTCGGCAATGTCGGCACCGCCACGCTGACCTTCCGCTGGTTACTGGCGCGCCACGGTTTGCAGGGTGAGGTTGAGCTGGTTGCCGGCAGCGGCGATCAAGCGCGCGATTTCGCAGCGGTGGCGCACGGAGAGGTCGATTATGCGCTGCACGCCATGCACATGCTGGCGCCCGCCATCGTCGCCGAACAGCTCTGCAGCATCAGCAGCCTCGCCAGCTTATGTGGTCACGTGCCGTGGAGTGCTTACATTGCGCGCGCCGATGTGTTGCGCGAGAAAGCGCCCGCCTTCGCCGCCTTTTCCCGGGCGATAACCCAGGCGCTGGCGTGGATGGCTACGCATGATGCCGCAGAACTGGCAGAAAAAGTGCAGCCGTTTTATGCCGATTATCCGCGTGATGCGCTGGAACGCGGCCTGGCCGCCTATCAACAGGCCCGCGTTTTTGCGCCAGGCAGCATCATTCCGCGCGCTGAGTTTGCGCATTTCAGCCAGCTATTAGGCGCGATTGGCTGGCTGGATCCTTCACAACCGGTGCCCTATGCGGCGCTGGTGACGCAGGCAGGAGCAGAGCAATGAAACAGTTAATTATTAACGGCTTGGTGGTGAGCGAACACGCTACCGCACTCGCCGATCTGTTAATCGAAGACGGCAAAATCAGCGGGTTGTTAACGCCTGGTGCGATGACGGACGGCGTTGACGCGGTGATCGATGCACGTGGCCTGATCATCGTGCCTGGCGCCATCGATGTGCATACCCACTTCACCGGTTCGCACGACTTTCCCGAGCAGGAGCTGCGCGAAGGCACGCGCGGCGCGGCGGCGCACGGCGTGACCACCATCGTTGAGATGCCGCACTCGCTGCCGCCCGCGACATCTTTGGCTAACTTCAGCGCCAAAAAAAGCTGGCTGGCTGACAACTGTTCGGTGGATTACGCCATGTGGGCCGGCCTTGATGGCCGCAACGTGCACGAACTGGCGGCGCTGGATCAGGCCGGTGCGCTGGCGTTCAAAGCTTTCCTGTGCAGCGGCGCGCCCGGCGGTGAAGCCACCGACGAGAAAGGTTTGCCGCGTCTCGACGACGATGGCCTGCTGCGCGCTATGCGCGAGCTGGCAACCTTCGACGGGCTGATTGGCGTGCACGCCGAGAACCACGAGATTCTCATCGGGGCCGGCAACGAACTGCGCCGCGCCGGACGCAAAGATACGCGCGCCCATGCGCAGGCCGGTCCGGAAATTGCGGAGATTGAAGCGGTGGGCCGCGTCTTGGCCATCGCCGAAGAGACCGGCGCGCGCTGCCATATCGTGCACGTCAGCTCGGCGCGCGCCGCAGAAACCATCGTTGCCGCCAAAGGCCGCGTACGCGCCAGCTTCGAAACCTGTCCGCACTATTTACTGCTCGACGAAGATGATTTGGTGCGCATCGGCCCCAATGCGCGCTGCGGCCCGCCGATCCGCCCGCGTCCGGTGGTGGATGCGCTGTGGCAGGTGCTGCTGCGCGGCGACGTCGACATGATCGCCTCCGACCATTGCCCGTATACACCCGCGCAAAAACAGGCCGGTGAAGCCAGCATCTGGGAGGCGGGCATGGGCCTGACCGGCGTGGAAACGCTCAGTCCGATGTTCTTTAGCGCGGCACATGGCGATCGCGGCGTAGCGCTCAGCGAGTTCGCGCGTATGACCGCCAGCGGACCGGCCAAAGCCTTCCAGCTATGGGGTAAGAAAGGGGCGATCGCACCCGGGTTTGACGCTGATTTGGTGTTCTACGACGCCAGCCAGAGCTGGACGGTAAAAGGGGCGAATTTCCAGGGACTCGGCAAGTGGAGCGCATTTGAAGGGATGCGCTGTCAGGGTAAAGTGGTGCGCACCATGATTCGTGGCGTCACGGTATTCGAGGATGACCAGATGCAGGTTGAGCCCGGCTTCGGTCAGTTCGTGACCCGACAGGTTGAAACAGGAAAATAACATGGCAGGAAAACCGTCTACCGCTAGTCGTAAAAATAGCGCCCCGCTGGCGCAGGAAGCTGCAACCGATAACAGCTGGAATGCGGCACGTCCGCGCACGCTGGTCGATCACGCCGTGGATGCGATTCTCAGCGCCGCATCGCGCGGCCTGATTTTGCCCGGCGACCGCATCGCCGAACCGGAACTGGTGGCCAAGCTGGGCATGAGCCGCGTGCCGATTCGTGAAGCGCTGCGCATTCTCGAGAGCCAGGGCATCGTCACCAGCGAGCCGTACAAAGGCATCCGCCTGATGGAGATTTCGCATCAGCGGCTGGAGCAGATTATCGATGTGCGCATCCCGCTGGAGACGCTGGCCTGTCGCCGCGCCATTGAGGCTGGACGCAACAGCGCCGAGCAGCTTAACCAGCTGTATCAGGGCGTGGCGCAGATGCAGGCGATGATGCAAAACGATGACGTTTACGGTTTTGCCTCGGCCGATACCGATTTCCACCGCACGCTGTGCAGCTTTGCGCACAACCCGGTGCTGAGCAACTTGTGGGAGTCAATTGCCCGTCAGCTGACGGTGATTTTCGGTCTCTCCACCATGGGCAAATCGATGAGCGACATCATTGAGGAGCACCAACGATTGATCAATGTCTTTGCCGATGGCGACATCGCCAAAATGACCGACGAGGTTGAGAACCACATCCGCATTCAGGCGCTGGACGTGGATTACGAAACCCTGATAACACAGCGCCGACAGCACCGTTCCGCTCTCGGCTAATTTTGAAGTGCCTTTACACCAGGGAAAACACCATGAAAATCATTAACGTTGAGGCGTTTTACCTGCGCCTGCCGGTGATTGAGCAGCGTACCGACAGTTCTCAGGATGCGCTGCTGATCAAAATTACCACCGACGCCGGCATCACCGGCTGGGGCGAAGTGGATGGCAGCCCGTATGTCACCAAAGCCATCATCGAAGCGCCCTATTCGCACACCATGGTGACCGGCCTGAAATCGCTGCTGATTGGCGAAAACCCACTGGAAACTGGCCGTTTGTGGAAGAAAATGCACCGCGCCACCATCTACTACGGACGCAGCGGCGCGGTGCTACAGGCGATGGCCGGCATCGACATCGCGTTGTGGGACATCAAAGGTAAAGCGCTCGGTAAGCCGATCGTCGAACTGCTGGGCGGCGCGCTGCGCGACAAGATGCGCGTTTACTCCTCCAACATGTTCCAGTTCAGCGTGGAAGAGACCGTTACCCGCGCCCAGCACGCCATTGATACCGGCCATAGCGGCGTGAAGTTTGGCTGGGAGCCGTTCGGCACCGACGAAGCACTGGACCTGCGCTATCTCGACGCGCTGCGTAACGCGATGGGCGATAACGTGGATCTGATGCTGGATGTCGGTCACGTGTGGGATGCCAAAACCACTATCCGTCGCAGCCAGCGCTACGAGCATCTCAATCTGTTTTGGATCGAGGAGCCGCTGCATCCGGATAACTACGCCGGTTACGGCCAGGTTTCCGCCGCCTGCCAGCAGCATATCGCCGCCGGTGAGCAAGAGTGTTCCGTCGTCGGTTTCCAGCGCCTGATTGATGAAGGCGGCATCGATATCGTGCAGATCGATCTAACGCGCACCGGTTTCACCCAAGCGATGGAGATCGCCAGCTACGCGCACAGCCGTGGCCGCAATGTGTGTAATCACAATTTCACCACCGACATCAATACCGCCGCCTCGCTGCATTTCCTCTGTGCGATTGAGAATGCGCTGGTGATGGAGTACTGCGTTGAACCGGGCGAAATCAGCCGCTCGCTGGCGAAAAACCCGGTGCGCATCGCCGATGGCTACGCGTGGCTGCCAAGCGAGCCGGGCCTTGGCGTTGAACCCGATGAAGCGGTGATCGAGAAGTTCCTCGTGCGCGATTAAATTAACCTGGTCGCCATGAATAGCGACCCTACGCTGAATCCTTCGTAGGGTGCGCATTAATGCGCACCTGCTAACAGAGTGATCTGAATTACATCGCAAAAGGTTGTTGGCGCGCAGCTCACTGGCTACCCTTCTTCGCAGTGAATGCAAGAGGACGCCATGCAGCAAAAAATCTACTGGATCGACAACTTACGCGCGGTTGCCTGCCTGATGGTGATCGTCATCCACACCACCACCTGGTACATCACCGGACCGATGGCGGTAACCGGCACAACCTGGGATGTGGCGAATCTGCTCAACTCGGCGTCACGCGTCTGCGTTCCGCTGTTCTTTATGATCTCGGGCTATCTGTTTTTCGGTGAACGTAGCGCGCAGGGGCGACATTTGCTGCGCATCGTGCTGTGCCTGCTGTTTTACAGTGCGGTGGCGCTGGCATATATCACCTGGCTAACGCCGATTAGCGAAGGGCGATCGCTGCTTAAGCTGCTGCAAAAACCGGTGTTTTATCACCTGTGGTTCTTCTTCGCCATCATCGGCATCTATCTGTTGTCACCGCTGATTCAGGTGAAAAGCGTGGCGCCGCGCTATGTGGCAATGTTGGTGATTGTGCTGGCGGTGCTGGCTAATCCGAATACCGTGAGTCAGTCGCTGGGGCCGTTCCACTGGCTGCCGGTGAATCTGTATGTCAGCGGCGACAGCATTTACTACCTGCTGTATGCGCTGCTCGGACGCGCGATTGGCTGCATGGAAACGGATAAACGTAGCGTGAGCTGGCTGGCGGGATTGGGCTTTATCGCCTGCGTGATAGGCATTGCGCTTGGCACCAAACAGATGCTGAAAATCAACGGCGCGTTCAACGATACCTGGTACCTCTACTGCGGCCCGCTGGTGTTTATTGCCGCCATTAGCCTGTTAATACTGTTCAAAAACACGCTGAATCAGCGCGCGCTGCCGGGACTCGCCACCATTTCGCGCTATTCGCTGCCAATTTATGGCTTTCACGCGCTATTTATCCACTTTCTGCGCACCCATCATTACGACGACATGTCGCGGCCGTGGCTCGATTTGCCGTGGGTGATCGGCGTTACATTAATAGGCAGTCTGCTGCTGGCGATGGGGTTAAAACGCGTGGATAAACGTCATCTGGTGAGTTGATCGTCCCAGCGTTGATGCGCGCGACGCAGCTGGCGCGCCGAGGAGAATCCGGCCGCCAGCGCCGCTTTTTCCGCCGCTTCGCCCTGCTGCTGACGCTGACGAGCAATCACTAAACGCAGCTGTTCATGATATTCGCGCACGCTAATGCCCAGATGCTGGCGAAACAGCCGCGTAAGATGACGTTCGCTAACGTGTGCCCGCTCGGCTAACGCGCTAAGCGACCAGTCATGTTCGGGATGAGCAATCATCACATCCTGCGCGCGGTGAATTGCCGGATGCATATGGTTGCGATAGCGCAGCCACGGCGACAGCTGGGGATCGTCACCAGAACGGCGGAACCACACCACCATTTCACGCGCCACTTTCAGTGCCTGCGGCGCCCCGCACAGCCGATTGATCAAATGCAGCGCCAAGTCGATGCCGGCGGTAATGCCTGCGCTGGTCCAGATGCCGCTATCTTCGACAAACACGCGGTTATCTTTCACTAAAGCTGCCGGCGCCGCCGCTTTCAGGCGCGCTAACACGTCGTGGTGCGTGGTGCACTGCACGCCATCCAGCAATCCCGCCTGCGCGCAGAGCAGTGCGCCGGAACAGATGCACACCAGCGTGATGCGCTGGGCATCAATTGCCGCCTGCTGCTGGCGCAGCCAGTCACGCGCTAATGCTGCCGGTTCGGTGTCAAAACAGACGCGTGAATCGTAGACGCCAGGCACTACCAGCAGGCTGTTGTCGGGCAGCTGCGCGGGCAACGGCGCGATATCGGCGATGGTCATGCCGGTGGAGCACAGCGCGCTGGGCTGCGGACCGATGTAGTGCAGCGCGAAGTGGCCATCAGCCAGCTGCAGAGTTTCCGCCGGGCCGGTGAGATCCAGCGCCATCACGCCGGGAAGGACAAGGAAGAAGACGTGTTGTGGCATGGTGGGCTCCGTGGGATGGGTGCGTCGTTCGGCCAGGGCGGCATGAATGGCGACCAAATCAGGCCAAACTATCTGACATGACTCGCACATCATACCTGACAAAAAACCTCACATCCTGCCAAATCCAGCCATCATCAAGACATCAACGGCTTTAATTGCTGATACAAGCGCGCAAACTTGTCGCGCTGCTGCTGATAGGCTTGATGGCGTGCCGCGTCCGGCTGATGCCGCTGCGCCAATTCCAGCGCGGGCCAACGGCTATCTGCATCAATCCCCAGCTGCGCTAATCGCGCCGCACCCAGCGCCGGGCCAACTTCACCGCCGTGACAATAATCCAGCGTCAGCCCGCTAATATCCGCCAGCATTTGACGCCAGTAGGCACTCCGCGCGCCGCCGCCAATCAGCATCACCGTTTTAGGCTGCACGCCGCACTCATGCACCGCATCCATACCTTCGGCCAACGCAAATCCGACACCTTCCAGCACCGCGCGCGCCAGTTCAGCTCGGCCATGCTGATGCGTTAAACCAAAAAACGCACCCTGCGCCTGCGGATTGTTGTGTGGCGTGCGCTCCCCGGAGAGATACGGCAGGAACCATACCGGCGGCACATCGTTGCGCGCTTTTTCCGCTTCACTCAGCAACTGCGGCACATCCTCGCAGCCAGTCAATGCCGCCGCCCAATCCAGACAGGAAGCCGCGCTCAAAATCACCGACATTAAATGCCAGCGCTGCGGCAGGGCATGACAGAAGCTGTGCACCGCCCGCTGCGGATTGCTGAGATAACCATCGCTCACCAGGAAATACACGCCCGAGGTACCGAGCGACAACATGCCTTGTCCCGGCTCAACCATGCCGACGCCCACCGCGCCCGCCGCGTTATCGCCACCGCCCGCCACCAGCGGCACCGTTTTCATCCCCCAACGTGCGGCGACGTCCGGCAACAAAGTGCCGGTAATTTGATTGCCCTCAAACAGCTGTGGCATCTGGCTGCGCTGCAAATCGCAGGCGTTGAGCATCACATCACTCCAGTCGCGCTGCGCCACGTCCAACCACATCGTTCCGGCCGCATCCGACATATCACTGGCGAAATCGCCGCTCATGCGCCAGCGCAGATAATCTTTCGGCAGCAGGACTTTCGCGATTTGCGCAAACAGCTGCGGCTCATGCTGTTTCACCCACAACAGCTTGGGCGCGGTAAATCCGGGCATCATCAGATTGCCGGTGATGTGCCGCGCATCCGGCACGGGCTGCTCAAGCTCGCGGCACTGCTCGCCGCTGCGTCCGTCATTCCATAAAATCGCCGGACGCAGCACCTGATTATCGCGATCCAGCAAGGTGGCACCGTGCATCTGGCCGCTTAGGCCCATCGCCTCTACACCGCTGAGATCGTGCTGCCGCGCCAGCGCCTGCATGGCGCGATCCGTCGCCTGCCACCAGCTTTCAGGATCTTGCTCGCTCCATAGCGGCTGAGGGCGTGAAACCTCCAGCGGCGCACTCTCCACTGCTATCACCTTGCCGTGCGCATCCAGCAGCGCCACTTTCACGCCGGAAGTGCCCAAATCAATGCCGATCACCATGCTGCGCTCCTGATGAGTTAATAATCTCAGATGACAGAGTTCTAGTCGGTATTTAAGCATCCTGCTAAACCGCATGCGTCAAAGTCTCGGCAGGAACGTGCGTTCAAGCACAGGTGAGATCAAGATTTTGCTGTGGATTGCCGCTATACTCCTGCGGCATCTTCAAAGGAAGATCGTCGTCTCCGGTGAGGCGGCCGGATTTCAAATCCGGTTGGGGCCGCCAGCGGTCCCGGGCAGGTTCGACTCCTGTGATCTTCCGCCACTTCAGTTTTAGCCCGCACATTTTCTCGTTTAAGTGATCACCAATTCACTAATGAGCCTAACCTTCAGTCTCTGGCATACTACGCAACGAAGATTGATTTCAGTCCTATCAACGTGGAGGCGATATGTCAGAAGAGCACCCAACATCACCGGCTGGCGAGTTTGTCATGTTCGCCAGCGCAGATGGCAAAGTACGCGTTGAATGTCGCTTTGAAAATGAAACCTTGTGGCTTTCTCAGGCAATGTTGTGCGAACTCTATGACAAAGCCAAAGCAACCATCAGCGGACACATCAAGAACATATTTGAAGAGGGTGAGTTGGTCGAAAGTTCAGTTGTTCGGTTTTACCGAACAACTGCCAATGACGGGAAAAACTACCAGGTCCAGTACTTTAGCCTGCCCATGGTTCTTGCTATCGGTTATCGCGTCCGTTCGGTGCGCGGTACTCAGTTCCGCCAGTGGGCAACGCAAACCCTGCAAGAGTATTTGATCAAAGGTTTCGTGATGGATGACGAGCGGTTGAAAAATCCGTCCGTGGGTTCATCTGCTGTACCTGACTATTTCGATGAAATGCTGGAGCGTATTCGCGACATTCGCGCCAGTGAGCGTCGGATGTATTTACGCGTTCGCGAAATTTTTGCCTTAGCCGCTGACTATCAACCTTCTCTCAAAGAGACCACGCTGTTTTTCCAAACTATCCAGAATAAATTGCACTTTGCTTGCACCGGCTATACCGCAGCCGAGCTGATTCATATGCGCGCAAACGCCAGCCAACCTCATATGGGTTTGACGAGTTTCAAAGGTGAAGAGGTGCGCAGAAGCGATGTGACCGTGGCTAAAAATTATCTGGTTAAGGATGAAGTGAGTGAACTCAATCGCGTGGTCACGATGTGGTTGGATTTTGCCGAAGACCAGGCGCGCCGTCGCCAGCACGTTTTCCTCCGCGATTGGCAGAGCAAACTTGATCAATTTCTACAGTTTAACGATCGTGATGTGCTGCAAGGTGCGGGTTCAATCAGTAAGAGAATGGCCGATGAAAAAGCCCAGGCTGAATACGGTGAATTCGCTGAACAACAGCGTCGTTTGAAAGAGTCAGAAGGAGAAAAGAACATTGCCAGCCTGCTGCAATGGCAACCAAACACTAAAAAATCAAAATGATCACCGCGTTTAACCGAGTGGCTTGATCCGCATGCAGCCGTTGCGCTGCTCAACTCTACGCGCCAACGCTTTACTTCCCCACCCCTCTCCGTCACCTTGCTTCTTCTGCGAATAGTGGAGCCAGCCATGCTAATCCATCCAACCGATACCGTGACTTTTCGGGTAATCCGCGAAAAAAAGCGCTGCACTCTTCAAACAGCGGGGTCGTGAAAGTTTCACGCATCGCCATGCCGCCAGACAACTCTACTGCCAGTACAAGGTTTGATGACGGTGAAAGCGCCTTCTGGCATCTTCACCAATCTAACGTTGTCGCTTGTGCATCTGAGTGCAAAGCCTATGAGAAAAAAAGGGAGAAAAAGATGACGGGAATTTATCAGGCACAAGAGTGTGATTTTGAGGCGATAACTGCGGTGTGGGAGGCATCGGTGCGGGCAACGCATGATTTCTTACAGGAAGCCGATATTCTCGCGCTGCGGCCGCAGGTGCGCATGCACTATTTACCGATGGTCGAGCTGCGGGTTTACCGCGATGAGCAGCACACCATTGTCGGCTTTCTCGGCGTAGCGGAAAACCGACTGGAGATGCTGTTTGTCGCGCCGCAGGCGTTTGGGCAGGGCGTTGGGACGCAGTTGTTGCGCTACGCCACCCAACACCTTGGCGTCAACGAACTGGATGTGAATGAGCAAAACCCGCAGGCGTTAGGATTTTATCAGCGTCAGGGATTTGTCATTATGGGTCGCTCACCTCTTGATGGCCAGGGAAATCCCTTTCCCCTGCTGCACCTGCGTTACCAGCCGTGATCGCTATGGCTTGACCAGGCTTGCCTGCCAGTCGCTAAACAGCGTCGGCCAGTTTTTGGCGGGGATATTCTGTTTCTGGCCAGTGCCGAAACCATGTCCGCCCTGCTGGAAGAGATGCATCTCCACATTCACTTTGTTTTTGCGCAGCGCTTCAAACATGCGTAGCGAGTTTTGTGGTGAGGCGGTGCCATCGTTTAGCGCCTGGGCGAGGAAAGTCGGCGGCGTACGGGAGGTGACGCGATCTTCCTGTGAGTTTTGCTCAATCACTTCAGGCGTGACATCTTTGCCATACATCGCCGCGCGCGTCCCCACGTGGGTGACTCCCTCTTTGAGCGATACCACCGGATAGATCAGCGCGGTGAAATCCGGACGCGCTGAAACCTGGTCCTGCGCATTAGCCGCAGGATAGTTAGCTGCATCCGGGTTATTACTGACGTTGGCCGCGAGGAAAGCTCCGGCAGAAAAGCCCATCACGCCAATTTGATTAGGCGCAATGCGATAATTAGCGGCATTACTACGAATCAGCCGCATTGCTCGCTGTACATCAGCAAAAGCGTTATTGCGATTAACCTCAGAACCGCCGTGCGGCATACGGTAAATAAGCACAAAAGAGGAATATCCCTTCTGGCTCAATATTTTTGCCACATCCAAACCTTCAAGATCTTTCATAATATAAGAAAAACCGCCACCGGGAATGATTAGCACCGCCGAATGATTATTCTTTCCGGTGGGGGGAACATAAATCATTTCTGGAGATTCGACATTTGTGACAGCGCGATTATTACTGGCTGGGTTTTTACTAAAATTAATAAATTTATTATTCCCTGACATTTCCTTTGGCCAGATAGGAATTTCCTTATTGGCAAACGATGCAGGAAGATAAAGCATAAAAAGCAGAACTGATAATCGTGGAAACTTCATTGCGCTGGCTCCAAATCCTGAGTAAAAACAGTGACAAAAAACAGTTCGCAACCACGGGCCGCGCACTTTGTTACATTACACTTACCCATGAGATATCGAAAATAAAACCGGGGGAAAAGATTTATCCTGGAACGTTAGCAAATAATATTACTTCGTGGCACCAATATAATACCGGGCCAGTAAAAATTAGACTTTTCTCATGTTTACGTTACCAAGGCCATATGTTATAAGTAAATTTTAAACTATAAGAATATGTGACCATGGGAATTTACTGGATCATAAGTCTTAGCCTGAGTTTCGTCGCTATTGTCGAAACCATGTTAAGTAAAAATGAAAACACAGCACAAATCAGGACCTATCTTTATTTTGTCGCCGTTGTAGTACTTTTTACTTTCGGCGGTATTCGTGGCCTGGGAACCGGCCTGGATGACTTCCAGTATCGTGACTTCTTTGTTCAGTTTGTTGATAAAATTGTTATCGAAGGCTTTTGGCGCACCGTAGAGGAGTTCCGCTACGAACCCGCTATCTACGCCATTGCGGGCATCACCCGTCTGTTTACGGCGAATCCCGATATCTTCATCTTTGTCTTTGCCGTGATTTCGGTTGGCGTTAACGCCCACTATTTCCGCAAGCTCACACCGCTGCCGCTGGTAGCGCTGGCCGTGTATTCCGCACACTTATTTATCAACAAAGACATGAACCAGATTCGCTTCGGTTTATGTTCAGCCTTCCTGATGGGCTTTGTTTATCATATGTCCCGCCGCAGTAAATCCGGGATGTTTACCACTTTTATTCTTTCCTTTATTAGCCATGCGACCGCGATTGTTGCCATCCTTATTCCGCTGGCGATGATTGTTCGAAAAAATAAATACATTCCTATTTTTATCGTGCTGGCCAGCCTACCGCTTGCCTTTATGGGCAGTTCGGCGCTGATTGCCTTGCTCTCCAGCCATCTTGGCGGTTTAGGCGACAGGGCAATGGGCTATGCCAACCAGGATTCAACCCAGGATCAGGGGATTCTTACCCTCTCCAACCTGAAAAACATCGGCTTTGTGTTTATTTTTAGTTTTGTTCTGCTGAGCGACAAAATTAAGAACGTTGATGCTGAGAAGTTTAACACCTACTACATTCTGGTGATTACTTTCGCAATTGGTAGTGGTCTGAGGATGGCGCTGCAGGATTACGCTTCTGGTGGGCGTTTGGCAAACTATCTATTACAAGTTGAACCGGTACTGATCTCCCTGTGTATTTGGGAATGTAAAAAGTTAAAGAAAATCGCTGCCGTGGCAATTACGATATTAATGGTGTTGTATTACCTTTATTACAATACTGTTTCCAGCAAGCAGTCGATTACCGGTTATCAGGTTTCACAAAGCTTCAAAATTTTCCGCTAGATCCAGAAAACGCTAACTGATGACAGTTAGCGTTTCCACATTTATAAGATAAGACTTATAGACGCATGGCGAAATTCTGAATATTTTGCCTCTTTCTGGCAGCAGTTGCATTTTGCTTTGTTTGAATCTCTAATAGGTTACATCTGTGCCAGCAGAGGTCGGAATATTCCTAACTATCTATTCACGCGAAGTCTTAATGACTTTACTGGCGCTTCGTCACTCAATGTAAGAATGCAGACATGAACGAAAAAAACAACTTTGATATAGTACGATTCTCTCTCGCCTTTATCGTCATGCTGGTGCATGCCGCCGAGGTGACACGGAATACTGACATTCGTTTTCTTGCTCATTTTCTAAATAGTGACTTTGCAGTAAAAGGGTTTTTCGCAATAAGTGGCTTTCTTATTGCGAAAAGTTACTTAAGAAGTAAATCGCTCAAATCCTATTTTATTAAACGCGCGCAACGAATTTTACCGGCGTATATATTCGTTATTATTCTGTGTTTTGTCATCGGTATGTGCCTAACCACGCTGCCACTGATGGATTTCCTGAAGAACAAAGAGACCATCAAGTATCTGATCGCTAACTTCTCGTTCCTGAACTTCATTCAGGCTTCGTTACCGGGCGTGTTCACCAGTAATCCCAACCAGCCGATGGATGGCTCGCTGTGGACCATTAAGGCCGAACTGACGCTGTATGTGCTGCTGCCGTTTATCGTGCCGCTGATGAAGAAAAATCCGCTGAAAGTGTGGGGCGTGATTTTTGTTATCTCTTGCGCCTGGTTCTTCTACTTCACTTCGGTGTATACCGGCGCGAAAGCCGATACGCTGGCTAAACAATTTATCTCGCTGTCGTCTTATTTCTTCTTTGGCAGCCTGCTGGCGATCCACCAGCCCATTTTTGAGCGCCTGAAAGAGATTACGATTGTTTCGCTGGTGCTGTTCCTGCTGTTTAAGAGCACCGATTATGCGTTCATCATCGAGCCGGTGGCGTTCTCATCGGTGGTGATCCTGTTCTGCACCAATCTGTGCAAAGAGGTGAAGATCAGCCAATACGGTGATTTGTCATACGGTATGTATCTCTATCACTGGCCGATTATTCAGGTGCTGCAGCACTTTGGCGTGTACGATTCCAACGCCTTTGTCGGATTGTTGCTAACCATTGTGATTACGCTGGCGCTGGCTTACACCTCGTGGAATGTGCTGGAGAGTCGCTTCCTGAAGCGCGCGCATCATACGCCGCCACCGATTGTTCCAACCACCACAGCGCGCGACTGAGTTCGTCAGGCTGTAAAAAAACCCGCTTCCGGTGCAGCCTGAAGCGGGTTTTGTTTTTTCAGATGGTCGCGCCCATTGAGAGCCGGTAGTGCAAATTCACCTGCTCAATAGTCGGCTGCTGATTAATCTTTTTCAGGATGATTTCCGTCGCCACCTTGCCCATCTCAAAACGTGGTGTGATCACGCTGGCTAGTCGGGGCGTCGTCGCCTGACCAATATCCAGCCCGTGGAAACCGGCAATCGCCATCGTCTGCGGCACGGCAATTCCTACTGCCTGACACTCCTGCAGCACGCCAACGGCCAAATCATCATTAGTGCACAAAATCGCGTCCATCTCTGGATAGAGCTGGCGCGCCAGCGTCATCATGCCGGTACCAATCGATACCGAAGAGACCTTATTCGGCACAATACGGCCGGCAGGCAAACCGGCCGCTTCCACCGCATCGCGATAGCCGGCATAGCGCTGCTCGTCGCGACGATCGGACATCGAACCAAAATAGATAATGCGCTGTTTGCCGCTGGCCAGCAGCATCGCCGTCATATCGTAGCCGGCGCGATAGTTATCGAAGCCAACGTTGATGCGGCCATTCGCTTCCGTTATTCCCATCACCTCCGCTACCGGAATATTCGCGGCATTAAGGTACTTCTCCGCCCGCACGGTGTGTACCGATTCGGTCAGAATTAACCCTTTGATATTAAAAGCCAGCACCGTGGCGATCTGCTCCTCTTCACGCTGCGCATTGTAGTCGTAATTGACCACCAGCGTTTGATAGCCGTGCGCGCTGGTAACCGATTCGATTCCGGCCAGCAGATCGGCAAAGATTTGATTATTAAATGAAGGGATCAACACGCCGATACGCGGCGGATTTTGTTTGGTCGCTGCCACATTGTCGGTATCGGCGACGTAGCCGATCTCAGCGATTACGCTCGCGATTTTCTCCGCCGTTTCCGTTTTGACCTTTTCTGGCGTGCGTAAATAACGGCTGACCGTCATTTTGGTGACGCCCGCCAGAGTAGCAATATCGTCCAGAGTGATGCGCTGCGTTTTCATTACGGCGTCCGCAAAGAGGGGCTGAGAATCAACGTATTATGCCCGTTGATGGCTAAAAAATGAAACGCACCAATGCGGTCAGCCGGGTGAAATAAAAAGGGAAATTTTCGCATCCAACAGAATGAAAATTCTATTCTATCGCAACTTTTGCAATCTCCTTACAAAGTGAGTTGATGAAAAACCTATCAATTCATTGAGCTATATAACTTCCCTTGACCAGTTAATCAGCAATTTTCGCAACCCCCTTCACACTTTTCGGAAAAAATGATCCAAAAACCATCATTTAGAACATATATTCCATAGCGAAGACCTCGCGTGCATAAAAGTTGAACATCGAAACCTACATAACACCTCTTTCTGAACAAGTAATGTTCAGGCCGTAGAGACAAGGGGCTATAACAATGGATACCAGGCAAAAACGCTACAACATGAAGTATGTCATTCTCTGCTGTACCGTCGCGGCATTTGGCGGTCTGCTAATGGGTTATGACTCTTCCATTATCTCCGGGGCAATCGAACCCTTAAGTGAATATTTCCAGCTAACGCCTGCCGAAACAGGCTGGGCGGTTTCCAACATTCTGCTCGGCAGTTTGGTCGGCTGCTTTATGGCACCGCGCCTCAGCGACAAGCTGGGACGCAAAAAATCCCTCGCCATCACCGCTCTGCTGTTTACCCTTTCGGTGGTCGGCACGGCAATCGCCCATAACTTCACCGTCTTCGTCATCTTCCGCATGATCGGCGGCCTGGCGATTGGCCTGGCGTCGGTGATTTCGCCGATCTATCTGGCTGAGCTGTCGCCTTCTAAGTTTCGTGGCCGTACCACCGCGCTGTATGCCGTGTGCTGCGTCGGTGGTCAATCGGTGGTGTTGCTGACTAACTACTTCATCACCAAATCCACCTTGCCGGATGTGATGATCAACATGGGCTGGCGCTACATCCTCGCGACGGCGCTGGTGCCGTGTGCGCTGTTTATGTTGTTCATCGCCTTTATCCCGGAGTCACCGCGCTGGAACGTGCTGAAAGGCAAATATGATGAAGCGCTGGATACGCTGACCAAGATCTCAAACCGCGAGCATGCCGAGAGCGTGTTCAATGAAATCAAACATTCGTTTTCTGATAAAACCGCGCAGCAACACAAATCGCGTTTGCGTCTGGATAAGACCACCATTCCATTGCTGATTGTCGGTATCGGTTTGGCGGTAGGTAACCAGATTAGCGGCATCAACGTAATTCAGTACTTTGGGCCAACCTTGCTGAAAAACGTCGCGGGCAGCACCGATTCAGCGCTGCTGCAAACTTTCTGGCTGTCGATTTGTCAGTTTATCGGCGTACTGGTGGGCATGATGCTGATCGATAAAGTGGGTCGTCGTAAGCTGCTGCTGCTGGGCGCCATCACCTCTTGCGTGTGCCTGACCTACTCCTTCATCGCCTTCTATTACCATTTACCGGGCATGCTGGCGGTGGTGGGCTTGTTCGCCTATATGATTTTCTTCGGTATGACGTGGGGCCAGATTGTGTGGACGGTGTTGGGCGAAGTGTTCCCGACTGAGATTCGTTCAATTTGCGTCGGGATTTCCATCTGTGCGATGTCGATGGCCAACTTTGTTATCAGCAGCACCTTCCCGATCATGAACAGCAGCCCGATGCTGCTGGATATGTTCCACGGTGGCTTCCCGCTGCTGCTGTTCGCCATCTTCTCGCTAGGAATGTACTTCTTTACCTTCCGCTATTTGCCAGAAACGGCGGGCGTGTCACTCGAGAAGATCCACGCTTTGGTACTGCGCAAATTTAACGTCGAAGCGGACCTGCCGGAGAGCACCGCAACTGGCAAGCCGAGCGAGTCGTTTGATATTCCAAGACATTAATTGTTAAGCATGCGGCAACAGACCTGAAGGGGCGCCATTTATGGCGCCCTTTTTAACTCAGGCGTTCGTACTGCTCAATCACCGCCAGCGCTAAGCCGTTAGCGGGATCGATACGCATTGGCAGGAAATGCAGCGCGGTGTGGGCGAAGGTAAAGGCCAGCGTTCCGGACTGCGCCGCCTGCTGCACCGCCTGCACAAATGCCGGCTGCGCATTCCACGGCCCATCAATAATAATGCTGGCCGGATTGACCAGCTGCATCACCTGGCTCAGCGCGGTGCCCAAATAGGTGCCCGCCTGCGTCATCACTTCCTGCAAGATTTCCGGCTCACTTTCACCGTTCTGCCAGCGCAGGCCAGGTTTGCGCTTAGCCAGCTGCTGCTGAATCGCCGGCTTGCTGACCAGCGTTTCCAGACAACCGAGACGTCCACAGCTGCAGCGCTCGCCGTTGGGCTGCACTGTAAGATGGCCGATTTCGCCCGCCGTCCAGCTGCTGCCGGTGAACACTTCACCCTGCTCCACCAGCGCACCGCCCAGCCCTTCTGAGATACGCAAATAGAAATGGCTTTGCGACTTGTCCAGTTCGAGCTGCTGTACCGAGAGCAGCGCTGCCGCTTTCACGTTGTTCATAATGCGCAGCGGCAGCGGAATTTCGCGGCGCAGCAGGGTGATGATATCAACATCCTGCCAACCGAGATGGGCGGAGAAATGCACCCAGCCGCGCAGCGGATCGATGATACCGGGGAAGCCAATCGCGACGCCCAGTAATTCAGGATGCGCGGCGTGCAGGGTTTGACACACTTCCACCAGCTCATGCAGCAGATGTTCGGGATCGCGGGTTTCCGTACGCCAGGTTTGTTCGGCAATCACCTGCGAGAAATAGTCGCAGACGCGCCAGTGAATCGCCTGGCGCTCCACCATAATGCCCGCGCTTTTCAACTTTTCTGCGCGCAGCGAAATTTCGATTTTGGGTCGACCGGCGGTGGCGACGCTCACCGGGCCAAGCTCATTGATTAGCCCCTGCTCGAGCAAATCATCGACAATCAACGAAACGGTGTTTTTGCTCAGTTCGAGCGCTAATGCCAGATCCTGGCGGGAGGTGATGCGGGTGGTACGCAGTTGCGTCATCACCCGCTTCAGGTTATTCAGGCGAAGTAATGCTGGACCTTTACCGGCTGCTTTCATAGCACCCCTCAATACTCGTCACCGCGCACACGGCTGCGATAACTTTCCCAGTCAAAGCGCACCCATAAACTGTTGCCGAGGCGCATACGGTCCATCACACGTTCACCCAGCAGTGAATTCATCCCGGCGGGATCGAGGTTCGATAACATGCCGGTTGGACGTTTCGACGATGAGCGGCGATCGACAATCTGATTAATGATCACTTTTTCATAGCGCGATTCACTCTGCATGCCGATCTCATCGATCACCAGCAGATCGACATGGCTAAGATCGTGCAGCAGACGCTCTTCGGTTAAATCGCTACCGCCGCTGAACGTGCCTTTCATGCTCGACATCAAATCCGCAACGGTAACAATCAGCACGCTTTTGCCGCGGATAATCAGATCGTTACCAATCGCCGCCGCCAGGTGGTTTTTTCCGGTGCCGGGACGACCGGAAAAAACAAAGCTGGAGATGCTATTTTCAAATCCGGCGGCATATTCGCGCGCCATGGCCAGCGCTTTGCGCTGCCCATCATTTTCCACGCGATAGTTGTCGAACGAGCAGTTCATGTGCAGCTCACGAATGCCAGAGCGCCCCATAATGCGCTGCATTTTCATCGCGCGGTTTTCACGCACAATCGCCTCCGAGCGCAAGCGGCCCTGCTCCTGATTCCAGGCCAGCAGCTCCGCGCCGTTTTTGAATTTCGGCTGCACTTCGGACGGCATCATTTTTTTCAGGCGGCTAAAGAGATCGTTCGGCGTTTTCATTACTCACCTCGGAATCCATCGGGAATATCATAATCAGTATTACTGATTTGCGTGAGATCGCGCTTTGGCTGTCCACCATTGGCGGCGCGATTCATCTGCACGCTGCGTGCTAACTTCTGCTGCCACTGCACGTGATGGAACAAACGGCCTTCCGCCTGCCAGTAAGCGATAAACGTCGCCAGCTCAGCAGCGGTAACAGGTTCACTCAGCGTCACACCCCAGATGGCTGCCTGCCGCTGAAAATCGCTATCCGGTTGCCAGCCTTCATACATCGCGAACTTGCCAACCGGCGTGGCGATGGGCGCGCTATCCGTTTGAAACAGACTTTCATCCAGCGTGACATCATTAGGCTGCTGCGCGGCGGATTCCAGCGCCAGCAGCTGCGCCAGACGTTGTGGCGTCAGCGCATAAAACGCCGGTGCATTGTTATGCAGCACCGCCAGCGTGCCATTATCGGCCTGCTGCAGCACCGCGAGCGGGTCATGGCAAAAGCCATCCAGCCCCACCAACGTTGAAGATAAGATTTTGACTGACATGAAGAAACCTGACGTTAACCAGCATGATGCGTCGGGCGGCATATTCAGCCCGACGTTATGCGGTAAGTGTACCTGTTTTAGGGCAAGGGATCGCCAAAAAGGTCGCAGGTATTAGCGTGATGCAGACAGCGGTTCAGCGTGTTTCACATGGCGTGAAACCTGCGGTGCCTGAACCGAGACAGGCTGTGGTCGGGTTTGCCACAAATAGCGTGCAGAGGCGATCAGGCACAGGCTGTAGCCGAACATCTCGCTGCCTTCTTCCGCCATGTTTTTCACCACGCGGTTATAACCGTCCATCATCAGATGTTCCCACAGCTGATGCATGCCAAATAAGCGCGAAAACACCAGCACAGCCAGTAATCCTGCGGCCATCATCTGCCAGCTGCGATGCTGAACCAGCGATACCAGACCGGGCAGAATCTGACGCGGCTGGCGCAATGCCATGGCCAGACTGGCAGCCGTTGTCGCCAGCGCAAACCACAGCCACGATCCGTGTCTAATGAAATCGAACAGGAAGTCCATCTCGCGAATCAGCATACAGCTATAAAAACCGCCGACCAGGATCAGCACGCTGCGCTGCTGCGGCCGTTGCCAGGCGCAGAGGAAATAGCAGGATGCGATCAGCAGCAGCATTACCTCCTGCGTGATTTCGGTGAAAGAGGTTTCGTGCAGTGCATCGTTCATCCAGTTGACGTCGATATAGACCATCGCCATACAGAAAACCAGCACCAATCCACTGATGATAAATGCCGTAATTTCACGGCTAATAAGAATAATATTGTTGCGCATATTGTGACCAAAGTAATGATTAGCGCGCTTAGTATATTGACCTCACTTTTTAACACTTCTCTTTTTATGCCGATTAGAAGCTGGCGCTGACGCCAAGGCTATAAATAAACTGCTCGCCGTTACTGACCGCACCGGTTTGCGCGAACGACGCGAAGGCGGCCATATTTTGCCCCAGCGGCAGATTGGCACCGACGCTGACATCCACCCAATTGTTGTCACGACCGTTGATATCCTCTGCACGCTCGCGGCTGGGTGATGGGAATTCTTCATTCACCAGATGGCTATAACTCACCTGCGCCCACGGCGATATCCAGCCCAGGCTGGAATCCACGCGCCAGCCTAATGACGCAATATGCTCGGCATTATTGCTATCAACCCGTTCACATTTAGGACAGCTCAACGTTGAATCATCCACCGCGAACTGTGCCACTGGCCCGGTGCTCACCGCTGCACTCATCGGCATCGACCAACCGGCCGAGTAGCGATTTACAAACGGCGCGGCCCCGACGCTGGCGCTTTCGCTGTGCATCACTATGGCATAGTCGTTGGGAGAATTAAGGGCCGCATCAAACAAATTGGCATCCGCGTTTTCTGTCAACATCAGATGATTACTGGAAATCTTTTCGGCAAGTATCGCATTGTAATCTGGCGCACTATTCTGGCCTGACTGATCAAAGGCATAGGCATTCCCGGCCAGAAAAAATAGCCACAAACCGCCAAAAGCCAGCGCAATTTTGTGCTGGCCTGTCCGCTGACTTTTCTGCAACATGAAAGACTCCTGACGAGCCGGGAAGAGATTAGGCGTTATCTTTTTATGAGATCTTTATCGACACTATTTGTTTAACTATTAATCGATTTTGTAAAACGTCAAGGGAACTACCACTTTTTCATCTGCTAAGGGAGTGAAGCAATGCAACGTTGTGGCTGGGTAACTCAGGATCCGCTCTACCTCGCGTACCACGATAAAGAGTGGGGCGTACCGCAAACCGATAAGCGAGTCTTATTCGAAATGGTCTGCCTCGAAGGCCAGCAGGCTGGGCTTTCATGGATTACGGTGCTTAAAAAGCGCGAAAATTACCGCCGCGCTTTCCATGAATTTGATGCCAATGCTGTGGCCCTGATGGATGAAGACGATATGGCGCGCCTGATGCAGGATGCCGGCCTGATCCGCCATCGTGGCAAGCTGGAAGCTATCATCAACAATGCGCGCGCATTATTAGCACTGGAAGCGAGCGGAGAGGACTTTTCCCGCTTTATCTGGTCATTTGTCGACAACACGCCGATTTTGCATCATTACGCCGATTATAAACTGGCGCCCACCACCTCCGAGCCTGCGATTGCGCTGTCGAAGGCGCTGAAGAAGCGTGGTTTTAAATTCGTCGGTCCCACAACCTGCCACTCATTTCTACAGGCTTGCGGCTTGATTAACGATCATCAAACCAGTTGTTTCTGCCATCCCAATAATCTTTAACGCAAAAGTTTACAAATTAAGACTGACCCTCACGCATTTCCCCATAATTGAACGGCATAATAGTGCCGTTTTGGGGCTTTTCCCCGTGCGAATCTTTGAGGGACTTTGTATGAATAAGCGTATTTTGGCGCTGACCTTGTTATTAAGCGGCAGCGTCGCGCTGTCGGGCTGTACCACTAACCCTTACACCGGTGAATCTCAGGCTGGAAAATCGGGCATCGGCGCCGGTTTGGGTGCGATGCTGGGCGCAGGGGTTGGCGTGCTGTCGTCATCGAAGAAAGATCGCGGCAAAGGCGCGCTGATTGGCGCGGCATCCGGCGCAGCGCTGGGCGGCGGTGCAGGTTATTACATGGACGTGCAGGAAGCGAAGCTGCGCGACAAAATGCGCGGTACCGGCGTTAGCGTCACGCGTCAGGGCGATAACATCGTGCTCAACATGCCGAATAACGTCACCTTCGACTCTAACAGCAGCAATCTGAAACCGGCGGGAGCCAATACGCTGACCGGCGTGGCGATGGTACTGAAAGAGTATCCAAAAACCGCGGTGAACGTGGTCGGCTATACCGACAGCACTGGCACCCGTGCGTTAAATATGCGTCTGTCACAGCAGCGTGCTGACAGCGTTGCCAGCGGCCTGATTCTGCAAGGCGTGGCGCAGAACCGTCTGCGTACCCAGGGCTTAGGCCCGGACAATCCGGTTGCCAGCAACAGCACCGAAGACGGTAAAGCGCAAAACCGTCGCGTTGAGATCACCCTCAGCCCACTGGGCTAAAAGTAAAGAGCCGTTCTGCCACAACAGATCGGCTTTTATCGCACTTTTACGCTACTTTTAGCGCCATCTTTGTCAGAAAAAGCTAAAAAATTCGCAACAGATAGAGCCGCCTTTTCCTTTATGCTAGCGTGATCAAAAATTGATCAACGGAACGCTATCATGTCACTGAAAGCCATCGCCGCTACCCTTGGCCTCTCTGTTACCACCGTGAGCCGGGCGCTAAATGGCTATGACGATGTCGCCGCCGCCACCCGCAAACGCATTGAAGAGGAAGCGCATTCGCGCGGTTATCGCCCCAACGATGCCGCTCGTCGCCTGAAAACCGGACGCGCCAATGCGGTCGGTTTGGTGTTTCCCATCAGCCATGCTTCGCTCAATGACAGCTACTACAGCCAAATGCTGCTGACGCTGGATCAACGCCTCGCTCAGCACGATATTGATTTGCTGCTGCTGCCCGCTAAATCGCCCGATCAACACCGTAAGCTGATGCGTATGATGCGCAGCGGCGCGATGGATGCACTGATTTTGACCCATACCCTGCCGCAGGATGCGCGCCTGCAACGCTTGCAGCAGAAGGGCTTTCGCTTTTTGACGCTGGGACGCAGCGAACTGCCACAGCCTTATGCGTGGATTGATTACGATAATCATGCCGGTACCTTTCTGGCGGCAGAACACTGCCTGCAACAAGGCTTGCCGCGCCTCGCCTATCTCGGCAGTAATGAGTTCTCAACCTTCACCCTCGATCGCCGCCAGGGGTTTATTGATGCGCTGATCCAGCATCAGGCGCCGGTCGATCAGTCATTGATGGCAGCTTTGCCCGCCACGCGCCGCTCTGGCTATCAGCAAACCAATGCCTGGCTGGCACAAGGTGATGCGCCGCAGGCGATCATTACCGATTGCAGTACGCTGGGTGAAGGTGCCGCAATTGCCCTGCAGCAAGCCGCCCGTTTGAAGGGCGCGCAGGCTATTCCGCTGTATGTCTATGATGGCCTACCGCCAGACTCCATTATCGATCAGCCAGTTAATGCCATTCTGCAGCTCTCACAGCAGCGCATCGGTGAGCGCATTGCGGAAATGGTGTTACAACTGCTGGATGATAAGCCACTTAACCAACTTCAGACGCTGTGGCAGCCGGTGCTGCGCCTCACTTCTGACGCACAATGATTGCGCCAGGCCCGAGCTGTGTTAGTCTTCGCCTGTTTCTTTTCAGCAGGTGTAAGCAATGAAAACCAGGCCGCCACGAGCCACAATTAGTGACGTTGCCCGTACGGCAAAAACCGGTAAAACCAGCGTTTCCCGCTATCTGAATGGCGAAGTGAATCTGCTCTCGCCCGATCTCAAAGCCCGAATCGAACAAGCCATCGCCGAACTCAATTATCGTCCCAGCCAGATGGCGCGCGGTCTGAAACGTGGCCGCACGCGTTTGATTGGCCTGATTATTGCCGATATCACCAATCCCTACTCGGTTGACGTGCTGAGCGGCATTGAAGCGGCCTGCCGTGCGCAGGGCTTTACGCTGCTGATGTGTAACACCAACAATGAAGTCGATCTCGAACAGCACTATCTGCAATTGCTGAGCAGCTATCAGGTTGAAGGCATTGTGGTGAACGCCGTTGGCATGCATGAAGAGGTGCTGAATCGGCTGCAACAGTCGATGCTGCCGATGGTGTTGATCGACCGTAAAATCCCCGATTTTGCCTGCGATGTAGTTGGCCTCAACAACCTTGAAGCCTCAAACATTGCCACCCAGCATCTGCTGGATAATGGCTATCAGGCGCTGCTGTTTGTCAGCGAGCCACTGGGCAGCGTCAACACGCGGCGCGAACGTCTGCGCGCCTTCTACGCCACGGTGCAAAACGCCCCGCAGGTCGTGGCCGAGAATGCCGAAGTGGCGCTGCATCAACCCGCAGCGCTGGAACAGTTGCTGCACGATTTCCATCAACGCCACCCGGGCAAACGCGCTGCGGTGATTGCCGCCAACGGCGCGCTAACGTTGCAGGTGGCGCGCGCCTTACAGCGCCTTGACCTGCGCTGGGGCGAATCCATCGGCCTGCTCGGTTTCGATGAGCTGGAGTGGGCCGCGCTGGCGGGCGTCGGCATCACCACCCTGAAGCAGCCCACCTGGCAGATTGGCTATGCCGCGCTGGAGCAGGTCATCGCGCGCATTGAAGGCAGCGAACAAATCATCAGCGAGCAGCTGTTCTCCGGCGAATTGATCGTGCGCGGCTCCAGCCAGCCGCTGCGCTAACCCCCTTTCTTTGGCTCACTTCGTGAGCCTGATCATAATTCCGCGGTCTGCACCTTTCCTTTGGAACCGGTTCCATTTAGCTTTTTTATTACGAATGGGATGTGGTCTTGCCCGGAGAAAAGTGATGAAACCAGAAATTATTGTTGTAACTGCCGCATACGGCGCGCAGAAAGTGGCGGAGCTGGGTGGCCAGGCCGCACTGCTGCCGCTGATTAAACAGGCGGGTGCGGATGGCGTGGAAATTCGCCGCGAGCTGTTCAGTGAAAATGAGCTCTGCCTGCTGCATGCGCTGGGCAATGCGATTTCCCAGCATCAGCTGAGCGCCAGCTATTCCGTGCCGGAAGCGCTGTGGCTGGATGATGGCGCACTGAATCCGCGTCTGGCGCAGTTCCTGCAGGAAGCTGAACATATCGGAGCCAAACGGCTGAAGCTGGCGCTGGGGCATTTTGTTGAACTGGATGCCAGTCCGCTGGTCGAGGTGTTGAACACGTCAAACGTCACGCTGGTGGTGGAAAACGATCAAACGCCGGATAGCAAACTGGCACCGATGCTGCGCTTCTTCCATCAAGCCTGCGATGCCGCGCTGCCGCTGGATATGACCTTCGATATGGGTAACTGGCAGTGGACCGGCGAAGACGCTTTACAGGCCGCCGCTCAGCTCAGCCGCTACGTCAGCTATATTCACGTTAAAACCGCAGTGCCGCACGGCAACACTTTCCGCGCTATCGCGCTGGATCAGGCCGACGAGAGCTGGCGTTCGCTGCTCAAGGCGCTGCCCGTCGATGCGCCACGCGGTATCGAATTCCCACTGGAAGGCGCCGATTTGCTGGCGGTCACTCGCCATTACGTTGACCTGCTGCGTGCAGCGTAAGGAGCCGAAAATGATGCAAAAAACGCTGGATGTGGTGACGATTGGTGAAGCGATGGCGATGTTTATCGCCCAGCAAACCGGCGATCTCGCCGCGGCTGAAGGTTTCGTCAAGCGCATTGCCGGTGCCGAGCTCAACGTGGCGATTGGCCTGGCGCGTCTCGGCTTGAATGTAGGTTGGGTCAGCCGCGTCGGTGACGACAGCTTTGGCCGCTTCACGCTACAACAGCTGGAAAAAGAGGGTGTCGATCACCGCTGTGTGACCACCGATGCCCAATATCGCACCGGCTTCCAGCTCAAATCACGCGTTGATGACGGCTCCGATCCAGAAGTGGAGTATTTCCGTAAAGGCTCAGCCGCCAGCCACTTGTCGCCGGCCGACTTTAACGACGATTACTTTGGCAGCGCGCGCCACCTGCATCTGAGCGGCGTGGCTGCAGCGATCTCTGACAGCTCGCTGCAGCTGGCACAGCACGCGGCGAAAGAGATGCGCGCGCGTGGCAAAAGCATCTCCTTTGATCCCAATCTGCGCCCAGTGCTGTGGCGCAGCGAAGAGGAGATGCGTAAACAGCTGAATCATTTAGCGGAATATGCCGACTGGGTGCTGCCTGGTGAGAAAGAGGGTTTGATTCTCACCGGCTATCGTCAGCCAGAAGCGATTGCCGATTTCTACCTCGATAAGGGGGTGAAAGCGGTGGTGATTAAAACCGGCGGCGATGGCGCCTGGTACAAAACCGCCGACGGTGAGCAGGGCCAGGTGGCGCCGATTCATGTGGCAAACGTGGTCGATACCGTGGGTGCGGGCGATGGCTTTGCCGTTGGTCTTATCAGCGCCCTGCTGGAAGGAAAAACGCTGCCGCAGGCGATTCTGCGCGGCAACAAAATCGGTTCGCTGGCGATTCAGGTTGCCGGCGACAGCGAAGGACTGCCTACGCGCGCGGCGCTGGGCGATTACTAATAACTGCACAATCCCGTAGCGGCGCGATTCATCGCGCGCTTTGCGCGACGGCTTCGCGGCCAGAAGCGCAATAAATTGCGCCGCTACGGGTCCGTACGAAACCAAACAGTCTGTACCTACAACAACGATATTGCGAGGCGCATCCACAGAATGCGCCCACCTCAACCAGAGGAGTCACCCATGAAATCGCAGACAATCGCGCCAAAACGCTGGTGGTTTATCATGCCCATCGTGTTTATCACCTACAGTCTGGCGTATCTGGACCGGGCGAACTTCAGTTTCGCCTCTGCCGCAGGGATTAACGAAGATCTGGGTATCACCAAAGGCATGTCATCGCTGCTGGGCGCCCTGTTCTTCCTCGGCTACTTCTTCTTCCAGATCCCCGGCGCGCTGTATGCCGAGCGTCGTAGCGTTAAGAAGTTAATTTTCTGGTGCCTGATTTTATGGGGCGGCTGCGCCTCGCTGACCGGCGTGGTGAGTAACATCCCAATGCTGGCGGCGATCCGCTTTGTACTTGGCGTGGTGGAAGCGGCGGTGATGCCAGCGATGCTGATTTATATCAGTAACTGGTTTACCAAATCGGAGCGTTCGCGCGCCAATACTTTCTTAATCCTCGGTAATCCGGTCACGGTGCTGTGGATGTCGGTGGTTTCCGGCTATCTGATTGAATCCTTTGGCTGGCGCGAGATGTTTATCATTGAAGGCATCCCAGCAGTCATCTGGGCGGTGGCCTGGTGGTTCCTGGTGCAGGACAAACCTGCGCAGGCCAAATGGATGAGCGAAAGCGAGAAAGCGGCGCTGCAAGCGCAGCTGCAAAAAGAGCAGGAAGGCATCAAAGCGGTACGTAACTACGGTGAAGCGTTCCGTAATCGCAACGTCATCCTGCTGTGCCTGCAATATTTTGCCTGGAGCATCGGCGTGTACGGCTTTGTGCTGTGGCTGCCGTCCATTCTACGCAACGGTTCGCAGATGGGCATGGTGGAAGCGGGCTGGCTGTCAGCGGTGCCGTATCTGGTGGCGACCATCGCGATGATCGTGGTGTCGTGGGCGTCCGATAAGACCCAGAACCGCAAACTGTTTGTCTGGCCGCTGCTGCTGATTGGCGCGCTGGCATTCCTCGGTTCGTATCTGGTCGGTTCCAGCAATTTCTGGCTGTCGTATACGCTGCTGGTGATTGCCGGTGGTGCGATGTATGCGCCGTACGGCCCGTTCTTCGCCATCATTCCTGAGATGTTGCCACGCAACGTCGCCGGGGGTGCGATGGCACTGATTAACAGCATGGGCGCACTCGGATCCTTCATCGGATCGTGGATTGTAGGCTATCTTAATGGCGCGACCGGTTCGCCTGCCGCCTCCTACATTTTCATGGGTGCTGCGCTGCTGGCCTCGGTTTGGCTGACGTTGATTGTCAAACCGGCGCAGAACAAAACGCCGCCGCCCGTGCACGGGGCGAAGCACGCCTGAAAGCGTAAAAGATGAATTTTCGGGGCGACTGCGGTCGCCCACAACTCGTTCTACAGGGAGCAAAAGATGAAACCTGCTGTGATTCTGTATAAGAGCCTGCCAGATGACCTGCGCACCAAGCTGGATGCCCATTTTACCGTCACTGAAGTCAATGATATTTCTGCGGAAACTATCCAGCAGCACAAGGCCCAATTCGAACAGGCGCAAGGTTTGCTTGGCTCAGGCGGCAAAGTGAATGGCGATTTGCTGGCAAAAATGCCCGCGCTGCGCGCCTGCTCCACCGTTTCGGTGGGTTACGATAACTTCGATGTCGAGGCACTGAATCAACGTAAGGTGTTGCTGATGCATACGCCAACCGTGCTGACCGAAACCGTTGCCGACACCATGATGGCGCTGGTGCTGAGTACCGCGCGGCGCGTAACCGAGCTGGATAAGTGGGTAAAAGCCGGCGAGTGGCAAGCGAGTATCGGCCCGGATCATTTCGGCATTGATGTGCACCACAAAACTCTCGGTATTCTCGGCATGGGCCGCATCGGTCTGGCGCTGGCGCAACGTGCGCATTTCGGCTTCGGCATGAACATTCTCTACAATGCACGTCGTCAGCATGAAGAGGCGGAAACCCGCTTCGGCGCGCGCGCCTGCGATCTCGAAACCCTGCTGAAAGAGAGTGATTTTGTCTGCATCAGTCTGCCGCTGACCGAACAGACGCACCATATGATTGGCGCAGCGCAGCTCAAGCTGATGAAGCCAAGCGCGATTCTGATTAACGCGGGCCGCGGTCCGGTTGTTGATGAGCAGGCGCTGACGGCCGCACTGAAAGACGGCACCATCCACGCCGCAGGGCTTGATGTATTCGAAGTTGAGCCGGTTCCCGCCGATGCCGAGATTTTGACGCTGCCAAACGTGGTGGCTCTGCCGCATATCGGTTCTGCCACGCATGAAACCCGTTATGGCATGGCGCGCGACGCGGTGGATAACCTGATCGCGGCGCTGAGCGGCAACGTCGAGAAAAACTGCGTCAACCCGCAAATCCAGGGTTAAGCTTGCTGTTTTAGCCATTGCGCCTGCCAGCGGCGGGCGCTATGGTGGTTCCCCATTCGATTTCACAACGTTTTAACTTCCTATGTCCTTTTCTCAGTTCGGCGACAAATTTACTCAAAATTCCGGCATCTCACGTCTGATGGAAGACATGGGTGAAGGCCTGCGCACGCCTGGCACCATCATGCTGGGTGGCGGCAATCCGGCGCAAATCCCGGCAATGAACGACTATTTCCACCAACTGCTGCTGCAGATGCATCAGGATGGAAAACTCAGCGAAGCGCTGTGCAATTACGACGGTCCACGCGGCAAGGCGCTGCTGCTGGATGCACTGGCAAAGATGCTGCGTGAGGAACTTGGCTGGCCATTGACCGCACAAAACATCGCGCTGACCAACGGCAGCCAGAGCGCGTTTTTCTATCTGTTCAACCTGTTTGCTGGACGTCGCGCCGATGGCAGCAAAAAGCGCGTGCTGTTCCCGCTGGCGCCAGAATATCTTGGCTACGCGGATGCCGGACTGGAAGAAGATCTGTTTGTCTCCGCGAAGCCCAACATTGAGCTGCTGCCTGAAGGCCAGTTCAAATATCACGTCGATTTCGATCATCTGCCGCTGAATGATGATATCGGCCTGATCTGCGTGTCGCGCCCCACCAACCCGACTGGTAACGTGATCACCGATGACGAACTGCTGCAGCTCGATGCGCTGGCACAGCAGCACGGCGTACCTCTGCTGATCGATAACGCTTACGGTGTCCCATTCCCGGGCATTATCTTTAGCGAAGCGCGGCCGCTGTGGAAACCGAATACCATTCTGTGTATGAGCCTGTCGAAACTCGGTTTGCCTGGCGCACGTTGTGGCATTATCGTCGCCGATGAGAGCACAATTACGGCTATTGGCAACATGAATGGCATAATCAGTCTTGCGCCAGGCAGCATTGGCCCAGCGATGGCTAATGAGATGATCGGGCGCGGCGATTTATTGCGTCTGTCAGAAGAGGTGATCAAGCCGTTCTATCAGGCCAAAGTGAGCGAGACGATTGCGATTCTTCGCCGCTATTTACCGGAAGATCGCTGCCTGATTCACAAACCCGAAGGGGCGATTTTCCTCTGGCTGTGGTTCCGCGATCTGCCGATCAGCACCGAAACGCTTTATCAGCGCCTGAAAGCGCGCGGCGTGTTAATGGTGCCGGGCCACTTCTTCTTCCCCGGCCTGGAACATGAATGGCCGCACACCCATCAATGCATGCGCATGAACTACGTGCCGGATGCCGAAAAAATTGAGCGCGCGGTGCAGATATTGGCGGAAGAGCTGGAAAGCGCGTTTACGAATTAACCAGGGTGCCATGAATGGCACCCCTACGGTTGTTTAGTAGGGGCGCCATTTATGGCGACTGCTGCATCACGTCGCTGGCAACGACAGCTGGCACCACTGCGCCAGCTGCTGAATCGCCTGCTCCACTTCAGCATTCCAGCCAAAACCGGCATTCAGTCGGAAACAGTGATCGTAACGGTGATCGGTGGCGAAGATGTGTCCCGGCGCGATACCGATGCCGGCGTTGCGCGCTTTGAGAAACAGCGCGCGTACATTCAACGCGCCCAATGGCATTTCCACCCATAACACATATCCCCCTTCGGGATCGGACACGCGCGTGCCCGGCGGGAAGTAGCGCAGCACCGCCTGGCGCATATGCTGGATTTGATTCTTCAGCTCGCGCCGCAGCTTGCGCAAATGGGCGTCGTAGCCGCCGCTGCGCAGCAGTTCGGCTATTGCCGCCTGCGATAGCACGGACGTCCCCATGCTGGTGGTGTATTTCAGCGAGGCGATTTTGCGCATGTAGTTGCTGCTGTGCACCCAGCCGATACGTATGCCGGGCGCGACCGTTTTTGAAAAGCCGCTGCACAAAATGGCATTGGGGCTAAAGGCGCGCATCGGGAACGGGCGGCGCTCGCCAAACGCGGTATCGCCGAAGATATCATCCTCGATGATCACCACATCATTCTCATCGGCCTGTCGCGCGATATAGGCTTTCTGTTCGTTGGGAATGCTTTTGCCAAGCGGGTTGTTGATGTTGTTGATGGTCAGATAGGCCTGCACTGCTTTGCGCTGAAACAGCGCCGTCAGCTTCTCCACGTTGACGTAGCCCGCCGGGCCCGCCTCCACTTCAATCACCCGCAGATTGAGGTTATGCAGCATCTGCAGCAGCACAAAATAGCAGGGTGATTCCACCGCCACGATGTCGCCGGGCCGCGTGGTCGCACGCAGCGCCAGCGAAATCGCCTCGATGCAGCCGTTAGTGATCAGGATGTCATCGGCATTGATATTGCAGCCATAATCCACCGCCCGGCGGGCAATTTCCGTTTTCAGCGGCATATAGCCGGTGCCTTTAACGGTGTTGCCCAGCAGCGCCGGTTTGCTATAGCCCATCTGGCGCATCAGCAAGCCGATCTTCTTCACCGGATAAAGCGAAATATCACCGTTGGCCAGATCGAGCCTGACGCGGCAATCCGAACCAAGCATCGCCAGATGCAGCTCAGTTTGCTCGTCGAGCGGCGCGACTTCGCGCGCTTGCTCAGCGATCGCCACGGGAAAAACGTTATCCGCCTTACGCGGCGCGACAAAAAAGCCGGACTTGGGACGCGCCACCGCGTAGTGCTCATCCTCAAGCGTGCGTAATGTTTTGAGCGCGGTGGTCATGCTGACACTGTACTGCGTCGCCAGCGTGCGCACCGAAGGTAGACGACTGTCGGGCGGCAGCGAACCGCTGTGAATGGCTTGTTTTATCTGCTCTGCGATTTGACGGTAACGACTGCCCTGTTCCGTTTCACCCGCCATCTGTTCCACCCTATTTCGTGCTGATCTGTGCGTTTTCACCAGATTACATTCAAAGTACTTTAGGCTGCATCAGTTAATTGTTAGCTCAGCGCAGGCGTTGCCGTTGCGCTTCCCAGTGAAAAATTCATTCCGTAGCACCTTCGTGGCCCATTTCCCGACTGTTACCGTCAGCACGGCAATAGCGATTTTATTAGCCAAAGGATGAAGTGAAAAATGAATAATCTGTCCACCATGATGAGAGACATTGAAGGATATCTCACTCCCACGATTATCGATTCAGCTCAGCACTGCGCACGCCGTTTACTTGCCGCCCTCCCCGATGCCGCACAGCCGGAAAATAACCGCGTGCTGCTGGCCTACGGCGGCGGCAAAGACAGCAGCTACATGGTGGCATATGTCCGCTACATTCAGGGACTGATCTGGCAACAGCACGGCAGCACCTTTCAACTGCGCATCAGCACTAACCGCCATGCGGCGATGAACGACAGCGTGATGGAGAATATCGATCGCGTGTATCGCGCGTTGCATATCTTTGCAGATGATTTCACCGAATGTCTGGTGACCGATGGCCTGCAAATCCGCCACTTCGATCGCCATCTACCCATGCCGGACAGCGTGCGCCAGCAGAATCGCAACGATGTGCTGATGAATGGCCACCGCTTCCGCGCCGATGCCCGCTCCACCTTTTGTAATGCCTGTAACCTCAGCATGGTGAACTCGTTTGGCCTGGCGGCGCATTACGACGGCGGCGTTGATGTGATCATCACCGGCGATTCGCCGCAGGAACAAACCGCTTATCTCGCCTGGGCGCGGCATCTTTCGCGTCTGTTTGACGCGCCGGTGGCGGATAAATCGCGCGGCTTTAGCGGCTTTTTGCAGACGCTGGATGGCGTGGCCGAGCGCTACTTCGCCGATATTTACGGCGCCGATCAGGTGACGCCCGCGCACCGCATTACCTGGCAACTGGCACGCGATCCACTGTTCTTCAACATCTATCAGGACACCGCCTATGAAGCCGGTGCGCACTGGGCGCTGCTGACTGAATTTATGCATTTCCGCTTTGATGAGCTGATGTTCAGCTTTTCCGAATCGGACTGCGGTAACCCAACGTTAATGGCACATATTCGCGGTCTGCGTGCGGAGACGCTGCTGCAGCGTAACTACGCCGAAGGCATTCGCGAATATGTGCGCTTTGCGCTTGGGCTGATGGTGAAAAAGGATTTCCCGCCGCAGCTGATCGATGAGATGGCGGCACGTTATCAGGACGATGAGGCGATTAAGCGCGCCCGCCAACGCGCGGCGCAGTTCGCCGAGCAGGCATTTGGTCTGAATGAAACCCAGCTGATTTGCATGATCTATTCGCCGTTTATCGCCGAAGGACAGCAGCTGAAAAACTGGCTGCAGCAGTTGGTCGATGCGCCGGATGAAGCTGCGGTGCGCGCGCTGTTGCGCGGTGAAAGCGACGATCGGTTACTGGCACAGCAGCTTGAGCAACTTTCTGGTTTGACCGTCGCGCAGATGCGCCACTGCTGGCGCAGCGCACAGGTGAGTTCACTGCTGGACGATCGGCGCGGCGATGCGCTCTCACGCGTGCTGCGTTTTGATCCGCACAAAGCAGTGATTCAGGTGAACAACGGCGTGATGCACGACGTCGTCACTGAAGTGATCTCCGGGCGTTAACCCGGTAAGGCAACGCGATGAGAAAGATTTTCCTGCAGATCGGCGCCACCCGCGACGGACAAAATCCGTACTGTGCGGTGGCCAAACGGGACGGCTATTTTACCGTGCTGGCGGAAATGGGCGATTTCGTCGATTACCAATCGCTAAGCATTGCGTTGCCGTTCGATCTGATTGTGCGGCTCGATCGCCCGGAAAATCCGTGGGATGTGCTGCAAGCCTGTTTGCATGCCGGGCTGATGGAACATCCTCATGTGGTGCTGGCGGGTTTTGAAGCTTACAACGCCAGCGCCGGTCGCGTGCGCGAGCTGCTGGCGGGGCCCGATGCCGGGGCGAGCTTTATTCCACCGGATAAGTACGCACAGCGCATGGCGTTGCGCAAAGCCTGGCAACGCTTTCCACAGCCGGAGTTTCGTTTCTTCGCTTCGCCGCTCAGCATCCGCGACGCGCGTGATGCCTTGCTTTATCCCTGCGTGATCAAGCCGGTTGACGGCGGCGGCGGTCTGGGTATCTGGCTGGTCAAAGAAGCCCGCCAGCTGGATGCGGTGATTGGCAAGCTGGTCGATACCATGAACTACGGCGGGCGCGGCTTCAGCGGCTTTATCGTCGAGAGTTGGCTGGCCGGCGATGAGTATTCGCTGCAAGGCGTGGTGGCGGACAGCCATGCGCTGGCGCTGACCTGCTGCCAAAAGGTGATCGAACATCACACCGATGCCGACGGCTGCGTCAGTTTTTACGAGTCCGGCCACGTGGCGGTCGCGGCGCAGCAGCTGCCTGCCAGCTTCTCCAGCCTGATGAGTTTCTGCTGCGAAACCTTTGGCTATCGTCAGGGCGCATTTCACATCGACTTTATTGTAGTGAATGGCGAACCGCACTTTCTCGAAATGGGCTTCCGTCTTTCGGGCATGGGCGTGGTGAATCTGGTGCAGGAAGTGACCGGCATCAACTGGGCTGAAGTGGCGTTTCACATCGAAGCCGGTCACGGCATGCCGCCGCTGCATTTCCCGCCGCAGCCGCTCGCGGTGGGCCGGGTACGCCTGCGCCAGCGCCTGCAGTATGACGCGGCAGAACGCTGGATCGCGCAGCATCAGCGCGGTCAGCTGTTGCCGCCGCTCAATCTGCCGACGCTGGCCGTTTCACCGCGCTCTTCTCTCTATGCAGATTTAACCCGTCACGCCGGAATTCTGGCGACCTTACGCCTTGCGGCCGCGAACCGCGATGAGATTCTGGCGGTGTTCCATCAGATTCTTGAGGTCTCATCGCTCACCACCAGGAGGGATTTACTATGTGCAGAATGATTGTGGCGCACGGCCAATTTGACGCCGCCGCAGTGCTGGATGCAGCCCGCGCCATGAGCTGTGGAGAAACCGCCACCCATGAAGGGCCGATCAAACAGCATCCTAACGGCTGGGGTTGTTTGTGGCTGGAGCAAGGACACATTCGCACGCTGCACGGCACCGGCACCTTCGCCGATGCGCTGCCGACCATCGATGTTGACCGCCTGCGTGGCCGCTTTCTGGCGGTACATGTGCGCCACGCTACGCTGAGCAAAAATCACGGTATCGAATTTTCCCACCCGCTGTGGCGCACCAGCGGCGCAACCCAGTGGTACATGATGCATAACGGGTTTTTGCCCACCGTCTACCAGCAGCTGGGCATGGCGGAGTCGCACTTTGATTCTGCCGAATACCTCGAATACATGGTAGATCGCGCCACGCCCGCGGATTTTACCCGCGATTATCTGCGCAACAAGATGGCGCAGGTGGCGCCGGGCGGCAGCTCTGCCAACGCGATTTTTGTCACCCGCGATAAAGCCTGGGCATGGCAATGGTATCCCGACGATACGCCCTATCCCACCTATTTCACGCTGCACCGTTTCCAGAATGACAACACGACGTTTATCTCTTCTGAACCCATTTCAACACTAGGCACGACGTCTGAATGGCGTCGCATGAGCAACCATGAACTTCATGAATTTCCTTTAGGGGAGTGATCAACATGGCTATTTTCAATCAGATACGCATTATCAATCCTGACATGTTTGTGGAAAGCACCTGGCTGGATGACATCGTGACGGCGCGCGTGCCGCTGCTGGTTTTACGCAACTTTCTGACGCCACAGGTGCGGGAAGCCGTGGTCGGCGATTTGCAGCAGTGCCGCGAACAGGTCCGCGTATCGCACTATCCAAACGGTGCGTTGACCACGCTCGGCCCCTATCTGGCAAAGCATACTGCCGCCCCCGAAAACTACTTCACCGAACTGCGCGATATTCAGTCGGCGCTGCCGCCGTCGCTGCACTGCCTGCGCGATCAAATCTATAACTGGGTGAAGCACGCGCTGCGCCTGGAGAGTCTGCAAACCGCCAGCGAACCCGATCTGGGCGATTACGCCGGTTCGATTGTGCGCTTCCACGCCAACGGGGTCGCCAATCCCCTGCATAACGACAACATCGTGCGCGATGCCGCCGGCAGCGGATTGGCGGTGACTAACATCTTGCATCAGCTGAGCTGCGTGGTGTGTTTGCAGGAGTGCAATGCAGGTGGCGAGCTGCGCATCTTCAATAAGCAGTGGCAGCCGGTAGATGAACGTTTCAAAACGCCGGGCGAACTGGGTTATCAAAGCGGCGTCATCGCGCACAGCGAGGTGTGTGAGTTCTCACCGCGCAGTGGCGATATCTATCTGTTTAACCCCGCTTTTTATCACGAAATCGATCGCGTGGAAGGCGACACGCGCATCACCATGGGCTTCTTCTTTGGCCTGACCGACAAAAAAATGAAACACGCCATCGCCTGGAGCTAACGCCAGGTTTTTAGACGAGGAGACGAGCATGAATACCTACGAAAAAATTATTGCGCTGCTGGATCAGCATCAGGCGCGCTATCGCGTGGTGGAACATGAAGCTATCGGCCAAACCGACCTGATCAGCGAAATTCGCGGCAACGATCTCAATCAGGCGGCCAAGGCGATGGTGCTGGAAGTGACGATGCCGGATGGTGCCGATGCGCGTTACCTGCTGGCGATTGTACCAGGCGACTGCAAGATCAACTTCAAAAGCGCCGCGCGCGCTATTGGCGGCAAGAAGTCGAGCTTTGCACCGCCCGAGAAAGCGCAGGAGTTAACGCAGTGCGTGATGGGGGCGGTGCCGCCGTTTAGTTTTGATGATCGGCTGGCGCTGCGTGTCGATACACGGCTGCGCGATGTCGGCACGCTGTGGTTCAACGCCGGCGCCTTAGATCGCTCCGTTGCGTTGCAGGTGGATGATTTTTTTCAGGTTGTCGGTGATGAATGTTGTGCCGAGATCGCGACACCGGTGACGGCAACCGCCTGATCGCGGCAGTAAGGAATCTGTATGTCAGTCAAAGATATGTTGTTAGCCCTGCTGGTTGTGGTGGCGTGGGGCGTAAATTTCGTGGTGATCAAGCTGGGTTTGCAGGACATGCCGCCTTTCTTGCTGGCGGGGCTGCGTTTTAGCCTGGTGGCGTTTCCGGCGATCTTGTTTGTGAAACGTCCAGCAATTCCGCTGCGCTGGCTGGTGGTCTACGGCATGACCATCAGCTTCGGGCAGTTCGCCTTTCTGTTCCTTGCCATCAAACTCGGCATGCCGGCGGGACTGGCGTCGCTGGTGCTGCAGGCGCAGGCATTTTTCACCCTGCTGCTTGGCGCGCTGTTCCTGGCGGAGAAGCTGCGCTGGAATCACATCGTCGGCATTTTAGTGGCGACGCTCGGCATGTTTATGCTGGCGACCGCCGGCATGGAAGGGCAAACCACGGCGGGCATAACGCTGACCACCATGATGCTGACGCTGGCTGCGGCGCTGTCATGGGGGCTTGGCAACATCACCAATAAAATCATTTTGCGTAACCGCAAGGTGCCGGTGATGTCGCTGGTGGTGTGGAGTGCGCTGGTGCCGGTAGTGCCGTTCTTTGCCTGCTCATGGCTATTTGATGGCGAAGCATCGATTGTTACCAGCCTGCTGAACATCTCGCTGCAAACGGTGCTGGCGCTGATCTATCTCGCCTTTATCGCCACCATTGTGGGCTACGCGATCTGGGGCAATTTGCTCAGTCGCTACGAAACCTGGCGCGTGGCACCGCTGTCGCTGCTGGTACCGGTGGTGGGCATTCTCAGCGCAGCGTTGATTCTCGGCGAGACCTTGTCGATCCAGCAGATGATCGGTGTGGCGGTGATCATTCTGGGTCTGCTGGTGAATGTGTTTGGTGGCATGGTCAGTCAGCGCTTATTGGTGCGTACCTGACGTTTATCGCACACATAAAAAAACGCCGCGTTATGCGGCGTTTTTCGTCAACTCAGCAACCTGATTACAGGATTTCGATACGGCGCGGTTTCGCCTCTTCCGGGACGATGCGTACCAGATCGATGCTCAGCAGACCATTTTCCAGACGCGCATCGCGCACGGTGATGTGATCGGCCAGCTGGAATTTACGCTCAAAGTTGCGCTCGGCAATGCCCTGATACAGGTACTTGCGCTCCGGCTGCTCTTCCGGGTGCGCACCACGTACCACCAGCACGTTATCGTGTGAGGTGATATCTAATTCGCTCTGGGCAAAGCCCGCGACGGCAATCGTGATGCGGTAGAAGTTCTCATCCACCAGCTCAACGTTATACGGAGGATAGCCCCCATTAGCCTGGTTCTGATTGGTCTCAAGCAGGTTAATCAAGCGATCAAAACCGATGGCAGAACGATAAAGTGGAGAGAGATCAAAATTACGCATAATAAGACTCCTGATAATCAGCAAGTTTAGGCAACCTTCCACCATGGACAGGTTGTTCAACCCGCTGCTGTCCCTTCCGGCAACAGCAGCGTGACCGTTCCTTAAAAGTGGGTGCAGCCTGGTCGCTTTCAAGGGCCAATGCGTATTTTTTACAGCAATTCTGACGATATGGCATACACTCAGGGAACCATTCTCCTGAGATCCAAGACAAGGTCATAGAGCTTTGCGAAACGTCAGGTGACACACTCCAGCCAGGGCCATGCCATGACTGAAGGGATGATGATAATGAAGATGATGAAACGCTTTCCACTCACAGCTGTGCTGATTTGCAGCGCCTTTGCTTCTTCGGGCTGCTCCAGCGTGATGTCTCATACGGGCGCCAGTCAGGGCTACTATCCCGGTACGCGCGCCAGTGCAGAGATGCTAACGGATGACAAAACCAGTTGGGCAATTAAGCCGCTGGCCCTGATCGATTTACCCTTTTCAGCGGTGATGGATACCGTGCTGCTGCCGTGGGACTATTTCCGTTCCGATGACGACAAGAGCAAGGATTCCATCCACGAGCGTGTGATGCAGAGCGAAAGATTGGCCGGCACCCAAGCCAGCCTGGCGACCGCAGCCTCTACTCCGGTAACATCGCACTGACGCAAAACAGCTGGCGCCAACCGTCAACCTCCCGCATATAAGCGATCTGCTCACCATCCGGCGACCACACCACCGCATCACCGGATGGCGCGCGATCGCTGCGTGGCGTCAAGCGCGTACAGTGTCCCGTCGTCACCTCACAACGCATCACACTGTTATCGCAGATAAAAGCGATGGCGCTGCCATCCGGCTGCCAGCTAAAAGCAGACTGGATGCTGCTTGCCAGCTGAGTTATCTGACGCGGCTGACCGCCATTGGGTGAAACCGTCCACAACTGAACGATGCCGTGCTCATCCGCCAGCAAAAAGGCGATGGCGCTGCCATCCGCTGAGGCACGCAGCCAATGGCGCGGCTGCAGCGCCAGCCCTTTGGTGTGCGTGACGCGCCGCTGCTGCACGCCGGCTGGTGGCGCAGGCAGTTTATCGGGCGTGCCCTGCAATGGTGATGCACCCGCCTTCGCGTAATCTGCGAGCGCTGCTGGCAGATCCACGACAAACACCTCAGGTACTTTTTCGCCGTTCGCATCGCGCGTATCGCCAATAAAGGCCATAGCCCAGCGCTGCCAGCTGCCGTCGGCTCTCTGGTAGCCTTGATTACCTATCCAGCACTCTTCATAGGCGCGGTCAATCTGGTCACTGCCCGGCTGCGGATCGCGCTGCGTCTGGCTGACCAGCACGCAATAGTGGCTGCCCTCATATTCACGCGGATGCTGTTTGGGCGGACACACCGGATGCAGCGGCACCGCCACGCCGACATTGCGCAGGTCATCACGCGCATCCTTTTCATGCATTACGTGATCGTTATAGGTAAAACTCAGGCGCGAACCATCCGGACTGAAGACGTGCACATGCGATCCCCCGCGCAGCGCGCCGGGCGTATAAGGCGCGGTGATATCACAGGCGTCGAGATTTTCGGCAATGCCCTGCTGCACAATCACGCCTCGACGATGATGAAAATCGTAGCGCCAATGCGCGTCCGGATGTTCCGGCCCGTGAATGCAGACGTAACGCGACGGCAGATCCGGGCTAACGGTGACCACGCCAACGTGTGCGCCATCACGCGCCTGATACAGCACTTCAACAGCGCCGCTTGTCACGTTAACGCGCTCAATGGTCAGGCTGGTAAAGGAGGCGCCAGACGGCCGCACATCAAACGCCAGCCATTGGCTATCGCCGGTCCAGACGTTGATATTGGTCAGCTGATGATGGCGCTGGGCAAAGGTGAGTTGTTTTTCTGACATGAGGCAACCTTACATCTGACAGTTGCCGGATAAATTACGTGATTTGCTAGTGGGATGCGAATAAACCCGGTCGTCATTATCGTGCGGTTATTAGCCAGGTCGCCATAAATGGCGACCCTACAGCAAGGTTTTGTAGGGTGCGCATTCATGCGCACCTGGTTGGATCAACCCACGCGTTTTACATCACCGACCAGCAGGATATACGACAGCGCACCGATCAGCGCCACCGCCGAGATGTACACCAGCGCAGGGGCAAAGCCGTAATCCTGCGCCAGATAGCCGACGACCAGCGGCACGGTAATGCCGCCCAGGCCACCGACAAAGTTGAACATGCCGCCGGTCAAACCGATTAGGCGCACCGGCGCCAGCGATGACACCAGCGACCAGGTGATCGAGGCGAAACCGTTGCCGAAGAAGGCGATGGCCATCAACGTCATGATCCAAATAGGGTCGTTCGTGTAGTTAGCACCCATGATGCAGGTGGAGATCAGCAATCCACAGATGATCGGCGTTTTACGGGCAAAGCCAAGCGAACGACCGCTGCGCACCAGACGATCGGCGACGATGCCCGACAGAATCACGCCCACAAACGCCGCGAGGAATGGCACGGTGGTCATAAAGCCGGCGGTCAGCGCCGCGATGTGTTTTTCCTGCGTCAGATAGTTCGGGAACCAGGTCAGGAAGAACCATAGCGTGGAGGTCACGGCGAACTGGCCGAGATAGACGCCGCACAGCTTGCGATGGAAAACCAGTTTCCAGTCGGCGGCGGTGAGTTTGGTGCGGGTTTTCTTCTCGCTCGGCGCATCACCATCGACCATCGCACCGCCTTCGCGGATGTAATCCAGCTCGGCTTTATTGATGCCTTTGCTCTGGCTCGGTGCCTGATAGAACTTAATCCAGATCAGCGACCAGATGATGCCGATACCGCCGGTGATGATGAAGACCCAGTGCCAGCTCAGCAGTTCCTGAATCCAGATCAGCAGCGGCGTCAGGAAAGCCAGGCCGACAAACTGGCCGGAGGTATAGAAACCAACCGCAGAAGCGCGTTCCTGCTCCGGGAACCAGCTGGTCACCAGGCGGTTATTGGTGGGGAACGCGGGCGCTTCGAATATACCGGTAATGGCACGCAGGCCAATTAAGGATAATAAGCCCGTCGCGAAACCCTGAAATAGCGTTGCGACCGACCAGCCAAAGATGGCAATAAAATAGGTTACGCGAGAACCGACGCGATCAAGGAACCAGCCGCCGGGAATCTGACATAACGTATATAGCCAGGCAAAGGCAGAAAATACATAGCCCATTTGCGCTTTAGTAATACCGAACTCCTCCTGAATATGGGCAGAAGCGACGGCTAAATTTGCGCGGTCAACATAACAAATCACCACCGTAATAAATATCATCAGCAGCGTGATATAACGACGGCGCGTCGGTTTGGCTTGCACAGCAGAGAGATCCATGGTGTTTCTCCGTCATCGGGTTTGCCATAAAGGCGTGACAAAGCACGCCCCGACAAACTCAGGGTAGTGGTAACAAAGGTAATTCCGCCGAGGCGGTAAATAAGCTGTGCCGGGAAAAAGGCTGAGTGAAGCCCTATGCCCTATTTCACCGGCATATAATCATTTAGATTTAATTTAATTAAATTTAATACCCTAAATAATTCGAGCTACATAAAGGCGGCAAGCGAATAAATCCCCGGGAGCTTACACCATGACTGGGATGAATGAACGCAGCCAACGCATCTGCAGCTTGAAGTATGACGGGTATTTACCACTCAGCAACGCTGCCATCAGGAAAACGCCAAAGCGGATTGCGCCAGTCAGGTGCATTTTTACTACGCTCGATCACCAGCTCTTCGTTAATTTCCACGCCGAGGCCCGGTTTATTTAACGGATAGAAATGACCGTCATCCATTTTGAAATCGTCTTTATTAATCACGTAATCGAGCAGTTCGGCGCCCTGATTGTAGTGAATGCCCATGCTCTGTTCCTGGAACACCGCGTTGCGCGACACGAAGTCAACGTGCAGGCAAGCCGCCAATGCGATCGGGCCGAGCGGACAGTGCGGTGCCAGCGCGACATCATAGGATTCGGCCATCGCCGCAATCTTGTAGCACTCGGTGATACCGCCGGCATGCGACAGATCCGGCTGCAGAATCGCTAAACCGCCCGCTTCCAGCACGCGTTTAAACTCAAAGCGCGAGAACATGCGTTCGCCAGCGGCAATCGGAATGTGGGTTTGCGCGGCCAGGCGCGGATAATATTCCGCTTGCTCCGCCAGCACCGGCTCTTCAATAAACAGCGGGCGATACGGCTCCAGCTCTTTAATCAGCACTTTCGCCATTGGCGCGCTGACGCGGCCGTGGAAATCAAGGCCAAACTCAATCTCTTTGCCGAAGGCTTCGCGAATCTGCGCCACGGTATTCACCGCATCGTCGACTTTGCGGGCGTTATCAATAATGCCCATCTCTTCGCAGCCGTTGAGTTTAAAGGTATCAAAACCGATGGTGCGCAACTTCTTGATGCCATCAATGACGTCGGCCGGACGATCGCCGCCTACCCAGCTGTAAGCTTTAATGCTGTCGCGCACTAAACCACCCAGCAGTTGATAAACCGGTACGCCCAACGCTTTGCCTTTAATATCCCACAATGCTTGATCGATACCGGCGATAGCGCTCATCAGAATCGGGCCACCGCGATAGAAGCCACCGCGATACATCACCTGCCATAAGTCGTTGATGCGCGCCGGATCCTGACCAATCAGATATTCAGACAGCTCATGCACCGCCGCTTCCACGCTGCGGGCGCGGCCTTCAATCACCGGTTCGCCCCAGCCAACGATGCCTTCGTCGGTTTCGATTTTCAGGAACATCCAGCGCGGCGGCAGGCGGTAAGTGGTCAGTTTGGTAATTTTCATTGTACAGCATCCTTATAAGCAGCAATAAATGCGCGAGCCTGTTCCACAGTGCGCGACAGCGGTTGTCCGGCGCGATAGAGATCGCTGCCCAAACCGGCGCCGATGCAGCCTGCGGCCATAAATTCGTGCAGGTTTTCCGGCGTCACGCCGCCCACAGCAAACACCGGCACCTCCGGCGGCAGCACCGCTTTCAATGCTTTGATATAGCCCGGACCAAAGGCCGACGATGGGAAAATTTTCAGCGCCTGCGCGCCGGCCTGTAAGGCGGTGAACGCTTCGGTGGCGGTGGCGCAACCCGCGGCGACGATCATGCCTTTGGAAACCGCCTGGCGAATCACTGCAGCATCGGTGTTGGGCGTGACGACTAATTTGCTGTTCAGCGTCGCCAGCTCATCGACCTGCGCCGGATTGAGCACGGTGCCGGCGCCAATCAGTGCTTTATCGCCGAAGGTTTTCACCATCGCGCCAATACTTTTCGCCCATTCCGGCGAGTTAAGCGGGATCTCAATCGCATCGAAACCCGCGTCGATCAGTGCGCCAACGTGCGCTTCTGCTTCGTCCGGCGTGATACCGCGCAGAATGGCGATCAGCGGGATTTTAGTTTGCCAGGTCATTCGCAATACTCCTTATTCCGTGCTGGAAAGCGCTATCGCCTGCCAGCGTGACTGAATCCAGGCCGATAAAGTGCAGCGCCTGTTGATAACGTTGCGCCAGCGCGCTACCGGAAATAATGGTGATCGGTTGGCTTGTGACGTCGGCCCGTTGCGTCATCAGTGCCACTTCGTGACCAATCAATAAGCCTGAAAGGAAGTCGCTGATATGACGGCGATCGCGCGCGCCGAGCACGTGTGAAGCGCGTACTTCAAACAGGCGCGACAGAATCGAGGTATCGTTGCATCCCACCTGCAAACCGGCGTGGAAAGCGGCGGCGTTCTCTTCCTGTTGAGGTAAACCGGCACCAATCAGCGATTGCTTGAGCAGCAGATGATGCAGTTCGCCGGTCATCACGGTACGGAAATCCAGCACGCGATCCTGCTCTACCTGCACCCATTTGGCGTGCGTGCCGGGCATCACGTAGAGCGGTGCGGGCTGCAATGCCAGCGCACCAAGCAGCTGCGTCTCTTCACCGCGCATAACGTTGTAGTTGTCGTCACGTTCGATGCTCAATCCCGGCACAATCCACGCTTTATCTTCAACGCGCGTTAGGCGACCCGCCAGCTCGCCCAGCGCCACCGGGCAGGAAAGATAGGGCACCGACAGCCAGCCCGCATTGCTGCCCACCATGCCCGCCATCACCACCGGCACCTCGTTGACGGGCCAGCCGTCGGTGACGCTGGCAAACACCTCAGCTGGCGTGCGATCGCCAAGGCGCGTGACACCGGCTTCCGAACGGCGCTCATCTACGCAGGTAGCGCCCTGATAATGCCAGGCGCGCAGATTGGTTGAGCCCCAATCAATCGCAATATAGCTGGTCACATAATCTCCTTGAGTCGCGCCGTTGAGCTGGCAATCATCGCTTTGGCGGCCTGTTCAGCCGCATCGCCATCCTGATGACGAATGGCATCGAATAACGCTTTATGTTCGGCTAAGGTGCGCGGCATGTTGCCTTCATCGGCCATATAGGTTTGCGCGAACACCGCTTTTTGCAGCTGGCTGATCGCCACGTTGAGCTGTTGCAGCACCGGGTTATGCACCGAATCCAGTACCGCTTCGTGATAGCGGATATCCGCTTCGTTAAAGGCTTCACGATCGAGGTGATTGGCCACCATTTCGTTATAGGCCAACTCAATCGCCGCCAGATCGGTTGAAGTCGCGCGCTCGGCTGACCAGCGCGCAATCTGCGGCTCCACCAGCACACGCACTTCGTTCATCGCCGCAATCAGACGCGGGTCCTGATCGTGCGCCAGCGCCCACTGCAACACATCGCTATCCAAATAGTTCCACTGGTTACGTGGCGTGACGAAGGCACCGCGATAGCGCTTCATCTCCATCAAGCGTTTGGCCATCAGTGAGCGAAACACTTCACGGATAATGTTGCGTGAGGTGCCAAAGCGTTCGCACAGTTCAGCTTCGGCGGGCAGCGCCGCGCCAGGCACAAACTTGCCGGCCACAATCTCTTCACCCAGCGTCAGGATGATGCGCTCTGTTTTGCTTAATTGTTCTTGCGTCATGATGTTCCATTCAGTGAAAGGCGATAACGCATCAGATTACTGCTTTCGCTCAGCGAAGCCCAACGGCCGCCTGAGTCCGTGCCGCCGATTGTAGTACCATTGAGTAAAGTTGTACTACAATCTGGATCACAAAATAGACAATCCATGCACCGAGGTGCGAGGGGAGAATCAGGGGAAATAGCAGCGGACAGCAGAGCGCTGCCCGCAAAGGAGATTTACAGCACCAGCTCTTCAATAGCGTGCGCGACGCCATCTTCCATGTTGGTTTTGGTAATGAACTGCGCGATTTTCTTCACCGAATCAATGGCATTTCCCATTGCAACGCCGGTACCGGCGTACTCAATCATGGCTAAATCATTTTCCTGATCGCCAATCGCCATCACTTCTTCACGCGCCAGACCCAGCTTATCCGCCAGCATTTTTACCCCTTGTCCTTTATTCACGCGTGAATCGAGGATTTCGAGGTAATAAGGTGCGCTTTTGAGAATGGTGTAGTTGTCACGCGCCTGTTGCGGCAAGCGCTGAATGGCGGAATCCAGCAGATCCGGCTTATCGATCATCATTAGCTTAGGGAAGCGCGTGGCGCGATCCATCTCTTCCACAGAACGATAGCGCACCGGAATACCGGTCAGGCTCGCTTCATGGATGGTGAATTCACTGAGATCTTTATTCGGCGTATAGAGGAAGGATTTATCGAAAGCCTGGAAGTGAACGCCAAGGTCGCGCGCCAGCTGTTCGATATAAAGATAATCGTCGAAACCCAGGGTAATTTCGGCAACACATTCGCCATCGTTAGCACGATGTACCAGCGCACCGTTATAACTGATGCAGTATTGGCCTTCATCAACCAGATTCAGTTCCATCAGATAGCGCTGAATGCCGACGTACGGACGACCGGTGGTAAGTACCACCATTACGCCTTTTTTATGTGCGCGTTCAATCGCCGATTTAACGGCGGGCGTAATCTCGTGCTGCGGATTGAGCAGCGTGCCGTCCATATCGATTGCAACCAGTTTTATTGCCATAACATCCTCGTTGAGTCAGGGTTTTGATCAATGCTAGCGCGATTCAGCTCACATTGACCAGTTTCGCGCCCGACTTCAGATTTTTGCCCACGCAAATAAAAAAGCCATCACTCCTGTGATGGCCTTGAATACAGGGCGTTAAAGGATGACCTTAGTGGCTCATCGCATCCTTTTTCATGCCCATTTCCTCTTTCTTCATGGCATCTTTCTTCATGCCCATTGCGTCTTTGTGCATGCCATCTTTCTTCATGCCCATTGCGTCTTTATGCATGCCGTCTTTCTTCATGCCCATTGCATCTTTGTGCATGCTGTCTTTCTTCATGCCCATTTCATCTTTTTTCATCGCATCTTTGCCCATGGTATCCGCAGCATAGGCGGTAGACAGAGTCATCATTGAAGCGATAAAGGTTGCTACGATTGCGTTTTTCATAGGGTGTTTCCTTATAGTTTTACGAGTATCAATGGTGTTGGCGCAATAAGGCACCGGATTAAGGGATCAGCTTCCGCCGAACCAGTTGTAGCCTTCGTCTTCCCAGTAACCACCGGAATAACGATTGGTTATTTCAATCACCTGAATATGCTTCGGATTTTTATATCCCAGCTTGGTGGGAATACGGATTTTCATCGGATAACCATATTTGGGCGGGAGTATTCGCCCATCCCAGCTCAATGCCATCAGGGTTTGTGGATGCAGCGCCGAGGCCATATCGATGCTGGTGTAGTAATCGTCCGCACATTTGAAGCTGACATATTTGGCCGACGTATCGGCACCAATCAGCCTGAGAAAGTCGCCGAAACGCACGCCGCCCCAGCGGCCAATTTCACTCCAGCCTTCCACACAGATATGGCGCGTAATCTGATCAACCTGTTGCATGTTGTAGAGCTCAGCTAGCGACCAACTGCATTTATCACTCACTAGCCCGGCAATCTCCAGACGCCACCGATCGCCGTTGACCTGGGGAATATCTTCTTCGCCGTAAAAGGCGTTAAACGGAAATGAGGGCGCGATGCGATCGGCGCTGTATTCCGGAGAGAGATGGGCTGGATTAAACAGCCAGCTCTGCACACGATCGTTAAAGCGGGAAAACCTGTTCAGCACGCTATCGATGTCGGGTTTATCACTGAGATCGCAACCCGTCAGCATTACCACGCCGCCGAGCGTTAAGCCCTGGCGTAAAAATCGGCGGCGTGAGGCGGAATCCAGCTTTCGCGCCAGTAGTTGCTGCGCTTCTTTAACCAGGGCATCCGCATCACCGGGAGCAATATCGACCTTTAATTTTTTCATCTCGCTCTCCTTAGCGTCCACGCAACATGGCAAGCAGGGTTTTTGGCACCAGCGCGACCATCAGCAGATGCACCATGACAAAGCCCACCAGCGCGGCCATCGCGTAAAAGTGGATGTAACGTGCCGCTTCATAGCCGCCGAGGAGATCGCGTAACACGCCAAACTGCACCGATTTCCACAACACCAGCCCTGACAGCACCAACAGCAGGCAATCCAGCATCACAAACAGATAAGCCGCACGCTGGATGTGGTTGTAGTGACGCAGATCCGCATGCGCCAGCTTGCCTTTCAGCGCGCAGCTGGCATCGTGCAGCAATCCCCGCAGACTTAGCGGTAGAAATTTCTTTCTGAAGCGTCCAGTAACGACATTCATCGTGAGGTACAGCACGCCATTCCCGGCAAAAATCCACATCGCGGCGAAGTGCCATTGCAGGGCGCCGCCTAGCCAGCCACCGAGGGTAATTTCACCCGGAAAATAAAAGCTAAAAAGTGGCGAGGCGTTATAAATGCGCCATCCGCTCAACGTCATGATCACCATGGCCGCCGCATTCACCCAGTGATACAACCGCAACCATGCTGGATGAACCACAAGTGAGCGTTCAGGCTTTTCATCCCTCTGCATTTCCATCCGTTTCTGACCCTGCTGTTTAACGTCTGAGTGCTATGGTGCCGAATTGTTGTTCACCGAAGCCTCACGAGGAGTTAAACAAAACGTGAACACTTTGAGGCGATTTAAGCGTTAACATTGATTGAAGTGGCGCAACAGGAAGGGATGATGATCGACGCAAAGAGAGTGCTTATTGTCGAAGATGACAGCGGAATAGCCGACGTTCTGCGCTTAAACTTTCAGGATGAAGGTTATGATGTAACCCATGCGGCTGATGGACACCTCGCCGTCCATTTATTGGGAACCCAGCAATGGGATGCTTTGATTCTTGATCTGATGTTGCCCGGCATTGATGGTTTAGAGATCTGTCGCCGCGCCCGCGCAATGAAACGCTATACGCCGATCATTATGATCAGTGCACGCTCCAGTGAAGTGCATCGCGTATTGGGCCTTGAGTTAGGCGCAGATGATTATCTGCCCAAACCCTTTTCCGTGGTGGAACTCGTCGCCCGGCTTAAGGCACTGTTTCGCCGCCAGGAAGCGATGAATTTAAATTCGCGCCTGGAAGCGGGCACGCTGCATCACGATGCATTAATGATCGATCCGGTAGCCCGTGAAGTGTGGCTGGAGAATAAGCCGATAACCTTAACGCCGCGCGAGTTTGATCTGCTTTACCACTTCGCTAAACATCCTGGAAAAGTGTTTTCCCGCCTCAATCTGCTCAATCAAGTTTGGGGCTATCAGCACGATGGTTATGAACACACGGTTAATACACATATCAACCGCTTACGGTTGAAAATTGAAGATAATCCCGCCGAACCGCACTACATCCTGACGGTGTGGGGCAAAGGCTATAAATTTTCGCTGCCGGCGAAGTAGGTTTAATGATGAAACGCCTGACACTCAGCCAGCGCCTGGCGCTGGTTTTTGCTTCCTTGCTGTTACTTTGCACACTGCTGTCAGGCTGGATGCAGATTCGCATCAACGCGCAGTACGGTAGCGCCGTGGTGCAACGTTTGTCCGACGGACTGGCGCGCAGTATCGCCAGCCTCAACCCCAATATGATTGGCGAGCAGGGCGTGAATCTGCCGCTGATGAAGGCGCTGTTCAGTGATTTGATGGTGCTCAATCCCAGTGTGGAAGTCTATTTGCTCGATTTACAGGGCTATATTCTGGCTGATGCGGCACCGCCTAATCATGTCAAACGCAGCCGCGTGAGCCTGGCTCCAATCCATGCGCAGCTTAATGGCACCGCTTCGCCAGTATACGGCGATGACCCACGTAATTTGCTGGAAAATAAAGTGTTTAGCGTTGCACCGCTTGCCCTGCATGGCCAAACGGTGGGTTATCTGTATGTGATTTTGCAGGGCGAGAACTATCACCAACTGGCGCAGGAAGCGCAGATCGATATTCTGATGCACACATCATTTTGGTCATCTTTGCTGGTGGTGTTATTTGGTCTGACGGCGGGCGCGGTGGCGTTCAGTTTAATCACGCGCCCTATGCGCCAGTTGACGCAACGCGTTCGTGAACTCAACCGGGAAGACATGACGGCAATCAAGCAGCTGGCGGAATTACCGTTGCCACAGCCGCATGAGAAAGATGAGGTCAGTGTATTACAGGGCGCGTTTGTGGGTATGGCGCGACGCGTCGCCTTTCAGTGGGAGAAGCTGGCTTATCAGGACCAATTGCGGCGTGATTTCGTGGCCAATATTTCACACGATTTGCGCACGCCTCTGACCACGCTGCACGGTTATCTCGAAACCTTGCTGTATAAATCGGACAGCCTGAAATCGACCGAAAGCCAGCGTTACCTGCACATTGCGCTTTCGCAAAGCCAAAAAGTCAGCATGCTGGCGCAGCAGCTATTTGAACTGGCGCAGCTGGAATATGGCGTGATAAAGCCCAATCGTGAAATGTTCAGCCTTTCAGAGCTGACTTACGACGTGGTGCAAAAATTTGAGTTAATGGCCAGCACGCGCAATATCCGATTTGTGGTGGATATGCCCGAACAGCTGCCGCAGGTAAATGCCGATGTTTCGATGATCGATCGCGTGCTGACCAATCTCTTTGATAATGCTATCAAATACACGCCGGAGGCCGGAACCATTGAGGTCACGCTGCGTAGCGCCGAACGCGAGGTTGAAGTCAGTCTGAAAGATTCGGGACCCGGCATTCCTGATGCGTTACGTGCCACACTGTTTGAGCGTCCGTCTGCGTTAACGCACGCCAGCACGCGGAAAAACAGCGGTGGTCTGGGGTTGATGGTGGTGCGCCGTATTCTGCAGCTGCATGAGCGTGATATTCGTCTGGATGAAGAAACATCGGGCGCCTGCTTCCGCTTCTCCATCCCGCGCTAAAAACAAAAAACCCTTCCTAAGTGGAAGGGTTTTTTCGTGTTACCCGCTCGATTAGATATCGATGTTGGCGGCTTTCAACGCGTTCTCTTCGATGAAGGCACGGCGTGGTTCAACCGCATCGCCCATCAAGGTAGTGAACAGCTGATCGGCAGCAATCGCATCCTTAATCGTCACGCGCAGCATGCGGCGACTATCTGGATCCATGGTGGTTTCCCACAGCTGCTCTGGATTCATCTCACCCAAACCTTTATAACGCTGTACTGACAGACCACGACGCGACTCTTTCACCAGCCACTCAATCGCCTGCTCGAAGCTGGTCACCGGCTGGCGACGCTCGCCACGTTCAATATAGGCATCTTCTTCAATCAGGCCGCGCAGCTGCTCGCCCAGCGCACAGATTTTGCGGTATTCCGGCCCATCGATAAACTCGCTATCCAGTGGATAATCGGTATCAACGCCGTGCGTGCGGACACGCAGCACCGGTTCGAACAGGTTCTGTTCGTTATCGGCACGAACCTGCGCCAGGTAGCTGCTGCCGTGCGCTTCACGCTCGGTCAGATACGCCACTAAGCCATCGATCCAGCCTTGTACGGCGGCTTCATTACTGAGGTCGCTTAAGGTTGGATGGTAGATCAGGCCACGCAGCAGAGCCGATGGGAAGCGGCGCTCCATACGTTTGATCATGCGCTGTGTGCTGTTGAAATCCGCCACCAGCGTTTCCAGCGGCTGACCGCCTAACGCAGGTGCGCTGGCGTTGGTGTGCAGCGTAGCGCCGTCGAGCGCGATGGAAATTTGATACTGATCCATCGCTTCGTCGTCTTTAATATACTGTTCTTGCTTACCTTTCTTCACTTTGTACAGCGGCGGCTGAGCGATATAGACGTGACCACGCTCAACAATTTCCGGCATCTGACGATAGAAGAAGGTCAACAGCAGCGTACGGATGTGCGAACCATCGACGTCAGCATCGGTCATGATGATGATGCTGTGATAACGCAGTTTATCCGGATTGTATTCGTCACGACCGATACCACAACCTAACGCGGTGATCAGCGTCGCGACTTCCTGCGAAGCCAGCATCTTGTCGAAACGCGCTTTCTCCACGTTCAGGATTTTACCTTTCAGCGGCAGAATCGCCTGGTTTTTACGGTTACGACCCTGTTTGGCTGAACCGCCTGCGGAGTCACCCTCCACCAGGTAGATTTCAGACAGCGCCGGATCGCGCTCCTGACAGTCAGCCAGTTTGCCCGGCAGACCGGCTAAATCCAGCGCGCCTTTACGGCGGGTCATTTCACGTGCACGACGCGCCGCTTCACGCGCGCGCGCTGCATCGATAATTTTACCGACCACGATTTTGGCGTCAGACGGGTTTTCCAGCAGGTATTCCGCCAGCAGTTCATTCATCTGCTGCTCAACCGCCGATTTCACCTCTGAAGAGACCAGTTTGTCTTTGGTCTGAGAAGAGAATTTCGGATCCGGCACTTTCACGGAAACCACCGCAATCAGGCCTTCACGCGCATCATCACCGGTGGCGCTGACTTTGGCTTTTTTGCTGTAGCCTTCTTTATCCATGTAGGCGTTCAGGGTACGCGTCATGGCCGCACGGAAACCGGCCAGGTGCGTACCGCCGTCGCGCTGTGGAATGTTGTTGGTGAAGCAGTAGATGTTTTCCTGGAAACCATCGTTCCACTGCAGCGCCACTTCCACGCCAATGCCATCTTTCTCGGTAGAGAAATAGAACACCGTTGGATGGATTGGCGTTTTGTTCTTATTGAGGTACTCAACAAACGCCTTGATGCCGCCTTCGTAGTGGAAGTGATCGTTCTTGCCGTCGCGTTTATCTTCCAGCCGAATCGAGACGCCAGAGTTAAGGAACGACAGCTCACGCAGGCGTTTCGCCAGGATCTCGTACTCAAACTCAATCACGTTGGTGAAGGTTTCATAGCTCGGCCAGAAACGCACGCGCGTACCGGTTGCATCGGTATCGCCTGATACCGCCAGCGGTGCCTGCGGTACGCCGTGCTGATAAATCTGATGATGCACTTTGCCTTCGCGACGAATAGTCAGCTCCAGCTTCTGTGACAAGGCGTTAACCACGGAAACGCCGACGCCGTGCAGACCGCCAGACACTTTGTAGGAGTTATCATCAAATTTACCGCCGGCGTGCAGGACGGTCATGATCACTTCCGCCGCAGAGACGCCCTCTTCCGGGTGAATGCCGGTCGGAATACCACGGCCATCATCTTGCACTGAGACCGAGTTATCGGCATGAATTGTAACGGTAATGTCACTACAGTGACCGGCGAGCGCTTCGTCGATAGCGTTATCCACGACTTCGAATACCATGTGATGCAGACCGGTGCCGTCATCCGTATCGCCGATGTACATACCCGGGCGTTTGCGTACCGCATCAAGCCCTTTCAGGACTTTGATACTTGAGGAGTCATAAGAATTCGACATCAACGTTTCTCGCTCATTTAATCTTCAGGTTGAACCACTATTTTACCCTGTTCCACGCGGAACATCTTGCCCTTTTCATCACTCATGTCGATTACATGCTCGACACCAATGGCGCTGACAAATACTTGAGCCTGCGTGGCTTTTAGGCGTTCAGCTAACAGCCGACGACGGGTGTCATCCAGCTCTGAGGCAAAGTCATCAATCAGATACAAACAGCGTCGTCCGCTGCTGCGCGTCAGATATTCGCCCTGCGCTAAGCGCAGCGCACACATCAGCAGCTTTAACTGACCGCGTGAGAGTAAATCTTCCACCGGCGTCCCTTCAGCACGAATACGAAAATCGGCTTTATGTGGGCCGCTGGCGGTGTAGGTGAGCGCGCGATCGCGCTCGAAATTGCGTTCCAGCAGTTCGGCGTAGTCGCTCTCTTTGTCCCAGCCACGCTGGAAAGAGAACGCTAACTCGAACTCCGGTAAAAATTGGCCACAGGTGGCGATGATCTCGCGGGAAATCGCCGCGCTGTATTCGGCGCGCCATGCGCTGATTTGCTCAGCCAGCGGCACCAGCTCCTGATCCCACGGACGAATCTGGCTATAACGCGATACCTGACGCAGCGCCGCATTGCGCTGTTTCAGCAGACGACGCAGATTGCTCCAGGCATGGAAAAAGCCGGGCGCGGCGTGAAAACATCCCCAATCGATATAGGCGCGACGGTATTTGGGGCCGCCATTCAGCAGCGTAAAACCTTCCGGCGTAATCAACTGCATGGGTAACAGTTGCGCTAACTCGGCGACTTTGTGACCGTCGCTGCCATCGATGCGGACTTTGCTGTCACCGGCACGATTTTTGGTGAGACCCACCGACAGTTCGCGTTCACTGCCTTCAATACGGCCGTGCAGCACAAAGGCATCCTGATCGTGGCGAATAACGCGGCCAGCCTGCAAACTGCGAAACGCGCGACCGTGTCCGAGGGTGTAGATCGCCTCCAGCACGCTGGTCTTGCCGCTGCCGTTAGCGCCCACAAGGAAATTGAAGCCCGGCGCCAGCGTGAGATCGGCCTGCTCGATATTACGGAAATCTTTAATCAGGAGGCGGGTTAAAGCCATGAAGTGTTCCGGGATGAAGCTATTCGGGATCTTGTAGGGGAGCCATTAATGGCTCCCAGGATGGTGCGAACATTCGCCAGGTCGGCATAAATGCCGACCTTACAAGCGCATTGGCATAACGACATACGCTGCGGCTGGACTAGCAACATCTTCAATTTGTACGCTGGAAACAGAGTCAGTTAAAAGCAAACGCACGTTCTCGCACTTCAGCGCATTCAGCACATCCAGCACATAGCTGACGTTGAATCCGATCTCCAGATCGGTGCCATTGTAAGAGACATCCAGCATCTCTTCCGCCTCTTCCTGTTCAGGATTGTTAGCAGTAATTTTCAGCTGATTTTCGGTGATGTAGATGCGAACGCCGCGGAATTTCTCATTTGAGAGAATCGCCGCACGCGCAAATGCCTGCTTCAGAATATCGCAGCCGGCTTCTAATGCTTTATCCGGATTCTTCGGCAATACGCGGCGATAATCCGGGAAACGACCATCAACCAGCTTCGAAGTGAAGATAAAGTCACCGACGTGTGCGCGGATGTTGCTGCTGCCAATTTGCACCTGCAGCGGCGTTTCGCCCCCGTCGAGCAAACGCATCAGCTCAATCACACCTTTACGCGGCACGATCACCGAATGATTCGGCAGCGCTTGACCAATCGGCATTGAGCACACCGCAAGGCGGTGACCATCGGTAGCGACGGTACGCAACTCTTCACCTTCGGTTTCGAACAGCATGCCGTTAAGGTAATAACGCACATCCTGATGCGCCATTGAGAACTGCGTGGCTTCAATCAGGCGTTTTAACGTCGCCTGCGGCAAGGTGAATTCCACCTCACTCTGCCAGTCATCCAGATTCGGGAAGTCGCTGGCCGGCAACGTAGATAGCGAGAAACGGCTGCGGCCTGAACGCACCAGCATTCTGTCGCCTTCCAGCGTCAGGCTGATTTCAGCGCCTTCCGGCAAACCGCGGCAAATATCGAGGAATTTACGCGCCGGTACCGTGGTAGCGCCCGGTTCGTGGGGCTGCGTCAGCGCCACACGCGCCACCATTTCCATTTCCAGATCGGTGCCGGTCAGCCGCAGCGAACCTTCGCTGACCTGCAGCAGTAAATTTCCAAGAATCGGCAGCGTTGGGCGTCCGCCAAGCGGACCGCTGACCTGTTGCAGGGGCTTCAGTAACTGCTCACGTTCTACAATAAATTTCATATGCGTCAGGAAGATAGTGTTCGAATGAGGTTAGAGAAATCTTCTTTGATGTCGTGGCTCTCTTCACGCAGTTGCTCGATTTTACGGCAGGCGTGAAGCACGGTGGTATGGTCGCGGCCACCAAACGCATCGCCAATTTCCGGCAAACTGTGGTTGGTGAGCTCTTTCGCCATCGCCATCGCCATCTGGCGCGGACGCGCTACCGAACGCGAACGGCGTTTCGACAGCAAATCCGCCACTTTAATTTTGTAATACTCGGCCACCGTTTTCTGGATGTTATCAATGGTGACCAGTTTTTCCTGCAGCGCCAGCAGATCGCGCAGCGCTTCGCGCACGAAATCGATGGTGATGGCGCGGCCGGTAAAGTTTGCGTTGGCGATCACGCGGTTCAGCGCGCCTTCCAGCTCTCGCACATTGGAACGCAGACGCTTAGCAATAAAGAACGCCACTTCGCCCGGCAGACGGATGTCGTTTTCATCGGCCTTCTTCATCAGGATCGCGACACGCGTTTCCAGCTCAGGCGGCTCGATCGCCACGGTTAATCCCCAGCCAAAACGCGATTTCAGGCGATCTTCTACGCCGTTGATCTCTTTTGGATAGCGATCCGAAGTCAGGATGATCTGTTGATTGCCTTCCAGCAGCGCGTTGAAGGTGTGGAAAAACTCTTCCTGCGAGCGCTCTTTATTGGCAAAGAATTGGATGTCATCGATCAGCAGCGCATCAACCGAACGGTAATAACGCTTAAACTCTTCGATAGCGTTGTTCTGCAGGGCTTTGACCATGTCCTGTACAAAACGCTCGGAGTGCATGTACACCACTTTGGCATTCGGCTTACGCGCAATAATGCCATTTCCCACCGCGTGCAGTAGGTGAGTTTTACCCAAACCGGTGCCGCCATAAAGGAACAGCGGGTTATACGCGCCGCCAGGATTATCCGCCACCTGACGTGCCGCCGCGCGCGCCAGCTGGTTCGATTTACCTTCAACGAAGTTGTCGAAGTTATGACGGTTATTCACGTTGGAGCGGTAAGTGACATCGGCCGGCGCGGGCACCGAATCCCAGCTTGGACGCAGAATTTGCGTTGGCGCAGGACGATTTTCAATCGGTGCAGGCGCGCTGTAATTGGAAGTGGCCATCTCCGGTTGGCTGGTTGTCACCTGAGCGGTAGGGCGAGTGCCGACTTCAAAACGCAGTAATGGCACATTCGCACCGCAGAACTCGTTCAGCAGCCCATTGATACTATTGAGATATTTATCTCTAACCCAGTCGAGTACAAACCGATTTGGTGCATACAAGGTCAGCGTATTGTCGTTCAATTCAGCCTGCAGCGGACGAATCCACATGCTGAATTCGGTGGCAGGAAGCTCATCCTGCAAACGGGCAAGACACTGTTGCCAAAGCGTAAGTGACACGGCGGACTCCACTCGTACAAAATCGATAAGAATTTTAGGCGCTAATAAATAGAAACGTAATTTTTAGACACAGGCGGTTGGAAAGCGCCTGCGACCGCTATTCGCGGTAGTCTTCCCCGGCGATCGCAGTGAGGATCGCCAGCGGAAGGGCGGATCATAACGTAAAGCCGCCGAGAGATCTTCCCTTTCTACACAGTTTTGATCCAATTTATCCACAGGCACCGGTAGCGAAAATGAGTTTACGCTTTCTAGCAAAAAAGCCAGCGTTAATCTGGCTGAAACCGTTATTTTTTCTGGCTGGCTCGCATTTCCGCGCAACAAACCTGCAAATTGATCGCAAGAAGATCCTGCGCGATCCTTGCGCTTTAACCCACAGCCCGTATAATTCCCCACCCGGCATTATTGCGTGAAGCCTTGATGCCCGGAATCAGCGGGCTGTATCTGGGTTTCCAGGTGCCGCGACCAGCGAAGTAAATTGACTCTGGACTGTACAATTATTACAATCCCGCCTCTTTATTAAAGACACATTGAGGCGTTGGTCGATTTACTGGCCCGAAAACGCGTCACCCAGTGAAAATTTTCAAGTTTAGGTAGAAATCGCCATGAAACGCACTTTTCAACCGTCCGTACTGAAGCGCAACCGTTCACACGGTTTCCGTGCTCGTATGGCAACAAAAAATGGTCGTCAGGTTCTGGCACGTCGTCGTGCTAAAGGCCGTTCTCGTCTGACCGTTTCTAAGTAATAAAGCTAACCCTCGTGGTTAAGCTCGCATTTCCCAGGGAGTTACGTTTGTTAACTCCCACTCATTTCACTTTCGTCTTCCAGCAGCCACAAAGAGCCGGTACGCCGCAGATCACCATACTCGGCCGACTTAATTCGCTGGGGCATCCCCGCATCGGTCTCACCGTCGCAAAAAAACATGTCAAACGTGCCCATGAACGCAACCGGATCAAGCGATTGACCCGCGAAAGCTTTCGTCTGCGTCAACATGAGCTGCCTGCAATGGATTTTGTGATCGTGGCGAAAAAAGGGATTGCTGACCTGGATAACCGTGCGCTGACGGAAGCGTTGGAGAAATTATGGCGTCGTCACTGTCGCCTGGCTCGCGGCTCCTGATTGCCCTGATACGCGTTTATCAACGCGCCATCAGCCCACTGCTGGGACCTCATTGCCGGTTCCATCCCACCTGCTCGCAGTATGGGATTGAGGCCTTACGCCGTTTTGGTGTTGTAAAAGGCAGTTGGTTGACGATAAAACGCGTATTAAAATGCCACCCTTTGAACCCGGGTGGTGACGATCCTGTGCCGCCAAAAACCTTTGATACCAGAGAACATTAACGATGGATTCGCAACGCAATCTCTTTCTCATCGCTTTTCTGTTCGTGTCTTTTATGATCTGGCAAGCCTGGCAGACGGACCACGCTCCGCAGCCACAGCAAACTCAGACCACACAAAACACAAGCAGCGCAGCGGGTGATGCCGCCACTTCCGGCGTGCCGGCTAGCGGACAGGGCAAAACGATCACCGTTAAGACAGATGTCCTGTCACTCAACATCAACACGCGCGGTGGCGATATTGAGCAGGCTCAGCTGCTGACTTACCCGGACAAACTGGGTTCAGATGCACCGTTCCAGCTGCTTGAGACCACTCCAGCATTCGTTTATCAGGCGCAGAGCGGCTTAACGGGCCGTAACGGTCCGGATAATCCAAACAATGGCGCACGTCCGCTGTATACCACTTCACAAGATAGCTTCGTGATGGCCGATGGTCAGAGCGAGCTGCGCGTGCCGTTGACCTGGACCGGTGAAAACGGCGTGGTTTACACCAAGACCTTTGTCTTCAAGCGCGGTGAGTATGCGGTTAACGTTGACTACAACATTAACAACACTACCCAGCAGCCGCTGGAAGTGTCGATGTTTGGTCAGCTGAAGCAGACCATCGATGTGCCTAAGCACCGCGATACCGGCAGCAACAACTTTGCTTTGCACACCTTCCGTGGTGCAGCGTACTCAACCAGCGATGCGAAATACGAAAAATATAAATTCGACACCATCGCGGATAACGAGAACCTGAACACCACCACCAGCAATGGCTGGGTGGCGATGCTGCAACAGTACTTTGCTACCGCTTGGGTGCCACGCACACAGGGTAACAACACGCTGTACACCACCAACCTCGGTAATGGCGTAGCGGCAATTGGCTACAAATCTGCACCGGTTACCGTTGGTGCAGGCGCACAGCAAGATCTTGGCGCAACGCTGTGGGTTGGCCCGGAAATTCAGGACCAGATGGCGGCTATCGCGCCTCACCTCGATCTGACCGTAGATTACGGCTGGTTGTGGTTTATCTCTCAGCCGCTGTTTAAGCTGCTGAAGTTCATCCACAGCTTTATCGGTAACTGGGGCTTCTCCATTATCGTTATCACCTTCATCGTTCGTGGCATCATGTACCCGCTGACCAAAGCGCAGTACACCTCGATGGCGAAGATGCGTATGCTGCAGCCGAAAATTCAGGCGATGCGTGAACGTTTGGGTGATGATAAGCAGAAGCAGAGCCAGGAGATGATGGCGCTGTATAAGGCGGAGAAAGTGAACCCGCTGGGCGGCTGCTTGCCTCTGGTTATCCAGATGCCGATCTTCCTTGCCTTGTACTACATGCTGTCAGGCTCGGTTGAACTGCGTCATGCACCGTTTATTCTGTGGATTCATGATTTGTCCGCGCAGGATCCGTACTACATTCTGCCGATCATCATGGGTATCACCATGTTCTTCATTCAGAAGATGTCACCGACCACCGTGACCGATCCGATGCAGCAGAAGATCATGACCTACATGCCGGTTATCTTTACCGTGTTCTTCCTGTGGTTCCCTTCAGGTCTGGTGCTGTACTACATCGTCAGCAACCTGGTAACCATTCTCCAGCAGCAGCTGATTTATCGCGGCCTGGAAAAACGTGGCCTGCATAGCCGCGACAAGAAGAAAGCGTAACGTCTGACTGCCATCAGCAGCAGCGTATAATCAAAGGGCGACATTTATGTCGCCCTATTTTTATTTATTAATACCCTAAAAGTTTAAGGTGGAATCATGAGCCACAGCGACACCATTGTTGCCCAGGCGACGCCTCCCGGCCGTGGCGGCGTCGGCATTCTGCGTATTTCCGGTGCCAAAGCCGCTGACGTGGCGCAAGCCGTGTTAGGCAAGCTGCCGAAACCGCGCTACGCCGACTATCTGCCTTTTAGCGATGTCGATGGCAGCGTGCTCGATCAGGGCATTGCGCTGTGGTTTCCTGGCCCGAACTCCTTTACCGGCGAAGATGTATTGGAGCTGCAAGGCCACGGCGGTCCGGTAATTCTCGACCTGCTGCTCAAACGCATAGTGGCGCTGCCCGACTTGCGTATTGCTCAGCCGGGCGAATTCTCGGAACGTGCCTTCCTCAACGACAAACTCGATTTGGCACAGGCCGAAGCGATTGCCGATCTGATCGATGCCAGCTCAGAGCAAGCAGCCCGTTCCGCAGTAAACTCGCTGCAGGGCGCATTTTCCCTGCGCATCAACGCGCTTGTGGAAGCACTTACTCACCTGCGCATCTATGTGGAAGCGGCCATCGACTTCCCGGATGAAGAGATCGATTTCCTTTCCGACGGCAAAATTGAAGCACAGCTCAATGTGGTGATCGGCGATCTCAACGGCGTGCGTGCCGAAGCGCGTCAGGGCAGCCTGCTGCGCGAAGGGATGAAAGTGGTCATTGCCGGTCGTCCGAATGCCGGTAAATCGAGCCTGCTGAATGCCTTAGCCGGGCGCGAAGCGGCGATTGTCACCGATATCGCTGGCACCACGCGCGACGTGCTGCGTGAGCATATCCATATCGACGGCATGCCGCTGCACATCATCGATACCGCCGGTTTGCGCGAAGCCAGCGATGAAGTGGAGCGAATTGGTATCGAACGCGCCTGGCAGGAGATCGAGCAGGCCGACCGCGTGCTGTTTATGGTCGACGGCACCACAACGGATGCGACCGAAGCCGCCGCTATTTGGCCCGATTTTGTCGCGCGCTTGCCGGATGCGCTGCCAATTACCGTGGTACGCAACAAAGCGGATATGACTGGCGAAGTGCTGGGTCTCACTGAAGTGAATGGTCACTCACTGATTCGTCTCTCGGCGCGAACCGGTGAAGGTGTGGAAGCACTGCGCGATCACCTGAAACAGAGCATGGGCTTTGCTGGCAACATGGAAGGCGGCTTCCTCGCCCGTCGCCGTCATCTGCAAGCGCTGGAGTTAGCCGCAACGCACTTAGAACAGGGTAAACATCAGCTGTTAGGCGCGTGGGCCGGCGAATTACTGGCGGAAGAGTTACGTTTAGCGCAACAGGCGCTAAGCGAAATCACCGGTGAATTCACCTCCGATGATCTGCTGGGACGAATCTTCTCCAGTTTCTGTATTGGTAAGTAAGACTTCCCTGGCTTTCAACAGGTAGCTTTCTGAGCTACCTGCAATTCTCCCGCCCAGAACCTTCCATGCGTCTTTGTTATTTGGCTCCCCTTGCGCTTTGCAGTATAACGATCACTGCCCGGCTAACCGGTCCTGCCGGGTACATTCACTATTCATGCTAAATATTGGGCGCACATTGCCGCCCGAACAGGAGAGAAACATGAGTACAACGCTCGACAGCGTGGCGCTGAACGCGCTGTTTAATGAAGCCCGCACCCACAGTTACTGGCAGGACAAACCAATTTCTCAGGAGGTGCTGAAGCAGCTCTATAACCTGACGGCGCTGGGGCCAACTTCTGCTAACTGCTCGCCGGGTCGTTTTGTATTTGTGACGTCGCAGGAAGGCAAAGAGAAGCTGAAACCTGCGCTCTCGTCTGGCAATGTCGACAAAACCATGGCGGCGCCGGTAACGGTGATTGTGGCGTGGGATCCGGAATTCTACGAAGCGTTGCCAAAGCTGTTTCCACATGGCGATGCACGCAGCTGGTTCACCAGCAGCCCAGACCTGGCGAAAGAGACAGCATTCCGTAACAGCAGCTTGCAGGCGGGATATTTGATTCTGGCAGCGCGTTCGCTGGGATTGGATGCGGGCCCGATGTCCGGTTTCGATCCGTCAAAAGTGAACGACGCGTTCTTCAGTGAGAGCAAATGGCAGGTGAATTTACTGATTAATCTGGGCTACGGCGAGGCCAGCAAACTGCACGCGCGTCTGCCGCGTCTTGGCTTTGATGAAGCCAGCACCTTTGCCTGAGTGAGAAAAGGCGTCGGGCTTAGCCCATGACGCCGATTCCTGCGCGGTTAGCCCAGTGAATGGAAACCGCTATTGAAGTAGATCATCGGCTCTGCCGCTTCACCAGGCAGAGCGATGCCAACAATCCGTGCCAGCAGCACGCTGTGCGTGTTCCACTCCACCACTTTCTCCAGCTGACAATCAAAGCTCACCAGCGCATCAGCCAGGATCGGCGAGCCGGTATTCAGCGTCTGCCAGGCGCCATTTTGAAAACGCTCGGACCGGCGAGAAGATTGGCTGAACTGGGCACACAGGTCATCATGCTGTTCACGCAGCACGTTAACGGCAAAATGGCCGGCTTCGATAAAGGCATCATGACTGGATGCACTGCGATTGACGCACACCAGCAGACTTGGCGGCTCAGCAGCCAGCGAGCTGACTGATGTAGCAATCAGCCCCAGCTTTTCGCCCTGAAATTCGGTGGTAACCAGAGAAACGCCCGCCGTTAAGCGACGCATGCCGTGACGAAACTCATCAAGAGAGATCGATTCCTGGCGAGTAATAGCGGTAACTGACATAGAAAACTCCGACGTGCATGCTTCTAAGATGCGCACGATTGGCAGATGAATAAATGGGTTAGCGCACTTCAATGTGCCTTTTTTACTGCCCAAATCCTACACCACATCAGACCGTTCGGCACCCGTTCAGCGATGAATCTGCAAAAGCGTTCTATGCAAAGTTGCCAAATGGGATTGTCGCTCGGCTTCGTCCTTATCTGAAATATCGTCGTATCCCTCTTAAGCCGGATGCAAACCCATGAGAAAATTCTTACAATAGCACTGATGATTATTCGACCATTTTCACGGAGCGACAGATGGCTAGTCATTTTGTTCGTTGGATAGGTAATCCGCCCTTCTCTTCAGAGAACATGCGGGTTCCACAGGATGTGATCAACAGTGCCGACCGCTTCGCTGACAAGCGGCGCGGACGCTTTTTAGCGGCGCGCGAACTGCTGGCGCAGTTAATGCTGCGCGTCTATGGCATTCATGAACTTCCGCAGCTGATCACCACCAGCAGCGGACGTCCCCGTTTTGCTGATCCCACGCTACCGGATTTCAGTATTTCCTACGCCGGCAATACCATTGGCGTGCTGCTGGCGGAAGAAGGCGGACGCGCTGGGCTGGATATGGAAATTGTGCGCGCCCACAGCCGTCAAACTCAGGAGATGCTGACGCAGGATCTCTCCTCCGGCGAAAAAGCCTGGATCAACGCGCAGCAGGATTTCATGGAAGCGCTGACGCAAATCTGGACGCTGCGCCAAAGCATTCTTAAGCTCACCGGCGAATCTGATAGCGGCATTGATTCCCTGCGTTTGCATCCCGCAGCTGGCCGACTGCGCTCTACCGTGTTTCCCGATATTCAGGCGGTATGTGATGCCGAACCTACACTGGTGTGGTCGTGTGCGCTGTCGCCAGGCACCGAACGCTTACGCCTGTGGGAGATTGATGGCGCGCAGCAATGGCAATCGCTGCGCGATGTCGAGATGAGCAAACCCAACATGGGGCCGCGCACCTTGCGCCTGACCAGCTTGGTCACACCGCATGAGATGGGGCATCCATAGTATTAAAGGCCGCAGTCGCGGCCTTTATTGGTTTAGTGGGCGTCGATAAAGACGATTTTCAGCACGAACAGCAGAGCAACCACCACCACGCATGGGCTGATTTCACGCCAGCGGCCGGTACCTACCTTCATCACGCAGTAAGAGATAAAGCCCAGCGCGATGCCTTCGGTGATCGAGAAGCTAAAAGGCATCATTGCGGCAGTGACAAACGCCGGAACCGCTTCGGTGAGGTCGTCCCACTGCACGCGAGATAGCGATGCCGTCATCAGCACGCCAACGTAAATCAGCGCACCCGCCGCCGCATAGGATGGCACCATCGCGGCCAGCGGTGACAGGAACATCACCAGCAGGAAAAGAATCCCGGTAATCACCGCCATCAAGCCAGTACGTCCGCCGATCGCCACGCCGGACGAACTTTCAATATAAGCGGTAACTGAAGAGGTGCCGATCAGTGAACCGGTGACGGAACTAAAGCTATCGACATACAGCGCCTGCTTCATGCGCGGGAAAGTGCCTTTCTCATCGGTCAGTCCGGCTTTATCCGTCACGCCAATCAACGTGCCGGATGAGTCGAACAGGTTAACCAACATAAAGGAGAAGATCACACCGGCCATACCAATGTTGAACGCGCCTTTGATATCGACCTGGCCCACTACGGAGGTGATAGCAGGCGGCGCCGCAAACACGCCGCTGAATTTCACATCGCCAATTATCAGGCCTAGCGCGGTGGTCACCACAATCGACACCAGCACCGCCGCATGAATGTTACGCGAAGCCAGAATAGCGATGATAAAGAAGCCAAGCGCACCGAGCAGCACGCTGTGTGAGGTCAGATTGCCGACGGCAACGATAGTATCGGCGTTCGGCACGATGATGCCGGCATTTTTAAGCCCCATCATGGCGATAAACAGGCCAATACCGGCGGTGATGCCCACGCGCAGGCTCAGCGGAATATTCGCAATCATCCAGTAACGCACGCGCAGCAGCGTGAGGATCAGTAGACCCAATGCGCCCCAGAAAATCGCACCCATGCCAATCTGCCACGAGTAGCCCATTGCACCGACCACCACAAAGGCGAAGAAGGCATTGAGGCCCATCGCCGGCGCCAATGCCACCGGCAGGTTCGCCACCAGCCCCATCAGGATGCTACCGAACGCGGCAATTAAGCAGGTAGTCACAAAGACAGCCTGGGTATCCATGCCCGCCACGCCAAGAATTTGCGGGTTAACAAAGACGATGTAGACCATCGTCAGGAAAGTGGTGCACCCGGCGATCACTTCTGTACGCACGGTGGTGCCGTGTTCCTGCAGTTTGAAGATGCGCTGCAAAAGACCCTGATTATTCATTTCACTATTCCGATGAAAAAATTTATCGCCGCGTATCGTATAGAGTTTGGCGCGGCAAAACACTGATTATTCGCAACCGGTTGCTCAGGGTCGCTTTCTGCGCTCAGTACGCTAGAGTGTCAGCTTATTGTTTAACAAAAGGATGATGTGCGATGTCGGTTGAATGTATTTTTTTTGATTGCGACGGCACGCTGGTCGACAGCGAAGTAATCTGTACGCAATCTTACGTCAACACCTTTGCCCGCTACGGTATTGAGCTCTCGCTGCAGCAGATGTTTGAGCAATATAAAGGGGTGAAGCTCTACGACATCATCCGCGACGTGGCGGCAGAACATCAGGTTGAGTTGCCGCTTGAAGAGGTGGAAACCGCCTATCGCGCCGAAGTGGCGCGACTGTTCGATCTCGATTTAAAGCCGATTGACGGTGCCAAAGCGCTGGTGGAGCGCGTAAAAGTGCCAATGTGCGTGGTTTCGAACGGCACGGTAAAGAAGATGCAACATTCGCTGGGATTAACCGGCATGCTGCCGTATCTGGAGGGGAAATTGTACAGCGGTTATGACATTAACCACTGGAAGCCCGATCCGGAGCTGATGTATCACGCGGCCGAGCAGATGCAGGTGCCGATTGAGCAATGCATTCTGGTAGATGATTCAGAGGCGGGCGCACGTGCGGGAATCGCCGCCGGGATTCCGGTGTTTTACTACTGCGCCGATGCGCACAATCCCGAGTTAGATCATCCGCTGGTGACGCGCTTTGATGATATGGCGCAGTTGCCGGATCTGTGGCGCGCACGCGGCTGGGATTTGGTGGGATAGGTGCTGGCTATCCCCCATCCCGGCCTTCCCCCACGAGTGGGGGAAGGAGACGCTGCCACATGCAACTCCCCAACTACCCTATAGCAGCATCATCCTCCCCCACTCGTGGGGGAGGACTGAGGTGGGGGGCAGCCAGCACGCACCGAAGAAAGGACAGCCAGCACAATCCAAATCAGCCAATCGCCCCCAGCGAATCCTCGTTGCTCTGCTTCTTCGGCAGCAGGAACAGCGTGGCAACGATATCTAGCAGATAAATCAGCGCCAGCAGCGTAATCGCGGCGGTGAAAGAGATGTTGGTGGCCAGCAAACCAATCACCAGCGGACCAAAACCACCCACGCCACGCCCAAGGTTAAACAACACGTTTTGTGCTGTCGCACGTGCCTGCGGCGGGAAGGTATCTGAAATCAGCGCGCCGTAGCCGCCAATCATACCGTTCACAAACATCCCCATCAGCGCGCCAGTAAACAGCATCACCGTTGGATCGCGCAGCTGTGCGTACACCACCACCATCACCACCGCGCCGAACTGGTACAGCAGGAAGATTTTCCAGCGCGCGAAGCGATCGGCCAGTACGCCAAACAGCCAGATACCGAACGTCATGCCCACCACCGTCACCGCGGTCCACAAGCCAGATTTGGTCAGGCTGAAACCGAAGTTGGAGGAGAGATAGCTTGGCATCCAGATCATCAGCCCGTAATAACCAAAGTTTTGCACTGAGCAAAGGATGAATATCCCCAGACTGGCTTTGCTGGTCGCGCGATCGGCGAACAGCAATTTAATACGCGCAGCGAAAGAGAGCTGCGGCGTTTTCTCAACGTGGCGGGTAAAGCCTTCCGGCTCGCCCATGCTGCGACGAATAACAAACGAGACCAGCGCCGGCAGCAACCCGACGAGGAACATGCCGCGCCAGCCAATCACGCCCAGCAGCGGCGGCGTGATAAAGGCCGCCAGCAGCACACCAAGCTGCCAGCCAATGCCAACCCATGCCGAGGCGCGGTTGCGCTTCTCTTTCGGCCAGGCTTCGGCAATCAGCGCCATGCCGATGCCGAACTCGCCGCCCAACCCCACGCCTGCCAACGTACGGTACGCCAGCAAGTCCCAATAACCCTGCGCCACGGCGCACAGACCGGTGAATACCGAGAACATCAAAATGGTTATGGTGAGAATACGGATGCGGCCATAACGATCGCTCAGATGACCAAATACAATGCCGCCGATCACCGCACCGATCAGTGTCCAGGTCACCAGGGAACCCGCCTGAGAAGGGTCGAGCGCCAGCGAGACGCTGATCGCCGGCAGCATAAAGCCGAGTATCAGCAGATCGAATCCGTCCATCGCGTAGCCGCTGATGGCAGCCACCATGGCTTTCGCCGGCGTTATGGCTTGTTTTGTAGGAGTTGGGGAGGACATGCGGCAGCACCTTGCAGAAAAAAGTGCGCCAAGTATAAAGAGAGGGAATCGTTGAGAACAGGCAGAATTTAAGCAGGCGGCCCGTTAGCCACAGTGGCAACGGGTCGCCGAAGCGATAATCAAGAGGGTTTATTGCTACCGTCGTCACCCGACAGCAGTTCATCCAGCTTGTCGCCGCCCACATGACGGAAATCCTGACCTTTGACGAAATAGAAAATAATTTCGCAGATGTTCTGGCAGCGGTCACCGATACGCTCGATGGCGCGCGCGCAGAACAGCGCGGTCAGCACGCTGGGAATGGTACGCGGATCTTCCATCATATAGGTCATCAGCTGACGCACGATGCCTTCATACTCTTTATCTACCTTCTTGTCTTCACGGTAGATTTTGATGGCTTCGTTGAGATCCATGCGCGCAAACGCATCCAGCACGTCATGCAGCATCTGCACGGTGTGATGACCGAGCGCTTCGAGGCTTACCAGCAGCGGCAGATGCTGCTGGCTGAATTTCTCCAGCGCGGTGCGGCTGATTTTCTCCGCCACATCGCCAATGCGTTCCAGCTCTGAAATGGTTTTGATGATCGCCATCACCAGGCGCAAGTCGCTGGCGGTAGGCTGACGTTTGGCGATGATGCGCACGCAGGCTTCATCAATCTCCACTTCCATCATGTTGACCTTCTGGTCGCCGTCGATCACGTGACGCGCCAGCTCGCCATCCTGGTTATGCATCGCGGTGATGGCATCCATCAGCTGCTTCTCAACCATGCCGCCCATAATCATCACTTGCGTGCGAATGTGCTCCAGCTCCGCATTAAACTGACCGGAGATGTGTTTGTTCAGATTTAAATTATCCATGTGCGTCTCCTGAATCAGCCGTAACGACCGGTGATGTAATCTTCGGTCTGCTTCTGTGCGGGCTTAGTGAACAAAGTATCGGTATCGCTAAACTCAATCAGCTCGCCCAGATACATAAAAGCGGTGTGATCAGAACAACGCGCGGCCTGCTGCATGTTGTGGGTCACGATTACCACGGTGTAATCCTGCTTCAGCTCGGTGATCAGCTCTTCGATACGGCCGGTTGAGATGGGATCGAGCGCTGAACACGGCTCATCCAGTAACAGGACTTCCGGACGAATCGCGATACCGCGAGCGATACACAAACGCTGCTGCTGACCGCCGGAAAGACTGTAACCGCTCTGATGCAGCTTGTCTTTGGTTTCATTCCATAGCGCCGCTTTGGTCAGCGCCCACTGCACGCGCTCGTCCATATCGGCGCGCGACAGCTTTTCAAACAGACGTACGCCGAAGGCGATGTTGTCGTAAATCGACATCGGGAACGGCGTCGGCTTCTGGAATACCATGCCAACACGCGCGCGCAGCAGGGCGATATCCTGATTAGATGCCAGAATGTTATCGCCATCCAGCAGGATGTCACCTTCTGCACGCTGCTCGGGATAGAGCGAGTACATTTTGTTGAAGGTGCGCAGCAGCGTGGATTTACCGCAGCCTGATGGGCCGATAAACGCGGTGACCTGGTTTTTAGTGATATCCAGGTTGATGTTTTTCAGCGCGTGAAACTTACCGTAATAGAAGTTCAGATTACGGACCTGAATTTTACCGGCTGATGAAGTCACGTTACTCATTCTCGTCTCTCATAAGCAGCGCCGCCGAAGCCGCGCCGGGAAATTAGTGTTTGCCTTTGGCGAAAATCACACGCGCCGCAATGTTCAGCAGCAGCACGCACACTGTAATAATCAGCACACCCGCCCACGCCAGGCTTTGCCATTCGGCAAACGGGCTCATGGCGAATTTAAAGATGGTGACCGGCAGGTTCGCGATCGGCTGCATCATGTCGGTGCTCCAGAACTGGTTCGACAGCGCAGTGAACAGCAGCGGAGCGGTTTCACCGGCGATACGCGCTACAGCCAACAGCACACCGGTGATGATGCCGGAAACAGAGGCTTTCAGCGTAATGGCTGAAATCATCTTCCACTTCGGCGTACCCAGCGCATAAGCCGCTTCACGCATGCTGTCTGGCACCAGACGCAGCATGTTCTCGGAGATACGAATCACAATCGGTATCTGCAACAGCGCCAGCGCCACCACGCCGGCCCAGCCGGAGAAGTGCTGCATCTGCGCCACCACGATGGTGTAGACGAACAGACCCACCACAATCGAGGGTGCGGACAGCAAGATATCGTTGATGAAGCGAATCACTTCTGCCAGCCAGTGTTTACGGCCATATTCCGCCAGATAAATCCCGGCCATGATGCCGAGCGGCGTTCCGATGATCGTCGACCAGAAAATCAGTAAGCCACTGCCGACTAAGGCGTTGGCCAAACCACCACCGGCAGTATTGGGTGGCGGAGTCGATTCGGTAAACAGCGACCAGCTCAAACCATCGACACCGCGCGTTACGGTGGTGAACAGAATCCACACCAGCCAAAACAGCCCGAAAGCCATGGTCAGCAGCGACAGCGTCAGGGCAATTTTGTTTTTGGTACTGCGCCACGCCTGCATTTTGCGGCGCGATGCTTCCAGCTCAGCGCGAGCCTGCACTTCAATAACGGTCATGAACGGGCTCCTTCACTCTTCGCCAGTCGCAGGATCATCAGTTTGGAGATCGCCAGCACGATAAAGGTAATCACGAACAGAATCAGACCCAGCTCCATCAGTGCCGCTACGTGCACGCCGGATTCCGCTTCAGCAAATTCGTTGGCCAGCGCGGAGGTAATACTGTTGCCCGGCATAAACAGCGATGGGCTGTCGAGCTGGTAGGTGTTGCCGATGATGAAGGTTACCGCCATGGTTTCACCCAAAGCGCGCCCCAGGCCGAGCATAACGCCGCCGATCACACCGTTTTTGGTGAACGGCAGTACGATGCGCCAGATCACTTCCCACGTGGTGCAGCCGATACCGTAAGCCGACTCTTTCATCATTACCGGCGTCTGCTCAAACACGTCACGCATCACCGAGGCGATGTACGGAATGATCATGATGGCGAGAATCACGCCCGCCGCCAGGATACCGATACCAAAAGCCGGGCCAGAGAACAGCGTGCCGACAATCGGGATATTCGACATCACATTGCCAACCGGCGTCTGGAAATATTCGGCGAACAGCGGGGCAAAAACAAACAGGCCCCACATGCCGTAAACAATGCTCGGGATCGCTGCCAGCAGCTCAATGGCGGTGCCCAGCGGGCGACGCAGCCAGCCCGGCGCCAGTTCCGTCAGGAACAGCGCAATGCCGAAGCTCACCGGCACGGCAATGATCAGGGCAATAATCGAGGTGACGAGGGTGCCGTAAATCGGTACCAGCGCACCAAATTGTTCGTTCGGCGCATCCCAGGTTTTATTCCACAGGAAGGAGAAACCAAATTTTTGGATGCTAGGCCAGGAGGAGAAAATCAGGGAGACGATAATGCCACCCATCAACAGCAACACGATAAGCGCGGACAGCTTAACCAGCGCGCCGAAAATCATGTCGCCTTGTTTACCGGGGGCTTTGAACGTCGGCTTAGTGGCAGCCATAGAATTCTCTGTTCTCAGGAGGATGTCAGGGCAGCACGCATGCCGCCCATTGGGGTTGGCCAACCGTCTCGGCTGGCCAGGTAAATCGGTTACTGGTACAGCGCTTTACCGGAGCTATCTTTAATGTTGGCTTTCCACGCTGCACGAATCTGGTTAGCGACGCTTTCTGGCAGCGCTGCATAATCCAGGTCGGTTGCGGTTTTGCTGCCACCTTTGTAAGCCCAGTCGAAGAACTTCAGCACTTCGCTACCTTTCTCAGCGTTAGCCTGATCTTTATAAATCAGGATGAAGGTGGTTGAGGTGATTGGCCATGCATCGTTGCCTTTCTGGAAGGTCAGATCCTGAGCAAAGGTTTTGCTCCAGTCTGCGCCTTTCGCCGCGTTAGCAAAGCTCTCTTCGCTTGGTGCTACCGCTTTACCGTCGGCATCAACCAGTTTGGTGTAGGTCAGGTTGTTCTGCTTGGCGTAAGCGTACTCTACGTAGCCAATCGAACCCGGCAGACGCTGTACGAAAGCGGCTACGCCGTCGTTACCCTTGCCGCCCAGACCGGTTGGCCAGTTAACGGTGTTACCTTTACCAATTTTGCTGTTCCACTCTTCGTTCACTTTCGCCAGGTAGCTGGTGAAGACGAATGAAGTACCGGAACCGTCAGCGCGGCGGACCACGTTAATGTTGGAATCTGGCAGTTTCACGCCTGGGTTCAGTTTAGTGATCGCCGGGTCGTTCCACTTTTTGATGGTGCCGAGGTAGATATCACCCACGGTTTTACCGTCGAGAGTCAATTCACCTGATTTCACACCTGGGATGTTAACCGCCAGCACCACACCACCGATGACGGTAGGGAACTGGAACAGGCCATTTTTCTGCAGATCTTCTTCTTTCATTGGCGCATCTGACGCACCGAAATCGACGGTTTTCGCGATGATTTGCTTCACGCCGCCTGAAGAACCAATACCCTGATAGTTGATTTTGCTACCGGTGGCTTGCTGATACTCGGCTGCCCACTTGGCATAAACCGGTGCCGGGAATGTCCCGCCTGCGCCCGTCAGATCGGTTGCTGCAAAAGCAGAGACCGCGCTTACTGCGAAGGTGGCGGCGAGGATTCGGGCTACGGTGCTACGCATCAGTGTCATGTTCCCTCCAGGGGATTTAAAAAAATCAGGCTCAATGCCTTTTTAGTAGGAGTTAGTGATTGCTGCTGGAGGGAAAATAGGACAGTTTGATGACAGTGAAATGTACGAAATGTGACAGTTATATGACAGTACGCGGAGATGAAGCGGGCCCGTTGCGGGCCCACTCTGATGACTGATTACTCTACGGTAACCGATTTTGCCAGGTTACGCGGCTGGTCTACATCGGTGCCTTTAATTAGCGCTACGTGATAGGAAAGCAGCTGTAACGGCACGGTGTAGAAGATCGGTGCAATCACCTCTTCTACGTGTGGCAGTGAGATGATTTTCATGCCCTCGCTGTCGCTGAAACCGGCATCCTGATCGGCAAACACATACAGCAAACCGCCGCGCGCGCGTACCTCTTCAATGTTGGATTTCAGCTTTTCCAGCAGTTCGTTGTTTGGCGCCACCACGATTACCGGCATATCCGCATCAATCAACGCCAGCGGGCCATGCTTCAGCTCGCCTGCCGCATAGGCTTCGGCGTGGATATAGGAGATCTCTTTTAGCTTCAGCGCACCTTCCATGGCGATGGGATACTGATCGCCACGCCCAAGGAACAGCGCGTGATGTTTATCCGAGAAACCCTCCGCCAGGCTTTCAATCACTTTATCCTGCGCCAGCATCTGCTCGATACGGCTTGGCAATGCCTGCAGCGCATGCACAATTTCGTGCTCGGTTTCGGCTTTCATGCCGTGCAGACGACCGAGTTTCGCCACCAACATCAGCAACACCGCCAGCTGCGTGGTGAAGGCTTTGGTCGAAGCAACGCCAATTTCGGTACCGGCTTTGGTCATCAGCGCCAAATCTGACTCACGCACCAGCGATGAACCAGCTACGTTACAGATCGCCAGCGAACCGAGATAACCCAGCTCTTTCGACAGACGCAGCGCGGCCAGCGTATCGGCGGTTTCGCCCGATTGTGACAGCGTGATCAGCAGGCTATTTTTGCGTACCGCGGATTTGCGATAGCGGAATTCGGAGGCGATCTCCACATCACAAGGCAGGTTGGCCAGCGATTCAAACCAGTAGCGCGACACCATGCCGGAGTTGTATGAGGTGCCGCAGGCAATGATCTGAATGTGTTCGACCTGGCTCAGCAGCTTCTCGGCATCCGCGCCCAGCTCGCTGAGATCGACTTCACCGTGATTAAAACGCCCGGTTAAGGTGTTTTTAATCGCATTTGGCTGCTCGTAAATCTCTTTCTGCATGTAGTGACGATAGATGCCTTTATCACCGGCATCGTACTGTGCGGTCGATTCGATTTCAGCACGCTTAGCGGGCTTGCCTTCACGATCGATGATAGTGATTTCGCGGCGGGTGATCTCCGCGATATCGCCCTCTTCCAGATAAACGAAGCGGCGCGTCACCGGCAGTAAGGCCAGTTGATCGGAAGCGATAAAGTTTTCACCCACGCCACGGCCAATCACCAGCGGGCTACCGGAACGCGCCGCCACCAGCAGCGATGGATCGCGGCTGTCCATGATCACCATGCCATAAGCGCCACGCAGTTGCGGGATCACGCGCAATACCACTTCACGCAACGTGCCGCCCTGCTTCTGCTCCCAATGCACCAGATGCGCCACCACTTCAGTGTCGGTTTCTGAGGCAAAGTGATAGCCGCGCTCAAGCAACTGGGCGCGCAGCGGCTCATGGTTCTCAATGATGCCGTTGTGCACGATGATGATGTGCTCAGAAACATGCGGATGCGCATTGGCCTCTGACGGCTCACCGTGGGTCGCCCAGCGCGTGTGCGCGATGCCGGTGCCACCAATCAGCGGCTGTTGTTCTGCCGCTTCCGCCAGATTTTGCACTTTGCCCAGACGACGCAGGCGCGTCATGTGCCCCTGTCGATCAACCACTGCCAGACCGGCAGAGTCATAACCGCGATACTCAAGACGACGCAAACCTTCCAGCAGAATTTCTGCGATGTCACGCTGCGCTACTGCACCAACAATTCCACACATAGTAATTTCCTGACTTCATGGCTTTTGGCCATTGCGTTGTCATACGACCTGATTTCCGGCGTTGCCGGTTCCCCGAGCCTTGTAGAGAAGGGGATATAGTTATGGCACTGCTAATGGGCCGATCATTGTCGGCCCTTAAAATTTATTTTTTCTTTACCGGGCGCTGCCAGCCAGACTTCTGATTCTGCTCTTTACGGTTATAGACAAGGTCAGCGGCTGTCACATCTTTCATTATGGTGGTGCCGGCGGCAATAGTCGCGCCGCTCGCCACGCTGACAGGTGCCACCAGCTGTGTATCTGAACCGATAAACACGTTGTCGCCGATGATGGTTTTGGATTTGTTGGCGCCATCGTAATTGCAGGTAATGGTGCCGGCGCCGATATTCACGCCCGCGCCAATTTCCGCATCGCCAAGGTAGGAGAGATGACCGGCTTTGGAGCCTTTACCCAGCGTGGCTTTCTTCATTTCAACGAAGTTGCCGACGTGGGCTGCTTCAGCCAACTCGCTGCCCGGACGCAGACGCGCGAAAGGTCCAACCGTACAGGCAGCGGCTAAGGTGGCATCTTCGAGTACCGAATAGGGGCTGATTTCACAGTCGTCCGCAATCACGCTGTTTTTGATGATGCAGCCTGCGCCAATTTTGACGCGGTTGCCAAGCGTGACCTCGCCTTCGATGATCACGTTGGTATCGATCTCAACATCACGTCCATGCTGCAGCGAGCCGCGCAGATCGAAACGTGCCGGATCGCGCAGCATCACACCCGCCAGCAGCAGCCTTTCTGCCTGCTCGCTTTGATAAACGCGCTCAAGTGTTGCCAGCTGCAGGCGATTATTTACCCCATCGGTTTCACTGATACGCGCCGGGTGCACCGCATTGATCACCCGGCCTTCACGATGCGCCATGGCGATGATATCGGTGATATAGAATTCGCCCTGCGCATTGTTGTTGTTGAGCTGCGTCAGCCAGCGCTTGAGATCGCCGCCGTTGGCAATCAGGATGCCAGTGTTGATTTCCTGGATTTTTAGCTGTTCGGCCGACGCGTCTTTCTGCTCGATAATGCCAGTCACCGTGCCGTTTTCACGCACGATGCGGCCGTAACCGGTGGGGTTATCCAAAACGACGGTGAGTAAACCAATGCCACCAGCCGGTTTAGCGTCACGCAGACGTTGCAAGCTGGCCTGCGAGATCAGTGGCACATCGCCGTACAACATCAGGATATCTTCGTCATCAGCAAAGAAAGGGGCCGCCTGCTGCATCGCATGGCCGGTGCCGAGCTGTTCTGCCTGCAACACCCAATTAAGTGCGTTCTCCGCCAATGTTGATTGCAGTAAATCACCGCCATGGCCATAAACCAGATGGATCTGCTGTGCGCCCAAACCTGTTGCGGCATCAATCACGTGCTGGACCATCGGTTTTCCTGCAAGGGTGTGCAGAACTTTAGGCAGGTCGGAATACATTCGGGTGCCTTTGCCAGCGGCCAGGATCACCACACTCATCGCGTTCGTAGACATAACTATCCTGATTCTCTTCAACTTTCGAAAGTGTAAGGTTTAACCCTGAGATTACTACATTTTTCTCAGGTCGAAATTAGCGGGTGTCATCGCGCTGCAGCAAACGCCAGGCAAAAAAAAATGCCAGCCCAAAGGGCTGGCATTTCGTGACGCATAAAGCCTGATTACATCGCTTTTTTGGTCAGCTCGATAACACGCAGTTTCGCGATGGCTTTCGCCAGCTCCGCAGAAGCCTGAGCATAGTCCACGTCGCCGTGGCTGCTGTTCATGTGCTCTTCCGCTTTACGTTTCGCTTCCTGCGCGCGCGCTTCGTCAAGGTCTTCACCGCGAATCGCGGTGTCAGCCAGAACGGTGGTGCTGCCAGGTTGTACTTCCAGCACGCCGCCAGAGAGGTAGATATACTCCTCTTCGCCGTGCTGTTTCACGATGTGAATCATACCAGGCTTGATGGCTGTCAGCAGCGGGGCGTGGCCAGGACGAATACCCAGCTCACCTTCGCTACCTGACACCTGGATGCGCTGAACCAGACCGGAGAACATTTGTTGCTCCGCGCTGACCACGTCCAGATGATAAGTCATAGCCATACCATTCCTCCTGGGAAACCGAAATTACAGTTTCTTCGCTTTTTCTACGGCTTCTTCGATAGCGCCGACCATGTAGAACGCCTGCTCTGGCAGGTGGTCGAATTCGCCTTCCATGATGCCTTTGAAGCCACGGATGGTGTCTTTCAGGGTAACGTATTTACCTGGAGAACCGGTGAAGACTTCAGCAACGAAGAACGGCTGAGACAGGAAGCGCTGAATCTTACGCGCACGTGCCACCAACAGTTTGTCTTCTTCAGACAGCTCGTCCATACCGAGGATGGCGATGATGTCTTTCAGTTCCTGGTAACGCTGCAGCAGAGACTGCACGCCACGCGCAACGTCATAGTGCTCCTGACCCACGATCAGTGGATCCAGCTGACGGCTGGTAGAATCCAGCGGGTCAACGGCTGGGTAGATACCCAGAGAGGCGATCTGACGGCTCAGCGTAACGGTTGAGTCTAAGTGAGCAAAGGTGGTTGCTGGTGACGGGTCAGTCAAGTCATCCGCAGGAACGTAAACGGCCTGTACAGAGGTGATTGAACCGGTCTTGGTGGAGGTAATACGCTCCTGCAACACACCCATCTCTTCTGCCAGCGTCGGCTGATAACCTACCGCAGATGGCATACGACCCAACAGTGCTGATACTTCAGTACCGGCCAGGGTGTAACGATAGATGTTGTCGATGAACAGCAGAACGTCACGGCCTTCATCACGGAATTTTTCCGCCATGGTCAAACCGGTCAGTGCTACGCGCAGACGGTTACCCGGCGGCTCGTTCATCTGGCCATACACCAGCGCTACTTTATCAATAACGTTGGAGTCAGTCATTTCGTGGTAGAAGTCGTTACCCTCACGAGTACGCTCACCCACACCAGCAAAGACCGAATAACCTGAGTGCTCAGCCGCGATGTTACGGATCAGCTCCATCATGTTTACGGTTTTACCTACACCCGCACCACCGAACAGACCGACTTTACCGCCCTTAGCGAACGGACACATCAGGTCGATAACCTTGATGCCGGTTTCCAGCAGTTCCTGCGAGTTAGACTGATCTTCATATGAAGGTGCTGCGCGGTGAATAGAGGAAACCTCTAATGCGCTGCCATCGTCATTCTGCAGGTCGCCTTTCATGTCGATTGGCTCACCCAATACGTTCATGATACGGCCGAGGGTTGCTTTACCAACCGGAACCTGGATAGGTTTTTTCAGGTCGGTAACTTCCAGACCGCGCTTCAGGCCGTCAGAAGTACCCATGGCAATGGTACGAACCACGCCACCACCCAGCTGCTGCTGAACTTCCAGCACCAGACGAGCATCACCATTTTTCACCTCGAGAGCGCTGTATACCTGCGGTACCGCGTCCTGAGGGAATTCGACGTCAACTACGGCGCCGATAATCTGGACAATCTTTCCAGCTGCCATCTTGAATCCTCTACCTAATACGAAAATACCCAGCCGCGCTCGCGCGACAGGATATATGCCTGGTTAAACCGCGGAGGCTCCCGAGACGATCTCGGTAAGTTCCTGGGTGATGCTGGCCTGACGAGCTTTGTTGTAAACCAACTGCAGCTCTTTGATCAGGTTTCCGCCGTTATCGGTTGCAGCTTTCATCGCAACCATACGTGCGGCCTGCTCACTGGCCAGGTTTTCCACCACACCCTGATAAACCTGCGATTCGACATAACGGCGCAGCAGGGTATCCAGCAGCGCTTTCGGATCGGGTTCGTACAGGTAATCCCAGGTCTTCGCCTTCATCTCTTCTTCACCTTCCGCTGGCGGTAACGGCAGCAGTTGGGTAATGGTCGGAGTCTGAGACATGGTGTTATTAAACTTGTTGGCAACGATATACAGCTTGTCGATGCGACCTTCATCATAGGCCTGCAACATCACTTTTACCGGGCCGATCAAATCAGACAGTGCAGGCTTATCGCCCATACCGGTGACTTGTGCCACGATGTTGCCACCTACAGAGCCGAAGAATGAATTGCCTTTAGAACCAATAACGGCCAGATCGCTCTGCACACCTTTATCAGCCCAGCCCTTCATATCTGCCAGCAATTTTTTGAACAGGTTAATGTTCAAACCACCACAAAGCCCGCGGTCAGTCGAAACGACCAGGTAGCCGACGCGCTTAACGTCACGCTCATCCAGGTAAGGGTGCTTGTATTCCAGATTACCCAGAGCAAGGTGACCAATCACTTTGCGCATGGTATCTGCATACGGACGGCTGGCCGCCATGCGTTCCTGCGTTTTACGCATTTTGGAGGCGGCGACCATTTCCATCGCTTTGGTGATCTTCTGCGTATTTTTTACGCTTCCGATCTTACTACGTATTTCTTTTGCGCCGGCCATTAGCTTCTCCTCAAAGCCTTGCGGCCTGCCTTTTCAGACAAGCCGCCAGACATTACCAGGACTGGGTTGCTTTAAACGTTTCGAGGAGGCCTTTCAGCTTCTCTTCGATTTCGTTATTGAAGTTACCCGCTTGGTTGATTTCAGCCATCAGCTCAGCGTGATCGCGATCCGCGAACGCCAGCAGAGCGGCTTCGAAGCTGCCGACTTTCGCCAGGTCAACATCGTTCAGATAGCCGCGCTCAGCAGCAAACAGCACCAGACCCTGCTGCGCGACTGACATCGGCGCATACTGTTTCTGTTTCAGCAGCTCGGTCACTTTCTGACCGTGGCTCAGCTGTTTACGTGTTGCATCGTCCAGATCGGAAGCGAACTGAGAGAACGCAGCCAGTTCACGATACTGTGCCAGCGCGGTACGGATACCACCGGACAGTTTCTTGATGATCTTGGTCTGTGCAGCACCACCAACACGGGATACAGAGATACCCGGGTTAACGGCTGGACGAATACCGGAGTTAAACAGGTTCGATTCCAGGAAGATCTGACCATCGGTAATCGAGATTACGTTGGTCGGAACGAACGCGGAAACGTCACCCGCCTGAGTTTCGATGATTGGCAGTGCGGTCAATGAACCGGTCTGGCCTTTCACTTCACCGTTGGTGAAGCGCTCAACGTAGTCAGCGCTAACGCGTGATGCACGCTCCAGCAGACGAGAGTGGAGATAGAACACGTCGCCAGGGAAAGCTTCACGACCTGGTGGACGGCGCAGCAGCAGAGAAATCTGACGGTAAGCAACAGCCTGCTTAGACAGGTCATCGTATACGATCAGTGCATCTTCACCGCGGTCACGGAAGTACTCACCCATCGCACAACCAGCGTACGGTGACAGGTACTGCAGTGCTGCAGATTCAGAAGCAGAAGCGACAACGACGATGGTGTTAGCCAGCGCGCCGTGCTCTTCCAGTTTGCGTACGACGTTAGAAATGGTTGACGCTTTCTGGCCAATCGCAACATAGACACACTTGATGCCTGAATCACGCTGGTTGATGATGGCGTCGATTGCCATTGCGGTTTTACCGGTCTGACGGTCACCGATGATCAGCTCACGCTGGCCACGGCCGATTGGAATCATCGCATCGACAGATTTGTAACCGGTCTGAACAGGCTGGTCTACTGACTGACGGTCGATAACGCCCGGTGCAATCACTTCAACAGGCGAGAAGCCGTCGTTTTCGATTGCGCCTTTACCGTCGATCGGTGCACCCAGGGTGTTCACCACACGACCCAGCAGGCCGCGGCCAACTGGAACTTCTAAAATACGACCCGTACATTTAACTTTCATGCCTTCCGCGAGGTCAGCATACGGGCCCATCACTACTGCACCAACCGAGTCACGCTCGAGGTTCAGTGCGATAGCGTAACGGTTGCCCGGCAGGGCAATCATCTCACCCTGCATAACATCGGCCAGGCCGTGTACGCGGATGATACCGTCACTTACAGAAACAATAGTACCTTCGTTGTGAGCTTCACTCACGACATTGAACTGAGCAATGCGCTGCTTGATCAGTTCGCTGATTTCGGTGGAATTCAGTTGCATATGCTCCAGTCCCCTTAAGACTGCAAGACGTCTGCCAGACGATCAAGACGGCCGCGTACGCTGCCATCAATGACCAGGTCACCCGCACGGATAACCACACCTGCCATTACAGACTTATCAATTTTGCAATTCAGCTTAACTTTACGTGACAGACGTTTTTCCATCGCGGCGCTGATTTTAGTCAGCTGACTGTCACTCAGCGTGCTGGCAGAAATCACATCAACTTCCGCTGTCGCTTCATGAGCGTCACGCAGTTGAATGTACTGAGCCAGTACCGCTGGAAGCGCTGTCAAACGTCCGTTTTCGGCCATCACCTTAATCAGGTTCTGGGCGTTTTCATCAAGTTGATCGCCACAAACTGCAATGAAAGAAGCAGATAACGCTTCCGGTGCAAGCGCACCGGAAAGAAGATCTGCGATCTGTTCGTTGCGAGCCACTTCTGCGGCAAACGCCAGCATTGATTGCCAGCGATCGATGCTTTGATGCTCAACAGCAAAGTCAAAAGCTGCTTTGGCGTAGGGGCGAGCTACAGTAATAAGATCAGACATCAGCCCCTCCCTCCTTACAGTTCAGCGACCAGTTTATCAACGATGTCGCTGTTAGCAGCTTCATCCACGGAACGTTCGATGATTTTCTCGGCGCCAGCTAATGCCAGCAACGCGACTTGCTTACGCAGCTCTTCACGGGCACGCGAACGCTCGGCATCAATTTCTGCCTGCGCCTGTGCCACGATGCGGTTACGTTCAGTCTCAGCTTCAGTTTTGGCTTCGTCCAGAATCTGGGCACGGCGTTTGTTCGCCTGCTCGATAATGACCTGAGCGTCTTCTTTGGCTTTTTTCAGCTGGTCGGTCGCATTGGCCTGCGCGAGATCTAAATCTTTCTTCGCGCGCTCAGCAGAAGCAAGGCCTTCAGCAATTTCTTTCTGGCGCTTCTCGATGGCAGCCATAATCGGCGGCCATACGTACTTCATGCAGAACGCGACAAACAGAATGAACGCGATGGCCTGGCCGAGGATTGTTGCATTAATGTTCACAGCACAATGCCTCTTATTAAGTTAACTTGCTCTGCCGCTATCAGAGATAAACGGCAGAATCCGTCCCTCATCACACCAGGTGCCATGAGTGAACAAGGCTACCAGGTTTAAGCGACAGCAAACATCACGTAGAGACCCAGACCTACAGCGATCATCGGGATAGCATCCACCAGACCCATTACAACAAAGAACTGCGTACGCAGCAGAGGGATCAGATCCGGTTGACGCGCGGCGCCTTCCAGGAATTTACCTCCGAGGATGCCGATACCGATCGCAGCACCGATTGCCGCCAGGCCCATCATCACAGCGGCAGCCATGTACAGCAGATCCATATTCAGGTTTTCCATGACAGTCTCCAGTTTGTTTCAGTTAAAAGCTTAAGTGTTGAGATAAAAAATCAATGTTCTTCAGATGCCATCGACAGATAGACGATCGTGAGGACCATGAAAATGAAAGCCTGCAGCGAAATGATCAGGATGTGGAAAATGGCCCAAGGCACATTCAACAACCACTGCGACCACCACGGCAGCAAGCCGGCAATCAGGATAAAGATCAGCTCACCCGCATACATGTTACCGAACAGTCGCAGACCCAGTGAAACAGGCTTGGACAGCAGGCTAACACCTTCAAGAATCAGGTTAATGGGGATGAAGATCGGGTGATTAAAAGGCTGCAGCGTCAACTCTTTGGTGAAGCCGCCAATGCCTTTCATTTTGATGCTGTAGAACAGAATCAAAATAAATACGCCCAGCGCCATAGACAGCGTGATGTTCACGTCTGCAGACGGCACGACGCGCAGCGCCGGCAGGCCTAAATAGTGCTCGCCGATAAACGGCAGCAAATCGATAGGCAGCAGATCCATGAAGTTCATCAGGAAGACCCAGACGAAAATCGTCAGAGCCAGCGGGGCGATAAGTTTGCTTTTACCGTGGTACATGTCGCGCACGTTGTTATCAACGAAGCCGACAACCAGTTCGATAGCCGCTTGTAATTTCCCTGGAACACCGCTGGTAGCGCTTTTGGCCACTTTGCGGAACAACACCAGGAAAATAAGTCCCAGCACCACAGAGAAAAACATGGAATCGATATTTAATACCCAGAACGTCGCAGGAGCGTCGTGCGGATTCACCAACTCGAAAGTACGCAGGTCCAACTGAAGATTATTCAGATGGTGACCTATGTATTCTTGCGGAGTAGAGATTTCTCCAGCAGCCATGATGCCTCTTACCCTTTGTTGTTAATTACAGCCGGAGCGACGATCTGCACCACCAGCACCGATAACCACGTGATTGCGAGTGGCCAGAAGACCGCTCCAAACACACCCAACGCCACCGCGAGAAAAATGACCGTTGTAAACACCTTAAACACTTCCCCGAGGGCGAAGCTCCAGGCAACACGGCCTTTCGCAGGCGTTTGATCCTGCAGGCGCCAGGCTAAAAACATAAACAACACGTTCGGCAGCCAGGCTGCCACTCCACCGGCGATAGCGGAGGCGCCCCAGGTGACCTCTTTCAGGGTAAAGAGCGCACCGATGATGACAAAGGTCACCAGCTGAATGATCAGCACGGCCCGGGCTAATTTCACACTGTAAAGAGACACTGACATGACGCTGAACTCTCCTGCCCCGAACGGGGTATGTCGCGTGTCGTATAAGACTGCCTTTACTCATTTGAGTCAAGCAGCAAAAGCCGTGCAAATTATACGGGCGCCACCTGCGATTTCAATCGGTAAGTAGCGAAAAGGTGAACAATTATTTAAATTTCTTTCTGAAGGACTCTTTTTCAAAACATCGACTTCCGACAATGCTTCGCTGAAAGTCTGAAATCGCCCATTCAACTTGCTTTTAAAGCGTGCTTTAGATCACATAATAAACAAGGAATAACTAAGAAAATTTGTTTATGACAAGAATCATTCGATTCAAAAACGGGTTAAAACACTTACTTATCATTTGGTTAAAATTATTACTTACGTGTTGAATCAGGATTTCCGATAAAAACACTCTATTGACATCATGTGCTGCAATAAAAACGTAAAATTGATATTACGCACGCCAATTTATTGCAGAGTTATATTTTCAACAGTGATTATTCGGCCAGGTAAATACACGCAATAAAGTGATCTAAGTGATAATGAAATGTGAATTAATCGTTAAATGTAACAGAACTTTTCGGATAATTTCCGGCGAGGATGTTAACTCGCTCACCCTGCCCTGCTAAATAAAACCCATTATCTTAAAGTGTTCAATCGCTGCTTTTTCATTCAGCACATTCGCTAAGACAAACGGCATGAACGGGCTTATATCCATACCGTTTTAAAGGCTATTGCCGGGAAATCACCACCAGATGACGTTCACCATCTAATTCGGGTACCCGTAACGGCTGAATTTTTTCTACCACAAAGCCAGCAGGCAACGCGGAAATCTCATCATCCGGACGCACACCTTTTAAGGCATAAAAGCGGCCTTCGCGGCCCGGCAAATGATGACACCAGTTCAACATGTCTTCCAGCGAAGCAAATGCACGGCTGATAACGCCGTCAAACGGTGGTTCAGATGGGAACTCTTCAACGCGGCTCTGCACCGGCGTGACGTTAGTAAGTCCTAACTCATGCTGTACCTGGCGCAGAAAACGCACGCGTTTGCCGAGGCTATCCAGCAAGGTGAAATGCGACTGAGGACGCACGATGGCCAGCGGAATACCCGGCAGACCCGGCCCTGTGCCAACATCAATAAAGCGTTCGCCCTGCAGATGCGGCTCAACCACCACGCTATCGAGAATATGACGCACCAGCATCTGCTGTGGATCGCGCACCGAAGTCAGGTTGTAGGCTTTATTCCACTTATGCAGCAATTCAACATAGCCTACCAACTGCTGTTTTTGTTGATCGGTAAGGGAAATGTTTGCCGCTTTCAGCAGCGAGGAGAGTTTGTTGATCACAACGAGAATTCCATTAACGGGGGCGAGTTGCCTCGCCCCAAAGTCTATCAGGCGCTTTTACGCAGCAGGCCCTGTTTCTTCAGGTAAATCAGCAGAATTGAAATTGCCGCCGGTGTGATACCCGAAATACGTGAAGCCTGGCCGATGGAGGTGGGTTTGTGATCGTTAAGCTTAGCGATCACTTCATTCGACAGGCCATTCACCTGACGATAATCGAGCTCCACAGGCAACAAGGTATTTTCATTGCGCTGCTGGCGATCAATCTCTTCTTGCTGGCGCGCGATGTAACCTTCGTACTTCACCTGAATCTCCACCTGCTCAGCGGCTTGCTCATCAAGCAGTGCCGGACCGTAGCTGGCGAGCGACGTCAGCAGTGGGTAAGTCATCTCTGGACGACGCAGCAGATCTTCGCCGCTGGCTTCTTTAGTCAGCGGGGCGCTGATCACGGCGTTGACTTCAGCCACGTTATCCGATTTCGGATGCACCCACAGATCGCGCAGGCGTTGACGCTCTTGCTCAATCGCTTCCAGTTTCTGGTTGTAGCGCGCCCAGCGATCATCATCAACCAGGCCGAGTTCACGACCCGCTTCAGTCAGACGCAGATCGGCGTTATCTTCACGCAGCATCAAGCGGTATTCCGCGCGCGATGTGAACATGCGGTATGGCTCTTTGGTACCTAAGGTACAGAGATCGTCAACCAACACACCGAGATAGGCCTGATCGCGACGTGGTGCCCAGCCCTCTTTGTCTGCAGAGGAACGTGCTGCATTCAGCCCTGCCAGCAAACCTTGCGCCGCCGCTTCTTCGTAGCCGGTGGTGCCGTTGATCTGACCGGCAAAGAACAGGCCGTGGATAAATTTGCTTTCCAGCGTCGGCTTCAGATCGCGAGGATCGAAGAAATCATACTCAATGGCATAACCCGGACGGATGATCTTCGCGTTTTCCAATCCTTTCATGGAACGCACGATCTGCATCTGTACGTCAAACGGCAGGCTGGTGGAGATGCCATTCGGGTAGATCTCGTTGCTGGTAAGGCCTTCCGGCTCCAGGAAGATCTGATGCGCGTTACGATCGGCAAAGCGCATAACTTTATCTTCAATCGAAGGACAGTAACGTGGACCAATCCCTTCGATGATCCCGGCGTACATCGGACTACGATCGAGGTTGTTACGGATCACGTCATGCGTCTGCTCGTTGGTGTAGGTGATCCAGCACGGCACCTGTTGCGGATGCTGTGAAGCCTTACCCATGAACGAGAACACCGGCATCGGAGTATCACCGTGCTGCGGAGTCAGTACTGAAAAATCAATCGAGCGAGCATCGATACGCGGTGGCGTACCGGTTTTCAAGCGATTTACACGCAACGGCAGTGCACGCAGACGCTTCGCCAATGGAATTGATGGCGGATCGCCCGCTCGACCACCGCTGTAGTTATCCAGGCCAATATGGATTTTGCCATCAAGGAACGTCCCGACGGTTAGTACCACGGTTTTGGCGCGGAATTTCAAGCCCATCTGCGTCACAGCACCGACGACGCGATCGTTTTCCACAATCAGATCGTCAACTGCCTGCTGGAAGATCATCAGGTTGGGCTGGTTCTCCAGCGCAGTGCGTACCGCCTGGCGATACAGCACGCGGTCAGCCTGAGCACGAGTAGCGCGAACGGCTGGGCCTTTGCTGGCGTTTAGTATCCTAAACTGAATGCCAGCCTGGTCAATTGCCGTGGCCATCAAACCGCCTAAGGCATCCACTTCCTTCACCAGATGTCCTTTCCCGATGCCACCGATCGCCGGATTACAGGACATTTGTCCAAGCGTATCAATGTTATGGGTGAGTAACAGGGTTTGCTGACCCATTCGGGCGGCGGCCATCGCGGCCTCTGTGCCCGCATGACCACCACCGATTACGATGACGTCAAAAGGATCTGGATAAAACATGAAGTGGTCCTCGTTAGTGTTCGGACAGGGATTGTTGCCCTGGGCGGTGGATTCTACTGAAATTATGTCGGCTGCGAAAGTCGCGGGATCCTGAGGTTTTAAATAAAGGATCTTTAGATCTTTTATATGATCTCTCTGTTAGATCTACTATTAGGATCGCACCAGGCTGTTGATAACCCCGAAAAGCAAAGATTAAACAAGTGATTAGAGAGGATCGTTTGCTGTGAATGATCGGTGATCCTGATCCGTATAAGCTGGGATCAAAATGGCGACTTATGCACAGGCTAAAAATGAATCAATGGTTGTTCTTTGGATAACTACTGGTTATACGCATGAAACAGGCTATGTTATCCACAAGTGATCGCACGATAAACGCGAAAAAACAGCGTAATAAACTGGGGATCGTCTCTTTTTCCCGATCCCCAGCCGGCTAAGATCGTTTTAAATCTGTGTTTTCCATGTGGCGACCCACACTTCAGCCGCGTCTTCCGGGATCTCATGCTCTAAAACGTCGATCTCAAGGCGATCGCCAATGCGTTTGGCACCCAACTGGTTCAACTGCTCTTCTAGCAGCTTAATCGCGCCGCAGAAAAGATCGTATTCATGGTTGCCGATGCCCACAGCGCCATAACGTAGGCCGGAAAGGTCAGGTTGCGTCTCCTGCAATGCTTCATATAAAGGAAGCAAGTTGTCAGGCAGTTCGCCAGCGCCGTGCGTAGAGGTAACGATCAGCCAGATACCCTGCTGTGGCAGCTCGTCCAGCTCAGGGCCATGCAGCACCTCGGTTGAGAAGCCCGCTTCCTGCAGTTTTTCTTCCAGATGTTCAGCAACATATTCGGCGCTGCCAAGGGTACTTCCACTGATTAACGTAATATCGGCCATGATGCTCTCCCGCACTAAAGGCGAGCATTGTACGCTGTGATCAAGCGGTGATCCACCTGTGGAAAACAGGGTTAATAGTAGAAAGCATCAGGCGGCAAGTCGCGCTAGACGCGCGATCTGCCCGGGATAAGGTTGTGCACAGAGTAGGAAGGAATTACGGCTTGATGGTGCGCATGATCGGGTTTTGCAGTGAGATCAGGGTTTCGGTGGACTGAATTTCATCAATAGTCTGGATCTTGTTGATCAACACCTGTTGCAAGGCATCGATCGATCGGCACATCACTTTGATAAAGATGCTGTAATGACCGGTGGTATACCAGGCTTCTACAACTTCATCCAGCGCTTCCAGTTTGCTGAGTGCCGCAGGATAGTCACGCGCGCTTTTCAGGATAATGCCGATAAAACAGCACACATCGAAGCCGAGTTGACGGGGATCGATCTCCACGCGCGTGCCTAAAATAATGCCCGCCTGCCGCATCTTCTCCACGCGAACATGAATGGTGCCCGGGCTCACATTGAACTGTTTGGCGAGCTCGGCGTAGGCGGTGCGCGCATTTTGCAGCAGCGCATTCAGAATGCCGCGGTCCAGGTTATCCAGCTGAAGGTGTTCCGCCATTGTCCATCCTCGTTGAGTTCTTCTTCTATGAATAAAGGAGAATGTGCAGCAAATTAGCGGTGCAGGCAAGGTGCAGACAACGGGTATCCCGTTGTCTGCATGCTTTTTAGCGCTTACGCCAGAAGGTCACTTGTGCCTGAGTATGCTGAAACTTGCGTGCCGTCTCGCGTATGACGAACGGCACATCCTGCGGCGGTGCCACTTCTTCAAACGCGCCACGCAGTTCGCGCTGCAGTGCCTGATAGGTGGTTAACGCTTCGCCATTTTCGCGAATACCGCCCAGCCAGTTCTCCTTCGGGGTGAAATCTTCCAGCCAGGTATAGGGCGATGACAGCACCAGCAGACCGCCGGAACGGATCATCGGCGTTATATCCTGTAGGAAACGCTTTGGCTGACGCAAACGGTCAATCAGGTTGGAAGCCAGTACCAGATCGTAACGTTCCGGCTGCGGCTTCAGGTTACAGGCATCGCCCTGAATAAATTGAATGCGCTGCGCCTGCTCGGCCTCAAGGCCAAACTCTTTCAGTCGCACCTGGCGATACTCCACCAGCTCGCCTTCTTCAGGTACCACATAGCGGAAATCTTCACCGGAGGTCAGCTGCAGCGCCACATCAATAAAGCGCGCCGAGTAATCCATGCCGGTGACCGCATCGAAATAGCGCGCCAGTTCAAAACTGGCGCGTCCGGTGGCACAGCCGATATCCAGCGCTTCACCGCGCGCACTGCAGTGCGGCAGCAATTTTTCCACCAGCGCAGCAGCGTAATTGGGGACATCGTAGTAGTTCGGTCCGTACTGGAAATCCAGATACTGCGACACCATGCTGTCCGTTTCATAGGGATTGAGCGCCATGGTTTCTTCATGAGATGAGACCACATAGCGGAAACCGGCATGCTGGAAGAAGTGACGGCGGAAAGCGTAGCGTGCGGATTTGAGTGCTTCATTGCCGGTGGAAATCCAGCTGCCGCCTTTGATCAGCGCATGTTTGCCATCAAAGGTCGGCGTGGAGAAATCGTCATACAGCGGGTGCACTTTAAAGCCTTCGAAACCGTTGGTCGGCGTGGTGGTCCACTGCCAGACATTACCGACGATGTCGTAAAACTCCCCCTGCGCAAAACGGTCAACCGGGCTGGATGAAGCCCAATATGCCAGATTGATATTGCCTGGCGCCTCCGTCCAATCCGGCTGATCGCCGCTTACCTGCTCACGCAGCTGCGCCCACTCAGCTTCGCACGGCAACTGAACGGATTTACCTGTCTCTTCAGCCAGCCAGCGGCAGAACGCGGCGGCTTCCAGCTGGTTCACCTCCGCAGGCCAATCCCACGGCATCGCGACTTCTTCAGCCAGCAAACGCAGTTTAAGCTGATCGGGCAGCTTTTCATTACCAACCCAAAACGTCGGCATCTGCGCGCCGGAAAATTCGCGCCAGCCCCAACCTTCATCATCCCACCAGCGCGGGTCGTTATAACCACCCGCCGCGATAAAGCGATAAAACTCGGCATTGCTCACCAGCATTTTGCTGGCCTTAAACGGCTTCAGTTCCGTCTGCTGGCTACCATATTCGTTATCCCAACCGTAAGTGTCGTCAGTTTTACCCTGCTGCACACGGCCACCGGGCATAGCGATTAGCGAATTGGCTGGCACAGATTGACGATCGTGACGCGCCTGCGGGCAAACTGGCCAGTGCGGCTGCGCTTTTACCCATTCAATTGGCAACTGGCGCATCAGCACGCTGGAGGTTTCCAGATGAATACGTTCGTGCTCGATCCCCATCAAAACCACCCACGCTGGGCTTTGCCAATCGATGGGCAGCTCCAGCGGCATGGTGCGAATGAACTCGCTGACCAGGCTTTTTACTTTGCCGCGATAGTCGCGTACTTCATTGATGGTCGGCCAGTCGTAATGGCTATCGTTGAGATCGTCCCAGCTCATCTCATCCACGCCGATCGCCATCATCGCTTCAATACGATCGTCAACGCGTTGGTCGAGATAGCGGCCGGCCATGAGTTTATTGATGTAGAAGGTGGCGGTATGGCCAAAGTAGAAGATCAGCGGATGGCGCAGCGAAATGGCTTTGTTAAACCAGGCGCGCTCGTCGGCCAGGCAATCAAACAGGCTTTCATACAGTTCCCAGGTTTGGGTGAAGTACGTCAGCAGTTCGGCTCTTTTTTGTTCGCTATTTTTGCCGGAGAGTCGCAGCGTGCGGGTCGGTGCGGGAAGTTGGGCGGTGGTCACAAGGTGCTCCATTTGCTTAGTGTGCGAACTTATCACTATAGCAAATTAGCATTTCTGCCAGATGACTTAGCGCTGCCAGCGGCGCAACAGGCGACTTTTCAACCCGGTATCGAAGCGCCAGATGTGATCAAAGATGCGAAGAATGCCGGGCTTACCGTGCAGCGACATGGCTACCGCATGGAAGCGCTGTTGATATTGGCGCTGACGCTGCTTAATGGTGTTGACGATATCGTCGGGTAAACGCTGGGCTATAAAATCTGACACGATCACCGCATCCGCTTCCTGCCACGCACTGCCTTCCATCCGTTTTACGACTGCCGCAAGACAGGCCGCCAGATCGGTGCCACCGCGAAAACGCTGGCTGAGGAAACGTATCGCCTGCTCAATACCGTTATCAGAAGTGAGTTCATAGCCGATGACTTCATGGGCGAACAGCATGATGTAGCAGCGGCGCTTATCCGCCAGTGCCACTTTCAGCAGCGCCAGGCAAAAGGCTTTGGCACAGCGTTCGTTGAAACCGCCCATCGAACCGGAGGTATCCACGCAGACGATAAACGGGCCGCGCGGCTGCTCTTCGTGCTGTTGGTGGCTGACCGGACTCATGGTGACTTTTTCATGCCACGCATCGCCCTGCAAACGGTAGGTCAGCAAGCGTTTTTCCACTAAGCGCCGATAAAACTCCAGCTCTAACTCGCTGATGCTCAGTGCCGCCAGCTCAGGTGGCAACAGCCGCAGCACATCATCGCTCTGATGAATGCCGCTGACCTCTTCCGGCACGTTATCCGGTTCACGCACCAGTTGGTGAAACGCCTCCAGCGGCGCATCCTGCGAAGGTACCGATTTGGCTTCGCTACTGCGCCCCAGCTGCTGTGCCAGCTTCATCAGCTCCGGCTGCTGAGCAAGGAAGTCGCCGTACTGCACAATCAGTTCGTAATCGCCGTGCTGCAGCGGCGCTTTGCTCAAATCCCACAGGCGTCCGGCGGCGGCTTCATCATCATCGGTGAGAATGGGTGCCAGTTGACCGCTGATCGCCATGCGCTGCTGCAACTCGGCCATTAAACGTTCGCGTTGTTCTTCCAGGATGGTTTCATTCAGCGTCAGCGTTTGCAGCGTCAGACTGAGGCGCCAGCGTTGCAGAAACAACGTGTGTTGTGCGTTGCTGAGCTCGGTGCTTTCGGCGTTGAGCAGCAGTTTGCTGGCTTCTTCGATGAACGGCGACGGCAGGCTTTTCAGCTGCGTCATGATGTGAGGTAACTGTTGGGTAAAATGGTGTGAGCTGAGCAGCTGCATCTGTTGAAACAGCTGAAACTCCTGCGCCAGCGCTTCTGGCACCGGTGTGACTTTGATCTGCTCGGCGATCTCTGAGCGCCAGCGCGGTAGATCGCGCATCATGGCTTGCTTCAAACGCGGGAATTTCTCAAAGAACAGTGCCAGTTGCGGCGAGGCGAGCAGCGCTAAAATCAGCTCTTCGATTAACTCGGTTTCGCCAATCGATAACAGCGTGCTCAGCGTCTCCAGTGAGATCATTTTCGCGCCTGTTTCAGCTGTTCCGCGACATCCTGCAGGCTGGTTTCAATGCGGGCTAGCCAATCGTCACTGATAAACAGGCAGCGCTGATGCTGGCTAAACAGCGTGCGCTGCGCACGCAGCTGTGTCTCGAGCGCTTCGTATTCATCCACGATCTCCTGCGGCATCTCGCTGCTGCTGCTGGCGCCCGGCAGCGTCAGTCGCGTGGATTGCAGGCTGACATCGCGCAGCGTCAGACAGTGATGTGTATCCACCAGCAGATCGAGCGTCTGACCAAAGCCAATACCGTTCAGCTTGCCGCGGATCTCGCCGCCTTTCAGCAGCCACTGCTCCAGCGCTTCGCGACCAATCAGGATATGCGTCACCTGCATATCGTGCAGCATTAGCGGCTGTTGCAGCATCAATGTCAGTTGCTCATCAGTAATGGCTGCGGGTAATTCATAATGCGGTTTGCGGCTGAACATGCCGCTGTGTTTCTCTAGCGTCAGCGCTTGCGCCACGCTTTGCTGCTGTTGCAGCGCCATGCGACGGCTTTTGATCTGTTGCAGCTTGTGTAGCAGCGCCTGCTGCTGCCATGCATGTTGCGACATTAGCGTATCGATTTCGCGATCCAGCAGCTTCATCGAAGCCACGTCATGCCACAGGCAATCTTTCAGCAGAATTAAGTCGATAGGGGCGATGGTCACGCGGCCGCTATAGAACGCGCTGGCCTGCAACAGATGAATGGCTTTCTTCCAGCGGCGATCGGAGATGTACGGCGCATCCGGCAGCGTTTCTAACTGCTGACGCAGCTGATAAATCAGTTCGAAAACGTGGTCGGGCAGGCTGACCTGACTGATGCCTTTCTGCCACTGCTCATACTCTTCATCGCTGATGCGCAACGCTTCTGCGACTGGGTTGTCGTTTTCGTCCTGCTGGTGGGTGAGCATGCTGCGGAAATTCTGCTTTTCATGCACGTTATCCAGCCACAGACGAATCAACATGCGATCGTACAGCGCTTCCAGTCCGCTATCGGCTTCCGGCAGTTCGTTGGAGGCGGTAACCAGCAGACGCATCGGGATTTTTTCTTCACTGTCGCCGTTACGGAAGCGGCGTTCGTTGATGGCGGTGAGCAAGGTATTCAGAATCGCCGGGCCGGCTTTCCAGATTTCGTCGAGGAAAACAATTTCGGCATCCGGCAGGTAGCCTTTGGTGAGACGTTGATAACGCCCTTCATCTTTCAGCGCCTGAATCGACAGCGGGCCAAACACCTCTTCGGGGGTGGAAAAACGGGTCATCAGGTATTCAAAAGCGCGGGCGTGTTGGAAGGCGTATTTCAGGCGGCGGGCTATCAGGCTCTTAGCGATGCCGGGCGGCCCGAGCAAAAACACGCTTTCGCCGCTCAGCGCAGCCAGCAGACAGAGGCGGATCGCGTGATGGCGTTCATACAGCCCTTTTTCCAGCGCGTTGCTCAGGCGAGAAATTCTTTCTGCCAAAAGATGGGGTTGAGCCATAATCACATCATTATCCTTTTGATCCTGGTGCCGTCATAGTCTGGCGAGCGCAATACTCTACTGATTATCATGCGCGATTGCGTTGATAGCCGTCAGCTTTTTTGTTTCAGAAGGTTGATGCGAGATAACTCGCCGCTTCCAACGCTTTTTTTACCCGATTTTCGGCGAAAAACCGCGTCACCGACGCGATGGTGACACTTTGTAAGAGTAGGTTTTTTTGGGAATATGTGCATACTGTGCGCTTTTTGATGGCTTGAGCGGTGGGCAAGTGCCTCATCGGCTCCAACAAAAGACAACTTATGAGCTCGGATAAGAAACAGTCCCTTGGGGCAGTCACACTGGCGGCCATTGGCGTGGTGTATGGCGATATCGGCACCAGCCCGCTCTATACACTGCGTGAATGTCTCTCTGGTCAGTTTGGTTTTGGCGTTGAGCGTGAAGCGGTTTTTGGCTTCCTGTCGCTGATCTTCTGGCTGCTGATTCTGGTGGTGTCGCTTAAATACATCAGCTACGTGATGCGCGCCGATAACGCGGGTGAAGGCGGGATTTTGACGCTGATGTCGCTGGCTGGCCGCCATACCGGCGCCAGAGCCACCGCGATACTGGTGATCATGGGCCTGATTGGCGGCAGCTTCTTCTATGGCGAAGTGGTGATTACCCCAGCAGTCTCGGTGCTTTCGGCGATTGAGGGGCTGGAAATTGCAGCCCCAAGTCTGGATGCCTATATCGTGCCATTGGCGATCGCCGTTTTGACCCTGCTGTTTGTTATCCAGAAGCACGGTACTGGCATTGTCGGAAAACTGTTCGCACCGGTGATGCTGCTGTGGTTTCTGGTTCTGGCGGTATTAGGCGCGCGCAGTATCATCAGTAATCCCGACGTGCTGCACGCGATGAATCCGTACTGGGCGCTGCACTTCTTTATCGAATATAAAACGGTCTCTTTCTTCGCGCTGGGCGCGGTGGTGCTGGCGATTACTGGCGTAGAAGCGCTGTATGCTGACATGGGCCACTTCGGCAAATTTCCGATTCGACTCGCCTGGTTCATCGTGGTGCTGCCATCGCTGGTGCTCAACTACTTCGGTCAGGGTGCGCTGCTGCTCAAACATCCGGAAGCGATTAAAAATCCGTTCTTCCTGCTCGCGCCGGACTGGATGCTGATCCCGATGTTAATTCTGGCGACCTTAGCCACGGTGATAGCCTCGCAGGCGGTGATTTCCGGTGTGTTCTCGTTAACGCGTCAGGCCGTGCGCCTTGGCTATTTGCCGCCGATGCGTATTGTGCACACCTCTGAGGAAGAGTCAGGGCAGATTTATATCCCGGTGATCAACTGGCTGCTCTACTTCTCGGTGGTGATTGTGATTGTCGGCTTCGAGCACTCCAGCAATCTGGCCGCGGCTTACGGCATTGCGGTAACGGGCACCATGGTGCTGACCGCGATTCTTTGCTCTACGGTGGCGATTCAAAACTGGCACTGGAACCGCTATCTGGTGGTGCTGATTCTGATCGCCATGTTGTGTATCGATGTGTCGCTGTTCTCCGCCAACCTGATCAAAGTATTCTCTGGCGGTTGGCTGCCGCTAACGCTGGCATTGATGATGTTCATCATTATGACCACCTGGAAAAGCGAGCGTTTCCGCCTGCTGCGTCGTATGCATGAGCACGGTAACTCTCTGGAAGCGATGATTGCTTCGCTGGAGAAATCGCCGCCGGTGCGCGTACCCGGTACCGCGGTATATATGTCGCGTGCGCTTAACGTGATTCCGTTTGCCATGTTGCATAACCTTAAACACAACAAAGTGTTGCATGAGCGCGTGGTGCTACTGACGCTGCGTACTGAAGATGCACCTTACGTGCACAACGTACGTCGTGTGACGATTGAGCAGCTGTCGCCGACGTTCTGGCGCGTGGTAGCGAGCTACGGCTGGCGTGAAACGCCGAACGTTGAGGAGATTTTCCATCGCTGCGGCCTTGAAGGGCTGAATTGCCGCATGATGGAGACGTCATTCTTCATGTCGCATGAATCGCTGATTATCGGCGATCGTCCGTGGTATCTGCGGCTGCGTGGCAAGTTGTTCCTGGCGCTGCAACGCAATGCGCTGCGCGCGCCGGATCAGTTTGAAATCCCACCCAATCGCGTGATCGAACTGGGAACCCAAGTCGAGATTTAACGCTGTGCGCGTCACCAGCTTAAGGTGACGCGCAATCCTCCGCTGGCGCGCTGGCTGAACTGCAATCGAATGCCGTGCAGCTGGGCAATATTCTTCACGATGGAAAGCCCCAATCCGCTCCCGGTTTGTGTCTGCCCTGGCGGTCGCCAAAAGCGTTCCCCTAGCCTTGCCAGTTGCTCTTCGCTGACGCCAGGTCCGTTATCATCAACGGTAATGGCGCGAGCATTGAGCTGCACATCGATGGTACTTCCCGCCGGTGAATAGCGCAGCGCGTTATCCAGCAGGTTGCGCACCATCAAACCCAGCAGCAGCGGATGACCGTTCATCACCGGTTCAGCATGGCTGGTAAATGCTAAATCGGTATGCTGCTGTTCCGCCTGTGGGAAATGTTCCGCCAATAGATTTTGCAGCAGCGGCGCCAGCGCGACCGGTTGAAATTCGCTGCGCAGATCGTCTGCTTCCACGCGTGAAAGTGTCAGCAGCTGATCCACCAGCCGGGTGGCGCGCACAATACCGCTATCCAACTGCTGAATGGCGCGTTTGCGCATCGCTTCATCATCATCGGCCAGCTGAATCACTTCGCTCTGTACGCGCAGCGCCGCCAGCGGACTACGCAGTTCATGGGCGGCATCGGAGGTGAAGCGACGTTCGCGCTGCACCAGATGTGCCATGCGACTAAACAATCCGTTGAGCGCCACCACCAGCGGTTTTACCTCTTTAGGCAAGCGGGCTTCCGGCAATGGCGTGGCGTCATCCGGCGCACGTTGATGCAGTGAAACCGTCAGACGTTTCAACGGACGCAGTTCAAACCACACCAGCGCCAGCAAAAACAGCAGCATAAAGGGCATGGCAATCAGCCATGGCAACAAGCTACTCAGCGCTAGATCGCGCGTCATATCCTCGCGATACTCCCACTCCTGACCAACCACCACGCGATAACGTTTATCGGCAGAGGTGAGCCACACTAAGCGCCAGCTGTCTTTATCGCCGCGCAGGCGGCCATCGACAAAGCCATCGCGCTGATGATCAAACTGCAGATCGCGACCGTTTTCACCATCGTTTAAGAGCGGTTGTCCCTCGGCGCTGAAAATGGCAAACGCCAGGGCATCATCATCCTGATCGCCACGATGATGGCGCAATATCGCTTTGGTTTTGGGCAGCGTAACGTCCTGCAGCGAGGTGGGATCGAGCGCTATCAGGCGTTTAGCAAATAGCATCTGCTGGGTATCAAACAGCTCATTCACCGTATCGCGGGTTTGATGCCATGCGCTGAGGCCGGCAAGTCCGCCGCATAACAGAATCAGCAGCACAAAGCCGATGGCGAGGCGCAGAAACAGACTCATTCCGCCGCTCCCAGCGTATAGCCCACGCCATGCACGGTGCGAATAAACTGGCTGCCGAGTTTTTTACGCAGATGATGAATGTGCACTTCCACCGCATTGCTGGAGATATCCTCATCCCAGCTATACAGTTTTTCTTCCAGCTGACTGCGCGTCAGCACGCGGCCTGGGTTGCGCAGAAACAGCTCCAGCAGCGCCAGTTCACGGCTCTTCAGGCTGACGGCTTCGCCATCGCACATTACGCTGTGGCTGCCGGGCGCCATCACCACCTTGCCGTGTTTGAGTTCGGGCTGCAGTTGCCCATGACGACGACGGATCAGCGCCTGCAAGCGCGCCGCCACTTCTGTCAGCGCAAACGGCTTGCACAGGTAATCGTCGGCGCCGAGCTGCAATCCCTGCACACGCTGATCGAGCGCATCACGCGCGGTAAGGATCAGAACTGGCACATCGTGTCCTTGCTGGCGCCATTGGCGCAGGATATCCAGACCGTCGCGCTCGGGCAGCGACAAATCCAGCACCACTGCATCCCAGGGGGCCGCTGTTAACGCCTGAAACCCGCTTTCGCCGGAGACAAACCAGTCCACGCTGAAGCCGAGTTTGGTGAGCCCGACTTTTAATCCGTCACCAATCAGCGTGTCATCTTCAATCAGTAAAATGCGCATTACGTCTCCTTCTGTTAAACGGAGTTATACGAAGCACAATCGCTCTTGTACAGCGAAAATCGCGGCAAATAGACTATTTTTCATGAATGTACGCGCAATGCGTTTTCTTAAGATCCTGTTAAGAACCTTGTGGTGAAATAGCTCCCGTAATCCGACACATTGATGAAAAAGAGGTCATTTATGAAAAAGTCTGCAGCTCTATTAGCCGTTATCGCGCTGGCCGCTACGCCGGTACTTGCCGCCCAGCAAGGTGGCTTTGTTGATCCGAATGCACCAACGGCGCAGGTTAAGTCTGGTGGTTTCAAAGCTGATAACACCAGTGTTGTTACGGTGAAACAGGCCGAAGAGATGAAAGACGATAGCTGGATTACCGTGCGCGGTACGCTAGAGAAGCAAATTGGTGATGAGGATTATCAGTTCCGTGATGCCACTGGCACCATGAAGGTCGAAATCGATCATAAGCGCTGGAACGGTTTAACCATCTCACCGAAGGATCAGGTAGAACTGACCGGTGAACTGGATAAAGATTTCAACTCCATCGAACTGGACGTGAAACAGGTGCGTAAACTGCCATAATTTCCTCCCCGGGGCCGTGTAAGCGGCTCCGCAATCCCACCAAACTCAAATTCTCTCTGGTACAAGCGAAACGTTTCGATGGCGATCACATTTCCGTGATGCCGTCATTGAGTTGCCGCGCGCATTTTATACACTCCCGATCAGCGAAACGTTTCGCTGTGGAGTGGAAGAAATGAAAAAAGGTCGCTTGTTAAACGCTGAAGTCTCTCATGTGATTGCCCGCCTGGGGCACACCGATACGCTGACGATTGCAGATGCAGGCTTGCCGATTCCGGCCGGTCCACAGCGCATCGATCTGGCGTTAACGCCGGGTACGCCCGAATTTTTACAGGTGGTCGACGTTATCACGCAGGAGATGCAGGTCGAAAGCGCCCTGATGGCGGAGGAGATTAAGCAGCATAATCCGCAGCTCCACAGCGCACTGCTCGCCGTGCTCGAAGCCTTGCAACGGCACCAGGGGAATGTCATCACCATCCGTTACACCAGCCATGAACAATTCAAACAACAAACGCAGCGTAGTCAGGCGGTCATTCGCAGCGGAGAGTGTTCTCCGTATGCGAATGTCATCCTGAGCGCTGGCGTGACCTTCTGAGGCCGTTATGCAACCGCTATTGCAACTCAAAGGGATTGAAAAGTCGTTTCCTGGCGTGAAAGCGCTGAATGGCGCCTCGCTTGCCGTCTATCCTGGCCGCGTCATGGCGCTGGTGGGTGAAAACGGTGCCGGTAAATCCACCATGATGAAAGTGCTGACCGGCATTTACAGCATGGACGCCGGTTCCATGCAGTGGCTAGGTAAGGATGTGGCGTTCTCTGGCCCAAAAGCGTCTCAGGAAGCGGGCATTGGCATCATCCATCAGGAACTGAACCTGATTCCACAACTGACTGTTGCCGAGAATATTTTCCTTGGCCGTGAATTTGTTAACCGCTTTGGCCGTATCGAATGGAAAAAGATGTACGCCGCGGCGGATGCGCTGTTAAAGCGCCTCAATCTGCGTTTCAGCAGCCACAAGCTGGTGGGCGATTTGTCGATTGGCGATCAGCAGATGGTCGAGATCGCCAAAGTGCTCAGCTTCGAGTCGAAAGTCATCATTATGGATGAACCGACCGATGCGCTTACCGATACCGAAACGCTGTCGTTGTTCCGCGTGATTAATGAACTGAAAGCGCAGGGCTGCGGCATCGTCTATATCTCGCACCGCATGAAAGAGATCTTCGAGATTTGCGATGACGTCACCGTGTTCCGTGATGGGCAGTTTATCGCCGAGCGTGCGGTCAGCGATCTGAGTGAAGAGAGCCTGATCGAGATGATGGTCGGCCGCAAGCTGGAAGATCAATATCCGCGCATCGATCAACAGCCGGGTGAGATCCGCTTAAAAGTAGAAAACCTGAGCGGGCCGGGCGTCGATGATGTCAGCTTTACGCTGCGCAAAGGGGAAATCCTTGGCGTGTCCGGCCTGATGGGTGCGGGCCGGACCGAATTGATGAAAGTGCTGTATGGCGCTCTTCCGCGCAGCAAAGGCAAAGTGACGCTGAATGGCCGCGAGATTATGACCCGCTCACCGCAGGATGGCTTAGCAAACGGCATCGTTTATATCTCTGAAGACCGCAAGCGCGATGGCCTGGTGCTCGGTATGTCGGTGAAAGAGAACATGTCGCTGACCGCGCTGCGCTATTTCAGCACCGGCGCGGGCAATCTCCGACACAGTGACGAGCAGCTGGCGGTGGGCGATTTTATCCGCCTGTTCAACGTCAAAACCCCCTCAATGGAGCAGCCGATTGGCCTGCTGTCTGGTGGTAATCAGCAAAAAGTAGCGATTGCGCGCGGTCTGATGACGCGCCCCGATGTGCTGATTCTTGATGAGCCGACACGCGGCGTCGATGTCGGGGCGAAAAAAGAGATCTATCAGTTAATTAACCAGTTTAAAGCCGAAGGGCTGAGCATCATTTTGGTGTCGTCAGAAATGCCGGAAGTGCTGGGCATGAGCGATCGCATCGTGGTGATGCATGAAGGCCATCTGAGTGGCGAATTTTCCCGTGAGCAGGCTACCCAGGAATCCCTGATGGCGGCGGCAGTCGGTAAGCAACACAGCGAGGAGTTAGTAGTATGAGCACCCAAACCTTACCCGCCAGCCGTCGTTGGTTCAGCAAAGCCTGGCTGCTGGAGCAGAAATCCCTGATTGCGCTGATTGTGCTGATCGCCGTGGTTGCCAGCCAGAGCCCGAATTTCTTCACGCTGCCAAACATGTTCAATATCCTGCAGCAGACATCGGTCAACGCCATTATGGCGGTGGGGATGACGCTGGTGATTCTGACCTCGGGCATTGATTTGTCGGTGGGATCGCTACTGGCGCTGACGGGTGCCGTCGCGGCGTCAATCGTCGGATTAGAAGTGAATGCGCTGGTAGCCGTTGCGGCTTCGCTGGCGCTGGGCGCGGCAATTGGCGCTATTACCGGCGTGATTGTCGCACGCGGCAAGGTGCAGGCTTTTATCGCTACGCTGGTAATGATGCTGCTACTGCGCGGTGTCACCATGGTTTATACCAACGGTAGCCCAATCAACACCGGTTTTAACGATAACGCCGATCTGTTCGGCTGGTTCGGCATCGGCCGTCCATTGGGCATTCCTACACCGGTATGGCTGATGGCGGTGGTGTTCGCACTGGCGTGGTACATGCTGCATCACACGCGCCTCGGACGTTACATCTATGCGCTGGGCGGTAACGAAGCGGCTACACGTTTATCCGGTATCAGCGTTAACCGCGTCAAAATCATCGTCTATTCGCTGTGCGGCCTGCTGGCGGCATTGGCGGGCACCATCGAAGTGGCGCGCCTTTCTTCTGCACAACCCACGGCAGGTACCGGTTATGAACTGGATGCCATTGCTGCGGTGGTGCTGGGCGGTACCAGCCTGGCGGGCGGTAAAGGTCGCATTATGGGCACGCTGATTGGTGCGTTAATCCTCGGTTTCCTGAATAACGGCCTGAATCTGATGGGCGTATCGTCTTACTACCAAATGATTGTTAAAGCCGTTGTCATTCTGCTAGCGGTGCTGGTGGATAACAAAAGCAGTAAATAACTCTGACCTTCACACAGGATTTAAAAATGAAAAAGTTAACTGCATTGGCCGTCATTCTTGGCGCCACCCTCAGTGCTGGCGCGATGGCTAAGGACACCATTGCTCTGGTGGTTTCAACCCTGAATAATCCGTTCTTTGTGTCACTGAAAGACGGCGCACAGAAAGAAGCTGATCAACTGGGTTATAACCTTGTAGTGCTGGATTCGCAGAACAACCCGGCGAAAGAGCTGGCGAACGTGCAGGATCTGACCGTACGCGGCACCAAGCTGCTGCTGATCAACCCAACCGATTCTGATGCAGTGGGCAACGCCGTTAAGATGGCGAACCAGGCGAACATTCCGGTGATCACCCTGGACCGTGTTGCTGCACAAGGTACCGTGGTGAGTCACGTTGCTTCTGACAACCGCTTCGGCGGCAAAATGGCCGGTGACTTCATCGCCAAAAAGCTGGGCGAAGGCGCGAAAATCATTGAACTGCAGGGTATTGCCGGTACTTCTGCAGCGCGCGAGCGTGGCGAAGGCTTCAAACAGGCGGCTGATGCGCACAAATTCAATATTCTGGCGAGCCAGCCTGCTGACTTTGACCGTACCAAAGGTTTGAACGTGATGCAGAACCTGCTGCAGGGACATCCGGATGTACAGGCTGTTTTTGCTCAGAACGACGAAATGGCGTTGGGCGCGCTGCGTGCGCTGCAAACTGCCGGGAAAACTGACGTGCTGGTGGTGGGCTTCGATGGCACCGCTGACGGTGTGAAGGCGGTAGAATCGGGTAAGCTGACCGCCACTGTGGCACAGATGCCAGATAAGATTGGCGTGATTGGCGTGCAGACTGCCGATAAAGTATTGAAAGGTGAGAAGGTGCAGTCGGTGAACCCGGTTGACCTGAAGCTGGTGACCAAATAATAAATAAAGAAAAGCAGGGCAACGCGCCACCGTCCTGGTGGCGCATCTTTCTGGATGAATCCCAATGACCACAAGCGCAAAACTGGCCGTTCTCGGCAGCATCAATGCCGATCACATCCTTAACCTCGCCCACTTTCCGCGTCCGGGCGAAACGGTGATCGGTAAACAGTATCAAATTGCCTTTGGCGGCAAAGGGGCCAATCAGGCAGTAGCCGCTGGCCGTGCAGGGGCTGACATTGCATTTATTGCCTGTGTCGGTGCCGATGACATTGGCGCACGCATTCGTCAGCAGCTGCAGCAAGACCGCATTGATACTGCGCCGGTCGAAATCGTCGCGGATGAAGCCACCGGAGTGGCGATGATCTTCGTCAATGGCGAAGGCGAAAATAATATCGGTATTTATTCCGGCGCCAATGCGGCCCTGACCCCTGCCCGCGTTGCGCATCATCGGCAGGTCATTGCCGATGCAGATGCGTTGCTGATGCAGCTGGAATCGCCACTGGAAAGCGTACTGGCAGCGGCGAAAATTGCCCGTGAGCAGCATACCCAGGTGATTCTCAATCCCGCGCCGGCCACACAACTCTCTGATGAGCTGCTCGGATTGATTGACATCATCACGCCAAATGAAACTGAGGCAGAAATTCTCACCGGTATCGCGGTAAAGAGCGATGAAGACGCAGCGCGTGCCGCGCAGGCATTGCATGCCAAAGGTATTGCTACCGTGTTAATCACGTTAGGCCGTCGCGGCGTGTGGCTGAGTGAACAAGGAAACGGCGTGCGTATTCCGGGCTTCAGCGTGCAGGCCATCGATACCATCGCTGCGGGCGATACCTTTAACGGTGCGTTTATCACCGCGCGTCTGGAAGGCGTAGCGATGCATGATGCCGTGCGTTTCGCCCATGCCGCCGCCGCGATTGCGGTGACGCGTCCGGGCGCTCAACCCTCAGTGCCGTGGCGCACTGAGATCGACGCCTTCCTGCAACAACAGGGCTAAGCGCTTGGCTACCATGAAAGATGTCGCTCGCCTGGCGGGCGTCTCTACCTCCACCGTTTCTCACGTCATCAATAACAATCGCTTTGTCAGCGAGCAGGTGCGGGAAAAGGTGGATCAGGCGATTCGCGAACTCAACTATGCGCCGTCCGCGCTGGCGCGCAGCCTGAAGCTCAAGCAAACGCGCACCATTGGCATGCTGCTGACCGCCAGCAGTAACCCGTTCTATTCCGAAGTGGTGCGTGGCGTGGAGAATAGCTGCTACGAACGCGGCTATAGCCTGATTCTGTGCAATACCGAAGGCGATGAAGAACGCATGAATCGCAGCCTCGAAACGTTGATGCAAAAGCGTGTCGATGGTTTGCTGATGATGTGTACCGAAACCCATCTGCCGTCGGCGGAGATCCTCAATCGTTATCCGTCGGTGCCAATGGTGATGATGGACTGGGCGCCGTTTGAAGGGCGCGGTGACATTATTCAGGATAACGCGCTGCTGGGCGGCGAGCTGGCCACTCAGCATCTGATCGATCGCGGCTACACGCGTATTGCCTGTATTGCGGGACCGCAGGATAAAACCCCGGCGCGTTTGCGTCTGGAAGGTTTCCATAAAGCGATGGCCAACAGCGGATTGTCGGTGCCGCCGGGCTACGTCGTCGATGGCGATTTCGAGTTTCAGGGCGGTTTCAATGCGATGAACCAGCTGCTGGCGTTAGATGCGTTGCCTGAAGCGGTGTTTACCAGTAACGATGCTATGGCGGTTGGCGTCTATCACGCTTTGTTCCAGGCCGGCTTGCGTGTGCCGCAGGATATTGCGGTGATGGGCTATGACAACATCGAGCTGGCGCGTTACCTGACGCCGCCGCTTAGCACCATCCATCAACCGAAAGATGAGCTCGGCGAACTGGCGATTGATACCTTGATTCATCGTATGAGCGATCCCGACGCCAGTCAGCAAACGCTGGTGCTGACGCCGGAGCTGGTGGAGCGCGGTTCGGTTTAAGCGGCTTTCTTCTTTTTCTCGCGGTTGGCGATGAGATTTCGGCCATCGCCCGGACGTAACATCATGAAGGTGAAAGCTGACAACACGGTGACGACGCCCATTGTCAGGAAGGTGGCGTGGAATTGCGCGACGGTTGTCGCCTCGACATCCTGATAGAAACGCAGTACCGCGGCGCTCACCGCCACACCAAAGCTGATCGACAGCTGCTGCGTTACCGCCAGCACACTGTTCCCGCCGCTGGCGTTCTCATCATTTAAATCCGCTAGCGTGATGGTATTCATCGCGGTGAACTGCGTCGACATCGCCATCCCCAGAATCAACAGTGCCGCCAGCAACATGACTACGCTGCCGCCCGGCGATTGCAGTGAGAAGGTGGCAATCAGCATGCCGATAATAATGGTGATACCAACCAGCGTATGACGATAGCCGAAGCGGCGTAGCACCTGCGTCACCGTCGATTTCGCCAGCAGCGCGCCAATCGCCGTCGGTCCCATCATACAACCGGCAATCAGTGCGGGATAACCAAAGCCTACCTGTAACATCAACGGCATCAGGAACGGAATACAGCCGGTTCCCAGACGCGAGGCAATGTTGCCAATGATGCCGACCGAAAAGGTACGGGTTTTAAACATCGGTAAATTGATCAGCGGTGCCGGATGGCGCCGTGCATGCACTATATAAAGAAGAAGTAACGCGACGCCGCTAAACAGCACCAATAACGCTTGCCACGGCAGCACAACACGCTCGCCAAACAGTTCAATGCCGACAGAAATCAGCACCAGGCCTAAGCCAAACAGCAGGAAACCTAAAAAATCAAAGCGGCGTTTCGGCGTCGTAAAGTCCGGCATATATTTGCGCGCATAAAAGATGCCCGCGATACCGATGGGAATGTTGATCAGGAATATCCAGTGCCAGCTGGCGTAAGTTACCAGCAGGCCGCCAAGCATCGGGCCAAGAATCGGTCCCACTAAACCTGGCATGGTGACGAAGTTTAAAACGGGCAGCAGTTCACTGCGGGGATATGCGCGCAGAAGTGCTAAACGCGCGACGGGCATCATCATCGCTCCGCCAATCCCCTGTACTACGCGAGATATCACCAACATGCTCAACGAGCCGGATAAGGCACAAGCCAGTGAACCCAGCGTAAACAGAGAGACGGCAATGATAAAAACTTTGCGTGTGCCGTAGCGATCGGCCAGCCAGCCACTTACCGGGATCAGCATCGCTACCGTAAGCGTGTAACTGATGACAGTCGATTGCATGGCAAGAGGAGATCGTTCGAGACTGACGGCAATAGCGGGAAGCGCGGTATTAAGGATGGTGGCATCGAGTGCCTGCATGAAAAACGCCATGGCGGCGATCCAGGGCAAGCCGGCCATACTGCGCGCGGAGCGAATCATTGAAAGTCCTTCTCGAATAATTGTCAGCCTGCAACAAAGTAAATTGCGTTTGGTTTAACAGAATAGCATTGGTGTTTGAGGTGATGGCGCTGATTTGTGTCGATGAAGCGGCGAATTTGACTGTTAAATCGGCGAGATATGTCTGTTTTTAACGCGTTCGTTTAAAAAAGAGGCGCTTAGTCATTTTTTTGCAATAAACCCTTGTCACCTCCGAATAACTCCCTATAATGCGCCACCACTGAGACGGCAAAGCGGCAACGCAGGCGGCTCAGCAGGGAGTGAAGAAATTCA